>NZ_JBBCXG010000009.1:0-225577 GCF_037145535.1 Oerskovia sp. USHLN155
CGCCCCCCTCCCCCCCCCCCGCCCCCCCCCCCCCCCCCCCCCCGGGGGCCGCGCACCCCCCCCGGGGGCGTGGGCGGCCCCCCCCCCCCCCCCCCGCGGGGTCGTTTCCGCGACAGGTGATCGTCAGCGCGCGACCAGGTTCTGGTACTCCTCGTGGAGCTGCACGAACGCCCGGATGAACGGGCACAGGGGCACGACCTTCTGCCCCGAGGCCCGCACCTGGTCGAGCGCCCCGCGCGCGAGCGTCGACCCGACACCGTGGCCCGCGAAGGCGTCGTCGACCTCGGTGTGCGTGAACACGACCTGGCCAGGTTGTCGCACGTACGCGGCGAAACCCGCCACCTCCCCCTCGGGGGTGCGTGCCTCGAAGCGCTCCTCGGCCGTGTTGTCCACGACCGCGATCTCCTGCGTCTGCTCGCTCACCAGTTCATCATGCGGGGCCGCATCGGTTCGCGCGCGCCCGGTGGAACGGTGACACTCGGTACGTGCCGACGAGTCGCCGGCTCCCGGGGTCGCACGCGCCGCGCGTGTGCCGTCGACCGGGGCAACGGATGGGAGAATGAGACGGTGGTACAGGATCCCCCTCGCGCAGCGGCAGACGACTCCCGCAACCCCTACCGTGTCGTCCTCAGCAAGCCGGGGGCGCTGAACTTCTCGGCCGCCGCCGTCGTGGCGAGGCTCCCGATGTCCATGGTCGGCATCGGCATCGTCCTGATGATCCAGGGCATCTACGGCTCGTACGCCCTGGCCGGACGCGTGTCCGCGGCCTACGTGATCGCGCAGGCCATCGCCTCGCCGCAGATCGCGCGCTACGTCGACCGCGTGGGCCAGGCCAAGGTCATGCGCCCGCTGCTCGTCGTGAGCACCCTCGGGCTCGTGGGCCTGATCCTCTCCGCGGTCAACCAGGCCCCCGAGATCTGGCTCTACGTGAGCGCCGTCGTCGCGGGCGCGAGCATCGGCTCCTACGGATCGATGGTCCGCGCGCGCTGGAGCCACGCCGTCAAGGACCCGCGACAGCTCCACACCGCCTACTCCCTGGAGTCCGCTCTCGACGAGCTCGTGTTCGTCGTCGGCCCGGTCCTCGCGACCCTGCTCGCGACCGAGGTCACCGACTCGGCGGGCATCATCGTCCCCGCGGTCGCGGCCGTCGTGGGCGGCGTGTGGTTCCTGTCGCAGCGCCGCACCGAACCACCCGTGATCCCCGTCGTCCCGGGCGTCAAGCACGGCTCCGCGATGCGCTCGCCCGGCATGGTCGTGCTGGCCGTCGTCTTCGTCGCGATGGGCTTCATCTTCGGCGCGACCGACGTCTCCACCATCGCGTTCGCCGAGGAGCAGGGGTCCAAGTCGGCTTCGGGCCTGATCCTCGCGGTCTTCGCGCTCGGCTCGCTCATCTCGGGCCTCGCCTACGGCGCCCGCCACTGGGTCTCGCCGCTGTGGAAGCGGTTCGCGATCGGCATGGTCGCGCTCGCCCTGGGCGTCTCCCTGTTCTTCGTGGTCACGTCGCTGCCCATGCTGGCCGTCGTCATGTTCGTCACGGGCTTCACGATCGCCCCGACCCTCATCAACGGCAACGCCCTGGTGCAGAACCTCGTGACGCCGAACCAGCTCACCGAGGGCCTCGCGTGGGTCGGGACGTCGCTGGGCGTGGGCGTGTCGTTCGGGGCGTCGATCGCGGGCTCGCGCATCGACGCCGCAGGCGCGCACGCGGGGTTCCAGGTCGTCATGATCGCGGCGGGGCTCGCGGTCGTCGCGGTCCTCGCCTCGCTGCGGGTCCTGCGCCGAGGTGCGCCGCGCCCGGATCTCACCGACGACCCCGTCGTGACCGACGAGGCGTAGCCACTGCCGCCCGTTGGCTCGTCGAGTGTGCACTTCGGGCTGTCCCGAGGCACTGGGGACAGCCCGAGCTGCACACTCGACGCGCACCCGCTGTGACGCGGACCTGACACCCGGACGTGACCAGCGGAACGGCCCCAGCGGCTGCGTCCCGCGGGCTTCCGGCGCACGATGGAGAGGTCCCCAACCCTTTCGTGCGGAGGTTTCCTCATGGCTCTCGGACTCGGCCGGCCCCAGGACAAGCGCAACAGGACGGTCGCCGACCTCCTCGTCGCGCAGCTCGTCGAAGCGGGGGTCGAACGCATCTACGGGATCGTGGGCGACAGCCTCAACCCCGTGGTCGACGCGGTCCGGCGCAGCCAGAAGGGGAAGGGCAAGGGCATCGAGTGGGTGCACGTGCGCCACGAGGAGGCCGCCGCGTTCGCCGCCGCGGCCGAGGCCGAGGTCACCGGGAAGCTCGCGGTCTGCGCGGGCTCGTGCGGGCCCGGCAACCTGCACCTCATCAACGGGCTGTACGACGCCAACCGCTCCAAGGTGCCCGTCCTCGCGATCGCGAGCCACATCCCCAGCGCGCAGATCGGGACGAGCTTCTTCCAGGAGACGCACCCCGACCGCCTGTTCACCGAGTGCTCGGTGTACTCCGAGATGATCTCGTCGGCCACGCAGGCGCCGCGCGTCATCAACTCCGCGATCCACCACGCGTACGGCGCCCCGGGCGTCGCGGTCCTGACCATCCCGGGCGACGTCGCGGACCTCGACGCCGCAGCCGAGGTCATCGACGTCGCGGTCCACCCCGCGAAGCCCCGGATCGTCCCGGACCCCGACGCGCTCCGGACCCTGGCCGACGCGATCAACAAGGCCAAGAAGGTCACGATCTTCGCGGGCGTGGGGACCCGCGGGGCGCACGACGACGTGATCGCGCTCGCCGACAAGATCGCGGCTCCGATCGGCCACTCGCTGCGCGGCAAGGAGTGGATCCAGTACGACAACCCGTTCGACGTCGGGATGAGCGGGCTGCTCGGCTACGGTGCCGCGCACGACGCCATGCAGGAGGCAGACCTCCTGGTCCTGCTCGGCACCGACTTCCCGTACGACCAGTTCCTGCCCGAGTCCGTGCGGACCGCGCAGGTCGACACCGACCCCACGCACCTGGGCCGCCGGACCCGGCTCGACGTCGCCGTGGTCGGCGACGTGGGCGAGACCGTGCGGCTCCTGCTGCCGCTCGTCGACACGGCCAAGAACCGCTCGTTCCTCGACGGCATGGTCGCCAAGCACGAGAAGTCGATGACAGGCGTGGTCGGGGCGTACACCAAGGACGTCGAGAAGCACTCCCCCATCCACCCCGAGTACGTCGCGGACGTCCTCGACCAGGAAGCCTCCGACGACGCGGTGTTCACCGTGGACACGGGCATGTGCAACGTGTGGGCTGCCCGGTACATCAGCCCCAACGGCAAGCGGCGTGTCATCGGGTCGTTCCTGCACGGGTCCATGGCCAACGCGGTGCCGCACGCGATCGGCGTCGCGGCCGCGCAGCCCGACCGCCAGGTCGTCGCCATGGCGGGCGACGGCGGGCTGTCGATGCTGCTGGGCGAGCTCATCACCATCAAGGCCTACGAGCTGCCCGTGAAGATCGTCCTGTTCGACAACGCGAGCCTGGGCATGGTGCGCCTCGAGATGCTCGTCGACGGGCTGCCCATGTTCGGCACCGAGTCGCCGCACATCGACTACGCCGCGGTCGCGAACGCGATCGGGATCCCGTCCGTGCGGGTCGAGCGGGCCAAGGACGTGCGGGGGGCGCTGCGCGGCGCCCTCTCGCGCCCCGGGCCCGCGCTGGTCGACGTCGTGACCGACCCGCGCGCGCTGTCCCTCCCCCCGACCATCACGGCCGGGCAGGTCCGCGGCTTCGCGGTCGCGATGAGCAAGGAGGTCCTGGGCGGCGGCATGGGCGAGGTCGTGTCGATGGCCCGGGCGAACCTGCGCAACGTGCCGCGCCCGTAGGTCCGGCCTGGAGTCCGGCCCCGGCCCCGGCTCGTCGAGTGTGCAGTTCGGGCTGTCAGAACGCTCCCGGGACAGCCCGAACTGCACGCTCGGCGTCCGGCGTCGGGCGTCCGGCGTCGGGCGTCCGGCGTCGGGCGTTCGACGCCCCTCAGCGGGGGAGGTAGCGCACGAGCAGGTCGAGGTAGCCATCGCGGTCGAAGTCCTCGACGAGTGCCGACTGGAGCATGCACCCCTGG
This sequence comes from Oerskovia sp. USHLN155, assembly GCF_037145535.1. Classification (NCBI taxonomy): domain Bacteria; kingdom Bacillati; phylum Actinomycetota; class Actinomycetes; order Micrococcales; family Cellulomonadaceae; genus Oerskovia; species Oerskovia sp. USHLN155. The sequence continues at coordinate 4,068 of NZ_JBBCXG010000009.1, forward strand.
CACGCGCTGACGAACAGCGGCGCCTGCTCGGCCGCGAGCGCCGCAGCCTCGGCCTCGCCGTGGCCGTTCGTGTTCCGGTGCCACACGGTGAGGTAGTCCTCGAAGGTCCGCAGGATGCGGTCGATGACGCCGGCGGCGAGCTCTCGCAGCGCGGGGTCGGTCATGGCTTCTCCCCAGAGCTGGACGAGGATCCGGGGGTCGCGGAGCTCGCGCTGCACTCCGGTCATGAGGACCCGGACGACCTCGGCCGGGACCGGGAGCGGTTCGTTCGCGGCGAGCTTCTCGATGTCGAGAACTCGCGCGCCGACGATCCGGCTCGCCGTCTGGTGGACGAGCTCGGTCTTGCTCGCGAAGTAGCCGTAGATCGCGCCGGCCGACACACCTGACTCGGCGATGATGTCCGCCATCGAGGCAGCCTGGAACCCCTTGCGGCGGAAGACCCGCAGGGCGGCCTCGACGATCTCTTCGCGGCGCGCGGTTCGGTACTCCTCGGTCACTCTGGGCACCGACCCACCATAAACCGAACGTTCGCTCTTGACAGGCGCGGGCGCCGGGCGCGAGTCTATAAAGAACGAACATTCGTTTTAAGGAGCCCGAGATGAACGCCCTGCCCCCGCGTCCTGGCACCACCCCCTGGCCGCGCACCCTCGGTCTCACCCTCGGGCTCGTCGCCCTCGTGAGCACCCTCGTCCTGGCCTTCCTGTGGCCCTCGGTCACGGCCGACCCCCGGGACCTCCCGATCGCCGTCGCCGGCCCGGCAGAGCAGGTCACCCAGGTCGAGGCCGGCCTCGACGCGAGCAGCCCCGGCGTCCTCGACGTCACCGCCGTCGCCGACCGCTCCGAGGCCGTGGCGCTCATCGAGGCGCGGGACGCGTACGGCGCGATCGTCCTGGGTCCCGCTCCGGAGATCCTCACGGCCTCGGCCGCGAGCCCGGTCGTCGCCCAGCTCCTCGGCGAGCGGGCGACCGCGCTCCAGGTCCAGGTCGACGCCGCAGCGGCCGCTCACGGCGCACCGGTCGGCTCGGCACCAACCGTCGTCGTGACCGACGTGGTGCCCCTCTCCCCCGACGACGCCCGTGGCACGACCCTCGCCGCAGCCACGTTCCCCCTCGTGCTCGGCGGGCTCGTCGGCGGCGTCGCGATCGCCCTCGTGGTGCGCGGCACGGGGCGCCGTCTCGCGGGGCTCGGGGCCTATGCGGTCGGCGGCGGACTGATGATCGCGGCGATCCTCCACGGCATGGGGGGACTGCACGGTGCGTTCCTCGCCGACTCCGCCGCCGTCGCGCTCACGCTCCTCGGGATCTCGGGCACGATCGTCGGCGCCACCACGATCCTCGGGCGGCCCGGTCTGGCCGTCGGGCCGGTGGTCTTCCTGCTCTTCGCCAACCCGATCTCGGCTGCCGCGATGCCCGTCGAGATGCTGCTGTCCCCGTGGGGGGCCATGGGGCAGTGGTTCCCGCCTGGCGCGTCGGCGACCCTCCTGCGCACGCTGTCCTACTTCCCGGGCGCCGACGCGTCGTTCCCCTGGCTCGTCCTCGGCGGCTGGGCGGTGCTGGGTGTCGGCCTGGTGCTTGCCGGGTCGGTCCGTGGCGGGACGTCGCGGTCGACGGCGCCGACCGCGACCAGCGCCCCCGCGGACGACGCCCTGGCGACCGTCCACTGAGAAGCGCCGGGGCGGGCGGCGCTCGTGCGCCCGCCCCGTCCGCACCCCTTCCGCAGAACCCCTCGAATCGATACGATCGCCAGCGTGCTCACCAAGATGACGGTCACCGACGACCAGCTCTCCCGCATCGTGTCCCCGCTCGGCGAGATCGCCGACGCCGCTCCCCTGGACGGCGGCCTGTTCGCCTCGACGTTCCGGGTCGACCTCACGGACGGTCGGCGCCTCGTCGTGAAGATCACGAGCGCCGACACCTCCCGCCTCCTGCGCTACGAGCACGGGATCCTCGGCACCGAGGAGGACGTCTACCGGCGCGTGGCGGACCGCCCCGACCTCCTCATGCCGCGCGTCGTCCACAGCGACTTCAGCCGGACCGCGCTCGACGGCGACGCCCTGGTCGTCACGTTCCTCGACGGCGACGTGTGGAACACGCTGCCCCCGCTCGACGACGCCGCGACGGAGCGCGTGCGGCACGACCTCGGCGCGTTCATGGCCCGCCTGCACACCGTCACGGGAGACGCGTTCGGCTACCCCGCCCCCGCGTCCGGGATGAGCGCCCCGACGTGGCCCGAGGCGTTCGGCCTCATGGTCGACGCGCTGCTCGCCGACGCCCGCACCTGGGACGTCGACCTCCCCGCCGACGCCCTGCGGGCCGTGGTCGCGCGCCACCACGACGCGCTCGCCGAGGTCACGGTCCCGCGCCTCGTCCACGCCGACCTGTGGCCGGGCAACCTCTTCCTCGCGGCCGGGTCGCCCGGCCCCGTGGACCCCGCAGGCTCCCCCGACGAGCCGTCCCCGCTGCGGCTGAGCGGCGTGATCGACACCGAGCGCTGCCTGTGGGCCGACCCCCTGTACGAGCTCGCGGGCGCCGACCAGCTCGGCCTCGGTCCCGTCCCGCCCGCGATCGCCGAGGGCTACCGTTCGGCGGGCGGCCGGCTTCCCGTCGAGGAGCCGTGGTTCACGTCCCCCGCCCCGGGTGAAATCCCGCCCGACGACGGCGCTCCCCGCGTGCGCGGCGCCGTCGGGCAGGTGCGTCCCGGGGCGAGCACGCTCGGGGCCGCCGACGTGCGCCTGCTCCTGTACCGCGCGTACATCAGCGCGGTGCTCGTGACCGAGGTCGTCCCCCGCGACTACCAGGGCGAATGGGTCCAGGGCTACCGGGACACGGCCGCGGCGAACCTCGACGTGCTGCTGGACCAGCTCTCCCGCTGACCCCACGCACCGGCCGTCGGACGCGCATCGGGCCATGTCCCGGGGTGCGTCCGACGGCCGCTCCGCAGAGCGCGGGACCACCCGGGACGAACGGGCCGCATGGTGCGGACTACCCATCTCGTCCCGGGGCAGGGTTGAGTCACGCTAGAGTTCGGGCAAGTTCACGATCACGTCAAGTGCTCGGGCGGCCCGTGCTCGGCGGCGCGACGTGACCGACCCTGGGGGGTATGCGGTGATCACGTTCGTCGTCGTCGGCATCGTCGGGCTCGCGCTCGTCCTGATCTCGATGATCCTCGGGGAGTTCATCGAGCTCGGCGACGGCGCCGTCTCGGGGACCTCGCTCGGCGTCGGGGCGATCGTGTTCGGCGCGACCGGGGCGATCGTCGTCTCGAACGACCTGCCCGTCGTCCTCGCGTACGTGGGCTCCGCGGTCCTCGCAGCCCTCGCAGTCCTCCTCGTGGCCGTGCTGACGGCCAAGCTCCGCGCGTCCGACGACGCCGTCCCGGTCTCCCTCGTCGGCGTCCAGGGCACCGCGACGAGCGACATCTCGCCCGCGACCGGAGAGGTCTCGCTCGACGCCGCGCACGAGCTCGAACGACGCCTCGCCTGGGCCGACGAGCCGATCCCCTCGGGGGCCCGCGTCGTCGTCCTCGAGCAGTCCGGCACGCGCGTCCGCGTCCGGCGGTACTTCCCCAACGACTGACCTCTCCCACGGATGACCCCGCCGGCGACCCCGGCCGCACGACGAGCACCACCAGCACCACCAGCAGGACCGGCACGACCGCACGACCCGCACGCACGACCCGCCACCGAAAGGAGTCGCGCCGCAGGCGCGTACCGACATGCTCGAAGATTCCAACCTCGTCGGCATCATCGCCACGATCGCCCTGGTCATCGCGTTCTTCGCGATCATCACCTTCATCGCCAAGCGCATCCGGCGCGTCCCCCCGAACGAGGCCCTGATCATCGTCGGGCGCGGCGCGGGCCGCAAGGAGGCCGCGGGCACCGGCCAGCGCGTCGTCACCGGCGGCCGCACGTTCGTGTGGCCCATCCTCCAGCAGGGCTTCTCCATCTCCCTCGAGCAGCGCCAGATCGGCATCACGGTCGAGGGCGTCGACAAGAACCGCATCAAGATCGCGATCAAGGCCTCGATCAACTTCAAGGTCCGTGGTGACGAGGAGGGCGTGCGCCGTGCGGCCCAGCGCTTCCTGTCCCAGCAGGGCACGCTGACCGAGATCATCAAGGAGTCCCTCGAGGGCTCGCTGCGCTCGATCGTGGGCGACATGACGATCGAGCAGATCATCTCCGACCGCAAGGGCCTCTCGGACCGCGTCGTCGAGTCGACCAAGACCGACCTCTCGGAGCAGGGCCTGCAGGTCGACCTGCTCAACATCTCGGACATCTCGACGCCGGGCTCCGACTACCTCGCGAACCTCGGCCGTGCCGAGGCCGCTCGGGCCCGCCAGGTCGCCGAGGTCTCCGAGGCCGAGGCGCAGCGGGCGTCGGAGTTCGCCGCGATCGACGCCGCCGAGCAGATCGCCGAGCGCCAGAAGGCCCTCGACCTCAAGCGCGCGATCATCAAGGCCGAGACCGACAAGGCCAACGCCGAGGCGGAGGCCGCAGGTCAGCTCGCCCGGGCCGAGCAGGAGCGCCTGGTCGCGGTCGAGGAGCGCGAGGCCCTCGCCGAGCAGGCCCGTGTGACGCAGGAGCGCCTCGACATCGAGATCCGCAAGCCCGCCGAGGCCGCGGCCTACGCCGAGGTCCAGCGCGCCAACGCCCAGCGCGACTCGTCGAACGCCGCGACCGAGGCCGACGCCTACAAGCGCACCACGATCGCCGAGGCCAACAAGACCGCCGCGATCCAGGACGCCGAGGCCTCCGCCGAGGCCGTCCGCCGCGCCGGTGAGGCCGAGCGTGACCGCCAGGTCGCCCTGGCCGTCGGTATCAAGGCCGAGGGTGAGGCGCGGGCGTTCGCGGTCGAGGCCGAGGGGCGCGCAGAGGCCGTCGCCACGGACGCCAAGGCCGAGGCGCTCAAGAAGTACGGCGAGGCGGCCCTGGTCCAGGAGCTCATCGAGCGCCTCCCGGAGATCGTCCGCGCCGCGGCCGAGCCCATCGGCAAGATCCAGGGCATGACCGTCATCTCGACCGACGGCGCGAGCGCGGTCACCAAGAACGTCGCGTCGGTGCTGGGCGAGGGCCAGCAGGTCATCAAGCAGCTCACGGGCGTCGACATCAACCAGCTCATCGCCGGGCTCGCCGGCGGTCACCTGAGCGGCCAGTCGGCGTCGAACGGTTCGGCCGCGTCGACCGCGTCGTCCAACTGATCCGTCCCTGACACCGGTGGGGGGGGGCGCGGGGGGGCCCCGCCCGGGCCCCCCCCGCCCCCCCCCCCCCCCCCCCGCGGGGGGGGGGGGGGCGCGGGCCGGGCGCCCCCCGGCCCCCCCCCCCCCCCCCCCCCCCCGCCGTCCCACCTCACCCCTCGGAGCACCCCGCATGCTGACCGCACAGCAGGTCCTGGACACGACGTTCACCGCGACCAAGTTCCGTGAGGGATACGACGTCGAGCAGGTCGACATCTACCTCGACGACGTCAGCGCGACGCTCAAGGCGTACGAGGCGGGCGGCCGTCCCGGCACGGTGTTGCTCACCTCGGCGGCGGCCGGGGACGTCCGGTTCTCGGCCACGAAGTGGCGTGAGGGCTACGAGGTCACCGAGGTCGACGAGCTCATCGACGCGATCGTCGGCACGCTCCGGTCCTACGAGTCCGGCCCCACCTCGACGTCACCCCTGACCGTCCCGCACCCGACCGCGGCGGCGCGCGACGACGTCGGGCAGCAGGACGCGCCCGCACCGGACCACGCGCCCGGCGCCCGGCCCCTCGGCATCCACGACCTGACCACCCAGCTCCAGTACGCGCGCGTCCGCGCGAACGGCAGCGACCGGCTCGTCGTGCTGCTCCCCGACGGCTCGAGCGCCCACGTGACCGCGCTCGACGCGGGCCCCCAGGGGATCACGCTCCGCACCGCGCCCCAGGCGTAGCCCGGAGCGGGGCTACGGCCTCCGCACCCGCAGGACCGTGTCGCGGATCGTGGCCGGGCGTCCCTCGGCGTCGAGCATCTCGCGGGTGGGCGCGTCGTTGGTCTCGACCGTCCACCCGTCGAGGTCGAGCTCGCTCAGGAGATCGTCGCCCGTGTAGAAGAAGTGCTCGTCGAACTCGCGGCGCACCGTCTCGTGGTCCTCGGGGTGGTGCCCGACGACGAGCAGCCGCCCACCCGGTGCCACGGCCTGCGCGAGGCGCGGGAAGACCTGGCGGCGCAGGTCGGCCGGCAGGTGCATGAAGTGGGCCGTGACGAGGTCGAACCGCTCGTCCCCCGGCTCCCACCCGACGAGGTCGGCCTGGCGCCACTCGATGCGCTCGGCGACCTCGGCGCTCACCGCGTCCGCGTGCGCCGCGGCCTTCGCGAGGGCTACGGGCGACACGTCGAGCCCGACCACGCGCCACCCCTGCCGCGCGAGCCACACCGCGTCGGCCCCCTCGCCCGCACCCACCTCGAGCGCGCTGCCCGCGGGCAGGTCGGCGACCTCGCGCACGAGCTGCGGGTTCGGGTTGCCGCTCCACACCGATGCCGCGGAACCGTAGCGCTCGTCCCAGAACGCCTGGTCGTGGTGGTGCTGCTGGTGGCCGTGCTCGTGGTTCTGGTGGTCGTGTGCCACGCGGGCTCCTCGGGTCGGGGCGGGCCGCAGGGGTCGGCCGTCTTCCCCGACCATGGGGCCTGGCCCGGCCCGCGCGCAAGCGCCGTTGCCGTTCCGGCAAATGCCTACCCGATCCAGCCGAGCCACACCACGGCGTCGCGCGCGAGCAGGAACCCTACGATCCCCACGACCCACGCCGTGGTCGACGCCGCGTTCCTCGTCATCCACGCGTTGAGCCGGTCGAGGAGCGGCCCCACCTGGCGGGCCGCGAGGACCCGTCCCGCCAGGAGCACCAGCGCGGGCAGCACCATGACGACGCAGTACCCCGCCAGGACGACCGCCGTCGCAGGCCACCCGAGGTCCGCGCGCGTCATCATCCCGATCGCCGCGAGGTACGGCAGCATCGACGCGAGCTCGATCGCCGCAGCCGCGAGCGCCAGCCCCATGAGGGCCGTCACGGAGCCGGTGCGCGGCGCGGTCGCCACGCCCGGGTGCGAGCCGGGTACGGGGCGCGCTGCGCCGTCGGGCACGGGCGTGAGGGCCGACGGCGCCGCTCCCGTCTCGTCCGACGCTCCCATCGCGCGGGCCCGCCACCGCAGGACGCGCCCCTGTCCGTCCGACGAGCCCTTGGACCGTCGGTCGAGGTGGAAGCTGTACGCGACGAGCGCGGCCCCCACGAGCAGCTCGACGATCCGGGCGGGCCGTGTCTCGAAGAGCTCGCCGAACCCTTCGGCGAAGGCCTCCGCCCCCAGCGCGATCACGACCCCGACCACGAGGTAGAACCCGACGATCGTGCCCAGGTAGACGAGCAGGCGCGCGACGCGCACCCGCCCCGGGGTCATGAGGAGCCACACGGGGATGAGCAGCGTCCCGAAGCTCGTCGAGTCGACGAGGGCCAGGACGACGAGCGCACCGAGGAGGGGCAGGAGTTCCATGCCGCAAGGTTCGTGCGCGGCGGCGGGTGGCGTCGTCGGGCGGACGAGTGATCCTCGGGCCGGCGGGCGGCGCGCCGTACATCGTTCGGGCGATCCCCGGGCGGGGTCGCTGTGCTGTGATGGGGGCGTGCCCGACCCCCTGCCCACGGCTGCCGACACCGGGTCCCCGACCGCGGGCGCCGACGCGGCGACGGCGCCGAGCCACGCCTCGCGCATTCGGCGGCTCGTGCGCCGGGTCGACGCCGGGTTCCGCGACGACGGGCCCGGCGGGGACCCGTACGACGCGGCCGGGACGTTCCTCGTCGGGGTCGCGCTGCTTGCGGTCGGGGTGGTCTCGGTCTGGTCCGTGTCTGCGTTCGTGCAGCCCGCGAACCGGTGGTGGCACGTCGTGCCCCTCGCGGTCGGCTGCCTGATCCTGCTCGCCAAGCGCCGCCACACCGCGCTCGCCCTCGTGGGCGGGACCGTCGCGGTCGTCGCCGACGTCCTGATCGGCGGCAGCCTCAGCATGCTCCTGGTCCTGTGGGAGCTGCTGTTCGCGTGCGGCCTCTACGGGAGCAGGCGGCTCCGGGCGGTCGTCAACGTCGTCGTGACGGTGCTCGTCGTCGCGGCCGCGGTGGCCACGGGCGAGTACTTCCGGGACGTGCAGGGGTTCGCCCTCGGCGGCATCCAGGCGGCGGCGATCATCGCGACGCCCCTGTGGTGGGCCGCGAACGTGCGCCAGAAGACCGACCTCGCCGCGCTCTCGGCCGAGCGGGCCGACCTGGAGGCGCAGCGCGCCGACCTCGAGGCTCAACGGGCAGCCGACCTGGAGCAGATCGCCGAGCTCGGTCAGCACGAGGCCGTGCGGGCCGAGCGCGCCGCGATGGCACGCGACCTGCACGACGTCATCGCGTCGCACCTGTCGGCCATCGCGATCCACTCGGGGGCCGCGCTCGCGTCGCCTCCCGACGCCGCGAAGGACCGGGCGGCGCTCGAGCTCGTGCGGTCGAGCAGCATCACGTCGCTCGAGGAGATGCGAGCCATGATCCTGCTGCTGCGCTCGGACCTGCCACGCACCGACGGCTCGGCCGGCCCCGAGACCCGCGACGCGTCGCGCGGCACGGTGCTCGCGGGCGAGGCCGTCGCGGCCCCCGCGCGCCTGGCCGGGCTCGACGACGTGATCTCGTCCGCACGCGCCCAGGGCCTCACGGTCGAGGTCGAGGACCCCGACGACGCCCGGTCGGCGCGCCTCCCGTCGGCTCTCGACCAGGCCGCGCACCGGATCGTGCAGGAGGCACTGACGAACGCGGCCAAGCACGCCCCGGGGGGCCGCGTGCGGGTCGTGCTCGGGCTGGACGAGCCGCCCGAGCACCGACTCACGGTCGAGGTCACGAGCACCCTGACCGCCCGCTCCGGGCCGCTGCCCCCGAGCCTGAGCGCCCGCACCGGTCTCCTCACGATGCGCGAGCGCGCCGAGGCGCTCGGCGGCACGTTCCGGGCAGGCCCGACCGACGCGGGCGACGCGTGGACCGTCCGGGCCGACCTGCCGCTGAGCCGGTCCTGCACCGAGGCGTCAGGACGCACCCCGCCCGCCCTCGACCCCACCGACACACCCGGAGCCCCCGCATGATCCGTGTCCTGCTCGCCGACGACCACGCCGCCATCCGCGCCGGCCTGCGCTTCCTGCTCGACTCCGCACCGGACGTCGAGGTCGTGGGCGAGGCCTCCGACGGCGCCGCCGCGATCACGAACGCCCGCGCCCTGCGCCCCGAGGTCGTCCTCATGGACCTGCGCATGCCCGGCGTCGACGGCATCGAGGCCACGCGCACGATCGTCGCCGAACGCCTCGCCGAGGTCCTCGTCCTGACGACGTTCGACCTCGACGAGTACGTCGACGAGGCCCTGCGCGCAGGGGCCGCGGGATTCCTGCTCAAGACCGCGGAGCCCGCCGCCCTCATCGACGCGGTCCGCCGCGTCGCGGCCGGGGACGGCGTCCTCGCACCCGAGGTCACGCGCCGCCTCCTCGCGGCGTTCGCGTCCGCCCCACGGCCCGACGGCGCCGCTCACCTCCCGGGGGGCGCGCCGCCGTCGGGCACGGGGACGCCGGGCGACCCGCGCCTGTCCGACCTGACCCCGCGCGAGACCGACGTGCTCGCAGCCCTCGGCCGCGGGCTGTCCAACCAGGGCATCGCCGACGCGCTCGTCATCAGCGAGGCCACCGCGAAGACGCACGTGTCACGCGTGCTCGCCAAGCTCCAGGTCACGACCCGCATGCAGGCCGCGATCGTCGCGCGCGACACGGGACTCGCGTAGCGCACGGCCCTCACCCCCGAACGGGAGATGCCCCCGATCCGGGAGGGGATCGGGGGCATCTGCGCGCTCGTCGAGGGCCGGGCGTCAGGCCGACTCGACGATGTGCCCGCGCTTGATGACGAAGTCGTCGCGCATGTCCTCGAGCTCCTTGCCGCGCGTCTCCGGGATCTTGTAGAAGACGAAGAACAGCGACAGCAGCGCGAAGAACGCGTAGAACGCGTACGCGAAGCTCAGGCCGATGTCGGCCAGCACGGGGAAGGTCGTCGAGATCGCGAAGTTCGCGACCCACTGCGCAGCGGCCGCGACCGCGAGCGCGCTCGCACGGATGCGGTTGGGGAACATCTCCCCCAGCAGCACCCAGACGACCGGCCCCCACGACGCCCCGAAGAACACCACGAACGCGTTGGCCGCGATGAGCGCGACCGTGGCCCAGGCGCCGTCGAGCGAGGCCGTGGACGTGCCGTCGGAGGCCGTGGTCATCGTGGCCTGCGTGAACGCGACGGCCATCATGCCGAGCGAGACGAACATGCCCGTCGATCCCGCGAGGAGCAGGATGCGGCGGCCGATCCGGTCGATCAGGAGGATCGCCACGATCGTCACCACGATGTTCGTGACCGACGTGATGACCGAGGTCAGGAGCGCGTCGTCCTCCGAGAACCCGACCGACCGCCACAGCGTCGTCGAGTAGTAGAAGATCACGTTGATGCCGACGAACTGCTGGAAGACCGAGAGCAGGATGCCGACCCAGACGATCGGCTTGAGACCCAGGCGCTTGCCCCTCAGGTCCTTGATCGACGCCTTCGTGTCCGACTTGAGGGAGTTCTCGATGTCCGCGATCTTGTGGTCGACGTCCTCGACCCCCGTGAACTCCCGCAGGACCTCGGCGGCCTTCTTCGTCTCGCCCTTCGCCACCAGGTAGCGCGGGGACTCCGGGATGCGGAGCGCGAACAGGCCGTACGCGACCGCCGGGACCGCGGCCGCCATGAACATCCAGCGCCACGCCTCCTGGCCCAGCCACAGCACGTTCGACGCACCGCCAGCGGCCCCTGCCAGGGCGGCGTCCGTGAGGAGCGAGGCGAAGATGCCGGTCACGATCGCGAGCTGCTGCAACGACCCCAGCCGCCCACGGATGCGCGCCGGCGAGACCTCGGCGATGTACGCGGGCGCGATGACCGACGCGGCACCGATACCCAGGCCGCCGACCACGCGCCACAGGATCAGGTCGACCACCGAGAACGCGAGCCCGGAACCGAACGCCGACACGAAGAACAGTGCCGACGCGATGAGCATGACCTTGATGCGGCCGATCTTGTTCGCGACGGGCCCCGCGAACCAGGCGCCCACCGCACAGCCGATGAGCGCCGACGACACCGCGAACCCGGTGATCGCCGCGTTCAGCTCGAACGTCTCGGACAGGGAGTCGACGGCCCCGTTGATCACCGCCGTGTCGAACCCGAACAGGAAGCCACCCAGTGCGGCCGCCAGGCTGATCCCGACGACCTTCTTGTTCAGCCGCTTGGCCCTGGCCTGGGCCTGTGCGTCCCCAGCCGCTCCCGCGTCGTTGCTGGTCATGACGACCCCCTCCGTGTCAGGTTGTCCTTCGACGATAGTGAGGAGAAGGCGTGGTCGCGCGGTGAGCGACCGTGGTGAGGGTCACGCGACAGGTGACCTGCGGCGTCGGAGGTGCGACGGTGTCTCCGCCGGGTCACCGAGTGTGCCCCCTCGCGCGGTGAACCGCAGGAAGGTCGCGAGGAGCAGCAGCACGACGCCCGCTCCGACCAGGAGCGGGACGGGCAGCCCGAGAGGGTCGGCGTCCCGGAACCGGCCGCGCACGCCCGACCCCGGATCGCCGAGCGTGCAGTTCGGGCTGCCGTGGGGCTCTTCCGGCGACCCGAACTGCACGCTCGACGAACCGGACCAGACCGCCCTACGGCTCGGGGTGCAGCGCGTCGTACCTGAGGAAGCGCGGCTGCGCCCGCAGGATCAGCCACACCACGACGATGCAGGCCAGGCCGCCCGCGACCGCGGCCCACGCCTCGCCGAACCAGCTCGCCTGCGCACCGAGCACGACCTCGCCCAGGCGGGGGCCGCCCGCGACGACCACGATGAAGACCCCCTGGAGTCGGCCGCGCATGTCGTCGGGGGTCGCAGTCTGCAGGATCGTCTGGCGGAAGACCGCGCTCACGGCGTCGGAGGCCCCCGCGAGGGCGAGCGCGACGCACGCCGCGACGAGCCCGCCCACGAGCACCTGCGACGGGTTCGTCGAGCCGACCAGGAGCAGCACGGCACCGAACGCCGCGATCGACAGCCCCCACGCCGTGATGGCCCACGCGATCACCAGCCCCTGCCAGCGCACGCGCGACAGCGCCCCGGAGAACACCCCGGCGAGCACCGCGCCGACCGCGAACGCCGCGCTCAGGACGCCCGTCGTGGTCTCACCGCCCCCGATGAACAGGACGCCGACCGCGGGCAGCAGCACCCGCGGGAAGGCGAGGATCATCGCGGCGAGGTCGACCAGGAAGGTCGTGCGGACGTTGGGCCGGGTCGCGAGGTAGCGCAGGCCGTCGACCACCGAGCTGATGCCGACGACCTTGCGGCGGGGTGCCGCCCCATCCCCCGCCGGGTTGTCAGGACCACCGTGACCCGGAGTGCTCGCTGGTTCTGACACGTCGCTCGTGAGGACCGGCGGGATCGACGGCAGCCGCCACACGGCCCACAGCGCCGCCGCGAACAGCACCGCGTCGATCGTGTACGCGATCCCGTACCCCCACAGCGCCACGAGGAACGCCCCGAGCAGCGGGCCCACGGTCAGCGCGATGCTCCACGAGATCGTCTGGAGCGCGTTCGCGGCGGGCAGCAGGCGGGGCTCGACCAGGCGCGGGATGATCGCCGAGCGCGCGGGGTTGTTGATCGCGAACGCTGCGGACTGGAGCGCGACGAGCCCGTACAGGACCCCGACCGACCCGACGTCGAGCCATGCCTGGAGCGCGAGCAGCCCCGTGACGACCCACAGCGCCCACGACGCGAGCAGCGCGACCTTGCGGCGGTCGTACGCGTCGACGAGCGCGCCTCCGTACAGGCCGAGCGCCACGAGGGGCACGAGCGCGAAGATCCCGAGCACGCCGACCGCGAGCGTCGAGCCCGTGAGCGCGTAGACCTGGAGCCCTACGGCCACGACCGTGAGCTGGGAACCGAGGTTGGAGATCCCGAGCCCCCACCACAGCCGGCGGAAGGGCGGGGAGACGCGGAGCGGGGTCGTGTCGGCAAGGATGCCGTCGAGGCGGGGCACGAGCGACGAGGCTACCTCGCACCGGCCGGAAAACCGTCTCCCGGGGCGACCGTCTCAGGACGTGAGTCCCCTGCGCGCGGTGCGCGACGCCGTCGGGCCGGCGGGGCGACCGCTCACTCCGCGAGCGCCGCCCGGACCTCGCCCACGAGGGCCGCCATGGCGCGCTCGGCCTCGACGGGGTCTCCCGCCGCGACGGCGCGGGCGACGGCCTCGTGCTCGTCGAGCGCCTCGGCGACGGGCGCCTGCGGCATGAGGCCCAGGTGCGTGCGCCCGGCGAGGACCTCGCCGACGACCTCGGTGAGCGCCGCGAACATCTCGTTGCCGCACGAGCGCAGGAGCAGGGCGTGCAGGCGGATGTCGAGCTGGAGGAACTCCTCGAGGCGCCCGGCCTCGCCGAGCTCGCGCATGCGCGCGGCGAGCTCGACGGCCTCGGTGCGGGCCTCGGGGGTCGCGTGCCGGGCGGCACCGGCCGCGGCGAGGGGTTCGACGGCGCAGCGCAGCTCGGTCAGCGAGCGCAGCTGGGCGTCGCGGCCCGGTCCGGCGAGGCGCCAGCGGATGATGCGGGCGTCGTAGACGTTCCAGTCCTGCTCGGGGAGGACGACGAGGCCGATGCGTCGGCCCGAGCGCACGAGGCCGAGCGCTTCGAGCTGGCGCATGGTCTCGCGGGTCACGGTACGGGAGACGCCGAACTCGGTGCCGATCCCGTCGAGGGTCAGCGTGCTGCCCGCAGGGAGGTGACCTGCGGTGATGCGCTGGCCGAGGACGTCGGTCACCGAGCTGTGGAGCACCGTCGCGGACATGGGTCGAGCCTACGGCTTCCACCATTGGTCACACCATTGTTTGCCAAAGGTGATACCAATCATGCATGCTCGAACAGCGGCCGCAGAGGTCCGCGCACGACGCAGCAGTCGACAGGCCAAGGAACCCCTCATGGACACAGACGTCAGCCCCGCCCCGACTCCGGGGAGCGAGACCGAACCCGTGCACCTCGTCATCATGGGCGTCGCGGGCTCGGGCAAGACCACGGTCGCGACCCTGATCGCCGAGCGCACTCACCGCCCCTACGCCGAGGCCGACGAGTTCCACCCGCAGGCCAACATCGACAAGATGAGCGCAGGCACCCCGCTCACCGACGAGGACCGCTGGCCCTGGCTCCGGGCGATGCGCGACTGGCTCGACCAGCAGGCCGCCGAGGGCGACTCCGCCGTCGTGACCTGCTCGGCGCTCAAGCGCACCTACCGCGACCTCCTGCGCACGGCCCACGGCCGCGTGCGGTTCGTGCACCTCACCGGGAGCCCCGAGCTCCTCGAGGAGCGCATGACGCACCGCAGCGGGCACTTCATGCCCGCGTCGCTCCTGCCGTCCCAGCTCGCGACGCTCGAACCCCTCGCGGACGACGAGGACGGGATCACGCTCGACGTCGGCACCCCGCCCGAGGAACTCGTCGACCGGATCCTCGCGACCAGCGCCCTGCCCCACCCCACGATCCCCCGCACGCCCCGTCACCTGGCGGGCGACCCCCGCACCGACACCGACACCGAGGAGCGATGATGCTCACCCTCGCCTCGCACCCGCTCGCCGCGGGCGCCCTGCGCGCAGCCACCGAGACCCCCACGACCGACGCCGGGACGGCCCAGCTGATCCTCGCGGCCGTCGTCGGGATCGCGACGATCATCGTCCTGATCGTGTGGCTCAAGCTCCACCCGTTCCTGTCCCTCATGATCGGCTCGGCGGTCCTCGCGATCGTCGCGGGCATCGACTTCGTGAGCGCGTTCGTGAGCTTCTCGGCCGGGCTCGGCTCGACCGTCGCAGGGGTCGGCGTCCTCATCGCTCTCGGCGCGATCATCGGCAAGATGCTCATCGACTCGGGCGGCGCCGACCAGATCGTCGACACGATCCTCGCGCGCACGCCCGTGCAACGGCTGCCGTGGGCCATGGCGCTCATCGCGTTCGTGATCGGCATCCCGCTGTTCTTCGAGGTCGGCGTCGTCCTGCTCATCCCCGTGGTCATGATGGTGGCCCGCCGCTCCAAGGTGTCCCCGATCCTCGTCGGCATCCCCGCCCTCGCGGGCCTCTCGGCGCTGCACGGCCTCGTTCCCCCCCACCCCGGCCCGCTGCTCGCGATCGACGCGCTCGGTGCGAACCTCGGCCTGACGCTCGGGCTCGGCCTCCTCGTCGCGGTGCCGACCGTGATCGTCGCAGGGCCGCTGCTCGCCAAGCCGCTCGCCGTGTGGGTCAAGCTGCCCCCGCCCACGACCGTCCTGGGCGTGAGCGAGCGTGACCAGGACGCCCCGCGACCGAGCTTCGCGGTCGCCGTCACCGTGGTCCTGCTGCCCGTGATCCTCATGCTGGCCCGGACCGTCGTCGAGACGACCGGCACCCTGGGCACGCCCGTCGGCAAGGGCCTCGAGTTCATCGGGACGCCGCTCGTCGCGCTGCTCATCACCGCGCTCGTGTCGCTCGTCGCGTTCGGCAGCGCGATGGGCCGCACGCGCGACGAGATCAGCACGCTCGTCGACAAGTCCTTCGCCCCGATCGCGGGCATCCTGCTCATCGTGGGTGCGGGCGGCGGCTTCAAGCAGACGCTCGTCGACTCGGGCGTGGGCGACGTCATCGCGAGCGGCATCTCCGACGCGAACCTCTCGCCGCTCCTCGCGGGCTGGCTCGTCGCGGCGCTCATCCGCGTGGCGACGGGGTCCGCGACGGTCGCGACCATCACGGCCGCCGGGATCATGGCCCCGCTGGCGACCGGGCTCCCGCCCACGCACGCTGCGCTGCTCGTCCTCGCGATCGGTGCGGGCTCCGTGTTCCTGTCGCACGTGAACGACGCCGGGTTCTGGCTCATCAAGGAGTACTTCGGCATGACCGTGGGTCAGACGTTCAAGACGTGGTCCGTCATGGAGTGCGTGCTGTCCGTCGTGGCGCTGGTCGTGATCCTGCTGCTGGGCCTCGTCGTCTAGCGCACCCCTCCCGGAACCGGAGGCCCGACGGTGGAGGCGTGCTCCGCCGTCGGGCCCCCTTGCGCGCGGACCGCTACGCGACCGTCGCCCCGAAGACCAGGCCCAGCACGTACGTCGCGGCCGCGGCCCCGAACCCGATCGCGAGCTGGCGCAGCGCACGCTTGATCGGCGAGGCACCCGACAGCAGCCCGACCGTGGCGCCCGTCCCGAGCAGCGCGAGCCCCACGAGCCCGCTCCCGACGAGCACCGCGACCCCGCCCTGGAGGCCGAACAGGTACGGCAGCACGGGGATGAGCGCGCCCGACGCGAAGAACAGGAACGACGACACCGCAGCCCCCATCGCGGAGCCGTGCGTCTCGAACTCGTCCCCCTCCACCGCCGGCGCGATCACGGTCGCGGCCGTGTACGTCGACAGGACCTCGCCCGCGTGCTTCTCGGCCTCGTCGGGCGCGAGGCCCCGCGCCCGGTACACGAGCGCGAGCTCGTTCGCGTCGACGTCGAGGTGCGGCAGCGCGGCCGAGGCCAGGGGGCTGGGCGTCGACGCGTCGAGCAGCTCGCGCTGCGAGCGCACCGAGACGTACTCGCCCGCGCCCATCGACAGCGCACCCGCGAGCAGGCCCGCGAGGCCCGACAGCAGCACGGTCGCGTTCGACGCACCCGACGCCCCGATCCCGAGGATCAGCGCGAGGTTGGACACCAGGCCGTCGTTCGCGCCGAACACCGCGGCGCGGAACGTCCCCGACATGCGCATGCGCCCGCGCGTCGCGAGGCCGCGCACGACCTCCTCGTGGATGCGCTCGTCGGCAGCCATCGTCGCGGTCGCGTCGGCGTCGGTCTCGTACGTCGACCGGGCCTCGGCCCGCTGCGCCAGCGCGAGCACGAACACCCCGCCGAACCGGCGCGCGAACAGCCCGAGGGACCGCGTGCGCCAGTCGCCCCGCAACGGCTTGCCCACGTCGTCGCCCAGCAGCGCGAGCCAGTGGTCCTCGTGCCGCTTCTCGGCGTCGGCGAGCGCGAGCAGGATCTCCTTCTCCTCGCCGCTGCGGCGCGAGGCCAGGTCGCGGTAGGTCGCGGCCTCGGCACGCTCGTCGGCCAGGTAGCGGCGCCAGCGGCGGATGTCCTGAGGGGTCCGACGGCGGTCCGCACCTGCGTGTGCGGGCACGCCGGAGGTCGGTGTGGCGGGGGGAGTCATGCGTTCATCATGGCAAGAAAAGGCCCTCCGTGGGTTTCGGGATCCCCAACTTTTCCGCACGGTTCTGCGGTTCTCGGGAGTTCCGACAGCCCGCGCGGGGGTGCGGCGTGGTTGGATCGGAACATGTCCGAGAACACCGAACGCACCCGTCCTGAGGTCGATGCCCCCGAGGGCCCGGCCCCCACCGAGCTCGAGGTCACCGACCTGATCGTCGGCGACGGCGCCGAGGCGCAGCCCGGCTCGACCGTCAACGTCCACTACCTGGGCGTCGAGTACGACTCCGGCGAGGAGTTCGACTCGTCCTGGAGCCGCGGCCAGTCCATCAACTTCCCGCTGCGCAGCCTCATCGCCGGCTGGCAGCAGGGCATCCCGGGGATGAAGGTCGGCGGGCGCCGCAAGCTCGTCTGCCCCCCGGAGCTCGCGTACGGCCCGGCCGGCGGCGGCCACCGCCTGTCCGGCAAGACGCTCGTCTTCGTGATCGACCTGCTCGGCGTCAGCTGAGCACGGCCTGATCCTGCGGCGCCCCCGCTCCCCCGGTCACCGGTGGGGACGGGGGCGTCGTGCTCCCGGGGGGACACTCCCGACCGCTCACCGTGGCAGGGGTGAGTTTCCGGTCACGCCGGTCCTGACGAGATCCCAGGCGCCCGACGGCGGAACGCACGTCGCGCACCCGGGTGCGCTCCGCCGTCGGGCCGGGGCGGGCAGACGGCGGTCCCTGCGCCCCGGAAAGTCGGGGACAATGGGCGCGACGGACTTCCGACTCCGATGAGCGAGGACGCACAAGTGATCACTGTCAGCACCGACGGCTCGTGCCTGGTCAACCCGGGTGGAGCGATCGGTTGGGCGTGGATCAACCACGACGGAACCTTCGACTCCGGCGGCGCAGCCTCCGGGACGAACCAGATCGCGGAGCTCATGGCTCTGCTGGAAGCGGTACGCGCCCACCCCAGCGCCGAGCCGCTCCTCATCGAGTCCGACTCCCAGTACGCCATCAAGTGCGCGTCGGAGTGGCTCGAAGGATGGAAGCGCAAGGGCTGGCGGACCGCCGGTGGCAGCCCTGTGAAGAACCTCGAGCTCGTGCAGGGCATCGAGGCCGCGATCACGGCCCGCCCCGGACCGGTGCGGTTCCGGTGGGTGCGCGGCCACGTCGGCAACCACTTCAACGAGCGGGCCGACCAGCTCGCGGGCCTCGCGGCGCAGGACTGGGCCGCGGGTCGTGGCGAGGAGCGGGCGACGCTCGCAGGGACGGACGACCTCGTGGCCGCGCCCGCCAAGCGGCCGGCCTCTGCGGGCCGTGCGGCCACCAAGGTCGGGGCCACCGCCGCGAGCAAGGCCGCCGCGGACGCCTGGACCGAGTCGACGCTCTTCGACTGACTCTCGCGAGCTGCCGAGAACGGGCTTGAGGTCGCCACCGACACGGTGGCGACCTCGATCCCGTTCTCGGCGACCGTGCGGGGGACCCTGGGCTCAGGTGGCGGTGCGACACTGGCGTGATGTCCTCGCCGCTCCCCGCACCGGCGCCCGCCCGGTCCGGACCGGGCGCCCCGCTCCCCCTCGCCCTGCGGTCCGAGCGCCCGCTCGACCTGCGCTCGACGCTCGCGAAGCTCGCGCGCGGCCCCCATGACCCCACGTTCCGCGTGGTGCCGGGCGGCCCGCACGCCGGGACGTGGCGCACGAGCCTCTTCCCGACCGGACCCGTGACCTACCGCCTGGTGCAGGCGGGGGTGCGTGACGTCGTCGGGCAGGCGTGGGGGCCCGGGGCGGGCGAGCTCGCCGCGTCGCTCCCGTCGCTCCTCGGCGAGCCCGACGACGCAGCCTCCTTCGAGCCCCCGGCCCGCCTCGCGGACGCGCACCGCAGGCACCCCGGGCTGCGCGTCCCCCGCACCGGGCGCGTGCTCGAGGCCCTGGTGCCCGCGGTCCTGGAGCAGAAGGTGCAGACCGTGACGGCGCACCACGCGTGGCGCTGGCTGCTCGCGCGGTACGGGACGCCCGCGCCGGGGCCCGCGCCCGAGGGCATGCGCGTGGTCCCCGACGCCCGGACCTGGGCCACGATCCCCACGTGGGACTGGCACCGGGCGGGCGTCGACCCGCGGCGGGCACGGACCGTGGTCGAGTGCGCGCGCGTCGCCCGGCGGCTCGAGGAGTGCGCCGCGATGGACCCGGCCGCGGCGCAGGCGCGGTTGCAGCTCGTGCCCGGGGTCGGGGTGTGGACGGCTGCGGAGGTCGCGCAGCGGGCGCTCGGGGACGCCGACGCGGTGTCGGTCGGGGACTTCCACCTGGCGAAGGCCGTCGGATGGGCACTGACCGGCGAGCGGACGGACGACGCCGGGATGCTGGCGCTGCTCGCGCCCTACGCGCCGCACCGGTACCGGGTCGTGCGGCTGCTCGAGGTGTCGGGCCGGGGACTCGCGCCGCGGCGGGGTCCGAGACTGTCGATCCAGGACCACCGGGGCAACTGAGCACGAGGTTCCGCGCGGTCGAGCACGGGGTTGGGGTCGCCAGAGCCGTCAGAACGGCCTCAACCCCGTTCTCGGACCTCGCACCGCCAGCATCTTGCGGCCGGGGCGCGACACGACCCGGCCGGGAGATGACAGCACGTTGTGAACCATCCCACTGGGTCGCACGGGCCCCCTCCGTCGAGGGCGCACAGGTTATGAGGTTAGCCTTACCTCTAGCACCACCACCCCCGTGCAGCACCGACCGAGGAGCATCATGTCTCGCACCGTCTCTCGACGGCTCCGGCCCGCAGCGCTGGTCGCCGCGACCGTCGCCACCGCGTTCGCCCTGGGCGCCTGCTCCGGCGGGTCCACCGACGACGCCTCGTCGCCCGCAGGCGGCAGCGCCGCAGCCGAGGGCGCCTTCCCCGTGACGATCGACAGCGCGCTCGGCGAGGCCGTCATCGAGGAGAAGCCCGAGCGCGTCGTGACGTGGGGCTGGTCGACGCAGGACGCGGTCCTCGCGCTCGACGTCGTGCCCGTCGCGATGCCCGCGTACAAGTACGGCGGCAACGCCGACGGCGTGCTCCCCTGGGTCGCCGAGAAGCTCGACGAGATGGGTGCCGAGACGCCGACGCTGCTCTCGGGCGGCGACACGAGCGAGGTGCCGTTCGAGGAGGTCGTGGCCGCCAAGCCCGACGTCATCCTGGCCCCCTACTCGGGCATCACGCAGGAGGAGTTCGACAAGCTCTCCAAGATCGCTCCGGTCGTCGCGTACCCCGACGAGCCGTGGTCCCTGTCGTGGCAGGACCAGCTCGACATCGTCGGCAAGGCGCTGGGGCTCGAGGACGAGGCCGACGCCCTGCTCGAGGAGACGAACGCCGGCATCGCCGCGCAGTCGGACGCCTACCCGGTCATCAAGGACAAGTCCTTCTTCTACGCGGCCGCCAACACGGCCGACCAGCTCAACGTCTACCGCGCCGGGGACCCGCGCGTCCAGGTCGTCGAGGACCTCGGCATGACGCTCTCGCCGAGCGTCGCGGAGCTCGACGCCGACCCGTCGTCCGGGACCTTCTGGTACCCGCTGAGCTACGAGAACGTCTCCAAGATCGAGACCGACGTCCTCATCATGTACTTCGCGACGCAGGCCGACGTCGACACGTTCGTGGCCGACCCGGTCATCGCCGCGATGCCCACGATCACCGAGGGCCGCTTCGCCCCGATCGTGGGCGAGTCGTTCGTCATGGCGTCGAGCGCCCCCACGGCCCTGTCGATCCCGTGGATGCTCGACCAGTACGTGCCGCAGCTCGCGGCCGCCGCCGAGAAGGTGTCGTAGTCTCACACCACTCATGAGCACGACCCACAGCACGGACGCCGGCACGGGCCGGGCGACCTCGCGTCGCCCGGCCCGTGCTCGGCGTCTCGTCGTGGGGCTCGTGGTCCTGGTCGTGGCGCTCGCCGCGGTGTGCGCGCTGAGCCTCGCGGTCGGGGCCAACGCCCTGCCGCTGAGCGTCGTCATGGACGCGCTCACGAGCTACGACCCGACCAACCCCGACCACCTCGTGGTCATCGAGAAGCGCGTGCCCCGCACGCTCGTCGGACTGGTCGCGGGGGCCGCGCTCGGCGCCGCGGGCACCCTCATGCAGGGCCTGACGCGCAACCCGCTGGCCGACCCGGGCCTGCTCGGCATCAGCGCGGGCGCGTCGCTCTTCGTGGTCGGCGCGATCTCGTTCTTCGGGGTCTCGCAGGTCGGCGGGTACGTGTGGTTCGCGTTCGCGGGCGCCGCGATCGCGGCGGCCGTGGTCTACGGGGTCGCGAGCGTCGGTCGCGAGGGCGCGACCCCCGTCAAGCTCGCCCTCGCCGGTGCGGCCGTCACGGCGGCGCTGACGTCGGTCGTCACGGCGGTCCTCCTGGTCGACCGCGCCACGCTCGACCTCATGCGCTTCTGGCAGGTCGGTTCGCTCGCGGCGCGCGGCTCGACGGTCGTGTGGCAGGTGCTGCCGTTCGTCGTCGTGGGCCTGGTCCTGGCGCTGGCGCTCGGGCGTTCGCTCAACGGCCTGGCCCTGGGCGACGACGTCGCGCGCGGCCTCGGGCAGGACGTGACCCGCACGCGCGTCGTCGCGGGCATCGCGATCGTGCTGCTGTGCGGGGCCGCGACCGCGGCCGTCGGACCCGTGGCCTTCGTGGGGCTCGTCGTCCCGCACGTGGCGCGCTACGTCGTCGGGCTGGACTACCGGTGGGTGCTGCCGTACGCCGCCGTCGCGGCGCCCGTGCTGCTCATCGGGTGCGACGTGATCGGCCGCGTCGTGGCACGGCCGGGCGAGCTCCAGGTGGGCGTGGTCACCGCGGTCGTGGGCGCGCCCCTGTTCATCGCGCTCGTGCGGCGCGGGAAGACGGTGTCGCTGTGAGCACTCCGACCACCGCTCCGCACGGCCTGCCCGACGGCGTCGCTCCCCCGGGCGTCGACGTCGCCCGGGCCTCGCGTCACCGTGGGCGCCTGCGCGAGGCGCGGCTCGTGACGGGACTGTCGGTCGCGCTCGTCGTGCTCGCCGCGGTCGGGATGACGCTGGGCGACGCCGCCGTGCCGTTGTCCGGCATCCTCGACACGGTCCTGGGCCGCGCCGACGTCCTCACGCAGTTCGTGATCGTCGAGCTGCGCCTCCCCCGTCTCCTGACGGCCCTGGTCGTGGGGGCAGCGCTGGGCCTGTCGGGCGCGCTCTTCCAGTCGATCGTGCGCAACCCGCTCGCGAGCCCCGACATCATCGGGATCACGCAGAGCGCGAGCGCCGCGGGCGTCCTGGGCGTCGTGGTGCTGGGGATCAGCGGGCTCGCGCTCACGGGCCTGGTGCTCGCCGGGTCGCTCGTCGCGGCCGTCGCGATCTACCTGCTCGCGTGGCGCGGCGGCGTCGCCGGATACCGGCTCGTCCTCATCGGCATCGGCGTCGCGGCACTGTGCATGAGCGTCGTCTCGTGGGTCCTCACGACGAGCGACGTGCGCGACGCGCAGGCCGCGCTCGTGTGGATCACGGGCTCGCTCGCGCGCTCCGACTGGTCGACGCTCAACCCGCTGCTGGTCTGCTTCGCGGTGCTCGTGCCGCTCACGGCCTACCTGGCTCCGCGGCTCCGCTCGCTCGAGCTGGGCGACGACGCCGCGGCCGCGCTCGGCATCCGCGTCGAGCGCTCCCGGCTCCTGCTGATCCTCGTGGCCGTGGGCCTCGCGGGATCCGCGGTCGCGGTCGTGGGTCCGGTCGCGTTCGTCGCGCTCGTCGCGGCCCCCATCGCCCGCCGCACGCTGGGCGACGGCCGGCTCGCGCTCGTGCCCGCGGCGCTCGTGGGTTCGCTGCTCGTGCTCGGCTCCGACCTCGTCGCACAGTTCGCGATCCCCGACGTGACGCTGCCCGTCGGCGTCGTCACGGGCATCGTCGGCGCCCCCTACCTGCTGTGGCTGCTCGTGCGCACCAACCGTTCCGGACGCGGAGGCTGAGAATGACCGACCACCCCGAGACCTCCGGGGGCGCGCCCGAGGCGAGCGACGCCGTCGGGCATCCTGGCGACGGGCGGACCGCGCGCGCCGGGGCCACCGGCACGCGGACCGCCGGGACCCACACGCTCGCCGCCGACCACGTGTCGCTCGCGTACGACGAGCGCCGCGTCGTCGAGGACCTGAGCCTGACGGTCGCGGCCGGGAAGATCACGTCGATCGTCGGCTCGAACGGCTGTGGCAAGTCGACGCTGCTGCGCGGCCTCGCTCGCCTGCTCAAGCCTGTGGGCGGCGCCGTCCTGCTCGACGGCGAGGACATCCGTTCGATGCCCACCAAGCGGGTCGCGACCACGCTCGGCCTGCTGCCGCAGAGCCCCGTGGCGCCCGACGGCATCACGGTCGCCGACCTCGTGGGTCGCGGCCGCTACCCCCACCAGGGCTGGTTCCGGCGCTGGACCACGGAGGACGACGAGGCCGTGGCCGACGCGCTCGCCTCGACCGGGACGCTCGACCTCGCCGAGCGGTCCGTGGACGAGCTGTCGGGCGGGCAGCGGCAGCGCGTATGGATCGCGATGGCGCTCGCGCAGCGCACCGACCTGCTGCTGCTCGACGAGCCGACGACGTTCCTCGACATCGCGCACCAGATCGACGTGCTCGACCTGCTCGTGGACCTCAACGAGTCGCGCGGGACCACGGTCGTCATGGTGCTGCACGACCTCGACATGGCGTGCCGCTACTCCGACCGTCTCGTCGCGATGCGCGACGGCCGGGTCCACGCCGAGGGAGCGCCGGGCGACGTCGTGGACGCGCAGATGGTGCGCGAGGTGTTCGGCCTGGACTCGCTCGTCGTGCCCGACCCGATCACGGGGACGCCGACGCTCGTGCCGATGGGCCGGCACCACCGCGGCTGAGTCGCTCGCGCTGCCCAGAACGGGGTTGAGGCCGTTCCGAGGGCCAGAACGGCCTCAACCCCGTTCTCGACCGCCACCCGGTCAGCCGAGGGTCAGCCGGTGATCACTCGGGGAGAGCGCACACCCCGTCGACGCACACCGCGGCGTCGTCGCTGCCGACCATCGTGAACGGCGCGGCGGCCTCGGCGGCCGAGACCGTCACGAGCGTCGTGCGGCGCGGGTTCGCGATCGAGTGGAAGAGGTTTTCCTGGGTGTCAGTCATGGGATCTCCTGATGTCACGTGCTGCGGTGCTCGTGGGTGGTGGGATGGCCGGCCGTCTCGACGGGCGGACGCCTGCGGGGCCACCGGGACCAGCGACGCTGCGGGTTTCCGACAGTCTGGCTGATACTCGGTCGCATTCGCTACCGCTCCTGTTGTGATCTCGGTCGCATTCCACGTGGTAGGTGGAGGCGGCCCGGGACAGGGGCGAACCGGGGCCTCAGGCCACGGACTCCGCGGCGTCCGCGACGACCTGGTCGAGGACCTGCGTGAAGACGGCCGGGTCCTGTGCGCCCGAGACCCCGTACTTGCCGTTGAACACGAAGAACGGGACACCGCTGATGCCGTAGGCGCGCGCCTGCGCGATGTCCTGCTCGACGTCGTCCGCGAAGTCGCCGTTCTCGAGGGCCGCGCGGACCTCGTCCGCGTCGAGGCCGACCTCGGTCGCGAGGGCGACGAGCTCGTCGATCCGGCCGACGTGGCGCCCCTGCTCGAAGTACGCCTTGAGCAGACGCTCCTTCATCTCGACCTGCTTGCCGCGCGACTTCGCGAGGTGCAGCAGCTCGTGCGCCTTGAGGGTCTTGGTGTGCTGGAGCGCGTCGAAGTCGTACGCGAGCCCCTCGGCCGCGGCGACCGTCGTCATCTGACCGAGCATCTGCTCGACCTGCCCCTTGGGCATGCCCTTGTGCGTGGCCAGGAAGTCGACCTCGGTCCCCTCGAAGTCGACCGGGGTGTCCGGTGCGAGCTCGAACGAGTGGTACTCGATCTCCACCTCGGGCGCGTCGGCGCGGCCTGCGAACCCGGCCAGGGCCGTCTCGAAGCGGCGCTTGCCGACGTAGCACCAGGGGCACGCCACGTCGGACCAGATGTCGACCTTCACCTTTTCGCTCATGACCGTTCTCAACGGCGGCGACGGGCCGGGGATTCCCCGGAAGCGTGTGATCCTGCCGACGCCTCTCCGGTTGCGGGCCGACCAGCCCTGTGAGGAGGATTGGCGACGTGCCCACTACGGGGCATTCGGATGAATCAGGGGAGAACATGCGAAACAAGGTCATCGGAGCCCTCGTCTCCGCAGCAGTCGGCGTCACCGCTCTGGTCGGAGCTGCGGCCCCGGCGAGCGCGGCGCCCCACAGCGGCCAGGCCGCACCTGTCAGCGGGCAGGTCGCACTCCTCAGCACACCGGTCGTCGTCGGTGGCTTCTCGACGCTGGCGAGCTGCAACGCCGGACGCGCCGAGTGGCGCAACCGCGGGTACATCGTCAGCTCCTGCACGTACGCGGGCGGCGAGTACCGCTTCACCGCCCGGCGCTGACCGACGACCTCGGCGACGTCGCCGAGAGGACTGCTACGGCCCCGTCCGCGTAGCACGGCGGCGCGCCGCCCCGCGGGGGTGGCGCGCCGCCGTCGGGCCGCAAGGGCGTCCTCCGGGAGGGACGTGAACTGCTCCTCGAGCTCGGATCGACTCAGCCCGCGGACCGCGCCCGGTACAGGTCCTGCAACACCATGATCTCGGCGCCGTGGTGGATGAGCTCGCGGTTCATGTGGAGCACGAGATGCCCGAACGGCGCCTGGGCGTCGATCTCGGTCGCCTGGCCGAGCCCGACCGTGAACACCTCGTCGTCGGGCAGCGAGTCGACGCCGTCGCGCCACAGGTCCACCCAGCGCGTCAGCCCTTCGATCGCGGGGTCGACCTCACCCGAGAACGCGACGGCGTCCCGCCGGGCGATGCGGTCCCCGAACGTCCACTCCCACCGCTCGAAGAACGCCTCGGTGAGGTGCGCGACGAGCCACGCGATCGTCCGGGGCTGCGGCGAGTCCGACCCCTCCGGCCACTCCATGACCCACTCGCCGACCCCGAGCGTGCGGGGCGAGCGCTCCTCCCCTCGCCGCACGACCCGCAGCGCGTCCGGCCCGGGCTCCCACCCGAACTCGTCCTGGTCGAGGGTCACGAGCCGTCCCAGCACCTCGAGCCACGAGAACCCGAGCTGCCCGCGCACCATCGCGAGCGGGGTCGGGACGGTCAGCACGGACCAGTCGAAGACGGGGCTGCCGTAGGTCGCGTCGTCGCTCATGCGGGGCTCCTGGGGGTCGCTCCTGCCCGACGGCGTCGCTCGCCCGGGCGTCCTGCTCACCTTCGCGATCATCCCCCGGGGCGCACGCGGTCGCCTCCCGGGGTGGCGACCGCGGGCGCGTCGCAGCAGGGGAACCGCTCGTCGTGCGGCAGGGTGCGGCTCGACCACCGTCCCGGGCGAGGGCAACAGCGCGGCGGCCGCTGCGCCGTCGGGCAGCGGGGGCTGGGCCGCCCGGCTACGTGAGGGACAGGAAGAGCTTCTCGAGCTTCTGCACGTCCGCCGTGCCGTTCTCCTCGTCCGTGAGGCACTGCTTCATGCCCGAGGCGATGATCGCGAACCCTGCACGGTCGAGCGCCTTGGACACCGCGGAGAGCTGCATGACGAGGTCGGCGCAGTCGCCACCGTCGTCGACCATCCGCACGACCGCGGCAAGCTGCCCCTGGGCACGCTTGAGCCGGTTCGAGACCTTCTTCATCTCGTCCTTGTCGAGCTCCATGACACTTCCTCTCATCGCGCGCACGCGTCGCGCGTGCTGCTCGTGCGCTGCACCAGCCCGAACAGGACAACAGCCAGCGCGGGCAGCACCATCCCGACCTGGTGCGGCGCCTGGCCGACCAGGAACACGGCGGCGAGCACCGTGCCGCCCGAGACGACGGCGCACGGCGAGCACCCGAGGGTATCCCGCCAGGACTCGCCCCGGGCCGGGACGTAGCTCGCGAGCGTGAGGCCGCCGACGACGGCCACGACCGCGAGCAGCCCCAGCCACAGGGGGGTGAGGTGGTGGGTCCAGCCCAGCCCCCGTCCGCCTCCACGAGCAGCGCGAGCAGCCCGGGAGCGAGCAGGGCGCCGACGACGAGCCGTCGCCTGCCCCACGTGGGGCGCCGCACCCGGACGGGCAGCGGAGCGGCCGTCTGCCCGGGTACGGGCGGCGGTGCCTCGGACGGGGCGTCGGGCACGGCGCGCCGGGGCGCCGGGCTCATCGGCAGGCGCAGCGTTCGGAGGGCTCGAACTCGGCGAGGACCTCGTCGGCGTGCATGCCGCAGCCGGTCCACGTGATCTTGCGGCAGTTTCCGCAGCGGGCGGGGCTGCACATGGGGTTCTCCTCGTGGTCGTGGTGGTCGCGTCGGGGCGGGTCAGCGCTTGAAGAGGCGCGCGAGAAAGGATCCCCGACCCGGCGCCTTGGCCTCGGCCGCGTGGCCTTCGCAGCGGTCGGCACGGGGTACGCCCCGCATGACCTGGTCGACGTGCTGGCCGCAACCGGCCCACGTCGTCCTGCCGCACTTCTTGCAGGTCACAGCTCTACACACGCTCGTCCTCCTCGGTGGATGTGATCCCACTATACCCCCGGGGGTATAGTGCTCCTCGACCCCCAGGAGGAAAGCATGAAGATCGTCATCGTCGGAGGCGTCGCGGCAGGCATGTCCGCGGCGACCCGTCTTCGCCGCCTGTCGGAGGACGCCCGGATCGTCGTCCTCGAAGCCGGCGAGCACGTCTCGTTCGCCAACTGCGGCCTGCCCTACTACGCGGGAGGAGTCATCGAGGACCGCGACGCGCTCCTCCTCCAGACCCCCGCGTCGCTCGCCGCCCGCTTCCGGATCGACGTCCGCGTCCGCCACCGCGTCACGGGAGTCGACGCCGACGCCCACACCGTCACGGTCCGCGACCTGGCCACGGGCGAGGAGTCCGTCGAGACCTACGACCGGCTCGTCCTGAGCCCCGGGGCCCGCCCGATCGTCCCGCCCGCCCCCGGCATGGAGCGCGCCCTCGTGCTGCGCGACGTGGCCGACGTCGACCGGATCGTCGCCGCGATCGACGGCACGGGAACCGACGGCACGGGATCCGACGGCGCACGCGCCACGACGACGCCCGGCCGGGTCCAACCACCTGCCCGCTCGGCCGTCGTGATCGGGGGCGGGTTCGTCGGGGTCGAGGTCGCGGAGAACCTCGTCCACCGCGGCCTCGACGTCACGCTCGTCGAGCTCGCCGACCAGGTCCTCGCCCCGCTCGACCCGGAGATGGCGATCCGCGTCCAGCAGGAGCTCGAGGCCCACGGCGTCCACGTGCGCACCTCGACGCAGGTCAGCATGCTCGGCCCCGACGCCGCCGAGCTCTCCTCCGCCGACGGCTCGCCCCGCGGCACGGTCCCTGCGGACCTCGTCGTCGCCGCGATCGGCGTGCGTCCCGACGTCGAGCTCGCGGTCCTCGCCGGAGCACAGGTCGGACCCCGCGGCGGCATCCTCGTCGACCAGGACCTGCGCACCTCGGTGCCCGACGTCTACGCCGTGGGCGACGCCGCGACCAAGCGTGACGCGCTCGCGCCGACCGGCTCCGCCCCCGGGACGGCCGGCGACGAGCCGACCACCCTCATCCCGCTCGCCAACCTCGCCAACCGGCACGGGCGCCACGTCGCCGACGTGATCCTCGGTCGCCGCAGCGGGATGCGCCCCTCGATGGGGACGGCAGTCGTCGGTGTCTTCGGGCTCACGGCCGCGAGCGTCGGACGCAACGAGAAGCGCCTCCAGGCCGAGGGGCGCCCCTACCGTGCGATCCACACGCACCCCGCGCAGCACGCGGGCTACTACCCCGGCGCGACCCAGATGGCCCTCAAGCTGCTCGTCGACCCCGAGACCGACCTGATCCTCGGCGCCCAGGGCGTCGGGCGCGACGGCGTCGACAAGCGCATCGACGTGCTCGCCACCGCCATGGCAGGCGGGCTCACGGCCTCCGACCTCGCCGACCTCGAGCTCGCGTACGCCCCCGCGTACGGCTCGGCCAAGGACCCCGTCAACATGCTGGGCTACGTGGCCGACAACCTGCGCACGGGCGAGACCCGCAGCGTCCAGTGGCACGAGCTCGACACGCTCGTCGCGCAAGGTGCGACCGTCGTCGACGTCCGCACGCCCGGCGAGCACGCGCGCGGGACGGTCGAGGTGGTGGGTGTCGCCGGCGGGACTGCGCTCAACGTCCCGCTCGACGAGCTGCGCGATCGGGCCGCGGCCGAGATCCCGTCCGGGGCACCCGTCGTCGTGCACTGTCAGGTGGGGCAGCGCGGGCACACCGCCGCGCGGCTGCTCACGCAGCTCGGCTACGACGTGCACAACCTCGACGGCGGCTACCTCACCTGGCGCGACGGGACGCGCGCGCTGCGCGCTGCCCATGACGACGAGCTCGTGCCGTCCGGCGACCCTGCGGCCTGACGGGACAGGGGCGGGCAGGGAGACCCGCCCGCCCCGTCGCGCCGACCGCCTCCGACAGGGCCCGCGCCGGGAAGGCACCGGTCCTGCCTACGATGGTCGGGTTCCCTCACCGCGCCCGGACGACCGGCGCGCGACCCCGACCCCGGCAGGAGCCCCATGCCCGTCCGTCCCCGCACCGTCCTGCTGATCTCGGTCGGTGTCGCCGTCGTGCTGCTCGGGTCCCTCGTGGTCTTCCTGTCGATCGTGGGGATCGACGGCGTCGCCTGAGGGCGACGTCCTGACCTCGATCCCGCGGTGAACGCAGCGAGCCCGGCCCCTGGAGGCCGGGCTCGGCACGGCGTGCGTCAGATCTTCGTCAGCACGTAGCGTGCGACACCCGCCCAGGTGTTCGGGCCGAGGACGCCGTCGACAGGGCCCGTGTATCCGCCCTTCTGCGCGAGGAGCTGGACCGCCCTGTAGGTGTTGGGCCCAGGAATCCCGTCGATGGGGCCCGAGTAGCCGACCGACAGCTTCAGGTACTGCTGGAATGCCCTCCAGGAGTTGACCCCGGGGATGCCGTCGATCGGACCCTGGTACGGCCCCTCAGCGATGTACCCGCCCCCGACCGTCCGGTGACCGGTCCACTGCTGCACCCGGCACCATGCCGTCTGCTCGTTCGTGTAGGCAGAGTTGCGCATGACGGTGCTGCAGTACGAGCTGACCGGTCCGGCGGCAGCTGACGCCGGCGCCGCGGCGACGACAGGGAGAGCGAAGGTCGCCAGTGCGACCGTGCCCGCGACAAGTGTGCGCTTCATCCTCAACGAAGTACCCCTTTGTGCATCGATGGAGTGAGGGCGGCCGGGGGTCACCCCGGCACCCGTGGGTGAGACATCGCCAACGTAGCGGAGAGGTGGTGAAGAGGCGACAGATAGGGAAAGAGGCCCTCATCGGACTCCGGAGGGCACATCCATCTCAGAACGGCCGACACCCGACCGTACGCAGCAGACGCGCGACGCCGTGTGCGGGACCCCGTCCGGTCTCCGCCGACCCGTGGTCACCGATCAGGACGCGGTGACGCTCCCCGCACCGAAGACGCGGCGCCTGGTCTCGCCGAGGGCTGCCGCGAGCGCCCCGTCGACGACGCCGTCGCCCTGCGCGGTGGACAGGAGCACCGAGGTCGGCGCGCCGTGCTCGGCGCGCAGCGCCGCGGCGACGCGGGCCCGCAGGGCCTCCCCACCGGCGGCGGCGACCTCGCCGCCGAGCACCACGGCGTCGGGATCGAGCACCCCGACCGCCATGCTCAGCACGACCGCGAGGCGCCGGGCGAGGTCGTCGAGGAAGTCTCCCGCATCACCCGACGGGTCGGCCGCCGCCGCCGCGAGCGCCAGGGTCGCGGCCTCACGGACCTGCGGGCTGCGCGCGAGGTCGGACGCCCGGCCGCCGACCGAGGGGTCGATCCGCAGCGTGTCGAGGGGCGCGGCGTCGAACGGTGCGAGGCGGTAGGCCTGCGCGAGACGCGCGACGGCGTCGAGCCGGACGAGGTCGGCGACCGTGCTCCGACCCTCGGGCGCGCGACCACGCCGGGCCGGGTCGGGGACGGGAACATGGTCGATCTCACCCGCGCCGCCGTGGCGACCTCGCCGGATGCGCCGGTCGAGCAGGGTCGCGGCCCCCACCCCCTGGTCGACCCACAGGACGAACAGGTCCCGGACGTCGGCCAGGTCCTCGCGCGCGACCTCGGCGAGCGCCACGAGGTTGACGTCGTTCTCGACCGCGACCCTCACACCGAGCGTCTCGGCGAGCTGCGCCCCGACGTCCTGGTCGTTCCAGACCGCGAGGTGCGGGGCGTACGCGAGGCGCCCGGTCGCCGGGTCGACCGACCCGGGGAAGCCGACGACGACCTGAAGGAGGTCGGCACGGGAGATCCCGGCCCGTGCGCAGGCCTCGTCCACGACGGCCCGGACGACGTCGAGGTGCGCGCCTGGCGAGAGCGCGCCGGACGGGTTCTCCTCGGCCGTCCAGGCGACCGCGCGTGCCGACCTGCCGAGCACCCTGTCGGTGAGGTCGGCGACCACGACCGAGACCTGGCCGACCGTCACGTCCACACCGGCCGCGTACCCGGAGGCGCCGCGCAACGTCCAGACGACGGCACGCGGTCCGGGCCGACCGTCGCGGTGTCCCGAGCGCTCGACGAGGCCCGCGGCCTCGAGCCGCGCGACGAGGGTCGCGGTCGCCGGCTTGGACAGCCCCAGGATCTCCTGGAGGCCGGCCGAGGTCATGGGGCCGTGACGGAACAGCGCCTCGAGCGCGGCCCCGTCGTTGAGGGCGCGCAGGACGGTCGCGTTACCGACCCTCTTGGTGCTCGTGCTCACGGCGTCGTTCTCCTCCTCCGGCCCCGGCGTCCGCGGTGCTCGGGCACAAGCGTGCCCGAAACCCGGAGCGGCATCGAGACCGGACCGGCGCGGGGCACCGAGGTGATCGTCTGTAAACTTGACTGGCAGCACGTAACCCGTCGACCCCCGCACGAGGTCTCGCCGAGACGGCGCGACCAGGAGCGCCCGGCGACCCCCCGGACCCGAGGAACAGCACCACCGTGAGAATCCGGCCCTACGCGCCCCACGACCTGGACGCGCTGTACGACATCTGCCTGCGCACGGGCGACAACGGCCGCGACGCGACCGGGGTCTACGCCGACCCCCGCCTGCTCGGCGAGGTCTACGCCGCCCCCTACGCGGCCCACGACCCGTCGCTCGTGACCGTTCTCGTCACCGACGACGACCGCGTCGTCGGCTACGTGATCGGCTGCCGCGACACGCTGGCCTTCGAGGAGTGGCGCGAGCGCGAGTGGTGGCCACCCCTGCGCGAGCGGTACCCGCTGCCGGACCCCGCCGACCCCTCGCCCGACGCGCGCCTCGTCCGCCAGATCCACGACCGCACCCCCGCGCCGCCGCGGCCCTGGCTCGTCGAGCCCGCGACGCACCCCGCGCACCTGCACATCGACCTGCTCCCCGAGGCGCAGGGCACCGGGTGGGGACGACGCATGATCGAGCACCTCCAGGGCCGGCTCGTGGACCTCGGCGTCCCGGGCCTGCACCTCGGCGTCGGCGGCGAGAACCACGGCGCGATCGCGTTCTACTCGCGGCTGGGCCTCGAGCCCCTCTCCGCTCCTGACGACGGCGGGCTCACCCTGGGGACGAGGCTCGGCACCCAGGACGCGGCCCGGCCTGCCCTGCGCGCCCGGTAGCCAGCGGGTCAGACGACCTCGTGCGCCCCGGTCCACGACGCGACCGTGCGGTCGTCCGAGGTCTGCAACGAGAACGACGTGAGCGGCAGGTTCCCGCTCCGCTTGCGTGACCGGACGACGTCGAGCGCCGCCTCGTCGGTCTCGGCCTCGAACGGTTCGCCTCGCAGCGCAGCGGTCGCCGTCAGGATCGAGTAGGTGGTCATGACGGTCGAGCCTAGGGCCAGAACGGGCTCCAGGACGACCCCCGACTCCGTCACACCGGCTCCCGAACGCCCCGTGCGCCCGGCGCCGCAGGCCCTCCGGCAGCGGCCGGCCCTCCCCCGGGGGACCCGTCCCCGAGGCGCGACGGGCGCCCTGCGGGTGCTCCGCCGTCGGGCCTGGGGGATGCTCGGAACAGCAGCCCGACCCCGGAGGACACCATGCCCGAACCCCAGCTCGTGCTCCTGCGCCACGGCGAGACCGAGTGGAGCCGCACCGGCCAGCACACCGGCACGAGCGACATCCCCCTGACCCCGCACGGCGAGGACCAGGCCCGGGCGGCCGGGGCGTTCCTCGCCGGGCGGTCGTTCGCCCTCGCCCTGCGCAGCCCCCTGCTGCGCGCCCGGCGGACCGCCGACCTCGCGGGACACCCCGACGCGGTCGCCGACCCGAACCTCGCCGAGTGGGACTACGGCCCCGTCGAGGGCCGCACGGCCGACGACGTGAGCCGGGAGATCGGCCGAGACTGGCTGATCTTCCGCGACGGCGTGCACGTCGTGCCCCGCGCGGACGGTGCCCCCGGCGAGCCGGGGACCCGGCACGGCGAGACGCTCGACGACGTCGCCGACCGGGCACGGAGCGTCGTGCGGCGCGTCGACCCCGTGCTCCGCGACGGCGGCGACGTGCTCCTCGTCGCGCACGGTCACCTGCTGCGCGTGCTCGCCGCGGTCTGGCTCGAGCTGGGCCCCGCGACCGCCGCCCGGTTCGAGCTGGGCACAGCGAGCATCAGCCTGCTCGGCCACGGGCACGGCCTGCGCACCGTCGAGGGCTGGAACCTGCCGACGGCCTGACCGGGACACCGTGCCGCGACGCCCGCCCGAGGTGGCACGATGCTCCCCATGAGCGTCAACAAGAACCTCGCCGAGGGCGAGACCGTCGTCATGGAGCTGCGGACCCACCCCAAGGCCCTGTTCCTGCCGGTCCTGGTCCTGGTCCTGATCGTGGCCGCGGCCACGGCGATCCTCTGGTTCTCCCCCGAGCACCCCGTGATCCTGTGGGGCACGCTCGGCGTGGCGGTCGTCGCGGCGTTCGTGTGGGTCGTCGTGCCGCACCTGCGCTGGCTGACCACCCAGTACACGGTGACGACCAAGCGCCTGTCGACGCGCACGGGCATCCTCACGCGCACGGGCCGCGACATCCCGCTCTACCGCATCAACGACGTCACGTACGAGAAGGACCTGGTCGACCGCATGTTCGGCTGCGGGACGCTCATCATCTCGGACGCGACGGCCAAGCCCGGCATGACGCTGCCCGACGTCCCGCGGGTCGAGGAGGTCCAGGTCCGGCTCCACGAGCTGCTGTTCGCGGCCGACGACGGCTCGGACGACGGTGAGTGGCCCCCGAGCGAGCCGCGGCGCGCCTGAGCCGTCCGGCCGTCGCCGTCCGGCCGTCGCTGAGTGCGTGATTCGGCGGCGACTCGCCGGGCGTGTCGCCGCCGAATCACGCACTCAGCGTCAGCGGACGGCCCGTCCGGCCCGCTCGCGCACCTCGGCCGACAGCCGGACCTCGCCCGCTGCCTCGGCGTCGAGCAGGCGTTGGGACACCTCGACCGTCGTCCCCGCGACGCGCGCACCGAACCAGTCCGCGATGCTCACGCCGTGCGACGGCCGGGACACGACCTCGACCGCGTCCCCGGCCCGTACCTCGCCCGGGGTCACGACCCGCAGGTACGCACCCGTGCGGTTCGCGTCGGTGAACCGCTTGACCCACCGTTCCTCGCCCAGGCGCCGCGCGAACGTCGAGCACGGCGTCCGCGGCTGCGTGACCTCCAGGACCGCGGTCCCCACCTGCCAGCGCTCGCCGATCAGCGCCCCGCTCGCCGCGACGCCGCGCGTGCGGAAGTTCTCACCGAACAGCCCGGGCGTCACCTCGTAGCCGAGCTCGGCCGACCAGTGGTCGGCGTCCTCCTGCGAGTACGCGTACACGGCCTGCTCCTCACCCCCGTGGTGCGCGCGGTCGGCCTGGACGTCGGCGTACAGGCCCAGCGGGCGGACCTTGACCGGCCCCGCGACGGGTCGCTTGTCGATCGCGGTCACGCCGACCGCGCCCGCGTCGGGCAGCAGGACGTGCACGCGGCACACCGCGAGGAGCTCACCGGTCGCGCCGAGCGGCGCGCGGGGGCGGGCAGGTTCCGGGGTCGAGAAGGTCATCGGAGGATTCTCCCAGGTCGCACCCGCGCTCCGGCCCGACGGCGTCGCACCGGCGGGTCCGTCGCGTCACCCTGGGCGGTGCGTGCGGTCACCCTCGGCGGGGGCGGGCGGTCACCTTCGGCGGGGCGGGCGTCGCCGTCGGCGGGGGCGGGCGTCGCCGTCGGCGGGGGCGGGCGTCACCGTCGGTGGCGGGAGCGGTCGCGGTCACGACCGACCCCGCGGGCCGAGAGCTCGAGATCAGAGCTCGAGCACTGCCTTGACGAACCCCTCCGGGCGCTCCTCGAACAGCCGGAACGCGGCGTCGAGGTCCTCGAAGGCCAGGCGGTGCGTGACCAGGGGCTCGAACGTGACCTGCCGGTCGGCCATCATGCGCATCCCCCGTCGCAGCGCCGCGCGCTGCCGGTCGCGGTCCGGACTGAAGCCGTTGACGACCGTGACCCCGCGGTACCAGAGCTCGACGTCCAGCTCGCGCGGACCGTCGTGGTGGTAGCCACCCACGCACAGGGTCCCGTGCTGGCCCGTCAGGTCGCCCGCAAGCCTGAGGCCTGGCGCGGTCCCGGTGAACTCGACGACGACGTCGAACGACGCGCGCGCTCCGTCCGGGACGAGGCGTGCGTCGTGCGCCGCCGCTGCGCCGAGCCGCACGGCAAGAGCCCGCTTAGTCGGGGCGACGTCGAAGCCCACGACCTCGTCGGCTCCCAGCGCGAGCGCGACCTGCAGGGCACCGAGCCCCATGAAGCCGAGACCGACGACGGCGACCCGCATTCCCGGACCGACCCCGCTGCGCCCAACGGCCTCGACGATGCAGGCCAGCGGCTCGCCGAGCGCCGCCCACGTCGGGACGCCAGAGGGGACCAGGACCAGGTCCGACGTGGCCATGACGATCTGCTCCGCGAAGGCCGGGTGGGCGAAGCCCGTCACGCGCTCGCCCACGGACCACCCCTGGACGTCGGGCCCGAGCACGACGATCTCGCCCGCGACCTCGTGTCCCAGCCGTAGCGGCTCGGGCCCGTCGTGCGTACCCCACGCACCACGCTCCGAGGCGCAGACCCCCAGGGCCAGACTCCGGACCAGCACCTCGCCACGTCCCGGCACCACCGGCTCGACGTCGACCAGGTGCGAGGTGCACGGGCCGACCGTCTCGTGGACCCTCATGACACGTTCGACCGGGTCGGGGAGAGAGCGCCACGGTCCGTGGCGATGCTCCTCCGCGCCAGGAAGACGGCCCCCTCGACGGGGTCCTCCTCGAGAAGGTGCAGGGTCGTGTGAGGCGCGCGCCGCGCCAACGCGTCGGCCAGGGCGGTGCGGAGCGCCTGCTGCCGTGTGACCACGCCGCCGGCCACGACGACGGTCGTCCCGGCCGCACCGCGATAGATCAGGTTGCCGACGAGCTCTGCGAGCGCGCCGCCCCCGGCCGTCACGACGGCCCGCGACACCTGTGACCCCGCCTCGAGCGCGCGAAAGACGACGGGCGCGTGCCGGCCCCAGGTCTCGACGCCACCGCGCCAGCTCATGATCGAGGCGAGCTCGACGAGGTCCTCGGCGCCGAACGAGGCCAGGAGCCGGGGCTCCAACGGGTCACGCGTCGCACCGACGTCGGCCCGCACGAACAGCGCCCGTGCGGCGTCCCGCACCAGAGCGGACGCAGAACCGTCGTCGCCGAGGACCCATCCCCACCCGCCTGCTGAGAGGTACGTACCCGTCTCACGGTGGCGCCCCACGGCGACCGACCCCGTTCCGGCGACGAGGCCGATCCCCTCGTCCAGGCCTGCGGCCGGGACGAGCAGCTGGGCGTCGTTGACGACCGTGCACCGGACGTCCAGCAGGTGGTGCAGCTCATCCGCGAGGGTGGCGCACTGCCGGGGCGTCTCGCACCCGTGCGCTCCCACGGCGAGGTGGGCGACGTCGGCGAGCCTGAGCGCCGGGCGGCAGCGTCCCAGTGCAACGTGCACGCGCTCTGCGACCCAACGGGCCGCTGCTCCGGAGGGCAGGGCCGCCCACCCCGTGCTGGGCACCACGAGGTCGACCAGGCGCTCCTCGTCGCAGGCGACGCGCACGTGCGTCTTGGTCCCGCCGATGTCGACCCCGACGACGATGCTCATCGGTCGTGCACCTGGCTCGCGAGTTCGTCGGCCGGGCCGCCGACGAACGCCGCCAGGGCGTTCGCGCCGACCAGCGGCGGCGGCCCCGAAGTGCCCGTGGCGTCGGTCACCTTGGTGTCGTCGTGCTCGAAGACGAAGTCCTCGATGGCGACGCCCCGGGCGTCCGCGAACGAGCTCGCGAGCCGTTGGAGCACGATCGTCTCGAGTACGACCCTGACCGGTTCGCCGACGTCGGGGAGACGGACGACACGCAGGTCCCCGCCGGGCTCGACGTCCTGGGTCGTCACGAGCAACGTGGGGTGCCCTGCGTCGGCGAGGGTGTGGGCGAGGCGCACCTCTCGGCCGTCGCCGATCACGACGTGCAGGGTGCCCCCAGCGGACTCCATCTCGCCGTGCAGGTAGTTGCGGGTCACCACGGCTGCGCTCGGGATCCGGCAGACCTCCCGCAGGAGCAGCGCGCCGGCCTCGGAGGCTGCCCGGGAAGCGCCGGCCGCGACCACGTCGACCGAGGTGATCGTCGCGGCGGCATCGGCGAGCGCCCGGAGGGGTGCGGCCTGGTCCGTCTCAAGGCTCTCGACGAGCCGGTCGATGCCGTCCCACTCGGCCGCCGCGACGAGCGGGTCCGTTCCGAGCGCGGCACGGGCGAGGATCGCGAGGCCGACGAGGGTCCCCGTGTACCCGATGGTCGAGGCGTAGCTGTCGGGCTCCGACCCGAGGTCGACGGACAGGTCTCCTGCTGCCTCCGCGAGTGAGCTCCCGGCCACGTTGACGAGCGCCCAGCGGACCGGGAACGTCCGCAGCGCCTCGATCGTCTCCGGGCTGCGGCCCGACTGCGAGACCGCGATCGCCACGGTGCCCGTGCGGTCCGTGGCCTGGTCGGTCTCGCTCGCGATCTCGCGTACCGACGGGCGGCCCCCGGCGTTCAGGAGCGCGACGGGCAGAGCTGCGGCCGCGCAGCTCGCCCCCATCCCGAGGAACACCGGCACCGCGCTCGCCACGAGGGTCGAGAGGTCTGGCCCGGTGCGGCTCGCGAGCTGTCCCGCGACGTGTGCCGCGACCCTCACGAGCGCGTGCGGCTGGCGCCGTTGCGCCTCGCGATAGTCGATGCGTTGAGCGGACATGTCGACCTCCCCGTCGTGGGGCTCCGACGACCCGCGCTGCGCGACCAGGTCGAGGAACCAGTGAGTACATTGCTAATACCAATATAGACCACATGGAATCACAGGGATACCAGGGTGTAGACAGGTTCTTCGCGCACGCGGACGACGCCGGTCGGTGGAGTGCGCGCCGCTGCGGCAGACCATGGATCGTTGGTGCCACCAGGCGGCACGGCGCACGCGTGGGACGACCGCCCCGGACGGATGCCGTCCGCGAGGGGCCCGGTAGAACGTCAGACCGGGCGGTGGCCGTTCGGCCGCGCGAACGTGGTGTGCAGGCGGTAGCGGTCACCGCGGTAGGTGATGGTCGTGATGAGCACCACGCGCCCTGCGGCGTCCTCGAGCACCTGGCGCATGACCAGGACGGGAGCCCCCTCGGTCAGGCCCAGCGGTCCGGCATGCTCCACGCTGCTCCCGCGGGCCTCGATCATCGAGTCCGCCTGAAGCGGGGTGGCCCCCCGCGCCGCGAGCTCGTCCAGGAGCGAGGCGTCGGAGAAGTCCACGCCGTCGATCCCCGGGGCGAAGGGCAGGGGCACACGGGAGTCGTCGATCCCGATGGGCACGCCGTCCAGGAGCCTGACCCGGACGAGGTGGAAGACCTCCGTGCCCGCGACGACCCCGAACTCCTCGGACTCGTCGAGCGAGGCCTGGCGAACCTCCGCCCGAAGGACGACGGACGTGGGCTCGAGACCCTTGCGGTGAGCCGTCTCCGTGAAGGACTCGAGGGTGTTGGGCCACTCGGGTTCCGCCTGGGGCTGGGCCACATACCAGCCGCGACCGTGCGACGACCGCAGCGCCCCCTCCTCGACGAGCTGCTGGAGCGCCTTGCGGAGCGTGACACGGCTGACGCCGAGCTGCAGGCAGAGCTCGCGCTCGGCAGGGAGGCGACGACCAGGAGGCAGATCACCGTCGGTGATCTGTGCACGGATGATGTTGGCCGCCTGCACCCACAGTGGATCCGGGTCGTCCGTCGCCGACACCGTCGACCGCACCATGTTCCTAGCCCCTCGTGTCTGGATCGTCAACCGTCGAACCTCTCCGTGAATATAGCCGCAAACCACCTGAACACCCCGCCGGGACCTGCCGGGTCGCGTCGGGCTCCACCGCCACCCCGCCGTGGGACCACTACCGGGACCGCGCCCCGACCAGCTCGTCGAAGGCTCCGTCCAGCGAGGCGTCGACCGTGCGGCGCGACGCCTCGGCGTCGAACCAGGCCACGGTCTCCCGCATGCCACGCGTGACGTCGTAGAGCTCGCGGAAGCCCGGGACGAGCTGCTCGAGGCGGGAACGGTCGTAGACCACCGTGTGCCGGAAGTCCTCCTGGAGCACGACCCCCATCCAGTCGACGACCCGGCCCACGTCCTCGCTCGACCGGTGGACGAGCGTCGGGCGCACCCCGGCCGCCCGACCGACAGCCTCGTGGATCCCGTCCCAGGTGACGAGCTCGCTCGACGTGATGTGGACGGCCTCGCCCACGGCGTGCGGGTTGCCCAGGAGCGGGACGAACGCGCGGGCGAAGTCGGCGGCGTGCATGACGTTCCACAGCGAGGTGCCGTCTCCGTGGACGACGACGGGCTTCCCCTGCCGCATGCGTTCGACCGCGGTCCAGCCGGCGAGCAGCGGGAGGGTCGTGCGGTCGTAGACGTGCGAGGGGCGCACGACCGTCACGGGGAACCCCGTGCGGTGAGCGGCCTCCAGGTGGGCCTCGGCGGCGATCTTCCCGGCCGGGTACTCGAACCGGGGAGCGCTGCGTGCGGCGGACTCGCGGATCGGCAGGACCGCCGCCGGGTGCTCGTACACCGAGCACGTCGAGACGAAGACGTACTGGTCGGTCCGCCCCGAGAACACGTCGACGTCGGTCGCGACGTCGGCGGCGCTGTAGCCGATGAAGCTCGCCACGGAGTCGAAGCGCTCCTCGCCCAGCACCGCGCGGAGGGCATCGGCGTCCCGGGCGTCGGCCACGAGCGCCCGCACGCCCGCGGGCACCGCGCGGGCGGTCGACAGGCCGCGGTTGACGACGGTCACGTCGTGCCCGGCGGCGACGGCCTCGCGCACGCACGCCGAGCTGATGACGCCGGTTCCTCCGAGGAAGAGGAGTCGGAGAGGGACGGTCACAGGTCCTCCTTGCTGTGGGGGCGAGCGGCCGGCCCGGCGCCGGCGCGCCCGTGGGCCAGCGCGCGCCGGGTCAGGTGGTCGGCGGATCTCGCGAGCGCCTCGAACATGTCGCCCGCCGTCCGGTCCAGCTCGACGATGCACCAGTCGAGCGCCGAGCACGCCCGCACCGCGGCACCGACGTCGAGCGTCCCGTCGCCGAGGGCGACCATCTGGTCGGACATGCCGCGGGCGGGCCCGTCCTTCGCGTGGAGCAGACGCACCCGGGGCCCCAGGCGCGCGGCGACCGCCGCGGGGTCGAGCCCCGCGACCGCGACCCAGTACATGTCGAGCTCGATCACGACCGAGGGGTCGAGCGCGGCGAGGAGAGCGTCGTACGCGAGCTCGCCGTCGTACGAGGCCGTGAACTCCGCGAAATGGTTGTGGTACGCGATGGTCATGCCTCGGCGAGCGGCCCGCCGTGCGCCGTCGTTCACGCGCTCGAGACCTCGCAGCATGGTGTCCCGTGTCGCGAGCTCCTCGGGCTCGAGACTCCACACGAGCGTGTCGACCCCCAGCTCCTCGTACGTGTCGAGAGTTCGTTCGCCGTCGTCTCCGGCCGGGAACGGCGCGTGCGCGGAACAGATCTCCAGCCCGAACCCGTCGGTGAGCGAGCGGAACTGAGCGGGGCTGCGCCCGTACAGGGAGATGGGCTCGACCGCGGCGAACCCGATCTCGGCGACACGTCCGAGCACCCCCGGGAGGTCGCGACCCGCCAGCGTGTGGACGGACCACAGCTGGACCGCGAGAGGCGCGCTCATGCCCGGGCTCCGCCGTCGGGCCCGATGAAACGACCGTTCCCCAGGGGGAACCGCGTGGACCACGACGCGACGGCGTCGAGGTCGACGCCGCCCGCCCACAGGACCGCCTGCCTCACGACCTGGCGGAAGTGCGGGCTGCCCCACGCGCGCATGTCGTGGCCCAGGGCCACGTAGACCACGCGCCCCTGGCCGTGCTCACGGACGTAGACGATCGGC
The DNA here is from genome assembly GCF_037145535.1 of Oerskovia sp. USHLN155. NCBI lineage: Bacteria > Bacillati > Actinomycetota > Actinomycetes > Micrococcales > Cellulomonadaceae > Oerskovia > Oerskovia sp. USHLN155. The sequence goes on from NZ_JBBCXG010000009.1 coordinate 45,673, forward strand.
TGGGTACCGCCGTCCGGGGTCGCGCGGTCGGCGAGGACCGTGACGTCGTCCCGGCACTCGATCACGTAGTACTCGTCCTCGATCACGAAGTCCGTCATGTGCGAGGTGACCGGGTGGTCGCCTCGCAGTCGGACCGTGTAGGTCCCTTCCGAGCCGTCGTCCCCGTGGGACACGTACCGCGAGCCGACGAGCTCGTGGGCGACCCGGTCAGCGTCGAGCCCTCCCTGCTCGAACCCGAAGAGGTTCGACGAGTGCAGGACCACGAGGCCCTTGCCTGCGGCCACCGCGGCCGAGAGCGCCGCCTGCTGCTCGGGCGCGAGGTGCGTGCTCGAGCGGTAGAGGACGTAGACGTCGGCCTCGGCCGTGACCGGCATCGGGTCGACGAAGCGGTCCACGCCCACCGCACGGTCGGCGACCACCCCGCCCTCCAGGACGACGTCCCGGAGGGCGGACGCGGCACCGAGCAGGTCGTGGTGGAGGTCGGTGCCGTCCACCACGACCAGCGCGCGCAGGGGCTGCGTCAACCTCACGCCGCGTCCTCGGCGTACTCGGCGGCGATCTTGTCGCCACCGTTCTTCTTCCACTTCGCCACGGCCGCCTCCAGGCTGCTCGCCGGCTGGCGGCCGAGGAAGACCGCGGTGATCGCGTCCGTCATGCCCTGCTCGAGCGACGACCCCTTGGAGTTGTGCACCGTGGAGTAGAGGTGCTGCGCGGGGTTGTCGGTGAGGTAGGGGATCACGGAGCTCTGCCACGCGTGGATCGCCGCGTCGACGCCCGGGGCACCCTGCGGGTCGCACAGGACCTGTGCCCCGCCGGCGATGTACGCGAACCCGAGGTCCTGCTCACGCTGCCCACGCTCGGTGAGGATCGGGACACCGTCCTGCAACGTGTAGTTCTCGCCCTCCTTGCCGTAGGCCTGGACGAAGGACTCCTTCGACCCGAACGGGGCGGCGAGCCAGTTCATGACGCGCAGGAAGCGGTCGATCTCGGCAGCGTCGTCGGTCTTCTTGAGCATCGTGATGGCGTACGCGCCGCCACCGGTCCAGTACGTCGGGTTGCCGCCGTCGGCACCGAACGACCCCATCATGCCGAAGGTCAGCTCGCGGTCCTCGGCGATGATGCCGAACGCCCGGTTGCCGTCGTAGGTCATGGCCAGCCGCGAGGACCGGAAGAGGGAGTCGCGCTGCGTCTTGTCCATCGTGGCCGTGTCGGGGTGGAAGTACCCGTCCTTGTACAGCGTGGCCATCTGCTCGATCGCCGGCACGAAGCCCGCGTGCTCGTAGTGCGACGTGAAGCTGCCGTCGGAGTTCTTCTGCCACTTGTTGGGCAGGCCGTTCATCTGGAGCATGAAGTCGGTGATCGGCGACGCGAGGGCGTAGACGCCGGCCTTGGCGTTCGTGACCGCCTTGAGCGTCTCGACCAGCTCCGCGTAGTCCTTCGGGTGCTCGCTGACCCCGGCCGCCTGGAACAGGTCCGTCTTCGTGTACATCTGCCCGCCGAACACGGGGTCCGACTTGGGCACGCCGTAGATGCGGCCGCCGAGCACGCCGTTGCGCCACGCGTACTCCTGGATCCCGGCGAGGTTGGGGTACTTGAGGACCGCGTCGCCCGACAGGTGGTCGGAGAGGTCGGTGAACTGCGTGCGCGCCAGCTCCGGCAGGCGGGACACGTTCATGCTGACGGGGACCGAGACCACGTCCGGAAGATCGTCCCCGGCCACCATGGCGGGGAACTTCGTCGGGAAGTCCGCGAACGGCACCAGGACCGGCTTGATGTTCAGGTTCAGCTCCTCGTTGAGAGCCTGCCAGTACGCGTTCTCCTGGACGGGAGGGGCCGGCTGGCCGTAGGTCATCACCAGGAACTCGAAGTCGCTCCCGTCACCGACCGTCTCCGAGACCGTGCGCGGCCCGTCGAGCGGGAACGCGTCGTAGACGTCCATGACGCCCTTCGCGGTGCCGGTGAGCGTCGGGGTCGGCTTGAGGGGCTCCAGGTAGGTGGGCAGCGCCACGGCCGGGCCGCCCGCCGCACCTGCGGCAGATCCCGACCCGCCCCCGGCCGCGCACGCGGAGAGCAGCGAACCGCCGAAGGCCGCCGCCGCGAGCCCGAACAGCGAGCCCTTGAGGACCGTGCGGCGGGAGACCCCCGTCGTCTCGAGGCCGAATGAGGAACCACGGTGTTGCGTCATCGTCTCTATCTCCTTGATCTGGCTGCTCAGCCCTTGACGGCGCCGGTGAGCATGCCCTTGGACATGTGCTTGGTGAGGAACGGGTAGGCGCAGAGGATCGGCAGGGTCGCGATCACGACCAGGGCCATCTGGATCGCCTGCTGGGGCGGCATGACGGCCCCGGGGAGGTGCTGCGCGGTGCTGGTGACGTTGTTCTGGAGCACGAACGAGCGCATGAGGAGTTGAAGGGGCCACATGCTGGAGTCGTTCAGGTACAGCAGGGGGCTGAAGTAGTTGTTCCAGTAGCCGACGGCGAGGAACAGCCCGACGACCGCGATGACGGCTCGCGACAGGGGCATGACGATCGACCACAGGACGCGCCACTCGCTCGCACCGTCGATCCTCGCCGCGTCGAAGAGCTCCCCGGGGATCCCCTGGATGAAGCCCCGCACGATGACCACGTTGAACGCGCTCACCGCGCCCGGGATGATCAGCGCCCAGTACGTGTTGAGCATCCCGAGGTTCTTGACCATGAGGTAGACGGGGATCATGCCCGGGCCGAACAGCAGCGTGATGAGCACGAACGCCAGCAGGCCGCGCTGGAAGAGCGAGCCGCGTCGACTGAGCCCGTACGCGGCGAGCACGGTGCAGAACAGGCTGAAAGCCGTCCCCACGGCGGTGATGCCGATGCTGATGACGATCGAGCGTGTCACCTGGGTGCCGTCGAAGATCTGGCGATAGGCGTCGAGCGAGAAGCTCGCCGGCCAGATCACGTAGCCGCCGTTCGCGTCGATGTCGGCCTGGGTCGCGAGGCTAGTGGAGACCACGACGAGGAATGGGAAGAGGACGAGCGCGCACAGGAGCGCGAGACCGAGCCCTCGCACGATCGACGTTCCGAGGCGTGGCTTGCCCTGCCACGCGGGGCGCTGGACGGTGCTCATCGCTGGTAGACCCCTTCTTCACCGAGCTTGTGCGCGAGCTTGTTCGCGGCGAGGACGAGGGCGAGGCTGATGATCCCCTTGAGCAGCCCGGCGGCCGTGGCCGTCCCCCAGCTCCCGTCGACGACGCCGTTGTAGTAGACGTAGGTGTCGAGCACCTCGGCGGCCGCAGGGCCGACCGCGTCGCGCTGGAGCAGGATCTGCTCGAACCCGACGGTCAACGAGTCACCGAGCCGCAGGATGAGCATCAGGACGATGATCGGTCGCATCCCCGGGAGGGTGACGTGCCAGAAGCGCTTCCAGGGGCCCGCACCGTCGAGCGCCGCGGCCTCGTAGAGATGACCGTCGATCGCTGCGATCGCGGCGAGGAAGATGATGGTCCCCCAGCCGGCGTCCTTCCAGATGCCCTGCACCGTCAGCAGGAGCTTGAAGGTGTCCGGGTTCGACATGATGTCGATCGGTGTGAGCCCGTGGGTGATGAGGAAGCGGTTGAGCACCCCGGCGCCACCGAAGATCTGCTGGAACAACGCGACGATGATGACCCACGACAGGAAGTGAGGCAGGTAGATCACCGACTGGGTGAAGCGCTGGATCGTGGGCCGCACGACCGAGTTGAGGAAGACGGCCAGGATGATCGGCACCGGGAAGAACAGCACGAGCTGGAGGGCAGTGATCTGCAGGGTGTTCGACAGCGCGCTCCAGAACGCCGAGTCGGAGAAGAGCGTCGTGAAGTTGTCGAACCCGACCCACTCGGAGCCGGAGAAGCCCAGGAAGGGCACGTAGTCCATGAACGCGATGACGTTCCCGAGGAGCGGGACGTACGTGAAGAGCAGCAGCACGAGTGCCGCCGGCGCCACCATGACGAGCAGCGGGTAGTCCCGGCGCAGCCGGGTGACGAAGGCGACGTGCCTGGCGGGTGGTGTTCGCCCGGTCGACGGCTCGTGGGTCCGTCTCGCCTCCGTCCGCGCAGGTGCTTGGTCAAGTGCCACGCTGACCCTCTCTCTCCTGTCGCCCTCCGGGCTGCTCCACTGCAAACCAGATAAGACCACTAGTTGCCAGGAACATACCACTGAGTCCAAGAGAGTGACAAGATCGCCGATTCGCGGGAAGGTTGTCCCATGTTGTCTTATACGAATCCGTGCTCGGCGGCCGATGAAGGTCTCGCCGACGACATGCCCCGGGGACCCTACGACATGCTCCTCCCGCGGCCGAAACATGCAGGTCAGCGACCCGGACGACTCGACCTGAGGACCGGGTTCGCGGTCCTCGTCGAACCGCTCCCCGGAGCTGAGGGCCTCCCGGACGGCGCTCTCGCCCACGCGGAGCGGTCCGTGCTCCGGGCCGTCGCGCGCCTCGGGCTCCTCGCGGGACGCCTGCGCGACGACGCGTACCCCGTGCCGCTCCGGGTCCGGGTGGGGCGGAGGGCGGACGACCCGACCGGCACGGCCCACACGCTCGACGTGACCCCGGAGGGCATCACGATCGAGGCGACCGACCTCGAGTCGGTCTCGCACGCCCTGACCACCCTTGCCCAGCTCCTGCCCCCGTCGGCACTGCGCGCCGCAGGCCTTGGCGTACCGGGCCCGCCCGACGCGGTCCTCGACGTCCCGTGCGGGCGGGTGGAGGACTCCCCCCGGTACCCGTGGCGGGGAGGCATGCTCGACGTCGTGCGGCACTTTGCCCCGAAGCGCACGATCCTGCGGTACATCGACCTGCTGGCAGCCCACCGCTTCAACCGGCTGCACCTGCACCTGACCGACGACCAGGGGTGGCGGATCGCCAGCGAGCGGTTCCCCCGCCTGGCAGAGGTGGGGGGCTGGCGCCCCTCGACCCGTCTCGGTCCTGACGGCGAGCACGACCGCACGCCCCACGGCGGCAGCTACTCGTTGGCCGACCTGCGGGAGATCGCACACTACGGCCGTGAGCGCGGTGTCGTGGTCGTGCCCGAGATCGACGTGCCCGGCCACACGTCGGCGCTGCGCGCGGCATACCCGGAGCTCGGTCGGCCCGGGGTCGACCACGCCGTCCAGGACACCGTCTGGGCCGGTGGCTCGTCGGTGAGCCCGACCCGCCAGGTCGTCGCATTCCTCACCGAGGTGCTCGACGAGCTCTGCGACGCCATGCAGGTCCCGTACGTCCACCTCGGGGGCGACGAGTGCGACATGTCGTGGTGGGCTCAGGACCCCGCGATCTCCGAGGAGATGGCGGAGCACGGATACTCCGAGTCCGCCCAGATGCACGCGCACCTGCTGCGCGCGCTCGCGTCACACCTCGCCGCCCGGGGGGTGCGGGCGGTCGTGTGGGACGAGGGGCTCGTGACGGGCGGGGTGCTCGAGGACACGATCATCATGGCCTGGCGCGGTGAGCGGGCGTCCTCCCGTGCCGCCGAGACCCACGACGTGGTGCGCTCACCCCTGTTCCCGACCTACTTCAACTTCGACCAGTCGGACGACCCGCGCGAGCCTCGCTCGGAGGGCGGTGCGATCACGCTCGACGACGTCTCGGCCTTCGCCCCGGCCCCCGCCGGCTGGACCGACACGCAGCGCAGCCACGTCCTGGGCGGGCAGTTCCAGGTCTGGAGCGAGTGGGTCCCGGACGAGCGACGGATCGACTACCTCGCGTTCCCCCGCGCGTGCGCCCTCGCCGAGGTGCTGTGGTCAGGAGGGATCGAGGACCGTCCGGCCTTCCACGCCCGGCTGCAGCACCACCTGGCTCGGCTGGACGCGCTGGGCGTCGAGTACCGGCCGCTCGACGGCCCCCGGCCCTGGCAGCAGGGCGGTGAAGGGGTGTGGAAGCGGACGTCGACGGACACGATCGGCGCCACCCGGACCTGGGTCGAGTCGGTCGCAGACGCCCCCTGAGCCCCGTCGGGGGGGGGGGGGGGGGGGGGGGGGGCGGGGGCCCCGTCGCCCCCGGCCCCGCGCCGCTCATCGCAGGTCCATGACCATGGTCGAGCCCCAGTCCTCGTCCCTGGCCGACACGAACCCGACGCGCTCGTAGAAGGCGCGCGCACCAGGGTTGCCCGACCCCACCCCCAGGTGCAGCCCGGGCACCCCGCGGTCCCGGAGCCGCGCCACGAGCTCGGCGATCAGGCGGCGCCCGACCCCCGACCCCTGGATGCGGGGCAGCAGGTCGACGTGCAGGTGGGCGGGGTACCTCTCGTAGAGCTCGTCGGGCGTGACCAGGACGTCGTGGAGGTGCGCGACACGCTCCCAGTCGTGCGTCCCGTCGCGGGGGTCCACGGCCAGGCTCCGCGGGTACTGCGTGCGGAGGGCGGGCCACCACACGGCCTCGAGCCACTCCTCGAACGCGAGCGTGTCCGCGGTGCCCACGACGTAGCCTCCGAGGCCGTGCTCGTCGACGTGGACGATCGTCAGCCCCGGGTCGGCCACCGGATAGGGCCCCGCATAGACGTGCCCGAGCAGGTGCGGGTTGGTGTACAGGTCCGTGGCGTCCCGTCCCGAGTCGCCGGTCCGCAGGCACACGTCGTACATCCCGGGCAGGTCGAACGGCTCGAACGTCCTCAGCCCGCTCACCGGACCGCGCTCACGGCGAGCAGGAACCAGCCCGTGTGGGGGATCCACTGCTCGGCCCACCGCCAGGAGTCCCCGCCCTCGGCGGGGCCCTGGGGCATGAAAGCGACGTCCTGCTCGTCGTCGAACCCGCTCGTGATGCCGTTGAGGATGCCACCGGGCACGTTCTGGAACGCCGTGGAGTACTCGACGTTGTTCGATCCCCTGCCCTGGAGCATCGACGCGTCGAACGGGTTCAGGCCGGTGACCCAGTGGACCTGGTCGTCAGCGAGGCGCAGGAGCCGTGCACGGGCGTCGGGCGGGCACTCGTCGAGCTCGGCGCACCGGACGGCCGCGTAGGCGACCGAGCAGATGTTGGCGTTCTCGCCCTGCCACCAGTACCCGGTCTCGTTGGCGTGCGGGTAGAAGAACGCGGTGCGTGGTCCCTCGCCGTCGGGCTGTACGTACTGGCGTAGGTAGCCGAACGGGTTCGGGACGTCGTCGACCCTGCTCGCGGTCGCGAGCGCCAGCGCGAGGGCCGTGCGCCGGGCGAGCGCCGCCAGGGTGACGTCATCCCCCGCACCGGCCTCGGCGAACCGCAGCAGGGCGACCTGGGGCAGCCCGGTCTCGGCGGCGTGGAAGTACGGGCGCCCGAGCACGTCGCCCTCCAGGAAGCCGATCCCGTCCGGGTCGGTGCGGTACCGGTCGCAGAGCGACGTGGCGCGGCGACGCGCGGCGGCCTCGGCTCGTCGGAGGACCCCGTCGTCCGCCGGGAGCCCTGCGGGGTCGCGGAGGGCGACGACCAGCTCGGACGCCGCGAGGAGGGCGCAGTAGTCGTCGATCACGGACTCCTCGCCGTCGAACAGGTAGTCGCGGTTGCGGGACTCCAGGTGCTCGAACCCGCGGACGGCCGCGGCCAGGTAGTCGGCGCGGGTCAGCTCGCCGTCGTCGTCGAGCGTCGAGGCGCGCGCGAGCGCGGCGATCGCGAGGCCGCCCCCGTGCCGGTACGCGGCCTGCCACCGCTGCGTACGCACCGAGTCCTGGAGAGGTGCCGTGATCACGCGCTCCTGCAGGTCCTTCGTGAGCGCGTCGAAGATGCCGGTGTAGAAGTAGCCCTCAGGAGCCTGGAAACGGACCAGGAAGTCGGCCCCGAACAGCGCCTCGTCCCGGAGCCGGTTCCCCTGTCCCTTCCAGAGGTCCGGGTGCCGGTGCTCGAGCTCGTCGCGGGCCGACATCAGCGCCCACGCGCACAACGGGATCTGTTGGGGGCTCATCATGCGCGTGTAGGTCAGGTGGCTGAGGAACTTGGAGAAGTCTCCCGACGCGTCGAGCCAGCCGCCCCTCGCGTCGACCTCGCGGCCCGAGTCGTCGCCGTAGAACCGCGCGTGACGGTCCTTGCGGTCGATCTCGCCCGAGGAACGGACCGCGCGAAAGTACGAGGCCACGTCCGACACGGTCGAGTACTGGAGACGGTGCTCGCCCACGATCACGTCGCACGAGGCGTGCACCTTGCCCGACGCGACGACCTCGACCCGGTAGGTCCCGGACGCGAGGTGATCAGGCAGGTCGATGCGGCGGTAGGTGCCCGTGGTCCAGCCGTCGACCTGCGTCTCCGGTCCGACGGCGAGGTCCACCTCTCGGGTCGGGCCGTCCGAGTCCGAGGCGTCCACGCGCACGAGGCGCGCGGACGTGACGTCGACGGGGACGGGGGTGGCGACCACGGCCTTCTTCGTCCCGTCCGTGGCGTAGCCGAGGTGGTTCACGAGGACCGTGACCGGCGCGGTGAGCCTCATGCGTCCACCTGCTTCGTCACGCCCTGCCGGGGACGGCCGTTCGTCGCTGTCATCGCTCTCCACCGTTCGTCGCATCCGTACCACTAGATACCAGAAGATACATCACAAGACACCGTGGGCGGTGCCTTCCGGAGAGCGGCGCGACCGGCGGCCAGGGGTGCCGCCTCTCCGTCCGCCGCGCGTGATGCGAGCCCTGCGGACAGACTGGAGCGATGGCCAGAGGTGTTCTACGACTCAAGTCCGTCGAGGAGTCGCTCGCGTCGCTCGACGACCCCGAGCGCTCCCTCAAGCGCGATCTCAACGCCTGGGACCTCGCGGTCATGGGGGTCGCGGTCGCGGTCGGGGCAGGCATCTTCTCGGTCGGCGCGACCGCCGCCGCGAACTTCGCCGGGCCGTCGGTCATCATCTCGTTCGTCATCGCCTCGATCGTGTGCGCCCTCGCCGTCATGTGCTACGCCGAGTTCGCCTCGGCGCTGCCGGTCGCGGGCTCGGCCTACACGTTCTCCTACGCGACGATGGGCGAGCTCGTCGCGTGGATCATCGGCTGGGACCTGATCCTGGAGATGCTGCTCGCGGCGGCCGTGATCGCGAAGTTCTGGGGCATCTACCTCGCGGACGCGTTCGCGCTTTTCGGCATCGACCTGCCGCTGAGCATCCCGATCGGACCCGTGGACCTCGAGTGGGGGCCCGTCTTCATCGTCGGGGTCTTCACGACGCTCCTCGCGATCGGGACCAAGCTCAGCAGCCGCATCAACAGCGTGTTCACCATCATCAAGGTCGCGATCACGCTGTTCGTGATCGTCGTGGGCTTCTTCTACGTCAAGGCCGAGAACTACACGCCGTTCATCCCGCCGTCGCAGCCCGCCCCCGAGAAGACGGCTCTCGAGCAGCCGTTGTTCGCCTTCCTCACGGGCCTCGAACCGACGACGTACGGCGTCATGGGCCTGCTCGCGGGCGCGGCGCTCGTGTTCTTCGCGTTCATCGGGTTCGACGTCGTCGCGACCACGGCCGAGGAGGCCAAGAACCCGCAGAAGACCATCCCGAAGGGCATCCTCAGCGGCCTCGCGGTCGTCACGGTCCTGTACATCCTGGTGACGCTCGTCGTCACGGGCATGGTCCCGTACACCGACCTCGCCGCCTCCGAGGACCCGTCGCTCACGACGGCCTTCATCCTGGTGGGCGCGGACTGGGCCGGGCGCGTCATCTCGGTCGGCATCCTGGTCGGCCTGACGACCGTCATCATGGTGCTGCTCCTGGGCCTCACGCGCGTCATGTTCTCGATGAGCCGCGACGGCCTGCTGCCGCGCGGCGTCTCCAGGACCTCGCACCGGTTCCACACCCCGGTCCGTCTCCAGGTGGGGACCGGCATCGTGGTCGCCCTCATCGCGGGCCTCGCGCAGGTCGAGCTGCTCGAGGAGATGATCAACATCGGGACGCTGTCGGCGTTCGTGCTCGTGAGCTTCGGCATCCCGATCCTGCGCCGCACACGTCCCGACATCGAGCGCGGCTTCCGCGTCCCCTGGTCCCCCGTGCTGCCCGTCTTCTCGGGCGTCGCGTGCCTGTGGCTCATGACGAACCTGACGACGCTCACGTGGCTGCGGTTCCTCGTGTGGGTCGTGATCGGGCTCGTGCTCTACGCGTCGTTCGGGTACCGCAACAGCCTGCTCTCGAAGCGCAACGTGGCGGCGCGCGAGGCGGAGGCCGCGGCAGCAGGCCCGCCGGGTTCGCCGGGCGACCCGGCCCCACCCGCCTGACCTTCCCGTACCCGACGGCGCCCCCTCCTCCGGCGAGAGTCTCACCGGAGGAGGGGGCGCCGTCGGGCATGACGCCGATCTCACGGCCAGGTCAGCAGGTGAGCGCCGCGTAGTCGAGCGTGTAGGTCTCCTGCGACCCCGCGTCGTCCCACGCCCTGACGGTCACGCTGCCCGCCGCGAGCGACCCGGACCGCGCGCTGAACGACTGGTGCGCGATCTTGTCCGGGTTGACGTGGTTGAAGGTCTTCTCGCCGAACGGCGTCGTGAAGCGGACGTCGAGCGGACGGTCCTCGCCGTTCGTCGCGACGACCGAGAGCGACGCCACCTTGCCCGTGCAGCGGGCGGTCGCCGTGAGCCCCGTGAGCTCCGGGTCGACGGGCGAGACCACGCCGTTGATCGCCGACGTGTCCGCCGCGAGCGACGCCGTGGCGTGCGCGATCGCCTTGGACGTGATGTCGAGCGCGACCGGGTCGACGTTGTCGATGTCGTCGTTCGCCGAGTGGTAGTTCGGGTCCTGCCAGATCCCCGCCGTGCCGCCGAACAGCGCGACCTCGGCCTCGGTCTTGACGTCGTCGGCACCCGTGAACAGGCCCGACGCCGGGACGCCGTTCGCGATGAACGCCTGGTAGTCCGAGCGGCCCGAGAACTCCGAGTCGACCCACGCCTGCCCGATCCCGTCGAAGTAGTCCGTGAAGACGTCCTCGGTCTCGGGCGAGCCCGGCGGCACCTCGACCGGCGCCGGGTACGTCGACTCGTCGGCGTCGTAGACCCCGATCACGTAGTTCGGCGAGCCCACCATGTCGAAGTTCAGGTACGTCGCGATCTGGTCGAGCGCGGCCGGGTCGTTCGCGACGAGGTCGTCGACGTAGTGCGTCGAGCCCAGCAGCCCCACCTCCTCGGCGCCCCACCATGCGAAGCGCACCTGGTTGTCGAGCGGGCCGCCGTGCTCCGCGAGCTGGACCGCGGTCTCGAGGATCGCGGCCGACCCCGACCCGTTGTCGTTGATGCCCGGACCCTCCGGCACCCCGTCGAGGTGCGCGCCGATCATGACGACGTTGTCAGCTCGGCCCGTGCTCGTCTCCGCGATGACGTTGAACGTCGTGTGCGAGACGGTCGAGGTCTGGAGCACGTACGTCGCGCTCGTCTGGCCGCCTGCGACCCCGGCGATGATCGCCTGGCCGTCGGCCTGCGTGATGCCGACCGTGGGCACCCACGCGTCGCTGGGCGCACCGAGCGTCGGGCTGATGGGGCCCGCCGTGTTGTTGTAGATGATGACTGCCGCCGCCCCCGCGGCGGCGGCGTGCTCGACCTTGAGCGAGAAGTTGCAGGCCCCTCGGCTGACCAGGGCGACGCCGCCCGTGGCCGCGACCCCGGCCCACGCGTCGGCCGTGCAGCCCTGCTTGAGGGCGTCGGCCGGCTGGACCACAGGGCCCGTGACGCCTTCCGGCGGGGTGTCGGGCGCGAACTCCGCGGGGAAGACGCTCTGCGTGACCGCGACCCCGCCGGCCGTGAGCGACAGCTCGTCGGTCACGAGGTCCTCGAACGTGAAGTACTGGCGCTCGGGCGTGTACCCGGCGTCGGTCAGGACCTGCTCGACGTACGCGGCGCTCGCCTCGTACCCCGGGGTCTCCAGCGCGCGGTTGCCGCCGTTGGCGTCCGCGATGGCCTGGAACTGCTCGAGGTGCTCCATGACGGCGGCGCCCGTGACGTGGTCCTCGAGCGGGGCGGGTGGTGCCGGCGGCGCAGCGGCGGCCGGCGGGACGAACACCGCGGCGAGCCCCAGGCTCAGCGCGGCGACGGACGGGACGATCGGACGTGTTCTCACACTCGTTCTCCTCCACTGGTCTCCCAGCAGCAGACCGCACACTCGACGCGACGCTGCGGGAGTTCGGTTGTCGCGAGCGTACGGGCAAGGTGCGGGACACGACACAGGAACGGCGGCCCGCCGAGGGTGACGAGCTGACCAACCGAGGGTGACGGCGACACCCGCCCAGGACTACGGGACCGTCCCGACCCCGTCCAGCGGGGTGATGAGCGCCCACCCCTCGCCGGACCCGGGGAGCTGGAACGACTCGGCGTCCTTGAGGTACAGGCGCACCTCGCCGTCGACGTCGAGCGGGTCGCCCTCGGGGTACCCCTCGCCCGAGCACGTCGGGGGCGTCGAGACGACCTCCAGGCGTTCGCCCGGCTCCGCATCTCCCTTCGTGACCGACCCGACGTCGACCGACCACACGTTCGCCTCGGCACCGAACATCGAGCGGGTCCCGGCCTGCTCGACGACGGTCGCGTCGACCACGAGGTCGGCCTGCTCGGTCCGGGCCGCGTCGTCCGGGAAGGACGCCCAGCTCACGCACGTCTCGCTCCCGGTCCCGGCCACGCAGGCAGCGAGCAGCACGGTCAGCACCCCCGCCGCGGCGACCACGACCAGCGGTGCGACGACAGACCGCGGCGAGCGACGCCGTCGGGCCTGCCGTGTCCCGGGACCTGCCTGAGCCTCATGCTCCATGACGGGCAGTGTCCCCGATCCCCCGGGATCGCGCGAGGCCCCGTCTCGCGGGGTGTCGCACCGCCCGCCCGCAGCCCACCCCTGGCAGGGTGTGCGCATGGATCCGGACTACTCCCTGGCGGTGCGTGCCGCGTGCGAGTTCATCGGCACGGCGATACTCATCATCATCGGCAACGGCACGGTCGCGAACGTGCACCTCAAGGGGTCCAAGGGGTACGGCGGCGGCTGGAGCCTCATCGCGATGGGCTACGGGTTCGGCGTCATGATCCCGGCGCTGATGTTCGGCGGGATCAGCGGCAACCACATCAACCCGGCGTTCACGATCGGGCTCGCGACGTGGGGCCTGTTCCCCTGGGCCGACGTCGCGCCGTACGTCGTCGCGCAGATGCTCGGGGCCATGGCGGGGCAGCTCGCGATCGTCGCGACCCACAAGCCGTACTACGACCGCACCGAGAACGTCGACGACGTGCTCGCGACCTTCTCGACCGTCAACGCCGCGCACAGCCGCGTCAACGGGTTCGCGAACGAGCTGCTGGGCTCGGTCATCCTGTTCTCGTGCGCCCTGGCGATCGTCAACTCGCCGCTGACCACGACCGAGCCCGGGCTCGCGCACATGGCCCTCGGCTTCCTCGTGTGGGCGCTCGTCGCGGGGCTCGGCGGACCGACGGGTCCCGCGCTCAACCCGGCCCGTGACCTCGGGCCGCGCATCGTGCACGCGCTCCTGCCCCTCAAGCACAAGGGCCCCTCCGACTGGGGCTACGCGTGGGTGCCCGTCGTCGCGCCGCTGCTCGCGGGGCTCATCGGGGTGGGCTGCTGGAAGCTGCTCCTGGGCTGAGCCGCCCAGGGCCCGACGGCGGAGCGAGCGTTGCGCCATCACGTCACCCTCGACAGGCGCGTGCGTCGCCCTCGGCGGGCACGGGCGTCACCCTCGGCAGAGCGGCGCGTCGCCCTCGGCGGGCGCGGACCGCCCTCAGAGTCCCGCGACCAGCTCCAGCACCGCGGCGAGCACCTCGTCGAACTCGCGCTCGGGCTGGAACACGAGCCACTCGAGCCCCGCGACGAGCGTGGCCCCGAACACCGACGCCGCGAGCAGCGACACGTCCGCCCCGGGGCGTTCCTCGCGCAGCGCGGCCGCGTAGAACTCGATGACGCGCGCACGGATGTGCCCGACGGTCTCCTGCCACTCGCGCCCTACCCGGAAGACCTCGGCCGCGAGGAGCTTCGCGAAGTCGGGGTGGGCACTGATCTGCTCGAGCAGCGACGCGATGAGCGCCGCGAGCGCCTCCTTGCCCTGCAGCCCTGCGCGGGCCTCGGAGAGCGTGAGGGTCAGGCGTTCGAGCCCGCCCGCGAGCGCGGCCTCGAACACGTCCGACTTGGACCCGAAGTTGTAGTAGACGCTGCCCTTGGCCACGCCCGCGGCGGCCGCGATGTCCTCGACCGACGTGGCGGTGAAGCCCTGGTCGGCGATGAGGCTCACGGCCGCGTCGATGATCTGCTGCCGGGTCCCGGCGCGGCGGGCCGCGAAGGCCTGCTCGCGCCGGCTCCCGGTGGCCTCCGCGGTGGCGCCGGGCTCAAGGGGCCCGACGGCGCCCGGTCCGTCCGCCGTCGGGTCCGCCTTGGTCGTCGTCATCGTTCGTCCAGCCTCTTCGTCGTCAGATCTCGAGCGCCGGGTGCAGGCGGTCGAGGGTCCAGGTGCGCATGCGGCCCGCCCGCCAGGCGCTGATCGCCAGCGACGCTAGCAGCAGCACGCCGAGGTAGACCACCGCGAACCAGAGCCGTCCGTCGACGCCGCCCGTGATGGTCTGGCGCAGCCCGTCGACGGCGTAGCTCATGGGCAGTAGCGGGTGGATGGCCTGGAAGAACGCGGGCGTGGTCTGCACGGGGTAGGTGCCGCCCGAGGACGCGAGCTGCAGCATGAGGAGCGCCAGGATCGCGACCTTGCCCGCGGCCGGGCCGAGCAGCGCCATGAGGGCCTGCTGGAGCGCGAGGAACGTCGCGGCGACGAGCGTCGTGAACGCGAGCGTCCCGAGCGCGTGCGTCATGTCGAGGCCGACGCCCCAGTGGATGACGGCGAGCATCACGGCGACCTGCGCGAACCCGATGCACAGCGCGGGCAGGAACCCCGCGAGCGTGGTCCGCAGGCCCGAGGCGGGCGTCGCGAGGGCCCGCGAGGGCAGCGGACGCATGAGCAGCCAGGTGATGAGCGCCCCCACGAACAGGGCGAGCGGGATGAAGAACGGCGCGAACCCTTCGCCGAACCCCTCGGCCTCGGCCAGGTCGTGGTCCGCGACGGTCACGGGGGCCGCGATGACGTCGGCGCGCTGCTCGCGCAGGGCGGTGCCGTCGTCGGGGATGGCCTCGGACCCCTCCGCGAGCTTGTCGGTCAGGGTCTGCGCACCGTCGGTGAGCTGTGCCCCGCCGTCGGCGACCTGCGTGGCGCCGTCGGCCAGGGTGGTGGTGCCCTCGGCGAGCGCCCCGGCGCCGACCGCGGCGGACTGTGCGCCGTCGGCGAGCTGCTGGGCGCCCGAGTAGAGGGACGAGGTACCGGCGGCGAGCGTGCCCGCCCCGGTCGCGAGCGAGGCGTTCCCGGCCGCGAGGTCCGAGGCACCGCCGCGCAGGGTCGTGAGGCCGCTGCTCAGGTTCGCGGCACCGGCGGCCACGCCGTCGACGCCGTCACGGACGGTCTGCGTGCCCGACCCCGGGTGGAGCTGCGCGTCGATCTGCGCCGCTCCGGCCGAGGCCGCCTTGAGGCCGGTCGAGAGAGCGGGCAGCCCGGCCGCGACCTGCTTCGAGCCGTCGGCGAGGGTCTGGAGCCCGGCCGCGCTCTGGGCGAGCTCGGCGTCCGAGGGGAGCTGGCCGAGGGCCTGCTGGTTCGCGGCCGCGAGCGCCTGCGCCCGGGGGTCGGCGGAGGCGCCGAGCGTCGCGGCGTTCTGCTGGAGCAGCGCGCGGAGCGTGGGGACGCTGCCCGTGAGCGAGGTGACCTGTCCTTGGACCTGCGCGACGCCGTCGGACACCTGCTGGGCGCCCGCGGCGGCCTTGTCCGCCCCGGCCACGAGCCCGTCGGGCGCCGTGAAGCCCGCGACGAGCTTCTGCGAGCCGTCGGCGAGCTGGACCATGCCCGACTGCGTCGTGGCCGCACCGGCCGCGAGGGCCGAGGCCCCGTCGGCCGCGGAGGACGCACCGGCGGCGAGCTTCGAGGCGCCCGCGCTCGCCGACGACGCGCCCTGGGACAGGGCTCCCGCGCCTGTCGCGAGCTGCCCGGCGCCCGCCACGGCGGACCCGGCGCCGTCGGCGAGGCGGTCGATCCCGGCCGCGAGCGTGCCCGCGCCGTCGGCGGCGGACGTCGCGCCGTCGGCGACCTGCGTCGCGCCGTCCGTGAGCTGGCCGCTCGCCGTGGTGAGCGTGAGCGCACCGTCGGAGGCCTGCGCGAACCCGTCACGCGCGCTGCCGAGGCCCACGAGGACCTTGTCGACGGCCTGCGCGCCGATCTCCTCGCGCACCGCGCCCTGGACCTGTGTCATGGCGCTGCGGCCCAGGGTCGTGGCGAGGAACGAGTTCGCGTCGTTGTACGTGACCATGAGCTGCGCGGACTGCGGGTCGTCGCCCGCGGCGCTCGCGATGCCTTCGGAGAAGCCCTCGGGGATGGTCAGCGCGAAGTAGTAGGTGCCGTCCTTGACGCCCTTCTCGGCCTCGGCCGCGTCGACGCGCGCCCACTCGAGGTCGCCCGAGTCGACGAGCGTGGACGTGACCTCCTCGCCGGCGTCCAGGCGCTCACCGTCCACCTCGGTGCCGGTGTCGGCGTTGACGATCGCGACGGGCAGCTTGTCGAGGTTGCCGGTCGGGTCCCAGAAGGCCCACAGGTACATGGCCCCGTAGAGCAGGGGCACGAAGATCATCGCGCCCACGGCGAGCTTGGGCAGGAGGCCGCGGCGGAAGCGCCGCAGCTCCGTACCGGTGGAGGTCCAGGACATCACGAGAGGTGTTTCCGTTCTGTTCGTGCGAAGGATGGGGCCCGACGGCGGAGCGTGGGCGGGGAGGTGCGGGTCGCCGAGGGTGACCGGATCGAGGGCCGACGGTGACGCGGCGTCACCCTCGGCGGGTCAGGCCGTCACCCTCGGCGGAGGGGACGGTCACCCTCGGAGGGAAGGGTCAGGCCGGGACGAGCTGCGGGCCCGTCGCGAGGCGCACGACGTGCGGGGTGCGACCCCAGCGCATCGCGTCGACCTCGCCCGCGGAGGCGACCGAGCCGATCACGGTCAGGCCCGTGGCCGCGAGGGCTTCGAGGCGCTCCCAGACGATCTGGCGGCGGGCCGAGTCGTGGACCTGGTCGAGGTCGTCGACCACGAGCAGCTCGGGGTCCTGGGCCAGGGCGATCGCGATCCGCAGGAGCATGGCGTCGACCTCGTCGAGGTCCCAGACCATGGCGTCGAGCGCGGGCAGCTCGCGGCGACCGAACACGGGGCGGGCCACGCGCTCGTACACCTCTGGGGTGACCTTGGGGGTCCGGCGGTACCAGGGTGCGAGCCACGTGAGGCGTTCGCGTACCGAGTCCCCGACCGTGACCGCGTCGTCGAGCTCGTCGATCCCGTGGAAGCCGGCGATCGCGGCGCGGCGCTGGACCGCGGTGCGGCGCGCGCGGCGCCCCGTGAGGTTCTCGCCGAGCACGACGAGCCAGCCGTCGGGGGTGTGGTCGGGGGCCATACGGCCCGCGAGGGTCAGGAGCAGGCTCGAGCGGCCGGCGCCCTGCGGACCTTGGAGGACGACGACCTCGCCGGCCGGGATCTCCAGGTCGACGGGGCCGTAGACGAGGCCGCGTGGGCCGTGGAGCTGGAGGTCGTAGGCGCTGACGGCGTGCGGGGGCGTGCCGTTGCCGAGCGGCGGGGTGTCGGGTTCGGCGATCTCGCCGCCGAGCGGGCCGCGCAGGGTCAGGTCGTCGGCGATGTCCGCGGCGGCGACCTCTCCGTGCGGGAGGTGCGCGACGTCGTCGGGCCTGCTGACGTTCGTCGCAGCGCCGGGGACGGGTGCTGTGGTCGGGGCCTGCACGAGGTACGTGGCCTCGTCGCTGCTGTGCCGTGCGACGGGCTGGTTCATGGGGGTTCCTCCGAGAGTTCTGAGTCCCGATCACTCTTTTAGACTGACCGGTCAGTTCGAAGTTACGCTCCGAGGGCCCCGGTTGTCCACACGACGTCAGATACCCGGGCCCGTGATCCCCGTCACGCAGGGCCCACGAGACAGGTGCTCCGGTCCGAGACGGACCCTCGCGCCACGGTCCGCAGCACCCGTCTCGGACCGGCGCGCCCATCTCGCCTCCCTCTCGCCCTCGCCCCCCGAGCGACATACGCTCGTGCCCCGGACCACCCGGCACATCGTCGTGTCGCACACGAGACGTATCGAGAGGCACACAGTGAACGACGGCACCGCCGCGCACCCCGCACCCACCGGGGCACAGCTCCCCCACGTCGTCGTCGTGGGCGGCGGGTTCGCGGGCCTCGCGACGGTCAAGGCGCTCGCGGGCGCGCCCGTGCGCGTCACGCTGATCGACCGTCGCGTCTACAACACGTTCCAGCCGCTGCTCTACCAGGTGGCCACGGGCGGCCTGAACCCGGGCGACGTCACGTACTTCCTGCGCGCGCTGCGGCTGGGACAGCGCAACGTGCGCGTGGTCCACGAGCACCTCGTGGGCCTCGACCCGCACACCAAGACGCTCCGGCTGCTCAACGACGAGGAGATCCGCTACGACTACCTCGTCCTGGCCAACGGCGTCACGACCAACTTCTTCGGCACCCCCGGCGCCAAGGAGCACGCGTTCGCGATGTACTCGCGCTCGCAGGCGCTGAAGATCCGCGACACCCTGTTCGTCCGCCTCGAGAAGTCCGCGGCCTCACCGGGGACCGACGACGGCCTGCGCGTCGTCGTCGTGGGCGGCGGCTCGACGGGCGTCGAGGTCGCGGGAGCCCTCGCCGAGCTCCGCACGCAGGGCCTCGCACCCGCGTACCCGGAGATCCACGGCGACGCGTTCAGCGTCAAGATCGTCCAGCGCGGCACCGAGCTCATCAAGCCTTTCCCCGCGAAGCTGCGCACGTACGCGGCGCGCGAGCTCCAGCGTCGCGGGGTGGACCTGCACCTGGGCGCGGGCGTCGCGAAGGTCCTGCCCGACGGCGTCGAGCTCACCGACGGCGACTTCATCCGCTCGGACCTCACGATCTGGGCCGCGGGCGTCGCCCCGCACGAGGAGGTCTCGCGCTGGAACCTGCCCCTGGGCGACGGCGGGCGCATCCGCGTGGGCGACGACCTGCAGGTCGAGGGGTTCCCGGACCACTTCGCGGCGGGGGACGTCGCGGTCTCGCCTGCGGGCCTGCCGCAGCTCGCCCAGCCAGCGATCCAGTCGGGCAAGGTCGTGGGGCGCAACGTCCGCGCGCTCGTCGAGGGCCGCCCGACGACGTCGCTCAGGTACCTCGACAAGGGCACCATGGCCGTCATCGGGCGCCGAGCGGCCGTCGCGGACATCGCCGGGAAGCTGCGCCTGACCCGCGGGACCGCGTGGTTGGCGTGGCTGTTCGTGCACATCATGAGCCTCATCGGACCGCGCAACCGCCTGACGACGCTCGCGGGGCTCGTGACCCGCTACGGTTTCCCGTTCCACCGCCGACCGGTGCCGATCGTGGGCGACGTCCCGACCGTCCGGCCGCCCAAGGGCTGGGTGCCCGCGGACGGTCCCGCGCCGCTGCCCGAGGTCACGCCGAACGACTGACCGCGTGACCACCCGGTCGCCCGGTCACCCGGTCACCCGCCGCCGAGTGTGCAGTTCGGATCGCCTCCAGCCGCCAGGGACGACCCGAACTGCACACTCGACGGGACGGCCCGCCCCGTGCGTCGGTAGGGTCACGGGACGGCCCGCACATCCTCGGCAAGGAGCTCGTCATCACGCACGCACCCGACCCCGAGCCCCGGGCTGCGGTCCCAGAGGCGCAGGCCACCCCGAGCCAGGCCCCGGAGCGGGCCCCGGACCAGAGCCCGGCCCCGGCCCCGAAGCCCGCCCGGTCCCCCCGGAGCCACGCCCTGCGCGTGCTCGTGTGGTTCGTGCTCATCGGCGGGCTCACGTACGTCGTCATCCCGGAGATCAGCGAGATCCCGCGCATGGGCGAGGCCCTGCGCGACGCACAGCCGGCGTGGGCGCTCCTGGCCGTGTTCTTCGCCGCGACGGGGTTCTTCGCCGCCGCGGCGTCGCTCGCCGCGTGCTCCCCGAGGCACCTGCCGTTCCTGCGGACCACCCGCGTGCAGCTCGCGAACGCGTTCGCGGGCACTGCGACCCCGGCGAGCGTCGGGTCGCTCGCGCTCAACGTCCGTTACCTGTCGAAGTCGGGCATGAGCACGGCGCTCGCGACGGGCACGGTCGCGCTCCAGAGCATCGTGCAGGTCCTGGTCCACCTCGTGCTCCTGACGGTGCTGGCGCTCGTCGCGGGGCGCAGCATCGACCGCCACGTGCCGGGCTGGGCGAAGTGGGCGCTGCTCGCCGCGGTGGTCGCGGTCGTCGTCACGGGCGTCGTGGTGCTCGCCGTGCCGCGGTTCCGGCACGCGGTCCGCACGTACGCGCGCGACGACGTGCTGCCCGCGTTCCGTCAGCTCGGCGGGCTCGCGAAGGACCCTCGCCGGCTCTCCCTCGCGGTCCTGGGTGCGATGGGGACCACGGTGTCCTCGGCCGCGACCCTGTGGGCCTGCCTCCTGGCGCTCGGCGGCGGCAACGACCCGATCGCCGCGGCGTTCTCGACCATGGTCGGGCAGACGCTCGCGTCCGCGGCCCCGACCCCGGGCGGTGTGGGCGTGGTCGAGGCCGCGCTCACGGGCGGGCTCGTGAGCTTCGGGATCGCGTCGACGATCGCCCTGCCCGCGGTCCTGCTCTACCGGCTGATCTCGTGCTGGGTCCCGGTCCTGCTGGGCTGGATCACGCTGCGCCGGCTCCAGCGCGAGGACGTGGTCTGACCCCTGCCCGACGGCGCCGCTCCCCTGGGAGGCGCGCCCCGCCGTCGGGCACGCACCGCAGGGTCTCCGGTCAGCGCCGACGGATGCTCTGCGCGAACACGTCCAGCACGGCCAGGATGCCGTCGTGCTGCCAGATGCGGTTGCGTTGCTTGCCGGTGCGCTCCTGGAGCACACCGGCATCGGAGAGCTGGTTCAACGCGCGCTGCGCCGTGACGGTGTTCATCTGCAACCTGCTGGTCAGGAACGCTGCGTTGACCACGGGGTGCGCAACCAGATGAGGGACGACCCTCCAGGCCGCGGCCTGAGGGCGCAGGTTCCCCAGCTGTTCCTTCGCCTGAGAGATCTGCGCCGCCAGGTCGTCGACGAGCTGCGTACCGGACCGCGCGGCGTAGCGACCTGCACGAGCGAGCTGCTCGACGATCGGCCGAGCGTCCCCTTCGCGAAAGGCCGTCAGCGACTCGAAGTACGCCTCGGTGTCGACCAGGAGCCCCGCCGAGACGGGGGCGGTCGTGTGTCGGACCGTCCCCTTGGATCGGAGCAGTGCGTGGACGAGGGCGCGGCCCGTGCGTCCGTTGCCGTCGACGAACGGGTGGATCGTCTCGAACTGCGCGTGGGCGACGGCCGCCTGGACCAGGACGGGGAGGTCGTCCCGGCGCATGAACTCGACCAGGTCGCTCATCGCGGGCGCGACCAGCTCCGCCTGGGGGGCGACGTGCGAGGCTCCACGTGGACTGATGCTGCTGGTTCCCACCCAGACCAGCCCGTCGCGGTATCTCCCTGCATGCTGCTCCCAGCCGCGCTGCCCCGAGAGGAGCTCGTGCTGCATGGTGAGGATCGCGGACTCGTCCAGCCGGTCGGCCAGCACGAGCGCCGCCTCCATCGCGCGCACGTTGGCCACGACCGTTTGCGCGTTGGTGCTCGTGGGCTGGTCGATCTCTGCCAGGGCGAGCTGCCTGGCACCCACCGTGAGGTTCTCGATCTGGGAGGACGACGCCGACTCCGTGCGCAGCAGCACCGACGCCATAGGGCCCAGTGCGGGGCTGTCCACACCGAGCGCGGCACGTGCGTAGGCGTCGAAGCGCGTGAGCTCGGACGTGGCGACCTCGACGTCGGCAGCGAGGTCGCTCGGGACGTCGGGAGCCAGGCCGACGATCTTGGCGGGAACCGTCGAGGCATACGGGCCGGATCCGGCAGATACCTGTGCGCGCGTGGACAGCCCGTCGTTCTCTGCCACCCAGACGTGCTCCTCGTGGCCGACCGGCGCGATCGCGAGGGGCAGCGGATCTGTCATCACCGCTCCATAGTACTTACAGTTTTGCCGAAACTGTAAGTAAGGAGAAGGGGTGAGCACAGTTCCCGACGGCGCCGCTCCCCTGGGAGGCGCGCCCCGCCGTCGGGCGCGGGTCTTCCTGGCCGGGTGCTACTCGCGGACCGGTGCGCCGGTCGGGACCACCGGGGCCTCCTCGACCGGCACGTCCTCCTTGCGGCCCAGGGCGCTCGGCCACCACATGTGCCGCCCCACGTCGAGGTTGAGGGCCGTGACGAGCACCGACCGGACGACGAGCGTGTCGAGCAGGACGCCGAACGCGACCGCGAACCCGATCTCCGCGAACGCGACCACGGGCAGCGTGCCCAGCACCGCGAAGGTCCCCGCGAGCACGAGCCCGGCCGACGTGATGACCGCGCCCGTCGCGGCCAGCCCGACGAGCGCCCCTCGCCGCGTCCCGACGCGCAGCGACTCCTCGCGCACCCGGGTCATGAGGAAGATGTTGTAGTCGATCCCGAGCGCGACGAGGAACACGAACACGAACAGCGGCAGCGAGGTGTCGGCGCCCTCGAACCCGAACACGTACCGGAACACGAGCGCGCTCACGCCGAGGGCCGCGGTGAAGGACAGCACGACCGTCGCGACCAGGATGAGCGGGGCCGTGATCGCGCGCAGGAGCAGCGCGAGGATGACCAGCACGGTCAGCAGGATGATCGGGATGATGAGCATGTTGTCCGCGGCCGAGGCGCGCTGGACGTCGAGCGTGATCGCGCTCGCCCCGCCCACCTGGGCGTCGGCGTCCGGGACCGCGTGGACCGCGTCCCGGACCCGGTCGACCGTGTCGTAGGCCGCCTGCGAGTCCGGCTCGGACGTGAGCGTGCCCTCCATGTACGCGTAGCCGCCCGCGGTCACGGGCTCGGTCACGGTCGAGGCGTCGATGCCCTCGGTGCCCGCGAACGCGTCGTGCACCGCGGCCACAGCGGTGGGCGACGAGTCGTCCGCGACGACCACCACGGGCGACCCCGACCCCGCGGGGAAGTGTTCGCTCAGGACCTGCTCCCCCACGATCGACGGCTGCTCCCCGCGGAACGACTCGGCGCTCGAGAGCCCGTTCGCGTCGAGCTGCGTGATGCCCAGTCCCAGCACGGCCAGGACGATCGACGTCACGACCCACACGCGCCGGGGCCGGTGGGAGATGCGCGTCCCGAGCCGCGCCCAGACGCCGTGCTCGGTCGGTTCGTCGTCTCCCAGGTGCGGCACGCGCGGCCAGAAGACCCACCGGCCCGTCGCGACGAGCAGCGCGGGCAGCAGGGTCAGCATGACGAGCAGCGCGACCACGATCCCGACCGCCGCGACCGGCCCCAGCCCTGCCGTCGAGCTCATCTGCGCGAACAGCAGGCACAGCATGCCGATCGCGACCGTCGCGCCGCTCGCGACGATCGCCGGGCCCGCGCGGTGCAGCGCGAGCGACATGGCCTCGTGCCGGTCCTCGTGGCGACGGAGCTCTTCCCGGTAGCGCGCGACGAGCAGCAGGGCGTAGTCCGTCCCCGCGCCGAAGACCAGGACCGTGAGGATGCCCGCGCTCTGCGCGTTCACCGTCAGGCCGGTCGTGTCGGCCAGGACGTAGACCACGGCCTGCGACACCGTCAGCGCGACGCCCGCCGAGACCACGGGCAGGAGCCACAGCGTGGGGCTGCGGTAGGTCAGCAGCAGGATCACGATCACGACGCCCGCGGCCGCGTACAGCAGCGTCGAGTCGATGCCCTCGAACGCCTTGGAGGAGTCCGCGGCCGCGCCCGCCGGGCCCGTCACGTGGACGTCCATGCCGTTCGCGCCGTCCTCCGCGGTCGCGCGCAGGTCCGCGACGGCGTCCGCCGCGAGGTTCCAGCCCTCGCTGCCCAGGTCGAGGGGCACGATCACCTGGGCGGCCTGCCCGTCCTCGGACGGGATCGGCCCGACGACGTCCCCGTCCAGGGTGTCGAGCTCGCCGAAGGTCACGACGTCCTGGGAGACCTTGGCCAGGTCCTCGGGGGTGAGGCCCGACTCTCGCACGTAGACCAGGACCGCCGGGATCGTGTTGGGCGACGTGAAGCTGCTCGCGACGTCGAGCACCTGGGTCGACTCGGCGTTGGCCGGGAGCCACGACTTGGCGTCGTTGTCCTGCGCGCCCGTGAGCTTGCCCGCCAGCGGCGCGGTCAGGGCCAGGACGACCGCCCAGAAGGCGATGACGACCCACTTGGCGTAGCGGTGCGTGATCCAGCCGGCGATGCGAGACATGGGTTCTCCCCGAGACTCCCGGTGCTCCCTGGCGCGAGATTCCAGCGCACACCCGCGAGGGGGCGGGTGTCAACGGGTCAGGACCCGGCGTCGGCCCGCTCGGTCCGCTTCCGCAGCCGCGACCGCACCGCGTAGATCCCGACGATGACGCCCACGAGCACGAGCGTCGACACGAGCTGGACGCGCGCGGCGTCGTCGAACAGCATGAGGACGATCAGTCCCGCGAGCCCTGCGAGCGTCGCCCAGGTGAGCCCCGGGTAGGCCCACATACGCAGCGTCATCTTGTCCGCACCGCCCGCGGCGGCCTCGATGCGCGGGCGCAGCCGGAGCTGGGAGACCGCGATGAACACCCAGATGACGAGCAGCGCCGAGCCCACGGCGTTGAGCAGGATGCCGAGGACCTCGCCCGGCAGCAGCCAGTTGAGCCCCACGGACACGAGGCCGAAGAACACCGACAGCAGCACCGCGACCCACGGGACGCCGGTCGGCGACACCTTGGTCAGGGCGCGGTGTCCGTCGCCGCGGCCCGCGAGCGAGAACGCCATGCGGGACGTCCCGTAGACGTTCGCGTTGAACGCCGACAGGAGCGCGACGACCACGACGGCCTCCATGAGGCGGGCCGCGCCGGGCAGCCCCGCGAGGTCGAGCACCGCGACGAACGGGCCGCTCAGCAGCTCGGGGGCGTCCCACGGCAGGACGAGCGCCATGATCGCGACCGCGCCCACGTAGAAGAAGAGGATGCGCCACACGATCGAGCGGGTCGCGGTCACGATGGCCTTCTGCGGCTCGCGGGCCTCGGCTGCGGCGATCGTCACGATCTCGATCCCGCCGAACGCGAAGACCACGACGAGCAGCCCCGCCGCGATACCCGGCAGGCCGTGAGGGGCGAAACCCGCGAGCGAGGCCGGGTCGCCGAAGATGTTGGTCGTCCCCACGGGGTCGGTGCCGGGCAGCCAGCCCAGGACGAGCAGCACGCCGATCGCGAGGAACGCCACGATCGCGGCGACCTTGATGAACGCGAACCAGAACTCGAACTCGCCGAAGTGCTTGACGCCCCACAGGTTCACGACCGCGAACGCCGCCACGAACACGAGCGCGACGACCCACTGCGGCACGCCCGGGACCCATCCGGACACGATCTGCGAGGCGCCCGTGATCTCGGCGCCGAGCACCATGATGAGCGTGAACCAGTAGAGCCAGCCCATCGTGAAACCGGCCCAGCGGCCCAGCGCGGTCTCGGCGTACACCGAGAAGGAACCGCTCGACGGCACGGCCGACGCCATCTCGGCGAGCATCCGCATGACGAGGATGACGAGCAGGCCCGCGACGGCGTACGAGACCAGGACGGCGGGTCCCGCGGTCGCGATCCCGACGCCGCTGCCGAGGAACAGGCCGGCCCCGATCGCGGACCCCAGGCCCATCATCGTCAGGTGCCGGGTGCGCAGGCCGTGGGAGAGCTGCTCGGTGGTGCCGGGCGCTGCGGGGTGCGCGGCGTCGTCGGGCAGGGCGGGGGAAGCGCTGTCAGGTGTGCCCGACGGCGTAGGTGCGTTGCTCATGGGGGTGCGGTCTGTCCGTGCTCGAGGGGGGTTGCCGAGATGGCGGCCGTTCCACGGTACCCGCACCCGGGGGGCGAGGAGCGAGCCCGCTGCGCTCTGCGCGAACCGACCGCGCTCTGTTGCCCCGAGCGACATACGTTCGAAGGGTTCGCCCGACCGCCCCACCCTGGAGGTAGCACGATGAAGGTTCTCTACACCGCGGAAGCACTCGCCACCGGAGAGGGCCGCAACGGTCACGTCCGGTCGACCGACGGTCGGGTCGACCTCGACGTGGCCGTTCCCAAGGAGATGGGAGGCAGCGGCGACGGCTCCAACCCCGAGCAGCTCTTCGCCGCGGGCTACGCAGCCTGCTTCCACTCCGCCCTGCTGGGCGTCGCGCGACAGCGCAAGATCGCGGTCGCCGACTCGGCCATCGGCGCGAGCGTCTCGATCGGCCCGCTCGAGGGCGGTGGCTACACCCTCGCCGTCCACCTCGAGGCCAGCCTGCCCGGCGTCGAGCGTGACGTGGCCCAGGAGCTCGTCGAGCAGGCGCACCAGGTGTGCCCCTACTCGAACGCGACACGCGGCAACATCGAGGTGACCGTGGCCGTGGTCGAGGAGTAGCCCGGCCCCTCCCCGGCGAGCGGGGAGCGCCCGCGCGGTGCACGGTGGAGGGAGCACCGTCACCGACACCCCGAGGAGAACCATGAACGTCGCCCTGATCGGAGCCCACGGCAAGGTGGGCCGCCTGGTCGTCCCCATCCTCGCCGACCACAAGATCGAGGTCAGCGGGATCGTGCGGCACGAGTCGCAGCTCCCGCTCGTCGAGGAGCTCGGCGGCACGCCGCTGCTGCTCGACGTCGAGAACGCGACGACCGAGGAGATCACCGAGGCCCTGCGCGGGCACGACGCCGTGGTGTGGTCCGCCGGGGCCGGCGGCGGGGACCCCGACCGGACCTACGCCGTCGACCGCGACGCCGCGATCCGTTCGATCGACGCGGCCGCGGCCGCGGGCGTCTCGCGCTACGTCATGGTGTCGTGGATCGGCTCGGTGCCGGACCACGGCATCGCGAAGGACGACAGCTTCTTCCCGTACGCCGACGCCAAGCTCGCGGCCGACGACCACCTGCGGGGGACCGACCTCGACTGGACGATCCTGGGTCCCGGCACGCTGACGAACGACGAGGCGACCGGCACGATCACGGTCGACGCGCACGAGGGGAAGACCTCGCGTGGCAACGTCGCCCTCGTCGTCGCGCAGGCCCTGCGCTCGCCGTCGACCGTGGGGCAGTTCGTCCGTTTCGTCGACGGCGAGACGCCGGTCCTGGAGGTGTTCGGCCGCTAGGCCGCTACCCGGGGTGCCGAGAACGGGGTTGAGGTCGTCCTGACGCCGATGCCGACCTCGATCCCGTTCTCGACCGCAGGCTGGTCCCTGGTCGGCAGGTGGGGTGGTCCGGTCGGTGAGACCGGGTCGCGTCTGCCCTGGACGGCTCCAGGGGTGGTACCCGGTGGGGGTACGGTCGAAGGTGCGACGGTCGGCTCTCGTGCCGGTCGCCGCACGACACGACACTCGACCCTGAACGCCTCCGCCCGACCCCGAGGAGCAACCGGTGAGCAAGGCCAACCCCACCCGCTGGGAGCAGAAGACCGCCGTGAACCCGTCCCACTCGACCTGGTACGTCGAGCGGTTCCGCGCCATGGCAGCCCAGGGCGCCGACCTCGCGGGCGAGGCCCGGCTGGTCGACGCGATGGTTCCCCGCGGCGCCCGCATCCTCGACGCCGGCAGCGGACCGGGGCGCGTCGGCGCCGAGCTCGCGGCGCGCGGGCACGTCGTGGTGGGGGTCGACGTCGACCCCGTGCTCATCGAGGCCGCCGAGACGGACCACCCCGGTTCGACGTGGCTCGTCGGGGACATCGCTGAGCTCGACCTGCCCGCGGCGGGCGTCGCCGAGCCGTTCGACGTGATCGTGTGCGCCGGGAACGTCGTCACCTTCCTCGCGCCGGGCACCGAGGTCGAGGTCCTGCGCCGCTTCCGTGCCCACCTGGCGCCGGGCGGTCGGGCCGTCGTCGGGTTCGGAGCGGGGCGCGGGTACGCGTTCGACGCGTTCTTCGCCGACGCCGCCGAGGCCGGGCTCGAGGTCCAGCTCAAGCTCTCGACGTGGGACCTGCGGCCGTTCGCCGAGGACGGCGACTTCCTCGTCGCAGTGCTGGGAGTGCCAGGGGCCTGACGGGCCATGGTCCGCATCGGGGGATTTCACCCCCTCCACGATCCTGACACGAGGACTCTTCTCCCCTAGCCTCCGGGTGTCGACCGACCAGCGGTCGACACCGGCACCGCCGCGCGTGTGCCCGCTCGACGAGGAGCCGATCCCATGACCGTTCGCTTCAACCCGCCCCCGGGCTGGCCCACCCCGCCCGAGGGCTGGACCCCCGACCCGAGCTGGACACCCGACCCTCGCTGGCCGGCGAAACCCGCCGACTGGCCGCTCTGGGTCGAGGAACCCGCAACGACCGAGCCGACCGAGCAGACCATGGCGCTGCCGGTCGCGAGCCTCGCCGGTGGCGGAGCGTTCGCCCCCGGCCGCCACGACGGCCGCACGCGGCGCATCGTTCTCGTCGCTTTCCTGTGCCTCGCCTTCCTGATCGTCGGGCTGCTGATGGGCGCGGGGACCTCGGGCTCGCGGCTCGCCGCCGCCGAGGCCACCCTGGGCGAGGCCACGGAGGCTCGCACCTCCCTGGACGAGGACCGCGCGGCACTCACGACCGCCCAGGACGAGCTGGGCGCCGCTCAGACCGACATCACGGCTCGAGAGGAGGCCGTGGTCGCGAAGGAGGCCGAGCTCGTGACCCGCGAGTCGGCCACCGTGACGGCCGAGGTGGACCTCCAGGCCCGGCTGACCGCGGTCGAAGGACGCGAGGGAGCGGTCACTGCGGCCGAGGCAGACCTCCAGGCGCGGAGCGCGGCCACGGGTCGCTCGGGTGCGTCGTCGAGCACGCCGAAGGAGCCCACGCCGGACGCGCCCGCCGGGATCGCCGGGGGGACCGGTGGCGGTGCAGTGTCGTACGCGAACTGCGACGCGGTCCGGGCGGCCGGCAAGGCGCCGATCCGGCTCGGGGAGCCCGGTTACAGCAAGAAGCTGGACCGCGACGGCGACGGGGTGGGCTGCGAGTAGCTCCCCCCGCGAGGGGCCCCGGTCGGCGCGCCCTCCCGGGGGCGCGGTCGTTCATCCAGGGCGAACGCCGATCTGGAATTGAGCGGAGGCGACTCAAGTTGTATCGGTCAGAGGTTCCGCACCGACCGAAGGAGTCACCATGACCACCACCCTGACCACCGCCCCCGCGTTCGACCGCGTCCTCCGCGACCTGCTCACCGCCCGCCCCGTGGCAGGCGTCCCGGCCCACGCCGACGTCTTCCAGGACGGCGACGACCTGGTCGCCCGCTTCGACCTGCCGGGCATCGACCCGGCCCAGGACGTCACGGTCGAGGTCGAGGGCCGCAAGCTCGTCGTGCGCGGCGAGCGCAAGGACGAGCGGGCCGAGGAGGCCGAGGGCCGTCGCGTCCGCGAGGTCCGCTACGGCGCGTTCCACCGCGTCGTGACCCTGCCCAAGCCCGCCGACGCGAGCGCCATCAGCGCCCGGTACGACGCAGGCGTCCTGACCGTCACCGTCTCCGGCGTCTACGCCGGCACGACGCCGCAGCGCATCGAGGTCACGACCTCCGCGTCATGACGGTCTTCCAGACCTCCCCGCCGCCGGTCACCCCCCTTCGGCCTGCGGTGCGGTGAGTCGACGGGCCCGGTGCGAGAGCACCGGGCCCGTCGTGCTGTCCGGGGACCGTCGGGGGCCGGGGCCGGGACCTTCACGACGCAGCCCTCAGGCCGCCGCCCCCGGGGCGCCGTCAGCGGCGACCATCTCCACACTCCGTTCCCACAGGTCGGCCGCGAGCCGTGGGTCGCTCACGAGCGGGTGGGTCGTCGCGACCTTGCGCTTGACGTAGTAGCTCCCCGGCTGCCAGTCGACGCCCGGGGTCGTCGTCGCGAGCCACACGAGCGTGTCGGCGCCCTTGGCCGACGACGTGAGGAAGCGGCTCAGCACCGTCTGGTACATGACGCGCATGCTGCTCGTCGAGGTCGCGGCGAAGTTGGTCGCGACCACGCCCGGGTGGAACGCCGCGGCTGAGATCCCAGCCGCGCGGTACCGACGGTCGAGCTCGCGCGTGAACAGGTTCACGGCGAGCTTCGCGTTGCCGTACGCGGTGTTGGGTGCGTACGACCGCTCGGACTCGAGGTCGTCGACGTGGAAGTCGCTGAACAGCCGGTGCGCGGCGCTGCTCGTGCTGACGACGCTCGCGTGGCTCTCCTCCAACCGGTCGAGCAGCAGCGTCGTGAGGAGGAACGGTGCGAGGTGGTTGACCTGGAACGTCAGCTCGTGGCCGTCCTCGGAGACCTGTCGATCGGCCATGATGCCGCCCGCGTTGTTCGCGAGGACGTCGATCCGCTCGTAGCGGTCGCGCAGCTGCGCGGCGAGCGACCGCACCTCGGCGAGCCGCGCGAAGTCGGCCACGAAGAAGTCGGCGCCCAGCTCGCGCGCGACCGCCGAGGTCTTCTCGGGCGAGCGCCCCACCACCACGACCTCGTGCCCGTCCTCGGCGAGCGCCCGGGCCGCCGCCGCCCCGATCCCGTCGCTCGCTCCGGTGATGACGATCGTCCTGCGTGCCATGTGCCGTCCCGCCTCGTGTCGTGCCGTCGCCGTGCCCCTCTCGGAGCGTAGACCGCGCGCGGGGGCCGGGCAGGGCGGCGCGGTCGCCGCCCGGGCCGGGCTACGCCGTCGGGCCGGTGTCTCGCGTGAAGCGGTCCCGTAGTCCCAGCGCGGTCGAGCGCCACGCCGCGGCCCGCTTGATCGTCGCGCCCATCTCGCCCTCGTCGACAGGGACGTGCACGACCGGTACGCCACGCTCGGCCGCGAGCGCGAGCATCGCGTCGGTCGAGCCGGGGAACGCGAGCTGCAGCAGGACCGACGTCGTGCTCGCCTGCCGTTCGCCCTCGCCGATGCGGCGCTTGTAGCAGATCTCGGACACGGTCCGCCGCGTGAACGAGGCTGCCTTGGACCCCGCGTCGCCGTCCGGCGCGTCGTCCGTCGTGCCGTCCGTCGTGCCGCCGGTCGTGCCGCCGGTCGTCAGGAGGTGAGCGGCGTCGTCGGGCAGCGGGACGACCGTCAGGTACAGCGACACGAGCAGCTCCGAGACCTTGCCCAGGACCCAGCCGCGCCCCGGCACGCGCGGGATCACACGCAGGTACTGCGCGAAGTTCGCCTCGAGGGCGTCGGCCGACAGGCTCGACCACGCGGGCTGCGTGCGCACCTCGAGGACACGCTCCCAGTCGATCGCGTCGCCGTCGAACCCGACCTCGCGTGGCCCGACGTGCACGGCCCCGAACCGGTCGAGCAGCTCGAGCGGCCTGGTCGCGAAGCGCGGCACCAGCGGGACCTGGCGCACGAGCCCCGCGACCGAGGCGTCCCAGTGGTCGGTGAGCGGCAGGACGGGTCGCGGGTACGCGTCCAGGGCGCGGGCGACCCAACCGGTGACCAGGGCGTCGAGGCGCGGCCTGCCCTCGGCCTCGTCACGGCCCGACGGCGGAGCGTCGGCCGCGTCGTCGGGGGCGGGATCGGCGGTGGGTTCGGCGGTGGGGTCGGTAGTGGCGGCCTCGCCGGTGGCGGCGTCGGGCCGTCGTCGTCCGGGCAGCGTCGCAGGGAGCTGCGGGATGCGGAGCCTGGGTCGCACAGGAGCCTGGACGGCATCGGGTGCCGCGTCCGGCGCCGCGTCCGGCAGCACGACGTCCGCGACCGACGGCTCCGTCGTGGCGTCGGGCTCACCACGGGCGGTCATCACCGACGGTTCCTGGTCCATGGGCTCCCCTGCACGTCGACGACCGGGCGCCCCGGGCCGGGCGCGGTCAACCCCGGACCCTACCCTCTGCGGGCCGCCGGGTTCCCGGAGGGTGCCCGCTCGCGAACGGTGCGACGCTGGACCGATGAGCGAGGAGCCCGA
This sequence comes from Oerskovia sp. USHLN155, assembly GCF_037145535.1. Classification (NCBI taxonomy): domain Bacteria; kingdom Bacillati; phylum Actinomycetota; class Actinomycetes; order Micrococcales; family Cellulomonadaceae; genus Oerskovia; species Oerskovia sp. USHLN155. The sequence continues at coordinate 77,445 of NZ_JBBCXG010000009.1, forward strand.
CGCGACCGGCGATCAGGTGATCGACCGGCTGTTCGCCCTGCCCCTCGACGAGTTCGTCGCCGCACGGAACGCCGCGGCCAAGCAGGCGACCGCCGCCGGGGACGCCGTGGGTGCCGCACGCCTGAACGCGCTGACCAAGCCGACCGTCGCCGCATGGGTCGTCAACCAGGTGGCCCGCGCCCACCCCGAGGAGGTCGGTAGCCTCGTCGCGCTCGGCGACGACCTGCGCGCCGCGACCGAGGCGCGCGACCGGATGCGGCTGACCGAGCTCGACCGCGACCGCCGACGCCAGGTCGACGCGCTGGTCGGGGACGTCTCAGCAGCGGGCGAGGTCCGCGGGCGGACCGTGTCCGGCGAGGTGCTGCGGCGCCTGGGCGAGACGCTCACCGCCGCCGTCATGGACCGTGACGCCGGGACGCTCGTGCAGGCCGGGCGCCTGACGCAGGCGCTGCAGTACGTCGGGTTCGGGATCGTCGACGAGTCCGGAGAGAGCGCCGACGTCGTGTCGTTGAGCGCGGAGCGAGAGGCCCGGCGCCGCGGAACGGGGGCGCGCTCGCAAATCGCCGAGCACCAGGCCGCGGAGGCTCCTCCACCCGTGCCCGAGCACCCGGGATCGGACACCACCCTCGCGGACGCGGAACGCGAGGTCGCCGCGGCGGCCGCGGAGATCGACCGTCTCGAAGGACGCCGCGACCAGGCCGCCGACGTCGTGCGGGAGGCGAGCGACGCCGTCGGGCCGCTGGACGCGCGACTCAGCGCGCTCGACGAGCAGATCGCCCGGCTCACCGCCGAACGCGACGACACGCTCGCGGCGCTCGACGAGGCGCGGAGTGCGCTCGCCGCGGCGGAGGAGGACCTGGCCGCCGTCGACCGCGACCTCGAGGGCGCCGAGGCGAAGGCCGAGGAGGCGAGGCGTCGCCGACGGGCGGCGCGGACGAAGGGCTGAGCCGGGCGGCGTGACGCCTTGGCGAGTGCTGGGGCGTTTCGGGCGCGGCGGGCCGCGGCGCCCGACGCGTCAGTCGTCCGAGGGCGGGGCCGTGCGCTCGGGGATCTGGACCCGGATCGACACGTCGTTCTCGCCGAGTTCCGGGGGCGTCGCGGGGTCGGTGGGGGTCGGTGACGGCGTGGGCGTCGGCGACGGGGTGACCGGCGGGGTCGTCGGCGAGGGCGTCGGGGAGCTCGTCGAGGAGGGGGTCGGCGAGGGCTGCCCGGGCCCCGTCTCCCCGCCCTTGCAGCCTGTGAGCACGGCGACGGACAGCAGGACTGTGGTCGTGATGGCGGCAGTGCGCACTACGGCTCCCCGATGAATTGGTATGTCCGTCCAGGTTAAAAACGATTCGCGCGTCTCGCTCGGCGAGAACTCCCTCGACGCCTTCTATGCGCGGACTTCACCCCGCAGCCCGGACCTGGCACGCTGTCCCCCGTGCCCGGATTCGCCGTGATCGACCTCGAGACCACAGGGTTCTCGCCCCGCCAGCACGACCGCATCGCCGAGGTCGCCGTCGTCCTCACCGACGCCGCCGGCCGCGTCCAGGACGAGTGGTGCACGCTCGTCAACCCCGAGCGCGACCTCGGACCCCAGCACGTGCACGGCATCAGCGCGGCAGACGTCGGGCTCGCGCCCACGTTCGCCGTCGTCGCGCCGCACCTCGCGCGGCTCCTCGAAGGGCGCGTGATCGTCGCGCACAACGCAAGCTTCGACACCCGGTTCCTGCGCGCCGAGCTCGGCCGCGTCGGCCTGCCCGTGGGGATCGACCCGCTCGCGTGCCTGTGCACCATGCGCCTCGCCGGGACGTTCCTGCCGTCCGCGCCGCGCGGGCTCGCGATCTGCTGCGAGCTCGCCGGGGTCGTGCACGACGGCGCCCACTCCGCCCTCGGGGACGCGCGCGCCACGGCCGGACTCCTCGAGCACTACCTCGGGCTCGACGACACCGACCCGCTCTGGGCCGTCGCGCACGAGGCGTCCGCGACGCACTCATGGCCTGGGCTTCCGGCGGCTGCCGACTTCGTCCCCGTGCTGCGCGGCGCGAGCCGCCCAACCGGCCACTGGCTGTCCGGCCTGTCCGACCGCCTCGACCGCGTCCCCTTCCCACCCCAGGCCGACGACTACCTCGCGCTCCTCGACCTCGCCCTGCTCGACCGGTACGTGTCCTTCACCGAGCGCGGGGCACTGCTCGCCGCCGCCGACGAGGCAGGGCTCAGCCGCGCGCAGGTCGAGTCGCTGCACCACGGGTACCTCGACGCGCTCGCGCGGGTGGCGCTCACGGACGGAGTGCTCTCCGACAGCGAGGTCGCCGACCTCCACGAGGTCGCTGGCCAGCTCGGCATGGACGCCGACGACGTCGCGGCGGCGGTCGCGCGCGCGGGGCGCGGCGTGCTGATCGGGGCGAGCACCCTGCCCGACGGCGGTATGCACCTGGGCGTGACGCCTGCCGTTCTCGGCGGAGCTCCCGACGCCGGAGCGCACCCGGGCGCGGAGGCGAGCGGCGCCGTCGGGCTGGGGGCTGGCCGCAGTGCTGACGGCGGGCCGGCCGGGGGTGCGGACACGGCCGTGGTGGTCGCGCCCACCACGAACGGTGCCGGCGCCCCGGACGCCGCGGTCGTCGACGGGGAGGCCGCCGTGCTGGTCGCGGTGACTCCGATCGCGGCGACTCCGGCCGTGGCGAGCGTGGCTGACCGGCCGCGGTTCAGACTGGCGCGGGGCGACGAGATCGTGCTGACCGGGGCCATGACGCGACCGCGCGAGGACTGGGAGCGTGAGGCGCGGGGCGCCGGGCTCGCACCCTGGCCGAACGTCACCAAGCGCACGCGCGTCGTCATCGCCGCCGACCCGGACTCGCTGTCCGGCAAGGCGCGCACGGCTCGGCGGTACGGGATCCCGGTCGTGAGCGAGCGGGTGTTCGAGGAGCTGCTGGGGCGGGTCACGGTCGGCTGACCTCTCCGGGGGAGGTCATGCCAACGCTGCTTCGTCGGGCGCCGACGGTTCCCACGAAGCGGTGACGTAGTGCGTCGTCGGCGGGGTCCGCGCCCAGCTGAGACCCTGCACGATCGGTGAGACCCGGTCGACGACGCGGAACTCGCCGTCGACCACGCACACCTGCCGCGGCCGGTGGCGCCCCGGGAGATACCCCTGCGCGAACTCACCACTGCGCACGTCGACCAGCCGCGCGCCCGTCCAGTGCGCGTACCGGACGGCCTCGACGAGCTCCACCACGCGGCCACCCGGCACCGCGTCGGCCCGGAGGAACAGGCGCGCCCACCGGCGCCGGCTGCGCGCGACGAACCACGCCGGGCCGGCGACCGGGGCGAGGAGCAGCGTGCCGACGACGACCATCTGCATCGTGCTGGTGGCCGACGACACCGGTTCCCCGCCGACCTGGACCGCGAGATGCGGGCCGACGAGGAACGCGGCGAGCGGCAAGGGAGAGAGGAAGACCGCCACGAACGGCAGCAGCAGGCCGACGAGGGTCGGTCGGAACCAGTAGTGGGTGGCGAACCACGGAAGGTAGAGGGCGAGCAGCACAACGCCGACACCCCCGTTGTACGCCAGGCCCTCGTCGCCGCGCACGATCCCCGCGATCCAGATCACCAGGACCGAGACGAGACCCGCGACGACGAGCCCCGTGAGCACCAGGCCCGCGGTAGCCCACAGCCGTGTGACGGTCGTACCCATTCCGACTCCCCCTGTCGTTGACGCCCAGGCCGCTCGGCGCGTGCGCCACGGGACAGGACCGGCGCGCGACGCGCGCCCTGGGACCATCGTGGTGGTGCTACCGGGTGCGGTCGCGGTTGTCCACAGGGGTCAGACGGCCTCGATCTCGCAGCCACGCTCGGGGCACGGGGCAGTCTGGCGTCGGCCGTCACGAGCACCGCGTCGAGACGTTCCGCGAGCGCGACGTACGCGGCGTCGTCGGCGCGCAGGCGGGCCCCGCAGCCCTACCGCCATTCTGGGGCCCTGGCGCCATCTACCTTCGTCGACGATCGCGCCAGGCCTGAGTCGCGAGTTTGAAATGGCTGTGTAGCAGGTCCACTCGCGGCCGGCGCGATTCCTCAACGACCAGACTCCTCCCCGATAGATCGCGAAGGAGAGCAAAGCGCTCGAGCAGGCCCGGATCCACTCGGGCTTGCCACGTCATTGGATCGATAGTAAGGACGAGTCGGTCGAAAAGGCGATGAACGTCGGCCCGGAAGAGCAGGCCGCTCTGAAGGTCATGCCGAGGATCCTCCGAAAAAGGATAGAGATGGGCCGCATCAAGAATCTGCTCCGGCTGCGGGCCAGTCACCGCACAGACCGCCCCAAAGCGCCCAATAAGGGCCTGTCGGAACTTGGACTGCCCTCGACGGACTTTTGCAGCAGACTCCAGGAACCCCCCTTCCAAGGAACCGATCGCACGCGAAGCCTGGACAAAGAACTCCCCATCGACGCCAGCAAGACGGTTGATCAACCGCTCCGCACGCTCCGTATCCAGTCGCCGAATAGCATTCTGCCGGTCCCCGGACGCATAGACGTCCCGCAAATGAAAGATAGGAGCCGGGGACGGCAGGGGAACCCACCAGCGACCATAGTGGGAAACATATTCCGTGACAACTAGCGGCTCGCTGCGCGGGGAATCGAAGACCGCTTTACACTTCAAGCAGCGATACTTGGGCAGCCTTGTCTTCCGCGGACCTATAGAGGCGAGACCGCACTCTGGACATCTTTGCATGAGCTTGTGTCCCAACGTCGCATCAATTCGCTCCGCGATGCCGAATCCGTAGATCAACTGAGCGTCCCGAATGACGAGAACATCCCCTTCGGAGACCTGGGAACTATTGACTACGTTCGAATTGTACTCATAACGCTCTCCAAAGCGATCGCCATACAGGGCATCCTCGCTCGACGCAAACACCTTGGAGTAACAACTCCAGACCGACCGTCCCATTGCACCCCGACTCGATCGATGACGTGCTGAGAGCCTAGCCGGTCCCATGATGCCTAGTGATCAGTGAGCACCTCTGTCGGGCCGACGGATAGATGGGCGCGCCAACCGGTTCTGGGACGGGTCTTCCTATCCCCACTCCTGCGGCGCGAACTGCGACAGCGTCAGCTCTGCTCCCTGCGGGTCGCGCACCACGGCCTCGCGCACCCATTCGTTCTCCGACGTCGCCAGCACGACCCCACCGGCCCGCTCGGCCGCGGTCGCGCTCTCGTCCCGGTCGGCGACGGAGAACGCCACGTCCCAGCGCGCTGGGCCGGACACGCGTGCGACTCCCGCGGCGACGTCGGCGAACCTCGGCGGTGCGAACTCCTGCCGCTCGTGGATGCCGGGATCGACGGTCCGTGCGAGGTGGTCGCCATAGCCCGGGACGCGGAACATCCCGGCGCCGAGCTCGGGGTCGAGCTCCCACCCGAGCAGCGGACCGTAGAAGTCGAGGGCGCGGTCGGGGTCGGGGGTGAGGAGGTTGCTGAAGTTCCAGGTCCCCGGCTCGTTGACGCGTTGGGCGCCGAGGCGCGTGCCGGCCTGCCACAGGCGGAACCGTGCGCCCTGCGGGTCCTGGACCGAGGCCATGCGTCCGGGTGGGCCGACGATCTCGGGGCCGGAGAGCAGCACGCCGCCGTCGGCCGCGACCGCCCCGGCCGTCACGCCGATGTCGTCGACCGCGACGTAGGTGATCCACTCGGGCGTCGCGTCGCTCCCGTCGGGCGGGGAGGCGATCGCCGCGACGTCCCGCTCGTCGAGCGAGGCGACGACGTAGCGCCCGGGTGCGCCGGGCGGCATCTTGTCGGTGAACGTCCACCCGAACAGGGCGCCGTAGAACGCGGTGGCGGCGTCGACGTCGGGCTGCTCGGTGTCCACCCAGCACGGCACCCCGTGCGGGTACGTGCGGGGCTGCGTCGGTGAGCTCATGACGACCTTCCCGGTCCCGCACGGTGCGGGGCCTCCCGCATCCCACCTTCCCAGCCGCCGCCGACACGGGCCTCCGGAGGAGTGCGCGAACGCCGAGCGTGCAGTTCGGGTGGTCCGAACGCCCCGGAGACAGCCCCAACTGCACACTCGGCGGGCACTGCGCTCGTCACTCAGCCCCCGCTGCTCCCCGAGGTCCTGCGCCCCCTACGCTCTCCCCGTGACCACTCACCTCGCCCCCGACCTCCTCGACCGTGCCGCAGGCGTCCTCGTCGTGCAGGCGTGCGGCGACGCCCTGGGCGTCCCGTACGAGTTCGCGACGCCGCCCCGCGCCGACGAGGCCGCGGTCATGCGCGGCGGTGGGCTCGGCCCCTACGCACCCGGCGAGTGGAGCGACGACACGCAGATGGCGGTGTGCGTCGCTCGCGTCGCGGCACAGGGTCGGGGACTGACGACCGAGGGCCCGCTCGACGACGTCGCCGCGGCCTTCGAGGCGTGGCTCACCGGGGGCGCGTCCGACGTCGGCACGCAGACCGCCGCCGTCCTGAGGAACGCCGCGCACCTCCCCGGGCGACCGGCCGCGAGGTTGCGCGCGGCGAGCCAGGCCCTCCACGTCTCGACGGGCCGGACAGCGGGCAACGGTGCGCTCATGCGCACCGGGATCGTCGGGGTGGTCGCCCTGGACGACCGCACCGAGACGGCCCGCGCAGCCCGCGCCGTCGCCGAGCTCACGCACACCGACCCGCTCGCGGGCGAGTCCTGCGTGCTGTGGTCGGAGGCGGTCCGGGTCGCGATCACTCAGGGGATGCTCGACGTCCGCACGGGACTCGACCTCCTGCCGCCCGGTCGACGGACTCTCTGGGCGGCATGGATCGCGGACGCCGAGCAGGATCGTCCCACCGCCGACCTCGGGGCCAACGGTTTCACGGTCACGGCGTTCCAGGCCGCGTGGCACGCGATCGCCTCCACCAAGGTGCCCGACGGCGGAGCCCAACTGGAGCGCGACGGCTCGGCTGCGTCGTCGGGCGCCGTGGCCGAGCGCGCGCCGCACACCCTGCGCGCGCTGCAGGCAGCAGTCAGGATCGGGGGCGACACCGACACGGTGGCCGCCATCGCGGGGGCGCTCCTCGGCGCGCGCTACGGGACGAGCGACCTCCCCGCCGAGTGGCTCGACCTGGTCCACGGCTGGCCGGGGCTCGATGCCGAGGGCCTCGGCGAGCTTGCCCACGCGACTGCCCGACGCGGCAGGAGCATCCCCTGACCCGAGCACCCGGCCCGGGGGCGAGCACCGTGGTGAAGACCGACGCCTAGCCTTCCTCCCACCCCGGGCACCCCGCCGCCTCACCGCGCAGCACCGATCCCCCGGACACCCCTACCTCGGTGTGCCCGGTCGAGCGGAGCGTGAGGACGGCGCCGTTGGCGTCCTCGGCCGAGAGGAACGCCCAGCCGCCGGTGGGTGACTCGTTCTCGTGGAGGGCGTGGAACCCGTGCTCGGTCAGGACGGCGTCGAGGGTGTCGACGACCTGTGCCCAGGAGCCGTCGATGCTGATCGGCTCCTCGGCGCGCCACCCCGGGGTCCAGAACGGGCACCGGCCCTCGGCGACCTCCCACACGATCGGCGCCCGCTCGACGGACGTCCACTCACGGGGTCCGGCTTCGTCGTCGACCACCTCACGGACGTCGGCGAGGACGGCGCCGTAGTGCTCGGGCGCGTCAGCGAGCGTGACCGCCGCGGGTGCCGCCGAGCCGTTCCCGCCGCAGCCCGCCACGAGCGCGGCCGCCAGCACCGCGCTCAGGACGCCCCCCTCGCATGGCACCCCCCGCACTGCGTCCGAGGCTCCAGCGCGGAGCCGGGGCGACCATACCGACCGCCCCGGTCCGCCGGAGACTTGTCCACAGGAGCGCCCCGCGACGTGCCGCCGCAGGATGCCCAGGTGGTGCAGCGCTTCCTCGGCCCGTTCCCGGTCTCCGCGCTTCACAGCGGGATCGACTCGATCGTCGCCGCGACCTCCGGCCGGAGCGCGCGGGCCGGTACGACGTCCACCCGACGCCCGAGGAGCTCCCCGAGCTCGACCTCGAGCGCACCCAGCGCGAACAGTCCGACACTGGCCTCCAGGTCCACCAGGAGATCGACGTCCGACTCGGCCGTGTCCTCGCCTCGGGCCACCGAGCCGAAGAGTCTGACGTTTGCGGCTCCGTGCTTCGCCGCAACCCGGACGACCGCTGCACGTTCCTCCATGACACGGTCGAGGAGGGTCTGCTCCTCGACGACCTCGTCCGCGGTCTTCGTTGCGACACGCTGCAACCGATGGACCTCGGGCTGGCTCCGACCGATCGACGCACCGATCCGTCGCTGGCTCCATCCCAGGTCCGTCGCCTGTCGGACCGCCCGGACGAGCGACGAACGCGCCTCGTCCCGCGCCGCGTCGGCCCGACGCGCCACCCGTCCGAGGTGGGCAGCAAAGGCCCTCTCGACCGGCGACGAGTGATCCTCTGACAACCGCCCCACCTCCTGATAGCACAACCTATCAGGAGGTGTTCCCTGCGCGGAAGGACTCCGCTCGGCGACGCCGCACGAGCAACGAGCGCCCTACGTAGTACCCCCTACGTGCGTTGACCATCGCCCGGACCTCCCGACAGGCTCGCAGACGTCCCCTGTTATCGACGAGAGGCACGTGCATGCTCACGGCACGAACGATCCGACGACCAGCGACGGTGCTGGCCCTCCTTGCTCTTCTCCTGACGACGGCCCTCGCGTGGTCGATCGCCGGACCCGCGCCCCGTGCGGCCGCTGCCGAGGTGTGCGCTCCGGCGTGGTCCTCGTCCGCGGTGTACACGGGCGGCGCCGTCGTCTCGAAGGACGGCCAGAACTGGAAGGCCGGGTGGTGGACCCAGGGCGAGGCCCCGGGCACCACGGGCCAGTGGGGCGTCTGGCGCACCCAGGGCGCCTGCGGCTCGACCGGCGGCACCACCGGCGGCACGACGGGCGGCACCACGGGTGGCAGCACCGGTGGCGGCACGGGAGGCTTCGTGGTGAGTGAGGCCCAGTTCAACCAGATGTTCCCCAACCGGAACCCGTTCTACACCTACCAGGGCCTGGTCGCGGCGCTCAGCGCGTACCCGCAGTTCGCCACGTCGGGCGGCACCGAGGTCGCCAAGCGTGAGGCGGCGGCGTTCCTCGCGAACGTCAACCACGAGACGGGCGCGCTGGTCTACGTCAAGGAGATCAACACCGCGAACTACCCGCACTACTGCGACGCGAGCCAGTCGTACGGCTGCCCCGCGGGTCAGTCCGCGTACTACGGCAAGGGCCCGATCCAGCTCTCGTGGAACTACAACTACAAGGCCGCGGGCGACGCCCTGGGCATCGACCTGCTGAACAACCCGTACCTGGTCGAGACCGACCCGGCCGTGGCCTGGAAGACGGGCCTGTGGTTCTGGAACACGCAGTCGGGTGCGGGCACGATGTCCGGTCACCAGGCGATCGTGGGCGGCTCGGGCTTCGGTGAGTCGATCCGGTCGATCAACGGCACGCTCGAGTGCAACGGCGGCAACCCTGCGCAGGTGCAGAGCCGCATCGCGGCGTTCCAGCGCTTCGCGCAGATCCTGGGCACGACGACGGGGTCGAACCTCACCTGCTGAGTCGTCCCTGCCCTGCCCGACGGCGGAGCGCACCTTCCGAGGTGCGCTCCGCCGTCGGGTGTCACGCCGTCGTCGAGCGTGCAGTTCGGGCCGTCACCGACGCTCGACGACGACCCGAACTGCACGCTCGGCGCTCAGGTTCCCGCGGCTGGCCCCGTCAGGCCCCGCAGTCCACCGCCGCGTACGGCGCGAGGACCTCGACCGGCCCCGACGGCTCGAGCACGGTGACCGTCGCCGCCCCCGCCTCGATCGCCGGCACACGGGCGGAGAACGTCTGCTGCGCGCTCTTCCCGGCCCCGACGGCCGTGAACTTCTTGCTCCCGAACGGCGTCGACACCGCGACGTCCACGGGGTGGTCGCCGCCGTTGAGGGCTCGCACCGAGACCTGCGCCCTGCCCCCGACGCAGCGCGCCGTCGCCTCGACGCCGACCTCGGTCGAGGGCACCGACGGCCCGGTCGCGAACTCGACCCGGGTCACGAACACGTCCCCTGCCCCGGCGTTCACCAGGCCGGCCGGAGCCCCGAACGTCAGACCGCTCAACCACGCGCCGTCCACGCCGGGGGCCGCCGCGGCGAACAGGTTCGCGTCGTCCCACTCGTCGGCCCCGTCGCGCTCACGCGTCCCGAGCTGGGTCACGGCCCCGGGCGTGCCGTCGGCCGCGAGCGCCAGCGTGAACACGTCCACGCCGCCGACCGGCGTGCCGAGCGCCCCGTACGTCGTGCCCACGACGAGCACGGTGCCGTCGGCCCCGGCGACGCCGGTCACGCCGCGGTCGTCGGTCGCCGTGCCGGTCTGCGTCGTCCACAGGACCTCGCCGCGCGCGTCGAACGCCCGCGCGAACACGTCGTTGTCCCCTGCGGACTCCCCGCCGAGCGCGCCACGCGTGTGCCCCACGGCGACGACCGAGCCGTCGGCCCGCGCCACGAGCCCGCTCACCTGGTCGTTGGCCGACGTCGCGACACCGCGCAGCCACACGAGCTCGCCCGCGCCGTCGTACCGCGCGACCCAGCCGTCGTTGGCGCCGGCCGCCTGTGCGCCGGGCATGCCCTGCCCCGCGACCCCGCCGACGTACACGGAACCGTCCGGGCCGGGGGCCACGGCGAGGGCCTTGTCCTCGCCCGCCCCGCCGACCTGGCGCAGCCACAGGAGCTCGCCCCCGGCCGAGACGCGCCCGACGATCGCGTCCTTGTCCCCCGCGCTCGTCCCGCCGGGGACGGTCCCGCTCGTGTACCCGGCGACGTAGGCGCCGCCCGCCCCGTCGGACGAGACGGCGTAGAAGCGGTCGGCCGCGGCGGGGTCGCCCGTCTGGAGCGTCCAGGCGCGCTCGCCCGCGGCGGTCACGGCCGCGACGAACCCGTCGTCGCGCGTCGAGCCCGGGTGCTTCCCGTCGAGGTCCCCCTTGGTGTACCCGGCGACGAGCGTCGTCCCGGCCCGTCCGGCGACCACGCCGTACGCGCGCTCGTCGGCGGCCGTCGCGATCGGGTGCTGCCACTGGGGCGCACCGTCCGCGTCGCGGCGGGCGAGCACGACGTCGAGGCCGCCCGCGGGCTGCGACCCGGCCCACGCCCCGGCGAGGTTCAGGGCGACGGTCGTGCCGCCGTCGGGCGTGGTGAGGATGCCGCCCGCGCGGTCGTCGCCCGCGGAGCCGAGCAGCTCAGCGTCCCACGGCACGGTGGGCTCGGTGCGCAGGCGCGAGGACACGTCGACGATCGCCTCGCGGAACGCGGGCTGCCAGACGTCCCAGTCGTGGCCGCCGTTCATGACCCGCAGCTCGGCCGTCACCCCCGGCACGCGGCGCGCGGTGTTGTAGAGCCGGGCGGACTCGAAGTCGATGTCGTGGCTGGCCTCGGCGGGGTCGGGGTTGGCCCACTCGTCGTCGCCGACCGCGACGAACAGGTGCACGGGCAGGGCCGGGTCGAGCGCAGCGAGCGCCGCCGGGTACGAGAGCTCGGTGTACCGCTCGGGCGAGAACAGCTCGTGCCCGACGCCGTAGCCCCCGTGGTCACGGACGGAGGAGTCCGCGGGGGGCTGGGGGACGTACACCGCGGGGCTCAGCACGATGCCCGCCGAGAACTCGTCCTGGTGCGCGAGGGTCAGGCGCAGCGCGCCCGCCCCGCCCATGGAGTAGCCGCCGACAGCGCGTGCCTCACGGTCGGCGACGGTCCGGTAGGTCGCGTCGACGTGCCCGACCAGGTCGCGCGTGAGCGCGGTCTCGACCTGGAGACCCGCGCCGTCAGCGGAGTCCGCGGAACCCTCGTAGGCCGAGTCCGTGTACCAGCTCCCCCGGTCGTTCCAGGGCGCGTCGGGCATGACCACGACCAGGGGCTGGATCGCCTCGGTGCCGATGAGCTCGTCGAGGTCGGTCGCGACGCGCTGCCACGCGGCCTGCGTGTCGCCGCGCCCGTGCAGCAGGTAGACGGTCGGGTACCGCTGCTCGGCGTCCTCGTCGTAGCCCGGCGGGAGGTACACCGTGTAGTCGACGGCGCCGCCCGCGCCGAGCGCCTCGGAGGGCGCGCTGCCGGGCACGAGCGTGCCCTGCTCAGCGGCCGCGACGGGCCCGGCCACGGCGAGCGGGAGCCCGACGACGACGCCGCCCGCTCCCACCACCCCGGCCAGGAGGGCGGCGATCCGTCGTCGCGAGCGAGGGACGCGCGGTGGTGTCGTCGGGAGGGGCACTGTGGTCATCGTTCTCTCCTTCGAGAAGCGTGATCAGGCGGTTCGTCGGTGCGTGCAGGTGGATCGGTTCGTGCGGGTACCTCGGTGCAGGTGGAGCAGACGGGGCCCGCTCGCGCGCCGGTGCGCGGGCGGCCCCCGGGAGAACAGCGCTCAGGCCGTCGCCTCCCCCGCGACCGCGAGGACCGAGCGTGCGCGCTCGACCATCGCGACGTCGAGGAACGTGCCGTCGGGGAGCGCGATCGCCCCGACCCCGCGCGCGGCCGCGGTGCCGACGCGGTCGAGCACCTCGCGCGCCCGCGACACCTCGTCGGTGCTCGGGAGGAACGCCTCGCGGATGGGGTCGAGCTGGACGGGGTGGATCGCGGTGCGCCCCAGGAAGCCGAGCGCACGGCCCGCACGGCACGAGGCCACGAGCCCGTCGAGGTCCTTGACGTGCGTGTACGCCGACATGGACGGCGACGGGAGGCCCGCGGCCCGCGCTGCGACCACGAGGCGGCTGCGCACCCAGGCCAGCGCGCCGTCGTCGTCCACGCGCAGGTCCGAGCGCAGGTCGGCCTCGCCGAGGCCGACCGACGCCACCTGGGGCGAGGCGGACGCGATCTCGAACGCGCGCTCGACCCCGAGCGCCGACTCGATCAGCAGGTGCAGGTCGCGCCCGGGCAGCGCGGCGGCGAGGTCGCGGACCTCGTCGGCCGACTCGACCTTGGGCACGCGAGCCCCCACGGCGCGGGGCAGCATCGCGACCGCCGCGACGTCGTCGGCGTGCCAGGGCGTGCCGCGCTGGTTGACGCGCACCTGGACGCGGCGCGAGACCTCGGCCAGCAGCGCCATGGCCGAGGCGCGCGCGGACTCCTTGGCCGCCGGGGCGACCGCGTCCTCGAGGTCGACGATCGCGACGTCGGCGGACGTCGCGAACGCCTTGGCGACGCGCTCGGGCCGGTCTCCCGGGGCGTAGAGCAGCGTGAGCGGCGGGGTGCTCATACGGCCCCCGCCTCCCGCAGCGCGGCGACGCGCTCGGCGTCGAAGCCCAGCTCGCCCAGCACCTCGTCGGTGTCGGCGCCGTGCGCGCGGCCCGTGAACCCGATGACGCCGTCGTGGTCCGAGAGCCGGAACAGCGGTCCCTGCATGAGCATGGGCCCGAGCTCGGGGTCCTCGATCTCGTGGAGCGTGCCGAGCGCCTGGAACTGCGGGTCCCCCACGATGTCCTGCGCGTCGTAGATGGGCGCGACCGCGGCCTGCGCCTCCTCGAAGGCCGCCACGACCTCGTCGCGCGTGCGCTGCGCGATCCACCCGCCCACGGCCGCGTCGAGCTCGTCGGCGTGCTGGGCGCGCTCGGCGCCCACCGCGAACCACGGCTCGTCGATGACCTCGGGGTGCCCCACGAGGCGCATGACGCGCTCCGCGATCGACTGCGCCGAGGTCGAGACCGCGACCCACTGGCCGTCGCTCGTGCGGTACGTGTTGCGCGGCGCGTTGTTCGCCGAGCGGTTGCCCGTGCGCGGCTGCACGGTCCGCAGCTGGTCCCAGCGCGTGATCTGCGGCCCGAGCATGGCCAGGATGGGCTCGATGATCGCGGTGTCGACGACCTGGCCGCGCCCCGAGCGCTCGCGGCTCTGGAGCGCGACCATGACCGCGAACGCGGTCGCGAGCGACGCGACGCCGTCCGCGAGGCCGAACGGCGGCAGGGTCGGCGGGCCGTCCGCCTCGCCCGTCATGGCCGCGAACCCGCTCATGGCCTCGGCGAGCGTCCCGAAGCCGGGACGCGACCGGTACGGCCCCACCTGCCCGAACCCGCTGATGCGCGCAAGCACGAGGCGCGGGTTGTGCGCCGAGAGCTCCTCGTAGCCCAGGCCCCAGCGTTCGAGCGTCCCGGGCCGGAAGTTCTCGATCACGACGTCGGCCTCGGCCGCGAGCGCCAGGAATACCTCCCGGCCCCCGTCGCTCGACAGGTTGACGGTCACGGTCCGCTTGTTGCGGCCGAGCGTCTTCCACCAGAGGTTGACGCCGTCCTTCGCGGCGCCGTGCCCGCGCGAGGGGTCGGGCTTGGTGGGGTGCTCGACCTTGATCACGTCGGCGCCCATGTCGCCGAGGTGCATCGCGGCCATGGGCCCCGCGAAGAGGGTCGAGGCGTCGACGACCTTGAGGCCCGCGAGCGCGCCGTCCTGGGGGTCGCGCGAGACCGTCATGCCGTCACCTCGTTCACGGTCCACGCGCACCGGAAGCCGATGCTCGAGCTGCGCGCCAGGCCCAGGCCCGGCAGGAGCAGCTTGGCGCTGAACTCGGGGCGCTGGACGCCGCCGTCGAAGTACCACTCGGAGCCGACCGACTCGTGGTCCGCGCCGCCCTTGAGCATGACGTACCGCGTGCGGCCGTCGCTGTGCTCGCTCTCCGTCCAGTTCCACACGACGGGGGCACCGCGCAGCAGTCCGCCGGTCTCGCCCGCGAGCTGCCACTCGTCCTCGCTCGGGAGCCGGCCCCCTCGCCACGCGCTGTAGGCGCGTGCGTCGTCGAGGTCGACGAACGTCACGGGCTCGTCCTCGCGCCCCGCGGGCGGTCGGCCGGCGACCCAGTGCGCGAGGAACCGGTGTCGGATGGCCGGCCGGTAGCCGGTCGCGTCGAGGAACTGTGCGAACTGCGCGTTGGTGACCTCGGTGGCCGCGACCGCGACGGGAGCGGCGAGCTCGCCGTCGCGCTGGAGCGTGCGCGGGTCGTGCAGCCGCGGTGCGAGGGGCTTCCACTCCTCGACGTAGGGCGCGCCCTGGTACATCCCGGTCTCGCGGGCGCGGTAGCGCACGGTCAGGACGTAGGGCCCCGCGGGCACGACGACGGCGCTCGCCTCGGCGTCCTGGCCCGCTCCGGTCCCGGGGTGGGTCGGTGCGGCGTCTGCGGGCCGGGCCGCCGGGGCCTGCGGCACGATCCGGCGCGCGAGGCGGTGCGGGAACCGTGCGTCCGCGCTCGGTGCGTGGCGGCGCATGTCCTCCACCAGGCCGGGGAGCCAGTCGGGCTCGGCGGCGGCGGGCGCGACGTGCACGAGCGCGGCGATGCCGCGCCCCGGGACCGTGACGGATGGAGCGATGGCACCGGCTCCGTCGACGGTGCCACCGGTCGTGTCGACCGGCGAACCGGTCGGGTCGGTGGGGGCGGCAGGGGCCGCCAGGCCGGTCAGGTCGATCAGGCGGCCGGCGGGGGCGTCCGTGAGGACCGGGCCCGTCCAGTCGTCCTCGCCGCGGTTGACGAGCGTCCACAGCGAGACGCCCTCGTGCGAGAACAGCGACGCGTGCACGCCCGCCTCGCGCGCCTCGGGGGCGAGGTCCGTGAGCGGGGTCCATCCGCCGTCGAGCAGCAGGTCCTTGGCGGCGCGCTGGACCGTGACCATGCGGCGCAGGGTCGCGGCGTCGCGCTCGCTCCACCCGACCCACACCCCGAACACGACCTCCCACACCATGACGCCCACACCGTTGATCCAGGCGGACTGGAGCTCGTCAGTGTGGTCGCGGTTCCAGCGGCGCACGTGGTGCTGCATGTGGCGGCGCTCGTACCAGTGCGCGCGCAGCACGCCCGGCACGGACGAGTCGGCGAAGAACTGCGCCCACGACGACGAGTGGTCCTCGATGCGCTCGACCGCGAGCTTGGACTCGCCCTCCAGGACGATGCCCGGCCGGGCGGCCTCGAGCCGCTCGACGAGCTCGGGCTCGGCCTTCTTGAGCGTGTCGAGGAAGACGCCGTCGGCGGGAAGGTCCGCGACGACGACGGCGAGCTCGGACAGGTCGCCCTCCCCGCGGCGCGTGCCCGTGTCCCACGGGTTGTAGTCGACGAACACGTGCAGGCCCGCGGCGTGCAGGGTCGCGACCAGGCCACCCGGCCCCGTGAGGCCCGGGACGTCACGGTAGAAGTCCCACTGGTTGCGGTCGTCGATCCCGATGACGGGGTACGCGTGCCACAGCACCACGGCGTCGAGGTCCGCGAAGCGCTCGCGCGCGTCGGCCAGGAAGCGCTCGGGTGTGAAGCGGTTCTCCTCGAACGAGTAGAGCAGCTCGTCCCACAGCCAGACCTGCGCGATCGTGAAGCAGCTCGCGGCCCACGCGGCCTGCGGTCGCTCGTACACGGCGCCCGTGAAGCCGTGGCGCTCGCGCGCGTCGGTACGCCACGCCTCGAGCCGCTCGCGCCACGCGGCCCACTGCGCGGGGTCGTCGGGCGCGGCGAAGATCTTCGCCTGGTCGAGTGCGGCGAGGTCCTGCGCGGTGTCGGTGGTGCCGTCGGTGGTATCGGTGGCGGCGTCGAGCGGGACGACCGTCGGGAGGTCGATGGGGCGGGGGACGAGCGGGTCGAACGTGTAGCTCATGGCTGCTGCTCCGGGTGGGCGAAGGTGGCGACCTCGTCGGCCGTGGGCACGGCGTCCTGGGCCCCGGGCCGGGTCACGGCCAGAGCGCCCGCGAACGAGGCGGTCCGGGCGGCGTCCAAGAGGGTGGACCCGCCCGCGAGGGCGGCGGCGAGCACGCCGCAGAACGTGTCGCCCGCGCCGGTCGTGTCGACGGCGTCGACGCGCGGGGCCGCGAGGCGGACGGGGGCCGAGCCGCGCTGGGCGACGAGGCACCCTGCACCGCCGAGCGTCACGACGACGGCGGGCACCCTGGCGAGCAGGGTCGCGGCCAGGTGCTCGGCGGCGTCGACGGGGTCGGTGGGGGCGGCCGGGTCGGCGGGGCTGGTGGGATCGACCGGGGCACCGGCCCCGGCGGCGTCGGCGGCCTCCCCCGCGAGGTCGCGTGCCTCGTGCTCGTTGACGATCAGCAGGTCGAGCGCGGCCCACATCGCGTGGGGCAGGTCGCGGGACGGTGCCGCGTTGAGCGCGAGCACAGCCCCCGGCCGGCGGGCGGCACCCGCGGCGAGGACGACGTCGAGCGGGATCTCGAGCTGCGTCAGGACGACGTCCGCGGCCCCGATCCGCTCGGCCTGCTCCGGGCCGATGCGCACGTGCGCGTTCGCACCCGGGGCGACGACGATCGCGTTCTCGCCGTCGGGCGAGACCGTGATGAGCGCGGTGCCCGTGGGCGCCGCGGTGCGTCCGACGAGGTCGGTACGCACCCCTGCGCCGTCGAGCGAGGCGAGCAGCAGCTCGCCCGACTCGTCGCGGCCGAGGGCCCCGACGAACGTCGTGTCGGCGCCGCCCGCCCTGGCCGCGGCGACGGCCTGGTTGGCCCCCTTGCCGCCGGGGCTGCGGCGTAGGTCGCCGCCGAGGATCGTCTCGCCGCCGCCGGGGTGTCGGGGGACGTCGACCACGAGGTCGACGTTGGCCGAACCGACGACGACGACGCGCCCCCGGCGGTGCGTGCTCGGGTCGGGGCTCATGCGCCGACCCTCGCAGTGCCGGCAGCGTCGGCAGGGTCAGCAGGGTCGGCCACCGGGACCACGGCTTCCGTGAGCCGCAGCGCGAGCGTCCGGGCGACGAGGTCGTCGATGCGCTGCTCCCCGCCGGGGAGCGAGGTCGCGATGCGGCCGTCGACCGGTCCGGTCCATGCCTGCCCGATCCCGTCGGTCCCGAGCAGGGCCCCGACGACGCCGCCCACGGTCGCGGCGGCCGAGTCGGTGTCCCAGCCCGCGGTGACCGCGATCGAGACGCTCGTCCCGAAGTCCCCTGCACCCTTGGTCAGGGCGTACGCGATGACGGCCGCGTTGTTGAGCACGTGGACCCAGTGCAGGTCCCCGTAGGCGGCGTGGATCCGGTCGAGGCCGACGCTCACGTCCCCGTCCAGCGCGGCCTCGCGGCCCAGGCGCACGGCCTGCGCGATCCGGCTGCCGGGAGGGAGCACGGTCTGGGCCGCGTCGAGCACGTCCTCGACGCTCGCGCAGACCATCGACGCCGAGGCGAGCGCCGCCGCCCACATGGCGCCGTAGACGCCGTTGCGCGTGTGGCTCAGGCGCGCGTCGACCCATGCGAGGTACGCCGCGCTCCGGACGTCGCCGGGGGCGACCCACCCGAGCACGTCGGTGCGGATGAGCGCACCGATCCACTCCCGGAACGGGTTCTGGTGCGTCGCGGTCTCGGGCACGGGACGCGCGTCGAGGATGTTGCGGTACGCCGCGCGCTCCGCGGTGAAGACGCGCCCCGCGGGCAGGTTGTCGAGCCAGAGCTGGGCGACGTCGTCGGTCGTGAAGCCCGTGCCGTGCTTCTCGAGCAGGGCGAGCGCGAGGATCGGGTAGTTGAGGTCGTCGTCCTCGGGCATCCCGTCGATGTTCTCCTCGAGCGAGGTCGGGGCGCTGCGCCGGTTCCAGGGCCAGCGCGCCGCGACGTCGTCGGGCAGCCCGACCGCCGTGAACCACGTCGCGAGGGGCCAGCGACCTGTGGCCCGCAGGATCTCCTCGATGCCCTGGCGCGGGATCTTCTCGACAGGCTTGCCCAGGAGGCACCCTGCCGAGCGTCCGGTCCAGGCGCCGTGCACGCGGCGCGCGAGCTCGCCGTCGGGCACCGTGGGGAGAACCGGGGCTGCCGGGAGGAGTGCGGCGATCTGCGCCCACCCGTCCGGCTCGGCCGGGGCCGGCGCCGCGGGCAGGGCGTCGAGCTCGTCGAGGAGCTCGCGCGCCAGGTCGCGCAGCGCCGGGGGCGCGGGCACGGGGCCCGCGCCGCTCACGGCCGGGACGGTGTCGCCGCCCGCCGCGGTCCACCGTGCGACGACGCCCGAGACGTCCTTGCCCTCGATCGTCGACTGGACGAGCTCGTGCGCGAGCAGGTCCTCGGGCTGTGCCCAGGTGAGTCTCACGCCGGGGCTCCCACCGTCGCGGCCTCGATCTCGTCGAGAGCCAGGAGGCGGGCCTTCGCGGCCTCGCGGTCGGCGCGCAGGATGTCGCCCGCGACCTGCCCCATGAGGCGCCCGGTCGCACGGACGTCGGTGCGGCTCGCGCGCTCGATCTCGTCGAGCCACTCGGTCGGCACGACCTCGGTCCCGCCGAGCCCGGCCGTGATCGCACCCGCCATGACGGCGATCGAGTCGGCGTCGCGCCCGTAGTTGACCGCGCCGAGCACCGCGCCGCGGAAGTCGCCGCGGTGGCCCAGCACGAACCCGAGCGCCGCGGGCAGCTCCTCGATGGCCTTGGTGCGCGAGGGACGGCGCGCGTCCATCGACATCTGCCGGTACTCGGGGCCCACCGAGTCGAAGGGGGCCACGACCTCGCGGACCTTGCGGGCGAGCGCGCGCTCCTCCTCGTCGGTCGTGGGGACCGAGGTCCAGCCCTCGAAAGCGTCGACGACCGCACGCAGCGCGGCGAGCGTCCCGTCGTGCGCGACGTCGAGCGCGGCCGCCACGACGTCCTCGACGGTCGCACCGGGGGCGACCGCCGCGGCGACCATGGCGGCGAAGACGCCCGCAGCCTCGCGACCGTAGCTCGCCTGGTGGGCGCCCGTGAGGTCGATCGCCTCGGCGTACGCGCCGCGCGGGTCACCCGCGTTGGCCAGCCCCACGGGGGCCACGTACATGGCCGCGCCGCAGTTGACGATGTTGCCGACCCCGGCCTCGCGCGGGTCGACGTGCCCGTAGTGGAGCCGCGCGACGATCCACTTCTCCGCGAGGAACACGCGCTGCAGCAGCAGGGCCGTCGACTCGAGCTCGGGGATCCAGCGGGGCTCGCCGATCATGAGCGGGACCAGGTCCTCGGCCACGGCGTACGCGTCGAGGTGCGCCCGGCGCTTGGCGTAGACCTCGACGAGCGCCTGGGTCATGAGGGTGTCGTCCGTGATGTGGCCGTCGCCCTTGTGGTACGGCGCGATGGGGCGGGCGTCCTGCCAGTTCGGGTAGAACGGCCCGACGATGCCGGTGACCCGTCCGCCGTGACGCTCCTCGATCTGCTCCGGGGTCCACCCCTCGGTCGCCCCACCCAGCGCGTCGCCGACGGCTGCGCCGGTGATCACCGCCACTGCCTTCTCGTCCAGCCAGCTCACGAGGTCACTCCCTGTCGTTCGTCGTTCTGCGTCCGGGCGGCTCGAGGCCGCCCGTGGTCGTCGTCCGTGCGGGCGGGCGGCGGGGGGCCCCCCCCCCCCCCCCCCCACGGCTGCACTACTTGGTGATCTCTTCCCAGCCGGTCGTCAGCTCGGTGGCCACGCCGTCGGCGTCGATCTCCTGCGCCAGGAAGCGCTGGTAGGCCGGCGTCGCGACGGTGTCCTTCCACTGCGCGTACGCGTCGACGAAGAGGTACGGCGCGGAGACGAGGTGCTGCCCCGAGGAGAGGATCACGTCCCAGCCGTTCTCGGTGCCGAGCTTGGCCGCGAGGGCCTCCTGCGCCGAGGTCGTCGCGGGGATGAGCGCGTCGGCCTCGTTGAGAGCGGCCAGATTGTCGGTCTGCGTGAAGAACTCGATGAACTCCGCGGACTCCTCGACGTGCGCGGAGTCGATGTTCACGGACAGGGTCTGCGGGTTGGCGGCCTGCTGCGCACCCTCCGACCCCTCGAGCGGTGGGAGCACGATCCAGTCGAAGCCCTCGGGGGCGTCGGTCGCGATGTTCGCGGCCTGGAACGAGCCCTGGATCGTCATGGCGACCTGCCCGGCGTAGAACGTCGCGAGCGTCTCCGAACCGGTCTGGCTCAGGGTCACCGGCAGGATCGACCTGTCCTCGAACGCCATGGCGTCCACGAGGTTCGGCACGGCCATCTCGCCCTCGCCGATCGACAGCGTCGCGTCCGCGCCGCTGCCCTCGAAGTAGGTGCCGCCGAAGCCCGGCGCGAAGGACATGTACGCGGCGGTGGGGCTCTTGAGCCCCCAGCCCAGGCCGTACGTGCCGTCCTTGGTCGTGGCCTGCGCGATCGCGCGCATCTCGTCCCACGTCATGGTCTCGCCCGTGGGGATCGCGACGCCCGCGGCGTCGAGCAGCGTCTTGTTCGCGAACACCATGTAGGACTGGAGCTCGGTGGGGTACGCGATGACCTTGTCGTCGACCGTGACCGCGTCGAGGATGCCCTCGGGGACGTCCGCGCGGAACTCGTCGGACATGTACTCCGAGAGGTCGGCCAGGTATCCGTCCGCCGCGAAGGGCACGATGCTCGCGGCCTCGTAGTGGATGATGTCCGGCGCCGCACCACCGTTGAACTGCGTGATGAGCTTGTCGTAGATGCCGTCCCACCCCGCGGGGACGATCTCGACCTGGACGTCGGGGTTGGCCTCGTTCCAGTCGGAGACGATGCTCTCGGTCGCGGCGATGGCCGCGGGCTGGTCGGACAGCGACTGGAACTTCAGCGTGATCGGACCGGAGTCTCCACCGGCGTCGCTGTCTCCGCCGCTTCCGCAAGCGGTGAGGAACAGGGTGCCGATCGTGAGGCATGCGGCGATGGACGCACCACGAGTCTTCATGTGTCTGCCTTTCTGAGGCGTGGGGGTCGTGCGGGTGGGGTGGGTGGGACGGGTTCCGTCGAGGCGGGTGCGCACTGCGCTCACCCCTTGACGGCACCGGACAGGAGTCCGCCGGTGAGCCTTTTCTGCATGATCGAGAAGAAGACGATGCTGGGGATCGCGGCCAGCACGGCGCCCGCCGCGAGCGGGCCGAGGGCGACCTTGCCCTCGCCGCCGATGAACATCTTGAGAGTGATCGGCAGCGTGTAGTTCTCGGGCGACTGGAGGAGGACGAGCGCGAAGAAGAACTCGTTCCACGACGACACGAAGCTGAACATCGCGGTCGCGACGACGCCCGGCATGAGGAGCGGGAAGACGATCTGGCGGAGCACCGTCAGGCGGCTCGCGCCGTCCATCGAGCCCGCCTCCTCGAGCTCGATCGGGATCGAGCTCACGTAGCCCTGCAGCATCCACAGCGCGAACGGCAGCGTGTACGTCGTGTGCACCAGGGTCAGGCCGACCAGGCTGTCGGTCAGGCCGATGGTCCGCAGGATGAGGAACAGCGGCAGGATGATGAGGATGACCGGGAAGACCTGGCTGACCAGGATCCACCCGACGCCCATGCCGCGGACCAGGCCCTTGAGCCGGGCCAGGACGTACGCGCCGGGCAGCGCGATGAGGAGCACGAGCGCGGTCGAGACGAGCGCGACGATCGCGGAGTTCCACGCCGAGCGCACGAGGCCCTGGCGTTCGAGCGCGGCCGAGTAGTTGCCCCACTCGACGTCCTGCGGGATCAGGCTCACGGTGAGCGAGTTGAGCTCCCCCGACGACTTGAGCGACGCCGAGATGAGCCACAGCAGCGGGAAGCCGAGGAAGACGATGTAGAAGCACAGCGCCACGTACTGGGCTGGCCGGACGAGATGACGCATCAGATCACTTCCCCGTGCTGTCGCGGTCTTGGCGGAACTGGGACCACAGGTAGATCGCGAGCAGGAGGACGACGACGACCACGAGCACGACGCCCATGGCGGCCGCGTAGCCGATGTTCCTGTTCTTGAACGCCTCGAGGTACGTGTAGAGCATCGGCAGCATGGTGCGGCCGCCCGGTCCGCCCTCCGTCAGCACGTAGACCAGGGAGAACGAGTTGAAGTTCCAGATGAAGTTGAGCGAGGTGATCGACGTGATGATGGGCCGCAGGCTCGGGAGCGTGACCGCGGTGAACCGGCGCCACGCGTTCGCGCCGTCGATCGCCGCGGCCTCGTGGAGCTCGTCGGGGATCTGCTGGAGCCCGGCGAGCAGCGTCACGGTGGTCTGCGGCATGCCGACCCAGATGCCCACGACGATCACGGCCGGCAGCGCGGTCGAGAAGTCCGCGAGCCAGTTGATGTCGTCGGGCAGGCCCACGCTGCCGAGGAACGCGTTGAGCGGCCCGGCGTTGGGCGAGTAGATCATCCGCCACATGATCGCGACGACCACGGGTGGCATGGCCCACGGGATGAGCGCGAGCACCCGGGTCAGGCCCTGGAGCTTGAGGTCGGAGTTGAGCAGGAGCGCGAGGCCCATGGCCGCGACGAGCTGGAGCAGCGTCACGGAGACGGCCCAGATCATGCCGATCCGGAACGAGTCCCAGAAGAACGAGTTGTCGGCCAGACGGACGAAGTTGTCCATCCCGACGAACGCGTACTCGGGGTTGCGGACCAGGCGGGCGTCGGTGAACGCGAGGCCCACGCCGACGAGGAGGGGCGCGACGCTCAGGACGAGGATCGGGAGCAGCGACGGGATGACGAGGGCGATGGCCTCGCGCCGCTTCGAGCGGGCCATCCCTCCGGTCCGGCGCGGCTTCGGCCGCTGGGGTGCGGGGGCGGTCGGTCGGGGGCCGGCCTCCACGGTGGGGGCTGTCATGACTTCTCTCCGTCGAGTACGTCGGTCGGTCGGGTGGATTCGCGGACGAGGAGGGTCGGTCCCACGTCCACGTGCCGGGTCTCCTGGTCGCTGCCCTCGACCAGTCCGAGCAGGAGCTGGGCGGCCCGCCGACCACGTTCGGCGGATCCCAGGGAGACGCTCGTGAGGCTCGGGTAGAAGACGCGGCCGATCTCGGTGTCGTCCATGCCGGTCACGGCGAGGTCGGTGGGGACGTCGAGGCCGCTCTGGCGCGCCGCGTGCATCGCGCCGATCGCGAGCAGGTCGTTGGCCGCGACGATCGCGTCGAGGCCGCCGGCAGCGGCGTTGCGCTCGATGAGCGTGCGCGCGGCGGCGAGACCGGCGGCGACCGTGAAGTCCTCGGCGATCTCGACGTCGACGTGCTCGGCGGCGAACCCTGGAGCGGCGACGGCGGCGTCGAAGCCGCGCTGGCGTGCCTCACCGGGGGTCGTGTCGAGGGGGCCGTTGAGGAACGCGATGCGGCGGCGGCCGATGTCGAGCAGGTGGGTCACGGCCTGGCCGATCCCGCCCGCGGAGTCGGTCGACACCGAGTCGATGCCGTGGGCGCCGAGCGAACGACCGATCACGACGACCGGCACCGCGGACTCGTGGATCGCGCGGACGAGCTCTTCGCTCATGCGCAGGGGGCTGAGGACGATCCCGTCGACCATGCCGTTCGCGAGGCTGCGCACGAGGTCCGTGGTGGACTCCGCCGTGTCGCCCGTGGTCGTCACGACGACCCGGTAGCCGTAGGGCGCGATGACCGCGTGGATCGCGGACATCATCTCGACGTAGACCTGGTTGCCGATGTCGGCGACCGCGAAGGCGATCTGGAACGTGCGGCGCATGCGCAGCGAGCGTCCGACGGCGTCGGGGCTGTATCCGAGCTCGTCGGCGGCGGCGCGCACGCGCTCGACCATGGCCTTGCTGGCGCCGGAGCCGTGCAGCGCTCGGGAGGTCGAGGCGAGCGACACCCCTGCGCGCTCGGCGACCTCGTTCAACGTTGCACGTGGTGCCATCGGTTCCTGCCCTCTCCGTCGAAGGTGGTGCGGAAGATCTCGATTTGGAAACGTTTCCAACGCAGCGGTGCGAAAGACTCTGGAAACGTTTCCGGATTGAGAGGCACTCTTGCACGCGGCCTCGGAGGGTGTCAACCGCCGGGCGGTTCCGGGCCCGACGACGGAGCCCACCTTCCGCGCGAGGGCGCGCTCCGACGTCGGGCAGGACCGGGCCGCGGGCTCTCCTCTCCGGGCCCGGGCTCCTCATGCGTGTGCGCTACCCTCGCGGGCATGCCGATGACGTCACGCAGGGACCCCGCCGTGCTCGTCGCCGGGCTGGTCACCTCGATCCTGTGGGTCGGGACGGCGGTCCTGAGCGACTGGGTCCACGCGAACTTCACGTACCGGGTCCACAGCGCGCTCGTCCGCACGTTCCTCCCCCACCCGAACGGCACGGTCCCGGGCGGTTCGGCGATCACGGGTCAGACGATCCTCGCGGCGCTCCTCGCAGGGCTGGTCGTCATGGTCGTGGCGTACCTCGCGACGCGACGCCTGCCTCGACGCACCGGCACGTGGGGCGTCTTCCTCGGGACGTGGCTCGGGGTCGTGGCCGGCGGCACCGCGGGGTCCGTCGCGGACACGGTCGCGGACATCTCCTTCCCCGCCCCCCTGAACCCGGCGTTCCATCTCCTCTCCGCGTCGTTCGACGGCGGCTGGTGGGGGCTCGTCAACGGCTGGCTCGTCGGGATCGCGCTCGTCGGGGCCCTCGCCCTGACGAACCGTTCCGCCGAGGAGGCGCTCCCCGCGACGCGCAGGGCGCGCAAGCCGCTGCGGGCCCGCGCCTGGCCGACCGTGCTCACCGCCGGGCTGACGGCCGCGCTCGTGTGGGTCGTGCTCGGGGCCGGCAGCTCGTGGCTCGTGTGGCACCGCAGCGCCCGGGGCCCGATCGACCTCGTCGCGGAGGTGGCCACGGGGGCGATGATCTTCCGCTTCGCGCCGCAAGGACGACCGGTCCAGGGCATGGAGGTGGCCCTCGCCCTGGTCGTGGGCCTCCTCGTCGCGGGCGGGACGTGGCTCGCGACCCGACGGCTCCCGCCGAGCGCGGGGCGCTGGACCCTGGTGCTCGCGGTCTGGTTCGCCGCCGTCGCCGCCGCGACGGTCCCCGCGGCGACCCGGTCGTTCACGACGTACACCGCGTTCGGGCTGCACTCGGCCACCATGAACATGGTGCTGCCCGTCGTGCAGGCGAGCCTCTTCTGGCCGCTCGTGACCGGCTGGGTCGCGGGTCTGGTCGCCGTCCTCGTGTACGCCAGAACAGGCGGTGCAGCGCACACGGACGTCTCCCCCGAGGACTCCCCCGACCCGGGCGACCGCCCCGAGCCGGACGTCGAGGAAGGCTCCCGGAGCGCACTGCACACCGATGCCGAGGAGCGCTCGCTCGTCCCCTAGGGTGACCGCTGAACGCAGGCGGGGTACCGACGAGTCACCGACGAGTCGTCGGACGACGTTCCGCCGGGGACAGTGACGAGAGGGTGGCTCATGGCTGAGACAGGTTCGACGAGCGGCATCACGACGGGCTTCGTGGTGACCGAGGCGCAGTTCGAGGAGATGTTCCCGGACCGCAACCCGTTCTACACGTACGCGGGCCTGGTCGCCGCGACCGAGGCGTACCCGGAGTTCGCGACGTCGGGCGGTCCCGAGATCGCTGCCCGCGAGGCCGCGGCGTTCCTCGCGAACGTGAGCCACGAGAGCACGGGCCTGCTCCACGTGAGCGAGCTCAACACGGCCGTGTACTCGCACTACTGCGACCCGTCGCAGCCGTACGGGTGCCCCGCGGGACAGGACGCCTACTACGGCAAGGGCCCCATCCAGCTCTCCTGGAACTTCAACTACAAGGCCGCGGGCGACGCCCTGGGCATCGACCTGCTGAACAACCCGTTCCTCGTCGAGACGGACCCGACCGTCGCCTGGAAGACCGCGCTCTGGTACTGGAACACGCAGCCCGGCGAGGGCACCATGACGTGCCACGAGGCGATCGTCGGGGAGCACGGCTTCCGCGAGACGATCCGCGCGATCAACGGCCCGCTCGAGTGCGACGGCGGCAACCCGCGCCAGGTCGCGAACCGGGTCGCGCTGTTCCGCCGCTACGCCGAGTTCCTGGGCACCACGACGGGCGACGCCCTGACCTGCTGAGGCCCGCGGCACGACGGCGGAGCTCGCCCCGGAGGTGGGCGGCGCCGTCGGGCGGCGGTCGTCCGGGGACGTTGCTGGGGCGGGGGCGCCTCAGGGGCGCGTCGCGAACACCGCGAGCGAGAGCGCGACCGCGTCCTCGACGACCGCAGCCTGCCAGTCGGGGCGCCTGCCGACCGCGGCCGCGCGCCACGCGGCGCCGCCCCAGGTACCCGCAGCGCCACCGGCCGCCCCGAGGAGCAGCGGGAAGAGGACCCCGGCCTCGGCGCGGCGCGCGAGCACGAGCGCGCCCACCGCCCCCGAGACCATGCGGATCGGCGGACCGGGCTGCTCGAGCCGCGAACCCGCGCTCGGCAGCTTGTCGCCCGTGAGCTCGGCCGCGACCCCCAGCGCACTGACTACCTTGGCGACCACAGCCCACGGCCCGGACAGCGACGACGTGAGCAGCGGAGGGGCCAGGCCGAGCGACGCACGGCTGCCCGCCGCGACACCGATCGCGAGCGACCGGGCGAGGACGTCGAACGAGGATCGCGAGGCACCACGGGCTCGGGTCATGCTCCCCACGATCACGCGCGGACCGGGCCCCGGCAACCGGGGGAGCCGCTAGCGGGAACGCCCGTACCGCTCGACCAGGTGCTGCCCGTACGTCCCCGTCCCGGAGGGCTCGCCCGGCACCATGTGGTGGCCTGCCGCGTACGCGGCGAAGGTCCGTCCCGGCAACCGCACCTGGGCGACCCCGCGCCGGCTGCCCGTCGCCCGCAGCCAGGCGCGCGCGGCCTCGCGGCCCGTGATGCGCTCGGGCCCGCCGACGTCCACGACCCGGCCCGACGGCCCGGCGGCGACGATCTCCACGAGACGCGCGGCGACGTCGGGCACCGCGATCGGCTGGACCTCGAGCGCCGGCGTGAGCAGCACGGGCGAGAAGCGCTGCGCGATGAAGAGGTTGTCGACGAACTCGTGGAACTGCGTGGCCCGCAGGATCGTGTGCGGGAGGCCGGACGCGGCCAGCAGGTCCTCGACCTCGACCTTCGCCGTGTAGTAGCCGAGCGGGATCTGGTCGACGCCCACGATCGACTGGAACACGACGTGGCCCACCCCGGCGTCGCGGGCCGCAGCCACGACATGGCGGCCCATCTCGACGTCGGCCCGGGGGCCGCGGGTCGCGAGGTGCAGGACGGTCTCCGCACCGTCGAACGCCTCCCGCAGGCCCTCGCCCGTGGTGAGGTCCCCGGCCACGAAGGCCGGGCCGGGCCTGGCGGACCGGCTGAGCACGCGGACGTCGTGCCCCGCGGCGCGCAGGAGCGTCACGGTGGGGGCGCCGAGCGTGCCGGTGCCGCCGGTCACGAGGATCGTGGTCATGGACGCATCCTCTCGCGTCGGGCTCAGCCCTGCCGGGCGTCGCGGTCGGACGTCGCGAGCCTCCAGGCGTCCGACCGTCGAATCCTGACCTGCACCCCCACGAGGAACACGTTGAGGCACAGCAGGAACCCGACACCCACCCAGCGCCCCACAGGATCCTGGTCGCTGTCCCCGCCGAAGATCGCCACCGCCCCGGCGATCACGAAGTTCACGACGATCACTACGACGACGGCACCGGCGAACCGGCGGAGAGCTGCGAGCTTCTTCGCGTCGAGCCGCTTCGGCTCCTCGCCTCCCCCTCCCACCTGCGGGCCGTTCACGACCGACCCCTTCGCAGTGTGACGAGCGCCTCGACCTGGTCCCCCGCCAGCCGACGCAGACCATCGACATCCGCCCCCTGCAGTCCCTCGCTCATGCTCTCCTCCTGGCGATCTCGTCGGTCAGGGCAGCACGCTATCCGACGACGCGGACCGGTCCGAGGGGAGAAGTGCCCATCGGGTCGCGGGACGCCCAGGTCTCCGGCGTCGTCCACAGGTCAGGTTCCGACGTCCTCGTCCACAGAGGGTCGTCCCGCCTCGCCGGGCGTCCCCGCAGGCGCGGCACCCTACCGGCATGAGCCACGGCAACCGCCCTTCCCACCCCCGACGACGCGCGACGAACCGGCACCCGGTCTCCCCCCTGGGCCTGCCCACCCTCCGGGCGCTCTGGCAACGCCAGGCCGCCGAGGCCAACGGCCCCGACGGCTTCCACCACGTCCACGGACCGCACACCCACGGCTGGCTCCTCGACGACGCCGTGCCCGAGCTGCTGGAGCCGGTCCTGCACCCCGACGACGACCCGCTCGAACCGACGTTCTTCGCGAACCTCGACGGGCCCCTGGCCGAGGCCCTCCTCGCACGGCTCGCCCCGACCCGGCTCGCCCACCGGTCGAACGGCTCGCCGCCGCTGGCGAGCCTGCTCCGGGCCGCCGCCCAGCACCCGGACGACGTGACGCTCCACGGGTTCGTGGTCGGACCGGGACGCTGCGACGAGCGCCTGGTCGCCGAAGGCGCGATCCTCCGCTTCGAGGCAGACCTGCTCGTGACCGAGCAGCACGTCCCGGACTGCGAGTGCGAGCTCCTGTGGGCCTACGTGGTCGACGAGCTGGGCCTCGACGACGCCCTCAACGCGCCGCACCGCATCCACCGGATCCACCGCGCGGACGCACCGGGCGAGACCTGGTGGCGCCTGCTGTGGGCGTAGCGGGCGCCGGTGGGCGCGTCAGCCCCGGTCGAGGAAGGCCTCGCTCGCCCCTTCGAAGCGCCGCATGAGCTCGGTGAAGGCCAGGCGGTCCTGCGCGGACCAGCCGTCGAGCAGCTCGTCGACGAGCGCGTCGCCCGCGGCGACGAACGTCCTGGCGACGCTGGCACCCGCCTCGGTGAGGTGGACGCGCGAGGCCCGGGCGTCGTCGGGGTCCTCGCGACGCTCGGTGAGCCCTGCGGCGTCGAGGCGGCGCAGGATCTTGCTGACGTTCGACGGCCCCGTGGACAGGTGCTCGGCGATGGCCGAGGGCCGCCGTGGGCCCTGCCGCCACACGACCGTGAGCACCACGATCGCCGGAGTGTCCAGGTCGATCCCCTCGCGCGCCGCGACGGCCGCGAGGAAGTCACCGCTCGTCCACAGGCCCATGACCCGGACCAGGGAGTCGAGCAGGTCGGACCGGTACCCGGGCACGCGCGGGTCGCCCGTCGGGGTGGCCGCCCGGGCGGGGCCGTCGCCCGGCCCCGCCCCGTGCTGCGGTGCGTCGGTCACGCGACCCGGGTGCCGCCGTCGACCGGCAGGACCACACCGGTGATGAAGCTGGCCTGGTCGGACAGCAGGAACGCGACGGCGTCCGCGATCTCGGACGGCTGGCCGAGGCGCTTCATCGGGACGTCGGCCGCGTACCCGGCGCGGGCCTCCTCGGGCAGCGACGCGAGCGCGGCCGTCTCGATCGCGCCCGGTGCGACGGCGTTGATGCGGATGCCGTCGGTCACGTACTCGATCGCCGTGCCGTACGTGAGGGACACGACACCTGCCTTCGCGGCCGAGTACGGCGCGAGTCCGGGCGACGCCTTGAGGCCCGCGATCGACGCGATGTTGACGATGCTGCCGCCGCCGTGGCCGATCATGTGGGCGATCTCGGCCTTCATCGACAGGAACGTCCCGCGCAGAGTCACGTCGAGCGTGCGGTCCCAGCCGTCCTCGGGCATCTCGTCGAGACGGAAGGGCCGGGTGCCCACGCCTGCGTTGTTGACCGCGAGGTGCAGCCCGCCGAAGGTCTCGACGGCGAACGCCACGAGCGCGCTCACGTCTGCAGGGTCGGCGACGTTCGCGCGGCGGTAGGCCGCACGCCCGCCCGCGGCCTCGATGTCGGCGACGACCCGCGCACCGGCGTCGTCGTCGACGTCGGAGACGACGACGGCCGCCCCCTGGGAGGCCAGCCGCTTCGCGACCGCCTCCCCGATGCCTGCACCGGAGGCCGTGACGAGGGCGACCTTGCCCTGGAAGGGCGAGCCGTCGAGGGGTGCGCCGGTGACGTGGGGGGTGGACATGGGGACCTCCGGGTGACGATGCGAGAATTTTAGTGTCTTCACGACACTATCTTCGGGTCAACGGGCGTCGGGCGCCCAGAATTCCCGCCACGGCTGCCGCGCCCACGAGCGCCCCCGTGGTGTTCATCACGACGTCCTGCACGGTCGAGTACCTGCCCGGGATCACGAGCTGCGACAGCTCGACCGCGAGCGACACGGCGAACCCCGCCAGGACCACGAACCCCACCGCCCGCCCGAGCGGCACCGCGGGACGAGCCCCGGACAGCACGAGCAGCCCCAGCACGCCGAACGGCAGGAACATCACCACGTTCGAGGCCGCCTCGAGGAACTCGTACGACATCGCCACCCCCGCCGACCGGAACGCGTCCAGGACGGCGAGCGCCCACCCGGGCGCGGCCGTCGACTGCGGGGACGGCCAGCACGTCACGACCAGCACGGCGGCAAGGTAGACGGCGAAGGTCCAGCGGAGGAGGCGCACGGCTCACACCCTACGGAAGGATGGTCGGGTGACCGCGACCTCTCCCCTGCCCGACGACGCCCGCTGCCCCTGCCTGTCCGGAGAGACGTACGGGGCGTGCTGCGGGCGGTACCACCGCGGGCTCGCTGCGGGCGGCTCCGACACGGTGGGGGCTCCGACGGCCGAGGCCTTGATGCGTTCGCGCTACGCGGCGTTCGCAGTCGGTGACGCCGACTACCTGCTCGCGACCTGGCACCCCTCGACGCGCCCCACGGACCTGGACCTCGACGACGACGTGACGTGGCGCCGTCTGGACGTCGTCGCGACGAGCGCGGGCGGCCCGCTCGACCGGACGGGCGTGGTGGAGTTCGTCGCCCACTACCGGTCCGCGGAGACCCGCGAGCGCGGGTCGCTGCACGAGGTCAGCGCGTTCGTCCGGGAGGGCGGACGCTGGTACTACGTCGACGGTGACGTCCCTGCCCACCGAGGGTGACCGCTCTCCGCGCCGTCACCCTCGGCGGGTGGGCGCGTCGCACTCAGCTCGTCCCGACCAGGACCACGGCCGACAGCACCCCGAGGACGGCCACAGGATGCACCCAGCGTTCGGCGTCGGTGCCGAGCTTCTGGAGGCACGTCACGGTCGCGATCCCGAGCGTGAGCCAGAGCGGGTGCCCCGCGAAGGTCAACGCCACCATGAACGGTGCACACGTGAGCACGCACGCGCGGGCGTGGAACCAGCCGAACCGCAGGGCCGCGACGTCGGCCGGCCGGCCCTCGACGCCCAGCGGGACCGAGCGATGGCACCGGGCCAGGGCTCGCCGGACGACGGGGGTCAGCTGCCACGCCGACGCCGCGACGAGGACCGCGGCGGCGGCCATGACCCCGGGACGCAGCAGGCCGACGACGAACGTCACCCCGAGTCCCACGACCATCCACAGCGCGAGGTAGGCGGCGACGAACGTCGCCGTGGTCCGGTGCCGTCGCCTGCGCGGCGAGGCGAACGCCGCGTGCCGCACGGACGGGACCAGCCCGGGCAGCATCATCGCGACGACCATGAGCCCCCAGTGCCCCCAGTCCGCCGCCGCTCCGGGCACGAACCCGTGGATGCCGTCGGCCCAGCCCGTCGCGGGTGCCGCCGGGTCGAGCCACGCGGAGGACCACCCGGCGCCCGCTCCCTGGAGCGCGTGGTGCCCCGCCGCGGGTCCCGGTCCGCTGGCGCCGGAGCCCGACGTGGGCGACCAGGAACCGAGGAGCGCCACCCACGCGGCGGCCGCCGCCAGCAGGAACGGCCACTCGGGATGACGACCGAGGAACCGTCGCGCCTCGGTGCCCGCCGCCCGGACGCCCCGCCCGTGGCCAGCCGCCCCGCGGACGCGCAGCCCGTGGGCTGCCGGGCGCACGGCGGCCGGGCGCGGAGGACGCCCGGCCGCGACGGTCACTGGACCATGAGGCGGACGGTCCGCACGACGACCTCGGGCGCCGCCAACGCCTCCTGCTCGTCGTGGACGAGGGGGTGGAAGGTCAGGTGCAGGTGACCGGGGTCCCAGGCTCCTCTCTCGCCGAGGACGGCCGGGACGTCGGTGATGTCGAAGACGTACGACAGCCCGTGCTCGGCGTCGGCCTCCTGCGACTCGCGGACTCCGAAGAGCGGCAGGTTCCCGACGAGCGCGTCGTCGTCCTCGGTGTCGCCCACGTACACGGCGTAGGTGGGCGGCTGGTTGTCGCCCTCCAGCGTGATGTGCTCGAGCACGAGCAGCAGCCGCTCCGGCTCGGTCGGCGACGCCGCCCGGTCGGTCAGGTCCCGGGCCGCGCCCGGCCCGACCGCGATGTCGACGCTCGCCGTCCCGGACGCGAGGCGTACCGGTTCACGGTTGACCGCGACGGCCTCGGGCGGGACCTGCTCGAGGCGCCGCACCTCCTCCTCGCGACGAGCATCGTCCTCGCCCCCTGTGTCTCCGATACCGGCCACGGGCCGCCTCCTCTCACGCTTCAGCGTGCGGGCCGACGGCGGGACGCCGATGTCCGCGTACACGTACCCGAACGCGCTGGTGTCGAGCACCTCCCAGCTCTCGGGTTCTCTGCGGGCCCCGGACGGGTCGAGGAACGCGAACTTCTGGGTGAACACGCTCTTCGCGGGGTCGCGCCCCTGCCCGGTGTGGGACCGCCACACCTCCCACAGCCGGTCGATGTTGGAGTGGTGCAGCCAGAAGACGGCGTCGGAGGCCGCGGTGTTGAAGTTCCCCATCTTGCCGCCCACGAAGTTGTGGACGGTGCCGTGCGGTGTGCCTTCGAGGGTGCCGATCGTGCCGGGGAGATGACTGAACCCGGTCGTGGGCCCGCCGAAGGTGGCCGTGTTCGGGATCTTCGACGTGAAGAGCGGCTGGTGGAACCAGCCCTTCGCGGTGGTCTCGGTGGCGGCGAGGGCTGCCGTCCCGGCGTTCACGCCGCTCTTGCGCTGCACCTCGTAGAGCGGGTTGGCGAGGCCGTCCGGCCCGATGGGGTCCCGGAAGGGCGGTGGCAGCGTGTTGGTCGTGGCCGTGTCGTAGTCCCAGTAGGGCAGGGCCCACGTGTCCTTGACCTTCTGAGGGATGTCGTTCCGGTTGCGGATGATGTCGCGGCAGATCGCCTCGAAGTAGCCCAGGTAGAGCCGGTGCCAGGGCAGGAAGTACCAGGAGCCGTGCTGGCACTGGTTGCGCAGCCCGTCGTGGGGGTCCGGGCTCATGCCGTGGACCTGGGTCTGGTGCAGCCAGGACCGGGCTCCCGTGGGCGGGCCGGCCTTGAGGACCGCGACGGCCTTCGCGTACGCGTCGATGACGGCTTGGCCGTCGGGTCCCTGCAGGTAGAGCTTCCAGACGTCCTGACGGACGAACGGTCCACCCAGCTGCGGGTCGGGGTGCGGTGCGCTTGCCATGGTGTTCCCCCTCGTGTGCCGGCGGGGGCGGCGTGGGAGCGGGTGATCGGTCGTGCCCCGGGCCGCGATGCCCGGGCGGACGGGCTGCTCGCCCGCCGCGTCCCCCTGCGTCGTGCAGGGGCGACCGCCCCCGCACTTCCAGGGTGCGCCTCGTGGGGGTTCTTGTCGCGCGGGCCCGGCGGCGCGGACGCGTCACCCTCGGGTTCCTCGTGCGTCACTCTCGGCGGGCGACGGCCCGGGTCTACCCTGGCCGGGTGTCTTCGACCCAGCGTTCGTTCGCGTCCGACAACTACGCCCCCGCCCACCCCGCGGTCCTCGCGTCCCTGACCGCGGCGAACGTGGGGCACGCCGGGTCCTACGGCGCGGACCCGTGGACCGGGCGTCTCCAGGAGGTCGTCCGGCACCACTTCGGCGAGGCGGCCACGGCGTACCCGGTGTTCAACGGGACGGGCGCGAACGTCGTCGCCCTCACGTCGATGCTGCCGCGCTGGGGCGCGGTCGTGACGTCGGAGCACGCGCACATCCATCAGGACGAGAACGCTGCGCCGGAGCGTGTCGGCGGCATCAAGCTCCTTACGGTCCCGTCGCCGGACGGGAAGCTGCCCCCTGCGGCGATCGACCGGTTCGTGGGCGACCTGGGCGACCAGCACCGCGCGCAGCCCCTCGTCGTCTCGATCACGCAGGCGACCGAGCTGGGCACGGTCTACTCCCCCGACGAGATCCGCGCGATCAGCGACCGCGCGCACGCCGCGGGCCTGCGGGTCCACCTCGACGGGGCCCGCCTCGCGAACGCGGCGGCCTCGCTCGGGGTGTCGCTGCGTGCGACCACGACCGACGTCGGAGTGGACGTCGTGTCGTTCGGCGGCACCAAGAACGGCCTGCTGTTCGGTGAGGCCGTCGTGGTCCTGGACCCCGACGCGGCCCAGGGGGTCGACTTCGTGCGCAAGATGACCATGCAGCTCGCGTCCAAGATGCGCTTCGTCTCGGCGCAGCTCACGGCGCTGCTCGAGGACGACCTGTGGCGCACCAACGCGGCGCACGCCAACGCGATGGCCGCGCGCCTGCGTGCGGCGCTCTCGCCCGTGGCGAGCGAGGCAGAGGTCCCCGACGGCGGGACGCAGGCGGCGTCGTCGGGCCTGGCATTCACGCAGCCCACCCAGGCGAACGCGGTGTTCGCGGTGCTGCCGCGCGCCGTCGCGGAGGCCCTGCGCGCGGACTTCGCGTTCTACGACTGGGCGGCCACCGCTCCCGACCGCGTCACGGGCGCCGAACGCGTCGAGGCCCGGTGGATGTGCTCGTGGGACACGTCGGAGGAGGACGTCGACGCGTTCGCCGCTGCGGTCCGCACGGCGCTCGGCGCGTGAACGCCGGAGCGGGCGTGACCGGGTAGGTCACGCCCGCTCCGGGGCACGCTCGGGCGGTGGTCCGGTCAGGACCTCATGCCCGACGGCGTCGCGCACCCACGAGGAGCGCGCCACCTCCGCCGACCAGCAGCAGCGCGACGGCGGCGATGCCCGCGACGCGGGCTCCCGTGGCCGCGAGACCGCCGTCCGCGGTGTTCGCGGTGTTGGTCAGGGTCACCGCGACGGTCTGGCCCGCGCCGATCGTGACCGACGTGACCTTCTCGCCGTCGACCGTGAAGACCGGGCTCCCCCAGCGCACGCCCGCGA
Source organism: Oerskovia sp. USHLN155 (assembly GCF_037145535.1). Lineage (NCBI taxonomy): Bacteria > Bacillati > Actinomycetota > Actinomycetes > Micrococcales > Cellulomonadaceae > Oerskovia > Oerskovia sp. USHLN155. The sequence continues at coordinate 113,038 of NZ_JBBCXG010000009.1, forward strand.
CCTTCGGCAGGTCGACCTCCGCGAGGTCGACGACCGTCCCCGCGGGGAGGTTCGCCGGGCCCTCCACGACGGTGCCGTCGGCGCGGACCGTCAGAGTGCCCTCGGTGTGCTCGCCGTTGACGGTCCCGGAGATCGCGACCGTGAACTGCGTGTCCGCGGGGACCTTCGACGCATTCGTCCCCGTGACCTCCTTGGTGATCGTGAACCCGCCGACCTGGGCGGCCACGACGTCTGCCGTGTTGGTCAGGGTGACCGCCGCGTTCTCGCCGTCGGCGATGGTGACCTGGGCCGGGCTGAACACCGGGGTGCCCCAGACGACGCCCGCGACCGCGGGCAGGTCGATCTCGGTGAACGTGACGACCGTGCCGACCGGGAGGTTCTGCGGGCCGTTCACGACGGTGCCGTCGGCGCGGACCGTCGCCGTCCCCGCCACGGCCTGACCGTCGAGCTCGTAGGAGTAGGCGACCGTGAACTCGGTCCCGGCCGGGACGACCGAGGCGCCGGAGCCCTCGACGACCTTGCTGAGCGAGAACCCGCCAGCGGGCTCGGCGTTCGCCGTGTTGGTCAGGGTGACCGCGGTGTTCTCGCCGTCGGCGACCGTGACGCTCGCCGGGCTGAACTCCGGCGCCCCCCACACGACGCCGTCGACCGACGGCAGGTCGATCTCGTCGAACGTCACGACCGTGCCGACCGGGAGGTTCTGCGGACCGTCCACGACGGTCCCGTCAGCGCGCACGACGAGCGTGCCCGATGCCGGTGAGCCACCCAGGTCGTAGGAGTAGGCCACGTTGAACTCGGTGTCTCCCGGGACCTGGCCGGCCGTCTCGCCCACGACGCTCTTGCTCATCGAGAAGCCGCCTGCGGGCTCGGCGTCCGCCGTGTTGGTCAGGGTGACCTCGACGGTCTGGTCCGCGCCGATGGTGACGACGTCGGGGCTGAAGACCGGGGTCCCCCACACGACGCCGTCGATGTCCGGGAGGGCGATCTCGCCCAGCGTCACGACGGTCCCCTCGACCAGGTTGCCCGGGAAGGGCACGGGGGTGCCGTCGGTCAGGCCCGCGAGGGTGCCGGTCTGCGTCTGGTCGTCCTGCTCGTAGGAGTACTGCACGGTGAACTCGGTCCCGTCCGGGACCAGGTCGGCGGCCTCGCCCGTGACGGCCTTCGTGATCGAGAACGTCCCCACGGCGAGGTCGGCCGTGTTCGTGAGCGTGACGGCGGTGTTCTCGCCGCTGCCGATCGTGACGCTCGCCGGGCTGAAGACCGGCGTGCCCCACTCGACGCCGACCACGTGGGCGGGCGCGAGCTCGGTGAACGTCACCACGGTGCCCGCGACGAGGTTCTGCGGGCCGTTGACGACGGTCCCGTCGGCGAGGAGCGTCAGGGTCCCGCCGAGCGTGGCGCTGCCGACCGTGTACTCGTAGGTCGCGGTGAACTCGGTGCCCGCCGGGACGCGGCCCGCGGCCTCTCCCGTGACGGACTTGGCCATCGAGAACCCGCCGAGCGGGACGACGACCGCGTTCGCGGTGTTCGTCACCGTCACCAGGGCGTTCTCGCCGTCGGCGATCGTGACCGAGGCCGGGCTGAAGACCGGCGCGCCCCAGACCACGCCGTCGACCGACGGCAGGTCGATCTCGTCGAACGTCACGACCGTGCCGACCGGGAAGTTCTGCGGGCCGTCGACGACGGTCCCGTCCGCACTCACCGTCAGGTCGCCCGTGGTCGCGACGCCACCCAGGTCGTACGAGTACCGCACGGTGAACTCGGTCGCGTCGGGCACCTGGTCCGCTGCGAGCCCGGTGACCGCCTTCGCGAGCGAGAAGCCGCCCGCCGGGGCGTCGAGCGCCGTGTTCGTCAGCGTGACCTTGGCCTTCTCGTTCGCGCCGACCACGAGGCTCTCCGGGCTGAACACCGGGGCGCCCCACACCACGCCGTCGACCGCGGGGAGCACGATCTCCTCGAACGTCACGACAGTGCCCTCTCGGAGGTTCTGCGGGCCGTCGACCACGATCCCGTCCGCCGTGACGCTCATCGTGCCCGAGGTGGGCACGCCGTCCAGGTCGTAGGCGTAGCGAACGGTGAACTCGGTGCCCGCGGGCACCTTGCCGGCGGCCGCGCCCGTGACGGACTTGGCCATCGAGAACCCGCCCGCCCGTGCTTCCTCGGCGGTGTTCGTCAGCGTGACCTTGGCGTTCTCGTTCGCGCCGACCACGAGGCTCTCCGGGCTGAAGACCGGCGCTCCCCACACGACGCCGTCGACGTCGGGCAGGCTCACCTCGCCGAACGTGACGACCGTGCCGGCCGGGAGGTTCTGCGGGCCGTCGACGACGGCGCCGTCTGCGCGCACGGTCAGGGTGCCGGACAGCGGTGCGCCGTCGAGCTCGTAGGAGTAGGCCACCGTGAACGCGGTGTCCGCGGGCACCGTGCCCGCAGGAGCGTTGTCGACGACCTTCTGGACCGAGAAGCCACCGACGGGGATCACCGCGGCGTCGGCCGAGTTGGTCAGCGTGACCAGGGGGTTCGTGCCGTCGGCGACCGTGACGGAGGCGGGGTCGAACGACGGCGCGCCCCACACCACGCCGGGCACGGTCGGCAGGTCGATCTCGGTGAAGGTCACGACCGCGCCGACAGGCAGGTCCTGCGGACCGTCGACCACGGTGCCGTCGGCGAGGACCTTCACGGTCCCCTGGGTCGACGTGCCGTCGACCGTCACGGTGTAGGCAACGGTGAACTCTGTGTTGGCGGGGACCTGCCCCGCGGCGAGCCCGGTGAGCGCCTTGGCGACCGAGAACCCGCCGAGCTGCGCCGACGCGGTGTTGGTGAGCCGCACGGCGGTCTTCCCGGAGGCACCGACCGTGACGGTGTCCGACGGGGCGAACGACGGGGTGCCCCACTCGACCCCGGGGACGACGGGCAGCTCGGGCTCGGAGAGCGTCACGACGGTCCCGGCGGGCAGGCCCGCCGGACCGTCCACGACCGTGCCGTCGGCCTTCACCGTGAGGGTGCCCGTGACGGGCGTCCCGTTCGCGGTGTACGAGTACGCGACGGTGAACTCGGTGCCGGCCGGCACGAGGTCCGCGCCGTCACCGACCACGCTCTTGGCGACGGTGAACCCACCGGGCTCGACCGAGAGGCACGTGAACGGGCCGGGCCCGGTCCAGGGGTAGCTGTGCATCTCGAGCCCGGTCGTGAGTCCGTCGATGCCGAAGCTCAGGTCGCCGCCGACGATCACGCGCCCGTTCGTGGCGGTCGAGATCGTGGCGTCCGCTGCGGGCGCGAGGATGGTCCCGAGGAACTGGTCGCCGCGCCCGATGCTCAGGCTAGGGGTCTCGACGAAGTTCCAGAGCGTGCGCGCGGCCCAGTTGCCGAACCCGGGGGTGTTGAAGTCGTTGATGAACCCCGTCCCGTTGCCGGACCAGTAGTTCGGCGCGATGTCGACGGGCTCCGTGCCGGTCACGTTGATCGCGATCGAGACCTTGTCGGGGATCCCGACGAAGTACATCTCCTTGGCCCCGTCGAGCATCGTCGCGGGGATCGTGAACACCTGCGGGTCGTCCGTCCCGGACCCCGTGAAGGTGAGCTGGTTGCCCGAGCGCGTCACGGCCGTCCCGCCCCACGAGGCGATCGTGGCCGAGGTGTCCTCGACGACCGTGCGGAAGTCGGCCCAGGGCGCGAGCGCGGCCGGAGCCCCGATCCCCTGCTGGACCGGCGCGCTGGACGCCGACCCGGTGGTGCTGAGCGAACCGTCGATCGTCAGCGTGCCGCCGACGTTCACCCCGCCGCCGTTCGGCTGCGTCGAACCGACGGTGATGCCGGTCTCCGCTCCCACGGTCATGGAGCCGCCCACGTGCAGCATGGTCGACCCGTCGGGCGGCGCGATCTGCGACCCCGCCCCGACGGCGCCGATGCTGAAGTTGCCGGGGGCGTCGAACGTCGCGTCGCCCTCGACGACCAGGACGCCCTCCGACTCGGCGGCGCTGTGGAGCGCCGAGTAGTTCCCCCCGACCCAGACCGCCACGTTGCTGTCGGTGAAGATCGGGACGCCGGTCGACACGTTGGGCATCTCACCCGGCGCCGGGCACTGCGGGAGCTGCGCCTTGGCCGCGGCGGACGCAGGTGCCGCGAGCGGACCCGCGCCCAGCGCGAGCGCTCCCGTCAGGGCGAGGACCGCGGCGGTGGCGGCGGCGACGGCCCTGCCGAACGGGGAACCCGCTCGACGAGCCCGGTGGGGGGTGCTCATGACGCTCCTTCGGATGACCGGAACAGTTGTCCAACTACCCAGAAGACCAGACCCCGACGGCGGTATGACGGGAGTTTCGGGTGCTCCCGATCACATCCCGCGACACGGTCGCACTTCTGCGCACCGAAATGCGGGACAAGGTGGGGCGACCGTGGTAATTCGACCACCACCGCCCGGATGTGGTGTTCACCTCATCACGTCGCGGGTTCCCGAAGGGCAGGGTGAACGCGCCCCCACCTGGGCGCACCCGCTGTTCGCACGCTTCCTGGCTCGTCACGGACGACGAAGGCCGCCCCGTCGTCGAACGACGGGGCGGCCTCCTGTCGGGGGTCGTGCGGGAGGTCAGTGACCGCCGGACGCGAGGAACCAGATGCCCACCGCGCACGCGGCCAGCACCGTGCCGAAGCACACCACGGCGGCGGTGAGACGCAGGCCCGTGGGGCGCGCCGTCGTCGGGCCGGAGTCCGTGCCCGACGGCGCACCCTCCACCGCGAGCGCCGCACCCTGCGACGGGGCGAGCAGACGGACTCCCAGCGCGAACAGCGCGGGCAGGCCCGCACCGACGATCGCGCCGGCGACCACGACCTGGAGCAGGGCGTCGAAGTGGATGAACTCGCTCATGCGTGGACTCCCTCACGGGCGGTGGCGGTCGGAGCAGCGGCGTTCGGGGCGGCGGCGTTCGCGGCCGTGGTCGCGGCGATCGTGGCCTCGGCCTCGGCCGTGACCTCGACGGCGACGGCCGTGAAGGACTCGGCGGCGTCGACCACAGCGGTCTCGCCCTCGCCGTCCCACTCGTCGTTGACGTTCGACGCGTCGACCGGCTTGCGGCGCGACGCGACCCAGATCGCGGTCGAGACGCCGATGAGGATCGTGAAGACCGCGACGGTCCCGCCGACGCCACCGATGACGTCCTGCAGCCAGAAGCACAGCGCGCCGACGATGCCGGCGGCCGGCAGGGTCAGGCCCCACGCGGCGAGCATCTTGCCCGCGACGCCCCAGCGGACCTTCGCACCCGGCATGCCGACGCCCGAGCCGAGGATCGAACCGGTCGCGACGTGCGTCGTCGACAGCGAGAAGCCGAAGTGGCTCGAGAGGAGGATGACCGCGGCCGAGGAGGTCTCGGCGGCCATGCCCTGGCGCGAGTCGATCTCGACGAGGCCCTTGCCGAGCGTGCGGATGACGCGCCAGCCGCCCAGGTACGTGCCCAGCGCCATGAAGAACGCGCACGACAGGACGACCCAGAACGGGACTCCCGAGTCGGACGGGACGGCGCCGCCCGCGATGAGCGCGAGCAGGATGATGCCCATCGACTTCTGCGCGTCGTTGGTGCCGTGCGCGAGCGAGACGAGCGAGGCGGAGCCGATCTGGCCCCAGCGGAACCCGCGGCTCGTCGTGTCCTGCGGCAGGTCCTTGGTGATGCGAGCGACCAGGAAGGTGCCGAGCGCGGCGACCCCGATCGCGATCACGGGAGCGAGCAGGGCGGGGATCATCACCTTGGACAGGACACCGGTCCACAGGACCCCGCTCGTCCCGACCGCAGCCAGGACCGAACCCACGACGCCGCCGATGAGGGCGTGCGACGAGCTCGACGGGATACCCAGCAACCAGGTCAGCAGGTTCCAGGTGATGCCACCCACCAGGCCGGCGAGCACCACCTCGAGGGTGATGACGTTCGCGTCCACGATCCCCTTGGCGATGGTCGCCGCCACGGCCAGGGACAGGAACGCCCCGACCAGGTTGAGGACTGCAGACAGCGCGACGGCGGTCTTGGGCTTGAGGGCACGTGTAGCGATGGACGTGGCCATCGCGTTGCCGGTGTCGTGGAAGCCGTTCGTGAAGTCGAAGGCCAGGGCCGTCACCACCACGAGCGCGAGCAGGATCGTCTCGGTCACGTACTCCATGGTGGACGCTGTATGACAGCGGTCTGAACCAAGTCGGCGAGTCTTCGACGACTGTTCACCTGGAGTTCATCTGGCGTTCGAAGCCCCTTCGAAAGTGCTCTGTGGGCGCCGTCTGACGGGCGGAAACGGCTCGACATCCGGACGGTCCTGGCCCGGCGACCACCCGTGAGCGCTCACCCCTCGCGTCCCTCCAACACTGCGAGGTAGTGCGGGTTCTCCATGACGCCGAGCACGTTCCCGAACGGGTCCACGACGGCCGCGGTCACGAACCCGCCGTCTCCCTGCGGCGTGACCGGCTGGTACTCGGTGCCGCCGAGCGCGAGCAGCCGCGCGTAGGTGGCGCGGACGTCGTCGACGTGCCAGTAGACGACCGCTCCGCCGGGCGCCGTCGCGGCCCCTGCGGGCGCGTACGAGCGGTCGATGATCCCGAGCTCGTGCTGGTAGTCACCCACCCGGAACTCGACGTACGCGGCGGGGGCCGGCGCGGGCGGCATGACGTAGTACGGGTCGACGCCGAACACCTCGGTGTACCAGGCGACCGCCGCGGGGACGTCGTCGGACCAGAGGCTCACGGTCGTCAGGCCGCGCGGGGTCGTGGCGGCGGTGCGGGCAGTGGTGGTGCTCGGGGTCGTGCCGGTCGTGTCGCTCATCGTCGGGCTCCTCGTGCCGTGCGCTCCAGCAGCGGTTCGTGCTGTCGTCTCCCACGCTAGCGACGGTGCGCCACGGCGCATCCGGCGAGCACCCCGGGAAGGGCAGGATCAGCCCGCGGGCCGCATGAGGGGCGGGTTCAGCACGGCGGGCACGGAGGCGGGCGCCTCGTCCTGCCCGACGACGTCGCGCGGCCCGGCGGAGCGCTCCGCCTCGGGCGCGAGCCGGTAGAGCGCGGCGGGCCGGCCCGTCCCGCCCGAGGTCGACTCCCCCGTCTCGACGAGGAACCCCGGGGTGCCGACGGCCTTGCGGTGGAAGTTGCGGGGGTCGAGCCGGGTGCCCCAGACGGCCTCGTAGACCGCTCGGAGCTGCGCGATCGTGAACTCGGGGCCGCAGAAGGCGGTCGCGAGCGTCGAGTACTCGAGCTTCGCGCGGGCACGCTCGACGCCGTCGCGCAGGATGCGGTGGTGGTCGAACGCGAGCCCTTCCGGGTCCGCGAGCGCCTCCTCGACCGGGTACCAGTCGACCTGTGCGGCGTCGCTGCCCGCGGTCGGCAGGCCGTACGTGGGTGCGAGCAGGAGGTGCGCGACGGTCAGCACGGGGCCGCGCGGGTCGCGGCCGAGCGGCCCGTAGGTGCGGAGCTGTTCGAGGTGGCCGGGGACCGCGACGCCCGTCTCCTCGGCGAGCTCGCGGGCGGCGGCCTGCGGCAGGGACTCGTCGGGCAGGACGAACCCGCCCGGCAGGGCGAGGCGGTCCCGGAAGGGGTCGAGGAGCCGCGTCACGAGCAGGACCTGGAGCGTGCCGTTGCGGACCGTCAGCGCGACGACGTCGACCGTGACGGGGATCCGGGCGGCGGACGGCGGGGTCTCCGGGTGCTCGCTCATGCCTCCACCCTACCTTCTTATCGTCAAGTTGACGCTAACGACGATCCTGGCTTATCGTCAAAGTGACACAAACAACGACGACGGACGGAGCCTCCCATGGCCACCATCAAGCGCTACCCCTGGCTGCGACACTTCCTCGGCAGCCCCACGGGCGCCGTGATCCACCTCAAGGCAGGACGGGTCGCGCACCGCGGGATCGGCCAGGCCTTCTGGTTCCGTCCCGGGACCTCGGTCCTCAGCGAGGTCCCCGTCGGCGACCAGGAGCTGCCCGTCCTCTTCCACGCCACGACGCGCGACCACCAGGACGTCACGGTCCAGGTCAACGTGACGTACCGGTTCGCGGACCCGGCCGTCGTCTCGCAGCGGCTCGACTTCGGGATCGACCCCGACACCGGCGCCGCGACGACCACGGGCCGCGACCAGGTCGCGACGATCATCGGCCAGCTCGCGCAGAGCCACGCGATCGACCACCTCGCGGCCGTCCCTCTGACGACCGCGCTCGAGCAGGGCGTGAGCCAGGTCCGGGCCCAGCTCGTAGGAGCCCTGGGGGCGGACGCCCGGCTGGCCTCGACCGGCATCGAGGTCCTCGGGGTCCACGTGCTCGCGGTCCGTCCCGACGGCGACGTCGAGCGCGCCCTGCAGACCCCGTTGCGCGAGCACGTCCAGGCCGAGGCCGACCGGTCGACGTACGAGCGGCGGGCGCTGGCCGTCGAACGCGAGCGCACCATCTCGGAGAACGAGCTCGCGAGCCAGATCGAGCTCGCGACCCGGCGGGAGAGGCTCGTCGCGCAGGAGGGCGCCAACCTCCGGCGCGAGGCCGAGGAGACCGCCGCCGCGGCGCTCGTCGAGGCCCGGGCCGCGGCCGAGCGTCGCGACCTCACGTCGGCTGCGCAGGCCGAGGAGATCCGCCGGCTCGGCGAGGCGAACAACGCCAAGTTCCGGACCGTCATGGACGTCTACGAGGGCATGGACCGGTCGACCATCCTGGCCGTGGCGATGCGCGACCTCGCCGGGGCGCTGCCCAAGATCGGCAGCCTGACCATCACGCCCGACCTGCTCAGCGGGGCGCTCGCCGCGTTCACGGGAGCCGCGGGCGGTCCGGCCACCGGCGGCGCAACCGCCGGCCGGGGAGCCTGACGTGCCCCTCCAGCGACGCGTGGTCGTCGTGCACCGGCGGACCGAGCTCGACGAGCTCCTCGACCGGCACGCGACCCGCGGTCAGGCCGAGTTCTTCCTCCGCACGCGCGGCCGCACGCTCGCCGCGGTCCAGGAGCGGCACGACGCCGTGGCCGAGGCCCGCGCCCGGGTCGTCGCCGCGATCCCCGAGGGCTGGCGGCGGGCCGACGTCGAGCGCGCCGACCTCGGCCGGTTCCTCGTGGCCCCCGAGGACGTCGTGGTCGTGGTCGGGCAGGACGGGCTCGTCGCGAACGTCGCCAAGTACCTCACGGACCAGCCGGTGCTGGGCGTCGACCCCGAGCCGGGGACCAACGCGGGCGCGCTCGTCCGGCTCGACGTCACCACGGCCGTACGCCTCCTGACCCGCGCGGGGAAGGCCGCGAGCACCCCCGGCAGTGCCGGTCCTACCCGCCCCAGGCCCGACGGCGCCGCGAACCTCGGCAGCCTCGGCTGGCGGACCGAGGACCTCACGACGGTCGTGGCCCACCTCGACGACGGGCAGCACCTGGCCGCGCTCAACGAGGTCTTCGTGGGGCACCCGTCGCACCAGTCGGCGCGGTACCGGATCGCCGCGGACGGGCCCGGAGGCGGGCGAGGAGCGCGCGGGGGCAGCGGCGAGCGGGGCGCGGCCGGTGGTCGCGGCGGGGAACGCGGGTCCGTCCGGGTCGAGCGGCAGTCGTCGTCGGGCGTGATCGTCGCGACCGGCGCCGGCGCGACGGGCTGGTGCGCGTCGATCGCGCGCGAGCGCGGCGGGCGACGCCTCCCCAGCCCCACGGACCCGCTGCTCGCCTGGTTCGTGCGCGAGGCGTGGCCGTCGCCCGCGACCGGCGCGGACCTGACCGAAGGGCTGCTCGACGCGGGCGGCGAGCTCCGGCTCACGGTCGAGTCGGACCAGCTCGTGGTCTTCGGCGACGGCGTCGAGTCGGACCGGCTCGTCGCGACCTGGGGCCAGGAGATCACGGTGCGGGTCGGGGCGAACCGGCTGCGGCTGGTCGTCGGCTGACCTGGTCGTCACCGGGCAGGACCGCCACGGGTCCGTCATGGTGGAGCGATGACGACCTATTCCGGGACGAAGGAGTTCGAGGGCGCGACCTTCGTCAGGGCCAGCTTCAAGGGCGCCACCCTGCGGTTCTCCGACGTCAGCGGTGTGACGATGCGCGGCGTCGACCTGGACGGCCTCGACGTCGACAGCCACGACCTGTTCTTCGGCCGCCTGATCGTCAACGGGGTCGACGTGGTGCCGTACGTGGACGCCGAGCTCAACCGGCAGTTTCCCGGTCGCGAGCTGCAGAAGGCGCAGACCGTCGAGGGGCTGCGCGAGGGGTGGGTCGCCGTGCAGGCCGCGTGGCAGGAGACGGCGGACGGCACGCCACCTGACCTGGTGGACGCCCACGTGGAGGACGAGTGGTCCTTGGCCCAGACCCTGCGGCACCTCGTCCTGGCGACCGACGCCTGGCTCGGCGGCGGGATCCTGCGGAGGCAGCAGCCGTTCCACGAGATCGGGCAGATCTTCACCGGCGCCGACCGGATGGGCTTCGACATGTCGATCTTCCGCGCGCAGCCGCCTGCGTACGAGGAGATCCTCGCGGTGCGGGCCGAGCGGCAGGGGCAGTTGACCGAGTTCCTGGCCACGGCCACCCCGGGCCTGCTCGCGGAGGAACGCGACGACCCGTGGGGCGGCGAAGACTGGCACCCCACCGTCGGAGACTGCGTGCGCGTGATCCTGGAGGAGGAGTGGGCGCACCTGCGCTACGTCCGCCGGGATCTCGCTCTCGTGCGTGAGGAGCCGCTCGCGACACCGTGAGGCGGCCGGGTACCTAGCCGCGGAACGGGGTCCGATGCTCGCTCAGGACCCGGTCGAGAGCGGCCCGTCCCGCGGGTCCCCACCCGGGCTTGCCGCCGGGGAGACCACGGTCCCCGTTCTGGCCCATGAGCATCAGGAAGAGACTCTTGAGCGCGGCGAGCCCGCGGGACCGTCGGATCGTCTCCTCGTCCGCGATCGCGTAGGTGGCGAAGAAGCGTTCGGCCGAGCCCGCCGGCAGGAGCACCCACGCAGCGGCCAGGTCCCACGCCGGGTCGCCGGCGAACAGCTCACCGAAGTCGACGACGCCTGCCAGCGTCCCGTCCGAGACGACGACGTTCGCGGGATGCAGGTCGCCGTGCACCCACACCGGCGGGCCCTGCCAGGCGGCGGCCGCGACGGCGTCGTCCCAGACCGCCCGGACACCGTCGGCGTCGGGACCGATCGCCTCGGCGTCGACGGCTCCGAAGAAGTGGTCGAAGCCGTCCTTGCAGTCCCGGGGATGCGTGCCGCGGGCGGGGTCGACGGGCGCGTCGACGGGCGCCGGTACGTGCAGCGACCGCAGGAACGTCGCCAGCGTGTCCGCGGCGTGCTCGCCGCGCGTGATCGACCCGTGGTCCAGCGGTTGGCCCGGCACCCACGTCACGACCGTCCAGATCTTGGGGAGACGCTCGGACGGTGCGCCCTCCCGGACAGGGACGGGAACGGGCAGCGGCAGGTCTGGCGCGAGCAGCGGCAGCCACCGTCGCTCCTTGAGCTGGTGGTCGTGGGTGGTGTCCATGCGCTGGACGCGCACAGCGAGCTCGTCCCCCAGGCGCCACATCTGGTTGCCCCAGCCGCCCTTCACCTCGCGAAGCGGCAGCTCGGACAGGTCCGGGTGCTGTTCGCGCAGAACGTCGCGAAGGAGACTCGCGGTGATCTCGACCTCGCTCATGCGCAGTGACCTTACGTGGCCCGACGCCTAGCGGGACGTTCTCCGCAGCGCTGCGTGGACCTGCGTCGATCCGACGGTGCCGAGCGCGCCGAGGAGCAGCAGCGTCGCTGCGGTCGCGCAGCCGGCTGCCAGACGGCTCTCGCTCATCGCCAGGAGAAGCGCCGTCAAGCTCGTGGCCGCGCAGGTCACCGCGCAGAGGGCAACCGTCCCGGGTGCCGCGATGCGAGATCGCACGCCCACCCGGCGCGCAATCCAGTAGCCCAGGAACGCGACGGTCACCGCCAGCGCAACGCCGAACCCGCCCACCATGAACGCGAACTCCCGCTCCCCGGCAAGGAGCTCGGCCGAGACCGCGGCGGCCCGAGGCGCCTCCTGCTGGTACTCCATGACGGCCGCGGTCACGATGAACCCTGGAAGAACACCGGCGAGGGCGAGCACGAGCGTCGCGGCCCCGAACAGCTCAAGCGCCGGACGTGCCACCTGGTGCAACCACTTCCACGTTCGCTCGTCCCCCACAGCGGAAAGCCTGGCAGATGCGGCCGTACCCACATGGTGGCCGTCCTCGCCGCGCGACGCAGCCATCAATCTCGGCGACGCCTCCGGACGAGGTCGACCCCACCCACGACGAAGCATGTGAGCCCAGCCAGCGCGAGCAAGCCAGCCGCTACGAGGTACTCCATGTTGGAACGGATCGCCGCTGAGCTCCATGGCTCAACGGTCTCAGCCGACTGATTGATGTAGTTCCACACCGAGCCGAGGTGGTAGTTCGACTCCCACGTGGTGAGGAAGAGACCGAGCAGGACGAGGGCCGCACCAGTCAGGAGCCACGCGCTGGCTCTGAGGTGACGTTCCTTGCGGATCGGTTGCATGCCGAGAGTCTGGCAGAGACCGCTGCCCATGATCACTGGTCCTCGAAGAGTGACCGATGCCGAAGAGACGACCGGTTGTCAGGCACTGCAGAACCCAGACCGACGAGCTCGAGGTGCCGGTCTACCTGCACCCCCCACGCGTCAGGCCGAACACGGCTGATCCCTTCCAAGGCGCCCGGTCTCACTCGCCGCGCTGGGGACGGAGGCACCTGCGCGTCCAGGTTGCGCATACGGCTACGGTGGGGCGCCCGTGCCCGATCCGAGCTGGAGCGTCCTCGCACCGTGATCTCCACCCTCCTGGTCCAGTACCCGTGGTTCTCCCCGACGGTCCTCGCTCTGCTCGTGATCGCCGGCCCGGTCGCGGGAAGGTGGCTGTACGGGCGCCCTCACGTCATCTGGGCCCTGTTCTGGATCTCGCTCGTGCCGATCGTGCTGCTCACGCTCGTGCCGTCCGGTCGGGAGATCGTCGAACGGTGCGCCGTCGCCTGGACGCTCCCGACGTTCGGCCGCGTCGAGCTGATGGCCAACGTGATCCTCTGCGTGCCGCCCGTCCTGCTCGCCGCGATCGCGAGCCGCCGCCCGCTGGTCGCGTTCCTCGGTGGCGCCGCGGGCTCCGCCGCGGTCGAGCTGGTGCAGGCGCTGGCCCCCGCACTGGGGCGCTCGTGCGACACGAACGACTGGCTCACCAACTCGATCGGGGCCGCGATCGGCGCCCTCCTGGCCGGTGCCGCGATCTGGGCCGCACGACGGTGGCCGTCGCACGAGCCAGAATCCTCCGACGAGGCGGCACGCGCCTGAGCCTCGGGCGCGAGGAGGCCTTTCGGCCCTACCCCAGCAGGGGCGGGAGCCCTAGCGTGCTCGTCATGAGCGTGCGTGAAGAGCACCGGGCCGCCTTGCGCGCGCTCGACGATGATCCGGCCGCCGTGCGCGCCTACCTCACGGCCCGCTCAGGCCTCCCCGGGCCTCGGGCGAACCTCGAGCTGATCGGCGCGTTCGCCGACGTCGCGCCGGCAGGCCTCGTGCTCGCCCTGGCCGACTCCCCCGACGAGTACCTGCGCTGCTGCGGGACGGTCGGCCTCGGCCGGCTCGTCGTCGACGTCCCCGCCCGTGCACGCACCGACCTGCTGCGCGTCCGCGCGGCCGAGGGGTCGTGGCGCGTGCGTGAGGCCGTCGCGATGGCGCTGCAGCGCATCGGTGACGCCGAGCCCGCGACCCTCCGCTCGCTCGCGGCTTCCTGGGTCGACGACCAGGACCCGATGGTCCGCCGCGCCGCGGTCGCCGGGATCTGCGAGCCGCGCCTCCTGCGCACCCCCACCACCGCGACGGCCGCCCTGGACGCCTGCGCGGCCGCGACCGCCTCGATCCACGCGCTCCCGTCCGACGCCCGCCGCGACCCCGGCGTCCGGGCGTTGCGCCAGGCCCTCGGGTACTGCTGGAGCGTCGCCGTCGCGGGCGACCCGGCAGCCGGTCTGGCGCGCTTCGCCGCGCTGCGCGGCTCGGACGACCCGGACGTGGCCTGGATCGTGCGCGAGAACGAGAAGAAGACCCGCCTCCGCCGCCTGCTCGACCCGCCCGACGTGCCGTCCCGCTGATCCCCGCGCCGCGCGCACACGCTCCGCCCGGGGGACGACGACGGTCGCACTTGCCGTCTCCTCGGATCCGCCCACGGACGGATGCCGAGCCCGAGGCCCAGCGGGCAGTGTTGCGTGGAGCCGCGGCACGAGCCGCCGTGCCCGTCTCGGAGAAGGTGCAGGTCGTCAGTGTTCCACCAGGTCCCGGTCCTCCCGGTCGTCGTCCCTCTGGCTGCGGCCGTGTTCGCGGGGTTGATGTGGTCCCTGATCCGCAGCGGGCGGTTCTCCGTCCCGCGAGCCGCGGTCGCCCTCGCGCTCGGGGTCTACGTCGCGGGGATCGTCGCGAACACGATCTTCCCGGTCTTCCTCGACAAGCCCGTCAGCAGCGCCCCCTGGGGCAGCCATCTCGCCGTCGTGCCCTTCGTGGACTACGAGATCGCCGACGCGGTCATGAACGTCCTGGTCTTCGTCCCGGTCGGCGTCCTCGTGCCGCTGCTCATAGCCCGGGCCTCATGGGGGAGGGTTGTGCTGGCGGCCGCGGTCCTCAGCCTGACGATCGAGGTCACCCAGCTCGTGACGGCGCACCTGCTCGGTGGGGGGCACATCGCGGACGTGAACGACCTGATCTCCAACATCACCGGTGGGGCGGTCGGCTTCGCGGTGTTCTCGGCGCTCGTGAAGGTCCCGTCCGTCAGCGCCTTCGTCGACCGGTTCCGCTGGCACGAGATCACGGCCTGCGCCCGGGGCGCCGCAGCGATCCCCGAGGGCTGGCGGCGTGGCGACTAGTTGCGGGTGTGGTGTGATGCGTCGAGGTCGAGCTCTATGCGTTGACCGTTGATCGTGACGGCGAGCGTGATGTCGGATCCGCCTGCTGCGCTGAGATAGTCGACGAGCGTGGACCACAAGACGTCGCTGCGCCGTTCGGTGCGCGAGACCGTGTTCTGTCCGACTCCCAGTCGTTCACCGAGCTGCTTCTGCGTGAGATCGGCGGCCTTGCGGATCGCCGCGAGATTGAGGGCGTAGGCGCGATCCTCGGTGTCCATCTCCTTGCGGATCGCTGCGACGGCCTGGGCACGTTCGGGGGTCCGTAGATATCCCGTCAAGCGGTCATTGCCGCGGACGAAATCGTCGCGCATGCGATTCTGACTCATGGTTCACCACTCCGCTCTCGTAGCCACTGGTCGATGATCTGGTCGGCCCGTGGTCCAACACTGTCGTAGAAGACGTCGCCCATCGCTGCCTTGTCGTTGCTGAACAAGGCGACCACGGCACGGCCGTCTGGCGTGAACCAGACGATGGTTCGGAGCGCGATGCCTTGCCGGTAGGGGTGCGACAGGCGCCAGACGGGGTGCTTCTTCGACTGGCGCACCCACTTGAGCGTCTTGGTGTCTTCCTGTGGCTCGGTCTCCAGGTCTTGCACGTAGCCGAGCTGGGCGACGAGGAGATCGAGCACCGCGCGGGCGTCACCGTCTCCCTGGTCAGCCCGCTTCTCGAGTTCGGCGAAGTACCGGTCGAAGGCCGCGGTCCAGTCGATCAGCACCCACTGAGCATACCTTCGAAGGGATATCGCTTCAAGGGGATGTCATGGACGATCTGCCGGTCGGGGCCGAGCGTTAGCACGGGTCCTGCGGCCTGCAGATGCTCTGCGCCCTCGGTACTCCACGCACTCGACGTCCGCGACCGTCGCGGTCGTCGTCCCGCGGCCCGTCGCGTACGGACCGACCCACACGCCCAGGAACCCGCCCGCCTCGGGCGAGCTGAGCCGCCCGCCGTGCACGGTCGCGACGGCGTGGAAGCCACGCAACGTCCGGACCCCGAGCGCGTACTCCTGACCGGTGGCGTGCAGCACCACGTCCACAGGCCCCTCGGCCAGCCCCAGCGGCCCGAGCGCCGCGCGCCCCACGACGACCTCCTCTCCCCCGAAGCGCTCGACCACGAGCACCTCGCGCCCGCCGGTCACCGAGCCCGGCACGGAGCCCGGCACGGAGCCGGACACCGCGCCCCGCGGCCGGACCGTCGCCCCGCCAGGACCAGAGGCCGCCCGCGTCACGACCGCCGCGATCCACGCCTCCTCGGACTGGCGCACCGCGAGCCCGGCCCACTCGTCGGGCCCGGCGGGGTCGACGTCGACGCGCACGGTCAGGTCCATGTCCGCGTGCTGCTGGCGGCGGCCCAGGAACGCGGGGGTCGCAATGTCGGACAGCGTCGCGGGCAGCAGCGGGAGCCGCAGGTGCCAGGGACGCTCGGTCAGGGACCAGAACGGGTCCCCGGTCCGCACCTGGTTCCACGCGAGGTCGAGCTCTTCGCCGGGCCCGTCGAACGTCTCGTGCACGACGACGGCACCCACCCCGGAAGGCTGGCCCACCACGGCAGGCGAGCCCACCCCCGGAAGCCGCGCTCCGACGTCGGGCCGGGGGAAGCTCCCCGCGACGTGGCCCACGCCCGGGGCGACCACGGGCCACCCGTCCTCCCAGACGACAGGGGCGAGGAACGTCTCGCGCCCCAGGTTGGGGAAGTAGCCGCCGTAGGGGCGGCTGCCGAGCAGGACCGTCCACCACTCGCCGGCGGCGGTCTCCACGAGGTCGGCGTGCCCGACGCCGACCACGGGGAAGTCCCGGCCCAGGTGGCGGTGCGTGAGGATCGGGTTCGCGGGGTTGCCCGTGTACGGGCCGGTGACGGTGTCCGCGCGCGCGACCGAGACCGCGTGCTGGTGCTCGGTACCGCCCTCGGAGGCGAGCAGGTAGTAGTGGTCGCCGACCCGGTACAGGTGCGGGCCCTCGGCCCAGACCGCGCCGTGCAGCGCGCCGCGCCACAGGACGTGCTCGGGGCCGACGAGCGCGCCCGCGGCGAGGTCGAGCTCGCGCAGCCACACCTCGGTCTGCCCCTCCCACTCCCCCGGGTCGGCGAGTCGCGTCGCGGTGAGCCACACGCGCCCGGTCGAGTCGTCGAAGAACACCGACGGGTCGATCCCGTCGCCCTCGAGCCACACCGGGTCGGACCACGGTCCGGCGGGGTCGGTCGCGGTCACGAGGAGGTGCCCGCCCTGGCCCTGGGTGTGGACGAGCGTCGTGACGACGTAGAACGTCCCGTCGTGGTGCCGGATCGTCGCGGCGTACAGCCCACCCGAGGACGGCACGGTCGACAGGTCCACCTGCTCGGTGCGGTGGATCGCGTGGCCCACCTGGGTCCACGTCACGAGGTCGTGGCTGTGGAAGACCGGCATGCCCGGGAAGTACTCGAACGTCGAGGTGACGAGGTAGTAGTCGTCGGGTGCGACGGTCCCGTCCGCCCGGGTGGCCCCGGGGACCCGGCAGATGCTGGGGTCGGGGTGCGTCCCGGGCAGGACGGGGTTCGTGAAGGTCACCTCAGACCTCGCCCACCACGAGCGGTGCGTGCAGCTCGCGCGTGTGGTCGACCACGCGCACGTCGCCCACGAGCGACACCGGGGCCACGAGCCGCACGTCGGCGCTCGACGCCCCGAACCGGAGCTCGATCGCGCCCGGCTCGACGATCCGGCGCCCGTCGCGGCCCGTGAAGGACAGGACGTCGGCGGGCACGGTCGCGCTCACGCGCGCCGAGGCGCCCGCGGCGAGCGGCACGCGCACGTACCCGACGAGCCGCTGCACGGGCCGCACGACCGACGCGACGGGGTCGTGCGCGTAGAGCTGCACGACCTCGACACCGTCGCGCCCGCCCGTGTTCCGCACGACGAACGACGCCTCGAAGGCCCCGTCGGTCGCGGCCTCGGTCGCGCTCACCACGAGGTCCGACCAGTCGAAGCTCGTGTAGGTGAGCCCGTGGCCGAACGCGAAGGCCGCGGTCGGGTCGATGTTCGACACGTCGGTCGCCTGCGCGAGCGTCGCGGCCAGGTAGGAGGTCGGCTGGGCGCCCTCGGTCCCGGGCACGCTCACGGGCAGCCGGCCCGACGGCGCCACGCGCCCCGACAGGACGCCCGCGACCGCGGGGGTCCCCTCCTCGCCCGCGAAGAACGCCTGGACGATCGCGGCGGCGCCGGGCTCACCGGGCGCCGGGGTCGCGGCCGCGCCGAGCGCGTAGGGACGACCCGAGAGGATCGTCGCGACCACGGGGCGACCTGTGGCGAGCAGCGCGTCGAGCAGGTCCTGCTGGGCGCCGGGCAGGCGCAACGACTCGGCGTCGCAGCCCTCACCGCTCGTGCCGCGACCGAACAGGCCGGCCCGGTCGCCCAGGGCGACCACGACGACGTCGGCCTCGCGGGCGAGGTGCACCGCCGCGGCGATGCCTGCGGCGTCGGCGGCCGCGACCTCGGCCGTGCTCACGGCCCCGGTCGAGGACGGGTCGCTCGTGCCGTCGAGCGTGATCGCGGGCAGCACGTCGACCGTGACGCCCGGCAGCTCGGCGCGCAGGGACTCGGCGAGCGTGGGCAGCGAGAGCCCGAGCGGGATCTCGGGGTGGGCCAGACCCACGTGCGCGGGGAACGAGTAGCAGCCGAGCACGGCCATGGGGTCCTCGGCCGTGGGGCCCACGACCGCGACGCGGCGCACGTCCGGGCCGAGCGGCAGCACGCCGTCGTTCGCGAGCAGGACCACGGCCTGCTCGGCGACATCGCGGGCGAGCGCCCGGTTCGTGGGTCCGTCGAGGTCGACGGTCCCGCGCAGCGCAGCCACGGCTGCATCGTCACCCGATCCGGAGACGGCAGCGAGCACGTCCGCGGGCACGTCGCGCAGCACCTCGGGGACGGGGTCCCAGTCGGCGTCGAGCAGTCCGAGGTCGACCTTCTGGCGCAGCACGCGCTCGAGTGCGCGGTCCACGAGCGCGACGTCGACGTCCCCGGCCTCGAGGGCCGCGACGAGCGGCTCGCCGAACGTCTTGACGGTCGGCAGCTCGACGTCGACCCCGGCCGCGAGCGCCGCCGCGGCGGCCTCGGCCCAGTCGCCGGCCACGCCGTGCATGATCTTCAGGAACGCGATCCCGAAGTAGTCGGCGACCACGGTCCCGTCGAAGCCCCACGTGTCGCGCAGCAGACCCGTGAGGAGGTCGCGGTCGGCGGCCGAGGGGATGCCGTCGGTGTCGGTGTACGCGTGCATGACCGACCGCACGCCGCCCTCGCGGACGGCCATCTCGAACGGCGGCAGGATGACGTCGGCGCGCTCGCGCGCCCCCATCGAGACGGGCGCGTGGTTGCGCCCGCCGCGCGAGGCCGAGTACCCGGCGAAGTGCTTGAGCGTCGCGACGATCCCTGCGGACTCCAGGCCCTGGACGTAGGCCGTGGCGACGGTCCCGACGAGGTACGGGTCCTCGCCGATGGTCTCCTCGACACGGCCCCAGCGGGCGTCGCGCACGACGTCGAGCACGGGGGCCAGGCCCTGGTTCACGCCGACCGAGCGCATGTCCTGCCCGATCCGCGTCGACATGCGGCGCACGAGCGCGGGGTCGAACGTCGCACCCCACGACAGCGGCACGGGGTAGGCCGTCGCACCCCACGCGGCGAAGCCCGCGAGGCACTCCTCGTGCGCGAGGGCCGGGATGCCGAAACGGTTCGCCGAGCGCACGCGCTCCTGCGTGCGCAGCAGCGACAGCGCACCCAGGGCCGGGTCGACCGGGTTGGTCCCGAAGGGCCGCGTGAGCTGCCCCAGCCCGTCGGGCAGGATCGCGTCGAGGTCGACGCCGTCCTCCATGTCGTGCTGGTGCGGGGCGACCTCGCCGCCCTCGGCCGACGCGCCGACCCACACCCCGAAGAGCTGGGCGACCTTCTCGCGCAGCGTCATCTCGGCCATGAGCGCCTTGACGCGGGTCGCGGTGCCGACCGTCGGGTCGGACCACACGGGCAGTTCGGTCTGGTTCGTCTGAGGAGTCATGGTGGAGCTACTTTCCGCCGACGCCCATGAGGCCCTGGACCAGGGCACGCCGGGCGAACAGGTACACGAGCAGGATCGGGATCATCGACATGACGACCGCCGCGAGGAGGCCGGGGATGTTGACGCCGTACTGCGTCTGGAAGTTGAAGAGGCCGAGGGTGATGACCTTGGTCGACTCGGACTGCGTGAGGATCAGGGGGAACAGGAACCCGTTCCACGCCTGCAGCGCCGAGTAGACGACGATCGTCGCGACGCCGCCCTTGGACAGCGGCAGCACGAGCTGCATGAACACCCGCCTGGGCGACGCGCCGTCGAGGGCCATGGCCTCGTAGAGCTCGTTGGTGATGTCGCGCATCGAGCCGCTGAGGATGATCGTGCAGATCGGCAGGCAGAACGCCGCGGTCGGCAGGATCACGCCGATCAGGTTGTCGTACAGGCCCACGACCGAGATGACGTAGAAGATCGGGACGATCACGGCGCTCGCGGGGACCGCGAGGCCCAGGAGGAACATCCGGAAGATGCCCGTGGTGGCGCGCGAGCGGTTGCGCACGATCGCGTACGACAGCGGCGGCACGAGCAGCACCACGATCCCGACCACGGCGACCGTCACGACGAGCGTGTTGAGGAAGTAGCGGCCGAAGCCCTGGTCGAACGCGTTGGTGAAGTTGTCGAGCGTGAACGTGGTCGGCAGGGACAGGGGGCCGCCCTCGGCGTACCCGGCCTGCGTCTGGAACGACGCCGTGACGAGCACGTAGAGGGGGATCGCGACGATCAGCAGCCAGATCGTGACCGCGACGCCCGCGCCCCAGTTGGGCCGGTTGCGGCTGCCCTTTCCTGACCGGCTGCCTGCCCGACGCCGCCGCGCGCCGCCGTCGTGGGGGGCGCCCCGCCGGGGCGCCCCCCCCCACCCGAGCCGGGCGACGTCGTCGGGCCGGAGACCTGCTCCGCGGGGGTGACGCTCAGGTCGTTGCTCATCACACGCCCTCCAGCTCGCTGCGCATCTTGTCGTACCCGGACAGGCGGACCATGACCAGGGAGATCGCGGTCGCCGCGACGACCAGGACCACGGCGATCGCCGACGCGAGCCCGAAGTCGAAGCCGCGGAACGCCTTCTGGTACATGTAGAAGGCCGTGATGGTCGTGTCCGTGCCGGGCCCGCCGTTGGTCAGGATGAGGACCGTGTCGAACGTCGTCAGGCCGCCGACGACCATGAGGATGACCGACGTGATCATGGTGTTGCGCAGCTGCGGGAGCGTGATCGCGAAGAACGAGCGCACGCGCCCGGCGCCGTCGATCTCGGCCGCCTCGTAGAGCATGGGCGGCACGGCCTTCGCGGCGCCCTGGTAGATCAAGGCGTGCAGCGGCGTGAACTGCCACAGGCTCACGAACACCAGGACGGCGATCGCGGTCGACTGGTTGCCGAACAGGTTGCCGTCGCCGAACAGCCACTCCATCTGGGCCGGGACGCCGAAGTTCGGGTCGAGCACCGCGCGCCACAGGACCGACACCGCGGCCGCGGACAGCAGCAGCGGCACGAAGAAGATCGCCGAGAGCACCGCACGGTTCCACTGGTGGCCCGCGGCCCACACACCCAGCAGCATCGCGACCGGGGTCTGGGTCACGACGCCGAGTGCCGTCAGCACGAGCGAGAGCCCGATGCTCTTGAGCATCACGGGGTCGTCGAGGAGGCGGGACCAGTTCTCGGTCCCGACGAGCTCGGGACTGCCCAGGCCGCTCCACTGCGTGAACGACAGCACGAGCACGAGGACCATGGGCAGGAGGGCGAAGAGCCCGAAGAACAGGGCGGCGGGCAGGGCCCAGACCACGCCCGGGCGACCGACCTGGAGGTCGGCGGCGCCCGGGCGCGTGCGCCCCTGGGGTGCGCGGGTGGTCATGACGATCTCCGTCCGGGGGACCGGGTCAGCGCGAGGCCGGCAGGGACTTCATCGCAGCGATGAAGCCGTCGGCGTCGATCTGGCCGCTGAAGAACTGCTGGACCGCGATCTTGAGCGGGGTGCCGGCAGCCGGGGGGAAGGCCTGGTCCCAGGACATCTGGAAGTGCGGCGCGTTCTTCACGAGGTCGAACTGGAAGGCGGCGTACTCGGGGCTCGCGGCCTGGTCCAGGAACTGCTCGGTGTTGGTCGTGGTCGGCAGGTTGCCGATCGCGAGCTGCGCCTCGACGAACTCGTCCGAGTACATGAGCTTGAGGAAGTCGCGCACGGCGTCCGGGTAGCGCGTCTTGGCGAGCACCGAGTAGAAGTTGTTGGTGTTGCCCGTGATGTTGGCCGCGTCGCCCTTGCCGCCGTCGATCGCGGGGAAGGCCGTGTAGCCGAGGTTGGCGTCGGTCCACGCGGGGTCCACGTCGTAGTGCGTCGAGTAGTTCCACGAGCCCATGAGCTCGAACGCCGCCTTGCCCGTGCGCAGGAGCGCGGGCGAGCCGCCGTCGGTGAACTTCACCGAGTCGAAGTTGGTGCCGAAGGCGCCGGCGTCGATGAGCTCGGACAGCTTGTCGAGGGCCTCGTGGCTCTCGGCCGAGTCCCACACGTCGGTGTCGCCCGCGAGGGCCTTCTCGAAGAGCTCGGGGCCCGCGACGCGGTCGAACGCGTACTGGTACCACATGAGGGTCGGCCACTGGTCGGCGCCGCCGAGGGCGATCGGCGTGACGCCCTGGGCCTTGAGGGTCTCGACCGCCGCGAGGAGCTCGTCCCAGGTCTCGGGGGCCTCGATGCCGGCGTCCGCGAGGACCTGCTTGTTGTGGAACAGCATGACCGGCTGCGTGCCGCGCATCGGGATGCCGTAGGACGTGCCGTCGATCACGGCCGAGTTGAACACCGCGGGCAGGAACGCGTCCTTGAGCTGGGGGTCCTCGGCGATGAAGTCGTCGAGGGGAAGCAGCAGGTCGGCGTCGACGAAGGGCTCGATCGAGCCGCCGCCCCAGTTGAAGAAGACGTCCGGCGCCGCGTTGGTGTCGATGATCGTCTGGAGCTTCTGCTGGTAGTCGGCGCCGGGGATGGTGTCGAGGACGACCTTGACGTCCGAGGTCTTGTTGAACGTGTCGACCATCTGCTGCTCGACCTTGTTGGTCGCGTCCCCGTAGACCATCACGTGGATCTCGTTCTCGGGGCGGCTCGACCCACCGGAGTCCCCGCTCGCGCACGCAGCGAGCGGGAGGACCAGCGCCGACGCCACGGCCGCGGCCGTGAGCGACTTCCGCGTTCTTGTGTTCATCATCGAACCCTTTCGAAAGTTTCGGCGTCTGCGCCGAAAGTACTCGGTTGCCCTGGACTCTAAGACGCGAAATCCTCGGGGTCAACACCGAGCCTGAACTGTTACCTGCTGCGAGAAGCCTGGGAACTGCTCGTCGAGACCTCGGAGATCACCCATCGAAACTTTCCGCCCGAGGCGCTACGCTGACCCGCATGACCGACGACGTTCTTCCCGGCCGGGTCACCCTCGCCGCCGTGGCGGCCGAGGCCCAGGTGTCCCTCTCGACCGTGTCCAAGGTGCTCAACGGGCGCACCGACGTGTCCGCAGGGACCCGCGACCGGGTCGAGGCGCTGCTCGTCCAGCACGGCTACCGGCGACGCAAGAGCCCCACCGCCTCGGCCCCCCTCATCGAGATCGTGTTCCACGAGCTCGAGAGCATCTGGGCCATGGAGCTCATCCGCGGCGTCGAGGACGTCGCGCGCGAGCACGGGGCGAGCGTCGTGCTGACCGAGTCAGGCACCCGGCACGCCCCCGGGCCCGAGTGGATCGAGGGCGTCCTCGCCCGCCGGCCGCTCGGCGTCGTGCTCGTCTTCTCGACGCTGCCCGCGGCCGTCAAGGAACAGCTCCGCTCACGGGCCATCCCGTTCGCGGTCATCGACCCCGCCGGGGACCCCGAGCCCGACGTCCCGTCGGTCGGCTCCGCGAACTGGCAGGGCGGGCTCATGGCCACGCGTCACCTCATCGAGCTCGGCCACCGCCGCATCGGCGTCATCACGGGCCCCGAGGACATGATGTGCTCGCTCGCCCGCCTCGACGGCTACCGTTCGGCGCTCGGCACGGCCGGCATCGCGGCCGACCCCGACCTGGTGCGGTTCGGCGACTTCCACCCGCAGGGCGGCACCGACCGCGCCGAGGAGCTCCTGAGCCTGCCCGAGCCCCCCACCGCGATCTTCGCGGGTTCCGACCTCCAGGCCCTCGGCGTGCTCGAGGCCGCGCGCCGCCACGGGTTGCGCGTCCCCGAGGACCTCTCGATCGTCGGGTACGACGACGTCCCCGTGGCCCGCTGGTCCAGCCCCGCGCTGACCACGGTCCACCAGCCGCTCCAGGAGATGGGCCAGGAGGCCGCGCGGCTCGTCCTCAAGGCGCGCGAGGGCGACGTGACGAACACGCGCATGGACCTCGCGACGAGCCTCGTGGTGCGCGGGAGCACGGCGGCTCGATAGCACCTGGGATACCCCAGCCCCGTACGCCCCGCCACCGGGGGCCACGTGACTCTCTTCACGCGCATCTCGCGTCACGTCGGCCCCGCAACCGTGTCTACCGTGGTGAACGCACAACCCCGGAGGTACGAACCATGAGCACCCAGCACGCCACCGAGCCCGCCCCCGTCACGGCCGGGCTCTCGCGCCGCGAGATCCACCACGCCCAGACCGCCTCCCCTGCCCCGAGCCTCTGGCAGCGCCTGCACAGCAGCCCCTCGCACCCGGTCGTGCTCACGGTCACGACCATGGCCCTGGGCATCCTCGCGGGCATCGGCGCGGGCGCACTCCTCAACCTCTGACGGGACCTACGGCCCGGGCCGCCCGGGACCTCCAGCACGTGAGGTGAGGCTCACCTCACGTCTAGCGTCGAGAGCATGAACCTGGCTGAGGTCCCACCGGGGGCGCACGTCGTCCTGTCGTCGGTCCGCGAGGACGCACGCACCTCGCCGGGCTCCGGGGTTCGCCTGCGCGAGCTGGGACTCCGACCGGGCGCAGGCATGACCGTCGCGCTGCGGACCCCGTTCGGCGGGCGCGTCGTCCTCGTCGGCCGCCGCCGCATCGCGCTCGACGCCGCGACGGTCCGCCGGCTCGAGATCGCGTCGTGAGCTGTCCGCACTGCGACGTGGGACCCGGACGCGGCACCGAGGGGCACGACGGCGCCGCGCACCCGCCCGCGCGACGTCGCCGTCGCGGGACCGGCCCGGGGGTACCGCTCGACGCGACGGACCTCCCCGCCGCGCGGATCCTGCTCGTCGGGACGCCCAATTCCGGGAAGTCGACCCTCTTCAACCGCCTCACGGGCGCCCGCCAGACCACCCGCAACGCTCCCGGGACGACGGTCGAGCTCGCCCGTGGGACCTGGCGCCCCGGGCCCGGCCGGTCCGCGGAGGCGCGCGGCTCCCAGGAGACCGCGGTCGCCCTCGCCGCCTCGTCGACCCTCGCGATCGTCGACCTGCCCGGCGCCTACTCGCTGACCCCCGTCTCGCCCGACGAGGCCGTGACCGCGGCCGAGATCGCCCGCAGCACAGCGGGCACCGGGGGCGCTGCGGGCACCGGGCGCACGGACGACGCCGTCTGCCTGCTCGTCGCCAACGCAGCCGAGCTCCACAGCGCGCTGTTCCTCCTCGGGCAGGTCGGCGCCCTGACCGACCGTGTCGTGGTCGCCCTCACCATGACCGACGTCGCCACGGTCGACGGCCTCGTCGTCGACCCGGACCGGCTCGCGGACCGGCTCGGTGTCCCGGTCGTCGAGGTCGACCCTCGCACGGGACACGGCACGGACGACCTCGCCGAGGCCGTGCGCACCGTCGCGGCGAACCCGCGCGCCGTCGTCGGGCTGCCTGCTCCTGCCGACGACCGCCCGGCGGGCGACCTCGACCGGGGCGACCTCGACCGGATCGACGCGCTGCTCGGCTGGGCCGACGACGTGGTCGAGGCGATCGACGCCCACCACTCCCCGACCCGGAGCCGAGCCGACCGGATCGACCGCTGGCTGCTCAACCCGTGGGTCGGGCTGCCCGTGTTCGTCCTGACCCTCTGGGCGCTGTTCCAGCTCGCCACGTGGGCGGCCGCGCCGATCATGGGAGCCGCCGAGGCGCTCGTGACCGGTCCCGTCGCGGGAGTCGTCTCGTGGGCGCTCGCCGGCCTGGGGCTGGGCGGCGGGTGGTTCGAGGGTCTGGTGGTCGACGGCGTCGTCGCGGGCGTCGGCGTCGTCGTCGCGTTCGCGCCGCTCATGGCCATGATGTTCCTCGCGATCGGGCTGCTCGAGGACTCTGGCTACGTCGCACGGGTCGCGGTCCTGGCGGACCGGCTCATGCGTTCGGTCGGGCTCGACGGCCGCGTCATCATGCCGCTCATCGTCGGCTTCGGCTGCAACCTGCCCGCCCTCGCGGCGACCAAGACGCTCCCGCACGCCCGGCAGCGTCTGCTCACGGGGCTCCTGGTCCCGTACGCGTCGTGCCCCGCGCGGCTGACGGTGTACGTCCTGCTGGCCGGGACGTTCTTTCCCCGGCACACGGGCCTCGTGGTGCTCGCCATGTACGTGCTGAGCGTGCTGCTCGTGCTCGGCGGGGCCTTCGCGCTGCGCGGCACGCTGTTCCGCGACCTCGACCGGGAACCCCTCGCGCTGGTCCTCCCGGCGTACCACGTGCCGCGCCTCGGCCCGCTCCTGGCGACCACGGGCCGGCGTGTGCTCGCGTTCCTGCGCGGCGCGGGCACGATCATCGTCGCGGTCCTCGTCGCCGTGTGGCTGCTGCTCGCGATCCCCGTCACCGCCGGCCACACGTTCGGCGAGGTCCCTGTGCACGACTCGGCGTACGGCCGCCTGACCGACCAGGTCGCGCCCGTGTTCGCCCCCGCTGGCTACGGCGACTGGCGCACGACGTCCGCCCTGGTCACCGGGTTCGTCGCCAAGGAGGTCGCGGTCGGGGCGCTCGCGCAGGCGTACGCCGTGGACGAGCCCACCCGGTCGTCACCGGGCGAGCTCGGCGAGCAGCTGCGCACCACGCTCGACGAGACCTCGGGCGGGCACGCCTCGGCCGCGGCGCTCGCGTTCATGGTCTTCGTGCTCGCCTACACGCCGTGCCTCGCGACGGTCGCCGAGCAGAAGCGCCTGTTCGGCTGGCGCTGGACCCTGGGTGCGGTCGCGGCCCAGCTCACGGTCGCCTGGGTCCTGTCGGTCGCGACGTTCCAGCTCCTGCGGCTCGTCTGGTGAGCACCACGGCGCACGCTCCCGCGCGGCACCGCGACCTCGTGCGGCCGGTGCTGGCGAGGATCCGCGCGGGCGACACGACCGACGAGGCCGCCGTCGCGCTCGGCCTCGACCCCGGGCTCGTCGACGCGACCGTCGCGCAGCTCGTCCGGCTGAGGCTCGTGCAGGTCGCGGGCCCGCCGCGAGCCGGGGGGCCCTGCTCGGGGTCGGGCTGCCCCGGCACGCCGGGTGCTCCGGGTACCCCGGGCACTCCCGGCGACGCACAGCCCACCCGTCGCCTCCCCTCGGCCTGCACGGGCTGCCCCTTGGCTCCGCGCTCCCGCTGAGCGGTGCTCGGTGCGCGCCGCCGTCGGGCCTCCGCGCGCGGCCCCGCACCACGCCGGGCAGACTCGAGGAAGTGAGCCCCGCACCCCGAACCCCCCGCCCGGACCGCCGGCCGGGCGCTGCGCTGGGCTGGGCGGTCGCCGCCGCGGTCGGGGCGCTCGCGTTCCTCGTGCGATGGCACCTCGTGGGCGGGACGGTCGGCCTCCGCGGGTATCACGGGTACGACGACGGCGTGTACTTCTCGTCGGCCGTGGCGTTCGCGCACGGCCTCCTGCCCTACCGCGACTTCCTGCTCCTGCACCCACCCGGCTCGATGCTCGCCCTGACGCCCTTCGCGGCGCTCACCGCGTGGACGAGCGACAGCGACGCCCTGGTCGCCGCGCGCGTGGGCTTCCTGCTGGTCGGCGCCGCGAACGCCGTCCTGGTGACGCGGGTCGCGCGCCGGTGGGGCACGACCGCGATGGTCGTGGGCGGCGTCCTGTACGCCGTGTCGTACGCCGCGGCGTGGGCCGAGCGCATCACGCTGCTCGAGCCCTTGGGGTCGCTGTGCCTGCTGGGCGGGGTCGTCCTGGTGCTGCGCGGCCTCGATGCGGACCGGCGCCCCGCGACAGCCTCCGGGATGGGCTGGCTGTGGGCGGGCGGCGCGGTCCTGGGGCTCGGCGTGAGCGTCAAGATCTGGGGCGTCGTGCCGCTCGCGGTCGTGGTCGTCTGGTTGCTCGTGACGGCGGGGTGGCGGGTCGCGGTGCGGGCGGGCGCGGGGGCGGTCGGGGCGGTCGTGGTCGTGATGGCGCCGTTCGCGCTGGCCGCGGGCTCGGACATGTTCCGCATGGTCGTGCTCGACCAGCTCGGGCGACCGCGCGAGACGGACACGGGGGTCCTCCAGCGGCTCACGTGGATCGCGGGCACGGGGAACGCGGAGTGGGCCCGGACCCCGACGGCGCAGCTCGCCCTGGTCTGGGCCGTGCTGGGCCTCGTGGTCGTCGCGGCGGTCGCTGCCTGGGTCGGGCGGCGCGGTCGCCTGTGGGTCGCGCTGCTCGCCGTCCAGACCGTGGTGCTCGTGGCGTCGCCGTCGGCGTACCAGCAGTACGCGGCGTTCGTCGTCCCGGCGCTCGTGCTGGTCGTCGCGGCCGCGGCCTCGCTCGTGCCGGCGCGTTGGCGGCAGCCGGTCGCGGCGCTCGTGTGCCTGGGCTTCACGCTCGGTGCCGGGGTGACGGCGACGCAGCGCGTCGTGCCTTTCCCGGCCGCCGCGGTGCGGTCCCACCTGCCGGAGGACGGGTGCGTCCGCGCCGACTCCCCCGCGCTGCTCGCGCTGACCGAGGTCCTGAGCCGCGACCTGGCGCGCGGCTGCGAGCTGCCCGTGGACCTGTCGGGGTACGCGTACGACGTCGGGGCGAAGGACTCCGTGGGGCGCCCCGTGCCGCGCGACCAGAACGCCGCGTGGCAGCGCGAGGCGTTGCGCTACCTGACGTCGGGGTCGGCGACGCTCCTGGTGCGCTCGGTCGGGAACGGCTTCGACGAGGCGACGACGCGGACCCTCGACGAGACGACCGCGACGGTCGTCGAGCGTCGTGGCGTGCGGGTGCTGGTCCCGCACGAGGGGCCGTAGGACGACCGTTGGGGCCTCAGGCCCCGCGCCCGCCTCAGACCGCTCCGCCCGGCGCCCTCCACTCGATCGTGTGCGCCGGGTCGCTGCGCGGCCGTTGCACGGTGCCGTTCTCGCCGAGCGCACGGATCCAGGCGTCGTCCCCGAACCAGTCGGGCATCCCGTACGGCAGGTCACCGCGCGGGATCGGTGCGTAGTCGGCCTCCTCGAAGGTCGCGCCGTAGGTCGGGACGGTCGCGTCGCCGTCGGGGTCCGGCGTCACGACGCCCCGCAGGTCGCCGACCGCGTCGCGCCACGCGTCGAGCAGCGCCTTGGGGTCGCGGCTCGAGGGGTGCGGGACCTTGTGGACGGGGACGTTCGGGGCGCCCTCCCAGCGCCCCAGGGCGTCGCGCGCCTGGGCCCCGAACGCGACGACCGCCTGGAGACCGGGTCCCGTGACGGCGTCGAACAGCTGGTTGCGCCAGCGCGTGTGCTCGGGGGCACGCAGGATCTCGCGCGCGGCCTCGTCCGCGCGCGAGGGCAGCGTCGCGTACGCGTAGGCGTTGAGGCACACGTAGCTGCGCGTCAGCCCGAGCTTGGTGAGGAAGCCCTGGACGCGCTGGCCCGCGTTGCCCACGAGCGAGCGGCCCGCGATGCGTTCGGTGGGGCCGGGGTCGGACGCGATGACGAGCAGGCGCGCGGACCCGTCGAGGCGGCCCCGGTAGAGCACGGGACCCCAGTCGTGCCAGAACAGCGCGGCGTGCTCGCCGTAGCTCGGGAGCCGCTCGAAGATCTCGGCGATCTCGGGCGGCGGTCCGGGGTCGTGGTCGGTGCTCATGTCGTTCCTCCGTTCGCGCGCGGACCGGCTCTCAGCCGGCGCGGAGCAGCCCCAGGCAGAACGCCTGGAGGTCGACGTTGTCCCGCAGCAGGTCGTCGCGGGTCATGTCGTACGGGACGCCCGCGATCCCGAGGTCCTCGACCGGGATGCCGTCGCCCCGGCCCGAGCGGATGGTCCGCCGCACCGCGACGGTCAGCGACGTCCCTGCGGGCATGGGCGGCAGCGCGCGCTCGGTGCCCGCGAGCGCGTCGCGCACCTGGGACAGCGTCCAGACGTTGGCCCCACCGCCCCCGGTGGCCTGCCCGACGGCGACGAGCGGACCCACGTCGTTGTCGACCCACCCGGCCGCGAACAGGTCGCCCGACGAGTACGTGTTCGGGTCGACGACCGCGACCGCGGGTCCGGGGTAGACCCGTCCGCGGTCGTTGCACCAGGCGGGGTCGGTCAGCGGCAGGGGCTGCGCGTACTGCTCGCCGGTCGACACGGCGTCCTGGAGCGAGCCGTTCCACGCCTCGAGCTCGAGCCGGTTGAACGGGCTGGCGGCCATGAGCCGGGTGAGGGGTGTGGCGACGAGGCTGAAGCGCGTGGGGACGACCGGGTGGTCCGTGAAGAGCTGCAGCGCGCGCTCGGCGGCCCAGACGAGCCCGCCGGGGTTGCCGCGCAGGTCCACGACGACCCCTCCCGCGGGCAGGAGCCCCAGGAGCCGGGTCATCTCGTCGAGGTAGGCGGCGTCGTCCCCCACGTCGAACGACCACAGCCGCAGCAGGCCGTGGTCGGCGTCGAGCGCCCGCGCGGCGAGGACGTCCTGGAGCGGGGTGGGGATCCAGTCCGTGCCCGCCCCGCCCGCGTTCCCGGTCGGGAGACGGCCCGACGGCGCCGCTCCCCCTGCGCGGGCGACGCCCGCTCGCGTCGTGCTCGCCCGGGGAAGCGGCGGTGGTGGCGCGGCGGGCTCGGCCTCGTCCTCGGTGGCCCACAGCTCGGGGACGAACGTGAGCTTCTTGGCCCGGCGCACGGCGTCCGCGGCGGGGTCGACCGCGACCTTGAGCGCCGCGCGCGTGGCTCGGCTGACGGCCGTCTCGGCCCGACCGGGGGCGACGACGGTCCAGTCGAAGCGTGTCTCCCGGCTGGCCCCGCGGCGCGTCCGGTACTCGACGACGACCCAGTGCTCGTCGGGCGGCGGCCCGTAGTCGAGAGCGCGGAACGTCAGGGACTCGAGCGCGCGCGAGCGCCGCGCGTCGGGTCGCCCGCCGGTCTCGCGGTCGGCGTGGACCTCGACCGCGCGGGCGATGGGCACGCCGTTCCATGCGAGGACCTCGACACCTGGGGCGAACGACCTGTCGGTCGTGGCGCCGGGGCCGACCTTGGTCACGAGGAAGTGCGGCTCGTGGTCGGGCCCGTGGGCCTCGATCAGGAACGGCAGCGTCGCGACCTGCCCGCGTGCGGCGACGGGCCCGACGTAGCGGGTGTGCGCGTCGCGCAGCCCGGTGAGGATGCCCGTGAGCGCGAGGTGGAACTCGGCGTCGGTCAGGTCGACGGCGCGGCGCCGCAGCAGCGTGAGCCCCTGCACGGGGTCGCTCGCGTAGGCCGCGCGCTTGGCGGGCAGGTGGGAGTAGAGCCCGCCCAGGACCGTGACGAACGTGTCGACGACCTGGAGCCGTTCGCCGCCGTCGAGGTGCGCGGCCGCGGGGACGTCGGCGAGGGTCGTGGCCGTGACGGCCTCGGCGAGCAGGCGCCGGACGCGGGCGTCGCGCGGGTCGGTGGTCGTCACGTTCCCTCCCAGCGGTGGTGCAGTGGTGCGGTGGTGCGGCGGTCGGCGAGATCGCTGCGACGCGACCTCAGTAGTAGGCGCGCAGGCCGTCGAGCACTCCCGCGTGGAAGCCGCGCCCGACGACCTGGGCGAGCCAGGCGTCGTCGGGCATCAGGGACTCGAGCGGCGGGACGACGATCGTCCCGAGGTCGCGCGGGAGCCCGCCGACCGGGCCGACGCCCGTGGGCATGTCGAGCGCGAGGCGCAGGGGCGCGCCTTCGTCGCTCATGCTCCCGGCCCATGCCGCGGCGCGCGCCTGGGCTGCGGTGATCTCGGCCTGCGGGTCGGCACGGACGGCCTCGAGCCGGTCGACGACGTCGTCCCACCCCCAGGGCGTCGTGCCGTCGTCGGGGTGCGTGAGGCTCAGGCGCATGTCGCGCGAGCCGACGGTGAGGGCCGTGAGGTCGGGCGCGCCCGCGGCGGCCGTGAGCGCGGGAGTCCCGTAGCGCGCGACGCCGTCGATCACGACGAGGTCCACGTCCTCCTCGGTCGCGGCGACGACGGAGGCGAACGGGTCGGCGCCACGCTCGGCGCGCAGCACGAGGACGTCCGCGAGCGCCCCGGGCTGCAGCCGCCCGGTCTGCCGCCCCCAGCCGCGTGCGAGGACGTCGCCGGGCACGCAGGTCACCATGCGCACGAGGTCCTCGTCGCTGAGGTTCCACCCGGCGTGGTCGGCGGCGAGGCGCGCGGCCTTGAGCTCGCCCAGGACGTTCTTCGAGCCCGACGGCGCCCAGTCCGCCCCGAGGCACACGGCGAGTCCCGCGTCCCTCGCCGCGGGGACGTCGGTGGTGACGCCGTAGAGCCACAGGTTGGAGAAGGGCGACCAGACGACGGCGCCGGGGTCGGCCCAGCGCGCGAAGCCGGCCGCATCGACCGCGGTCGCGTGGACCGCGACGAACCGGGGCTGGAGGCAGCCGGCCGACTCGGCGTCGGTGTACTCGCGGGCGACGAGGCTGCCGGGCTGCCCCTCGGCGCAGTGGTAGACGAACAGCGATCCGGCGCGCATGCGGTTCGCGCGGTCGGCGAGGTCGGCGGGCTTGGCCGTGAGGACCGACGCGAGGACCTTGTTGCGGTCCCCCGTCCCGAAGCTCTCGTCGTCGATCTCGCGCACGAGCCACCCGTCGCGCGGGCGGTTCATGGGCGGGGAGCCCTGGACCGAGGTCGTGCCGCCCACGATCGCCTTGGTCTCGACGTACGCGAGGAGCTCGTGCGGGCTCGCGGTGATGAACGCGTACGCGGGCCACGTGGTGCTCGCGGCGTAGGTCCTGGCACGGGGCCACGAGTCGTGGTGCGCGAACGGGACGGCCTGCGACGGCTCGGTCCACAGGGGCAGCGTGTCGTAGGCCAGGTGGTTGTGGAGGTCGATCAGGCCCGGCAGGACGAGCGAGCCGCCGACGTCGACGACCGGGCATCCGTCGAAGCGGGCGGGACCGGGCCGGGTGCTGCGGGTGACGGCGGCGACGCGGCCGTCGTCGTCGATCCACACGCGGCCCGTGAAGACCGCGGACTCGGACGGCGCGACCGACCGGTCGTCCGACAGTGCGACGACGCGTCCACGGATCGCCCACATGAGATCCCCCCGGTCGAGCGACGGGCGTACCTGTTCTCGACGCTAGACCCGCGGGCGCGCGTCGGCGAGGGAGCGGGAGGGTGATTTCCCTGAGGAGCCACCAGGTCGGGGCGGGAGAAAGGGCGTGCTCCGCCCCACGAATCTGTACTAGTGTCCAACTTGAACACCCGTACAAATTCGACGGAAACCGGAGCCGCACGTGCGACCACTGACCCGGCAGGAGACCCGCCACGCCTTCAGGAACACCACCACGCAGGAGACGAAGGTCCTGCGGCTCCCCGCCACGTTCGACACGCTCGACTGGTCCCGCCTCGACTACCTCGGCTGGCGCGACCCCCGGTCACCCCTGCGCGCGTACCTCGTCGCCCTCGTCGACGACGTGCCCCACGGCGTCATGCTCCGCCAGTCGGCGACCCGCAACGAGCTCGCGAGCCGCGCCGTGATGTGCGTGCTGTGCCGCTTCACCCGGCGCTTCAACGAGGTCGCCCTGTTCTCGGCCGCCCGCGCAGGGGCGGACAAGCGCGCCCGCCTCGACACCCTCGGCATCTACGTGTGCGTCGACCTCGACTGCCACACGAACGTCCACAGCACCCCGCTCCCGGGCCCCCTCGACCCGCCGGCCGCAGAGATCGTCGCGTCCCGTCGCGACGGGCTGCGCACCCGGACCAGCGCGTTCGTGCGCTCCGTCGTGATGCAATAGGCCGCTGCCGACACCGAGGAGAACACCATGGGGAGCTATCTCGCACGAGACGCGCGCCGCAGGACCATCCTGGACGCGGCCGTGGTCGTCCTGGGACGCGACGGCATCGCCGCCGTGACGGCCCGCTCGGTCGCGGCGGAGCTCGGCGGCTCCCAGGGGCAGATCCACCACCACTTCGGGTCGACGACGCAGCTCGTCGCCGAGGCCTGGCTCCTGTACACCCGGACCGAGGTCGAGCAGTTCGAGGCCGAGGCGGCGAACCTCGACCCGCAGGAAGCGGTCGGCCACTTCTTCGAGGGCCTGCGCGGCGGGCAGGACGGCGGTGCCCTCGCCCTCTGGGCCGAGGCGGGCTCGTACGCGCGGTTCACCCAGGAGTTCGCCCCCGCATACCTGACATCGCTCCAGCAGGTCTGCACGGTCCTCGAACGGCTCCTCGACCGGGAACGGCCCGACGACGGCAACCGCGACGCCGCCCTGCGCCTGCTCATGGTCGGGATCGGCCTGGCCGGGCTGACCGCGATCGCACCGACCGACGAGACCGGCATCGCCCCGGGGCAGGTCGTCGGCTCGGCGATCGCGCAGGAGCTCTCCCGCCTCCGCACTCAACCACGCGCCTAGGGGCCATCCCTCTCGGTGCCGAGCACGCGGTGGGCGTCGCCCTTCGGCTGAACTCGGACGCCAACCGCATGCTCGGGCGACGGGAACCGCATGCTCGGCGACGCTGGAGACCTTCCGGCGCGGCCGGCACCGTGCGAGCCTGGAGGGACAGCCCCGGGGCGCGGCGCTCCCTACCGCGAGCGCACAGCCGCCCGGGAAGGAGACCTGCCATGAGCTGGATCCGAGAGGCCGACGAGAGCGAGCCCAGCGGCGCCGTCGCGGCAGCGTTCGCGAAGGACCACGAGACGCTGGGGTACGTCGCGAACCTCACGCGGCTCCTCGCGAACCGGCCCGCGGTGCTCGACGCGTGGATCGGGCTCAACGGCGCGATCAAGGCGTCCATGTCGCCCCGCCGGTACGAGCTCGCGACCCTCGCGGCGGCGCTGCGGCTCCGGTCGACGTACTGCGCGCTCGCGCACGGCGCGGTCCTCGCCGACCACCACGTCGGGGCCGACGCCGTGCGCGAGGTCGCCGAGGGGCACGACACCGTCCAGCTCTCGCCGATCGACCGCGCCGTCATGGACCTCGCGGACAAGGTCGCGGCCGGGGCCGCCGACATGACCGAGCCCGACCTCACCGAGCTGCGCGACCTCGGGCTCGACGACGGCGAGATCCTCGACGTGATCCTGGCCGCGTCGGCGCGCTGCTTCTTCAGCTCGGTCCTGGACGCGACCGGGACGCAGGCCGACGCGGTGTTCGCCGACCTCGACCCGGCGATGCGCGACGCCCTGACCGTCGGCCGGCCGATCGCGACCCCCGACCCCGTGGGCCGACACCTCGCCAGCTGACGCCCGGCCGCTCCCCTCCCCCCCGCGGCTCCCCGCAAGGCCCCCGTCGCCCTGTGAATCACAGCGCTCATTGGCGATGTTCCCGCAGGGGTACTTGTCGGGGTGTCTCGCGCGCTCGGCGGCTGACCGTCGACGTCGTACTGGTGCACGGGGGTCTGGGGTCAGGCGTCGAGGTGTGCCAGGAGCGTGGGGATGAAGTGGCGATGGTGGTGGAAGACGCCGCCGTGGCCTGATCCCGGGTAGATGGCGAGGGTGCTGTCGGGGATGCGGGCGAGCATGTCGCGGGACAGCGCGGTGGGGACCATGCGGTCGTGGTCACCGTTGCCGATCAGCGTCGGCGCCGTGATCGCGGCAAGGTCCTGCGGCTGCTGGCGGCCCCAGGCCTTGATGCCGGTGATCTGGCGCCGGAATGCGGTCAGAGTGATGGGGTCGTCGCGGTCCGTCACGCGTTCGCGGATCCTCGTGAGGTAGTCCTTCGCAGCGGCCTTGCCTGCGGGCGTGCGGGGGAAGAAGAGGAACTCCTTGACGTCGGTGCGGGCGAGCGCGGCGCGGACCATGTCGACGTAGATGTAGGCGCCGCCGGTGGGGTGGTCGATCCCGGCGCCGCCCGCTGGCCCGGTGCCGGTGAGGACGAGCCTCCGCACGAGTCCGGGATCATCGAGGGCGACCTGCTGCGCGACGAACCCGCCGAGCGAGAAGCCGAACAGGTCGATCCTGGTGAGGTCGAGCGCGGCGACGAACGCGCGCGCGGCGTCGGCCATGCCCTGGACGGTCAGGGGGACGGTGCCGGTCGATCCGCCCACTCCGGGGAGGTCCACGGCGATGACGCGGCGACCAGCGGCCAGGGCGTCGACGACGCGCGGGTCCCACTCGTCGAGGGTGGCACCCAGGTGGGTGAGGAGCAGGACCGGTGTGCCTGCGTCGGCGCCGAGCTCGCGGTAGGCGAGGGTGTCGCCGGCGACGTCCAGATGGAGGGTGGGGGCGGTGACCCAGGTCATCGCTCGTGCTGCGCAGCCGACGGTCTCGCGGGTGCGATGGCCCGTCGGGGTGGCGGGTGCGTCAGGCATGGTTGGCGTCCTCCTCGGAGGTCGTGGTGACGAGGATCTTGCCGCGAGCTCGACCAGCGAGGAGTTGATCGAGTGCGACCAGGGTGTCGTCAAGAGGCAGGACGCGGTCGACGACCGGGCGCAGGACGCCGTCATCGACGAGACCGGCAGTCGCGGCCAGGGCTTCGCCGTCGGGCTGGATGAACAGGAACCGGTAGCGCACGCCGAGGCGCCGGGCCTGCCGCCGCAGGCGGAGGCTGAGGACGGCGAGCGCGGCCTTGACGACGCGTCCCGCGCCGGCTTGATCGGCCAGGTGCGGGTCGGGTGTCCCGGCGATCCCGACGACGAGGCCGCCGCGACGCAGGACACGCAGGGAGCGGGTGGTGATGTCGCCGCCCTGGGTGTCGACGACGATGTCGACGGGGGTGTCGGCGAGCCGGTCGACGAAGTCCTCGCTGCGGTAGTCGATGACGACATCGGCGCCCAAGGCTCTGACGAGGTCGGCGCTGTCGGCCGACGCCGTCGTGGCGACGGTGGCACCCAGGTGCTTGGCGAGCTGGATCACGGCCGAGCCGACTCCGCCGGCCCCGCCGTGCACGAGGACGGTCTGCCCCGGCCGGACCTGACCGAGGGTGACGAGCGCCTGCCATGCGGTCAGGGCGACGACGGGCAGGGCGGCAGCGTCGACGAGAGGGATGCTCGACGGGGCGGGTGCCAGGGCGGCGGCGTCGACGGCGACGACCTCGGCCCAGGAGCCCATGCCGACGACGCCCGTGTAGCCGTAGACCCGGTCACCGGGGCCGAAGCCGGTCACGTCCTCACCGACGGCGATGACCTCGCCGGAGAGCTCTCCACCCATGACCTTGGGCAGGTCGAGGTGGAAGACGGCCTTGAACTCGCCGATGCGGGTGCGCTCGTCGGCGTGATTGACCCCGGCCGCGACCATCCGCACGAGAACCTCGTGCGGGGCCGGCATCGGCTCGGGCATCTCGACCGCCCGGAGCGGCTTTCCGTACGTCTCCAGGACGAAGGCCTTCATCGTGTCTCCTCGGGCCGGCCGAAACCAGCCAAGTAGTTGCATTGTGTTACTGCTTGGTTTCAGCGTAGAGTGAGTGATCACGAAGTGCAACTACCTGGATGGAGGGCGATGATCTCCGAACCGCGATCGTCGTGCCCGATCAATCGCAGCCTGGAGCTGCTCGGTGATCGGTGGAGCCTGCTGATCCTGCGTGACATCGCCTTGCACGACCGGCGGTCCTTCCGCGAGCTGCTCACCGGCAGTCAGGAGGGCATCAGCGCGCCTGTCTTGTCGCGCCGCCTGGCCGACCTCGTCGATCAGGGCCTCCTGACGAAGGCCGAGACCGCCCGCGGCAAGCAGGGCAGGTACTCGCTCACCGAACTCGGACTGGCGGCGATGCCGCTCCTGGTCGAGCTCGCACACCTGGGAGGGCGACTCGACCCCTCCACCCGCGCCTACGCGCCCGACATCGGCGACGGCCCCGACGCGATCGAAGCAGCCGTCTCCGCCCTGCGCGCAGCGCACATCGGCGCCTGACGCGCGCCAGCGTTCTGTGCCGGCCAGACAGGGCGACAGATCGATCACGACTGGCCACGACACGCTCATCGACACTTGAGTGAACATCCCGGCCGTCTCAGGAACGACCGTTCATGAGACACCAGCGGCGGTCGGGCGGCTGGCCGGCGCGTCATGTCTCACCGCCGGCACCTTCCGACTCCCCGACCGCCCCACCACCCAGATCGAGCGCATCATGCTCGGTACCGGAGCACCCGGCACCCCGGCACGTGACGCGAAGAACACGCCTCCGGCGCCACCCTGCGACGCGGTGCACCCGGGAACCGTCCTAGGGTCGAAGCATGAGGTCGTCCCGTCGAGGCGCCACGAGCGCCGCCCTGCTCACCACCGTCCTGCTGCTCGCCGCGTGCTCCCCGGGGGGCGGGACGCCCTCCCCGACGAGCGCTCCGCCGTCGGGCACGCCCAGCCCCACCGCGACCGAGACGCCCACCCCTCCCCCCACCCCCGACCCGACCACCGACGCCGCGGACCCCCTCGCCGGGTGGAGCCTGGAGCAGAAGGTGGGCCAGCTCCTCATGGTCGGGGTGAACGTGGGGAAGATCGACCAGGCGAGCTACGACGCGGTGCACCAGCACCACGTGGGCAACGTGTTCCTCGCGGGCCGCACCCAGGCAGGGTCGGTGCGCGTGAAGAACCTCGTCGACTCGTTCACGGCCCTGGTGTCCGACGAGACGACGCACGGGACACCGATGTTCGTCTCGACCGACCAGGAGGGCGGCGAGGTCCAGGTGCTCCGCGGGCCCGGCTTCTCCGACATGCCGAGCGCCATGGAGCAGTCCGCGCTCGCCCCTGCGGATCTCCAGAACCAGGCCACGACGTGGGGCAAGGAGCTCGCGGACGCGGGGATCGACCTCAACCTCGCTCCCGTCATGGACGTCGTGACGAGCCCCGAGACGGCGGCGACCAACGCGCCGATCGGGTACTTCGAGCGGAACTACGGGTTCGGGGTCGAGACCGTGACGTCGCACGCGAACGCGTTCAGCGCGGGCATGGAGGCGAACGACGTCGACGTCGCGATCAAGCACTTCCCGGGGCTGGGCCGCGTCGGGGGCAACACCGACACGACGGCGGACGTCCGCGACGCCGCGACGACACGCGACGACCCGTCGGTCGCGGCCTTCCGGTCGGGGATCGAGGCGGGCGCGGCGTTCGTCATGACGTCGACGGCGATCTACGACCAGATCGACGGCAGCCTCCCCGCCGCGTTCTCGCCCGTGGTCGTGGACGGGCTGCTGCGCGGCGACCTCGGCTTCGGGGGCGTCGTCATCACCGACGACGTGTCGAAGGCCGAGCAGGTGCAGGCATGGTCCCCGGGCGATCGGGCGGTCCTGACGATCGCCGCGGGCGGCGACATGGTGCTCGCCTCGGCCGACCCGACCGTGGTCCCCGAGATGGCGACGGCCCTCGTCGAGCGCGCGCAGGCCGACCCCGCCTTCGCGGCCAAGGTCGACTCTGCGGTGCTGCGGGTCCTGGCGGCCAAGGAACGCCTGGGATCCTGAGGGGACCGTCGGCCGCGCCTGTCCACGCCCGTCCACACCGTGCTCCACACGTTGTCCCCATGCCTGTCCACAAAGTTATCCACAGACCTGGGGACAGTGTGCACAGGGGGCGGGCCCCCGCTCACGCGACCCCGAGGTACGCCTCCTTGATGCTCGGGTCCGCGAGCAGCTCCCGGCCGCCCCCGGAACGCACGACCTCCCCCGTCTCGAGCACGTACGCGCGGTGCGAGCGCGACAGCGCCTGCCGCGCGTTCTGCTCGACGAGCAGCACCGTGGTGCCCTGCGCGTTGATCTCCGAGACGATCCGGAAGATCTGCTGGATGACCATGGGCGCCAGGCCCATCGACGGCTCGTCGAGCAGCATGAGCCGGGGCCGCGCCATGAGCGCGCGCCCGATCGCGAGCATCTGCTGCTCACCCCCGGACATGGTCCCGCCCACCTGCGACGTGCGGTCCTCGAGCCGCGGGAACAGCTCGAAGACGCGGGCCAGCGTCTCGTCGTGCACGGCCTTGTTCTCGAACGTGCGCCCGTAGGCCCCCATCTCGAGGTTCTCCAGGACCGTCATGCCGGGAAAGATCCCACGCCCCTCGGGCGCCTGCACGATCCCCTCCAGGACCCGCAGGTGCGGCTTCATGCGCGTGATGTCCTTGCCGTCGAACACGATCTTCCCGCGCGACAGCGGCCGGATCCCCGAGACCGCACGCATGGTCGTCGTCTTCCCGGCGCCGTTGGCCCCGATGAGGGTCACGAGCTCGCCCTCCTCGACCGTGATCGACACTCCGCGCACGGCCTCGATCCGCCCGTAGGCGACCGTCATGTCCGTGATCTCAAGCAGGGGCATCTGCGTCTCCCTCGGGCAGCTCTTCGTCGGGTACGCCCAGGTAGGCGGCGATGACCTTGGGGTCGGACGTGACGTCCTCGGGGGTGCCCTCGGCGATGACCTTGCCGAACTCGAGCACCACGATGCGGTCCGTCACGCCCCGCACGAGGCGCATGTCGTGCTCGATGAGCAGGACCGTGTACCCGTCGTCGCGGATGTGGCGGATGAGGTCCATGAGGGCCTCCTTCTCCGCCGGGTTGAAGCCGGCCGCGGGCTCGTCGAGGCACAGCAGCTTGGGCTCGGTCGCGAGCGCCCGCGCGATCTCCAGGCGCCGCTGCTCGCCGTAGGACAGGTTGCGCGCCTTCTCCGTGGCACGCGCCCCGACCCCGACGAACTCGAGGATCGCCATGGACCGGTCGATCGCGTCGCGCTCCTCCTGCCGGTGCCTCCTGGTGCGCAGCAGCGCTCCGGGCACCGAGGTCCGGTGCCGCGCGTCGGTCCCGACGACGACGTTCTCCAGGGCCGTCATCTCGTTGAAGAGACGGATGTTCTGGAAGGTCCGGGCGATGCCGAGGCGCGTGATCTGGTTGCGCTTGGCCTTCCCCAGGACCTGCCCGTCGAACCGCACGAGGCCCTTGGTGGGCCGGTAGACGCCCGTCATGGCGTTGAAGGCCGTGGTCTTCCCGGCCCCGTTGGGCCCGATCAGCCCCAAGATCTCTCCGCGCCGGATGTCGAACGAGACCGAGTCCAGCGCGGTCAGGCCGCCGAACACGACCGACACGTCCTCCATGCGCAGCAGCGGCTCGCCCACCTCGGTGCGGACCGTGCGGTCGGCCGCGACGATCGCGTCGACCAGCGCGGAGTCCGCGAGCTCGGGCCGCACCTCGGTCACGTCGACCATCACGGGCTCGGCGAGCCCGGCACCGGGCAGGTACTTCTCGGCCATGGGCTCGCCCGCGTCCGCGGACAGCGACAGGTGCGCGTCGCCGACGTCGCCGCCGGCCCCCATGCCACCAGGATCGTTGCTCATCGGTTCCCCCCGTCGGTGGTCTCGTCGTGCTCCCCGGCGCCGTTCCCGGCGGGGCCGTCCGTCCCGCTCCCCGTGCCCGACGCCGGAGCGGCCGTCGCGTACGCGGCCTGCGGGCCGCCGTCGGGCATCTTGGCGAGCGTGCGGCGCGCCGCGACGTACAGCTCACGCCCGTAGGTGAGGAGCTTCTGCCGGACGGGTATGAGCCCCTGCGGCCGGAAGATCATGAGCACCATGAGCGCGACCCCGAAGAACAGGTACTTGTAGTTCGCGATCTCGTTGCCGTCGATCGGGATGCCGAACAGGGACGTGCGCCCCAGGAAGAAGTTCGGCAGGTACACGATGATGAACGCCCCCAGGATCACGCCCAGCTTGTTGCCCTGGCCGCCGAGGACGACCGCGCACAGGAACAGGACCGAGTTGATGATGTTGAAGTTCGTCGGGATGACGAACTGCACCTGGCCCGCGTAGATCGCGCCCGAGACGCCGCCGATCGACGCCCCGATGACGAACGCCCACAGCTTGAACCGGAACGTCGGCACGCCCATGATCTCGGCCGCGTCCTCGTCCTCGCGGATCGCGACCCACGCCCTGCCCACGCGCGAGCGCTCGAGGTTCCCCACGAGCATGAGCGAGATGATGATGAAGACGAGCGACAGCCAGAACCACCACACGCCCGAGTTGAGCGTCGTCCCGACGTTGCCCGCCGAGAACACGCCGTTGGGCAGCTCCTCGGTCACGCCGAGCCGCGGGTAGGCGACCGACTTGAGGCCCTGGCCACCGCCCGTGATCTCGTCGAGGTTGTCCGCGAGCAGACGCACGATCTCACCGAAGCCGAGCGTCACGATCGCGAGGTAGTCGCCGCGCAGGCGCAGCGTCGGGGACCCCAGGACCAGGCCCGACATGGCCGTGATCGCGACCGCGACGGGCAGGATCGCGAGCCACGCCCAGTCGTCCGACAGCCAGCCCTCGGGCTGGGTCACGTTCCACGGGCTGTCCGGGCTCGTGAGGATCGCGAGCGTGTACGCGCCGATCGCGTAGAAGCCCACGTAGCCGAGGTCGAGCAGACCCGCCTGCCCCACCACGACGTTCAAACCGATCGCGATGAGCGCGTACATCCCGAACTGCGCCATCACGGCCCCGAAGTTGGTGCCGACCGTGGTCAGGACCGGGATGTTCAGGATCGGCAGCAGGGCCACGAACAGGATGAACGGGACCCCGACCCCCCACTGCGCGGGCCGCGCGAGCGCGTCCCACCACAGCCGGAACCGGTCCCCCAGCCCGCCGTGAGGGCGCTGGGCGACGGGCGTCTGACCCGCGGGCGGGAGCTCGGGGCGGGGGCGCACGGGCTGGGTCGTGCCGTCGTTCTCCGCAGGAGTGCTGGTGCTCATGCTCGCGCCCTCCCCAAGGACTCGCCGAGGATGCCGGTCGGACGGAACATCAGGACCACGATCAGCAGGACGAACGCGACCACGTCGCGCCACTCGGTGCCGAACACGACCTGGCCGTAGTTCTCCATGACGCCCAGCAGCAGGCCGCCGAGCAGCGCCCCGCGCAGGTTGCCGATCCCGCCGAGGACCGCCGCGGAGAACGCCTTGATCCCCAGGATGAAGCCGCCCGAGTAGATGATCCCGTTGGGGACGCGCAGCGTGTACAGCAGCGCCGCGGCACCGGCCAGGACGCCGCCGATGAGGAACGTCAGCATGATGATGCGCTCGCGCGAGACCCCCATGAGGGTCGCCGTCACGGGGTCCTGCGCGACCGCGCGGATGCCGCGACCGAACTTGGTCCGGTTGATGAACATGTCGGTCGCGAGCGCCAGGATCAGCGCCGAGAAGATGATGATGAGGGTCACGTTGGTGACGTTGGCGCCGAAGAGCGTGAACTGGACCTCGGGCTCGACCAGCCGGATCGGCTGCTCGGCGTTCACGCCGCCCAGCTCACCGCCCGTCAGGGCCGGGAGCACGAAGTGCACGAACTCCTGGATCACGAACGACGCGCCGATCGCGGTGATGAGGAAGACGAGCGACGGGGCCCCACGTTTGCGCAGGGGTCTGTAGGCCACGCGTTCGAGCCCGACGGCGGCCCCTCCCGCGACCACCATGCCGCCGATCATCGCGATCCCCAGGTAGAGGACCGTGAGCAGGATGCCCTTGTCGAACGCGTCGCCGCTCGGGTAGAAGCCCAGGGCGAGAAGCGTGGCGTACTGCCCGAACATGCCGAGCATGAAGATCTCGGAGTGGGCGAA
Source organism: Oerskovia sp. USHLN155 (assembly GCF_037145535.1). Lineage (NCBI taxonomy): Bacteria > Bacillati > Actinomycetota > Actinomycetes > Micrococcales > Cellulomonadaceae > Oerskovia > Oerskovia sp. USHLN155. The sequence goes on from NZ_JBBCXG010000009.1 coordinate 156,575, forward strand.
GTTGATGAGGCGCAGCACGCCGTAGACGAGCGTGTAGCCCACCGCGACGAGCGCGTAGACCGCGCCGTAGGTCAGGCCGTCGACGGTGAGGGCCCAGAAGTTGCGGCCCAGCGCCGCGAGGTCGAATCCGATGAGTGGGTCGGCGGCGAGGACGCCGTGGACGAGCATCGACATGCTGCTCCTTGAAGCCGGTGGGAGGGCGGTCGGCCGACCGCGGTGCGTCCGCCCCGCGAGGAGGGCGGGCGCACCGCGGTCCGCTCGGCGGCTGCCGTCAGGCGACACCGCCCCCGGCCCGGCCGTGCTCGACCGGGAAGGGGGCGGCGCTGCGGGCAGGCAGGCGCCGACCGGCTACTGGACCTCGTAGATCCAGATCAGCGCGGACGAGAGCTCGCCCGTGTCGTCCCACTTGTAGGTGCGGGCCAGGCCCTCACCGTCGTAGTTCGTCACGAAGTCGAGCATCCCGGCACGGTCCGTGACGCCCGACGCGATGCCCGTGAGCATGATCGTCGCCAGGTCGTAGCCCTCGACCGAGTAGACGCCCGGGGCCTGACCGTTGAGCGCCTCGTACGCGGCCGCGAAGTCGTCGGGAGCCGGACCGCACGGGCAGGACAGGATCGCGCCCTTGGACGCCGCGCCCGCCTGCGTGACGAACTGCGGGTCGTTGGTACCGTCCGCGGACACGAACGGGATGTCGACGCCCGCGTCACGCAGCTGCTGCGCGAACGGCGCGGCCTCGGCGTAGTAGCCCGCGTAGAAGACGGCGTCCGCGTCGGAGCTCGAGATGAGCTGCGTCGCGGCCGCGAAGTCCTTGTCGCCGACCTTGACCTCGGCCGAGCAGGAGTCGTCGGCCGCGTCGCCGAGGCCCGCGGTGATCTCCTTCGCGAGACCCACGCCGTAGTCCGAGTTGTCCTGGACCACGCAGACCTTCTCGTACCCGAGCGTGTCCACCATGTACTTGGCGACCGCCGGGCCCTGGACCGCATCGTTCGCGAGACCGCGGAAGAACGTCTTCCAGCCGTTCTTGGTGATGTCGGGGTTGGTGGCCGACGCCGACAGCGACGGGAGGCCCGCCTGGCTGAAGACGTCGCCCGTCGCGGAGGTCTCGCCGGAGAACGCCGGGCCGAGGAGCGCGATGATGCTCGCGTCGCCGACGATCTGCGGGGCGACCTGGGTCGCCTTCTGCGGGTCGCCCTCGGTGTCGAACTCCTTGATCGTGACCTGGCAGCCTGCGTTCGCGGCGTTGAACGCGTCCACCGCGACCTTGGCGCCGTAGAGGATGTTCTGCCCGAGCGCCGCGTTGGGGCCGGTCAGAGCACCGGCCATGGCGATCGAGGTGCCCTCGGCACACTCGGCCGCGCCGTCGCCGGCCGGGTCGACGGGGTCGCCCGACGTCTCGACCGGGACCTCGGCCCCGTCGATGTCGATCTGGACGGACGGCACGATCTTGAGATCGGCCGACCCTGTCTCGCTCGACGTCTCCGTCGATCCTCCGTCGTCCCCCTGAGACTGGGTGCCGCATGCGGTGATGGCGAGGGTGGCTGCCAGCGCGAGAGCCAGTCCACCCGTCGTTCGACGTGCTGTGCGTTGCATTCCGAACCTCCGTGCGCCAGATCGCACCCGGGTGCTCAGAGACCTCGCACCCGCGGTGGATCACCTGAATATTCAGCACTGAATATCGTGCTGACGATGGCACAGGTCGGACGAGCGCGAAACCCCAGATGCACAATTGCAACCAGGGACTCACACGCGGCGAACCGGACAAGGCGCCCGTGGTCCCGGGCCCCCGGTCCGGCGACCTGAGTGCCTGGAACGTACGCGGGCGCCGTTACACGAGACTCCGTCCCTCGTTACGGCGCCGTCACGGGAACGTCTCGATCCGGCACAGGAGCGGCAGATGCCCGGCGAACCGGGTCAGGACGGGTACTGCGAGAACGCGGCCGTCGCGGGGTCGGAGCCGAGCCGGGCGTCGGAGTCGAGCGCGTCGATCGCCGCGACCTCGTCGGGCGAGAGCTCGAACCCGAACAGGTCGATGTTCGTCGCGAGCCGCTCGGGGTCCACCGACTTGGGGATCACGATCCGGTCGCTCTGGACGTGCCAGCGCAGGATCGCCTGGGCGGGCGTGACGCCGTGGGCGTCGGCGGCCGCGGCGACCGCGGGGTGGTCGAGGTCCGCTCCGCGGCCGAGCGGCGAGTACGCCTCGACCGCGATCCCGGCGGCCCGGGTCGCGGCCTGGGTCGCGCGCTGCTGGTAGGTCGGGTGGACCTCGATCTGGTTGACGGCCGGCACCACGTCGGTCTCGGCGAGCAGGCGCGCGAGGTGCTCGGGCAGGAAGTTGGAGACGCCGATCGCCCGCGCCGCGCCGTCGGCGTAGAGCTTCTCGAACGCCCGCCAGGTCTCGACGTAGAGGTCCTTGCTGGGGACGGGCCAGTGGACGAGGTAGAGGTCCACGACCTCGACGTCGAGCTCCTCCCGCGAGTCCTCGAACGCCTGCAGGGCCGACTCGTACCCCTGGTCGCCGTTGCGGAGCTTGGTCGTCACGAAGATCTCGTCGCGGCGCAGGCCGCTCGCGCGCAGCGCGGCACCCACGCCGGCCTCGTTGTAGTAGCCGGCCGCGGTGTCGATGTGCCGGTAGCCGGACTCGAGCGCCTGCTCGACGTTCTGCTGGGTCGCGTCGTCGGGCACCTTGAAGACGCCGAGCCCGACCTGCGGGACGGTGACGCCGTTGTTGAGGACGACGTCGGGAACCTGCGCGGGAGAGACCATCGTCCAGTTCTACCCCGGCGCGCACGGTGGGCACCACCCGTCCCTGCGACGGCGGACGGGCACGCGGGGGGAAGTCCCTCGGTGGCCGAGAGGTGAAGGCTGTGGAGCCCTTGCGACGACCGTGCACGAGGGTGCTGAAGACGACTGTGGCGCTGCTCTCATCCGCCGTGCCGGTCGCGACGCGCACCGGGTGCGGGTGGCACGGTGGTCTGGTGCCCCAGTCCCTTCCTCCGACCCACGACCAGACGCCGGGCGGCTCCGCTCCCGCGCGCCCGCGGAACCGTGCCGTCTGGGTCCTCGCCGTGCTCGTGCCGCTCCTGGTCGTCGCCGCAGGGGTCACGTTCTACCTGACGCGCGCCGCTGCGGACCCGTCCGGGGAGGCTTCCCCCACGGGCGCCCCGTCACCCACGCAGACCCCGGTCCCCGCCGAGCGGGTCGACCCGCCGGCGGTCCTGGACCCGGCCTCGGTCGAGAACCTCGAGATCCACCAGGAGTCGACCGCGGACGCCGGTGACGCGCGCTCGATCTCGACGGTCTCGATCCCTGGGGAGCGCTCCCTCTCGCACGCCTTCGGCCGGTTCGTCGACGCGACCGAGAAGGCGTACGACGCCGCGATCGACCCGGACGGGGTGGGCAACGAGCTCAACGTCGGGTGGGACCTGGTGCTCGCGCAGGGCGACGTGCTGGGGGTGCGTGCCACGACGTACGCCTTCACGGGCGGGGCGAACGGCGAGGTCGGCTCCCAGACGTTCTACACCGACCTCCCTCGCGCGACCACGACGTGGTCGTCGGACCTCTTCACGGCCGACGGACGCACGCAGGCCGCGCAGTGGGTCGACGCGGCGCTCGCCTCGGCCGGTCTGGGGTTCGACGAGCCGGTGCCCTCGTCGGAGGACACGTTCCGGGACGTGCGTCTCGGGCCCGACGGCGCCGCGACCCTGGTCTTCGCGCCCGGCCTGGTCTCTGCCCGCTCCGACGGAGAGCTGGCCGTGCGCATCGAGCCCGACGCGACCCGGACGGCCCTGTCCGCCGTCGGGAAGCAGATCGCGGACGTCGCGGCGAGCGGCGCCCCGTTCATGGGCATCGCACCGCCCCCCGTCGAGCCGCCGCCCGTGACCCCGCCCGTCGCGCCCGACCCGTCCGGCGCCCCCGACTGCTCGGTGCTGCGGTGCGTGGCCCTGACCTTCGACGACGGCCCGGGCAAGCACACGTCCCGACTGCTCGACACGCTCGCCGAGAAGCAGGTGAGGGCGACGTTCTTCCTCGTCGGCCGTTCCGTGAAGTCGCATCCCGACCTGGTCCGTCGCGAGGTCGCCGAGGGGCACGCGGTGGGCAACCACACCTGGTCCCACCCCGACCTCTCGAAGCTCGGCACCGACCAGATCACGGACGAGCTGACCTCGACGGCGGACGCGGTCGAGGCCGCGTCGGGCGTCCGACCGACGCTCGTTCGCCCTCCGTACGGCGCGACGAGCGACACTGTGACGAGTGTCCTCTCCCAGCGGAACGAGCCGGCGATCCTGTGGGACGTCGACACCGAGGACTGGAAGAACAAGGACACCGCCATGACGACCGAGCGGGCTCTCGCAGGCGTCCGACCTGGGGCGATCCTCCTGATGCACGACATCCACGGCTCCACCGTGGACGCCGTCCCGGGCATCGTGGACGGCCTGCGGGCCGCGGGCTACACGCTCGTGACGGTGCCCGATTTGCTCGGCCCTGGCCTGGTTGGCGGACACGCGTACTTCAATCGTTAGCATCAGGGCTAGCACAGTCGGAGTAACCCCTGTACCGTAGCCGGTGAGATTGCAGTGCCTCGCTTGTCCTTGCGCAACGGCCCCATGCCACCGCGAACCTTGTTACCCAAGAGTTGACGACGAACACCGTGATGTTCGGCTCCAGATCATGGAGCTGTTTGAAACTCTAGAAGGAGATCCCCATGGCATTGGGAACCGTGAAGTGGTTCAACGGCGAAAAGGGCTACGGCTTCATCGCACCTGAGGACGGCAGCGCCGACGTGTTCGCGCACTACTCCGCCATCCAGACGCAGGGCTTCCGCTCGCTCGAGGAGAACCAGCGCGTCGAGTTCGACGTGACGCAGGGCCCCAAGGGCCCGCAGGCGGAGAACATCCGCCCGCTCTGATCTCACTCGCCTCCGGGCGTAGCTGATCATTGAACGAGTGCCCCCGACCGTCTCGGTCGGGGGCACTCGTGCGTCCAGGACCAGGCACCCTGGTGCTCGGGCGGTGACGCCGTGGTAGAACTGAGAACGGTCCAGAGGACCAGCGAACCGCCCTCCGGCGTGCTGGTCCGGCAACCGCGCGACGCGCACGGTGCTCCCGGAGGAAGACCCGCCCCCACGACCGTGGGGGAAGAGCGAGGCCCGACGTCGTAGGGCGCCTCCTCGTGCCCCTCACCCGGGGACGGTCCCGGGTGGTTGTGCGCACGGGGGCGAGCTCCGCCGTCGGGCACGGAGAGAAGGAGCACCATGGCCGAGCGCGTCATGGAACGCCGGGCGACGGTCGTCGCCTGTCCCCCGCCCGCTGTGTGCGAACGGTTCGACACCGGGCACCTCCTGCACCCCGTCCACGAGCGCATGCTCCGCAACCGGCCCTGGGGTTGGCGCGAGGGCGTCGTGCTCGCGGTGCGGGCGCACGACGGCGGAGCCGAGGTCGTCGTCGAGTACGCGTCGGGCGAGGGGGCGTGCCGGGTGTGGCATCACACGCTGCTCGACGTCGGCCCCGGTGCCACCGTGCGGGTGCACGAGCAGTACCACGCGCTCGAGGTCGAGGGCCAGGGCCTCAACGTGCGGCTGCTCGGCGGGGTGGGCCCGACGCCGGAACCGGTGCGCTCTCCCCGCTGAGTGCGTTCCGGCCGCGACCCGCCGGGCGTCTCTCGGCCGCATCATGCACTCGGCGGAACGGGTGAGCCGGGCGCCGCGTTGGACCAGTGAGGGCGTCCGCCCTCGACGGTTCGACCAAAGGACACGCTCATGGGATTCCTCGACCGCCTCCTCGGCCGCACCCCGCAGGACGAGCGCTCACCCTACGGCTCGGCAGACCGCCCCGGCGCCCCTGCCTACGGCACCCCGCCCCCGGCCCCGACGGGCCCCGCACGCAGCGAGGACGACGTCGCGATCGACCGCTACCGCTACCTGCTGCGCACGGCTCCCCCCGAGGCCGTCGAGCAGGCGCACGCCGAGGCGTTCGAGCGGCTGACGCCGGAGCAGCGGCGCCGCGTGCTGGCCGAGCTCGGTGAGAACCTGCCGCCCGCCGAGCGCGCGACCTCCGACGACCCGCAGTCGCTCGCCCGCATGGCGACCCGCGCCGAGATGCGCAACCCCGGCACGCTCGAACGGTCGTTCGGCGGCCGGCAGGGCGGTCCGGGCGGTCCGGGCATGGGCTCGATGATCGGCTCGAGCATGCTCGGCACCATCGCGGGCGTCGTGATCGGCTCCGCGGTCGCCAACATGTTGTTCGGCCCGATGTTCGGTGACCCGACCGCGGACTTCGCCGGCGACGGCGGGACCTCGGGCGAGGGCGACCCCGGCGCGACCGAGACGGGCGGCGAGACGGACCCGGGAGCCGGCGACACGGGGGCCGGAGACACTGGTGGCGGGGACGTCACCGAGGCGGGCGGCGACTTCGGCGGCTTCGGGGACTTCGGTGGCGGCGACTTCGGCGGCTTCGGCGACTTCTGAGTCCAACGCCTGAGTGCGGAGCACTCGTCGCCGAGAGCCCCGAACGACGACGAGTACTCCGCACTCAGCGGAGCGGGGCCACGCCCGACCGACACAGCCCGATGAACGCGCCCAGCTCGGCGAGCTCCTCGGGATGGTTCGGGAGGTAGTCCGTGAGCCGGGGCGAACGGACCACGACGGCGCACCACTGGCCGCGCGAGACCGCGACGTTGACCCGGTTGCGCGAGAGCAGGAACTCCATGCCGCGCGGCACGTCCTCGCGGGCCGAGGCCGTCATCGAGACGATCGCGACGGGCGCCTCCTTGCCCTGGAACTTGTCGACCGTGCCCACCCGCACGTCGCCCAGCCCCGCGGCCTGGAGCGCGTGGCGCACGGTCCACACCTGCGCGTTGTAGGGGGCCACGACGACGAAGTCGTCCTCCGTGAGGGCGCGTGAGGCACGTGCGGCGCCGTCCGACCCACCGGGCCCTCCCGGGTACCACGTCGTCCCGAGCAGCGCCTTGACCTGCCGCACCACCTCCTGGGCCTCCTCGACCGAGGACACCGCGTTGCCCGCGTGCTCGACCTCGACGACGTGCACACCGGGCTCGACGCCCACGAGGAGCCGCTCGCCCGCAGCGGCCTCGGCGTGCAGCAGGCCCTCGTACGCGAGCTCGGACACGGCGTCGCACAGCGCGGGGTGCATGCGCCACGAGCGGGCCAGGAAGTAGCCGAACTCGGGCGGCAGCACGTCGTGGCCGCCGCCCGCACGGGTCAGCCACCCGAGCGCCGACTGGTCGACGGGCTCGGGGTGCTGCCCCTGCGAGACCTGCGGGAGCTGCTGCGGGTCGCCGAGCAGCAGGAGCCGCTGCGCGGCCCGGGAGACCGCGATGGTGTTGGCGAGCGAGAACTGCCCGGCCTCGTCGATCACGAGCAGGTCGAGCTCGCCGTCGCCGAACCGTTCGGCGTGCGCGAAGTCCCACGCGGTCCCGCCGACGACGCAGGGCCCCTCGGCGACGAAGGCCGCGGTCTGCGGGGAGTCGACGAGGCGCCAGGGCACGAGCCGCGAGCCCTCGGGCAGGGAGGCCGCCGCGACGTCGTCGGGCAGGGGTCCCCCGTCCCGCCCCACCTTCGACACGTCGCGGCCCTTGGGACCCGAGGCCTTCTTGCCCACGCGGTCCGCGGGCACGCCACCCTTGGTGATGACCCCCGCGAGGACGTTCTCCACGACGTCGTGCGACTGCGCGACGACGCCCACGCGCCACCCCTCGGCCACGAGCCGGCCGACGACCTTCGACGCGAGGTGGGTCTTGCCCGTGCCGGGCGGCCCCTGGACACCGAGGTAGGAGCCGTCGAGGTCCCGTACGGCGTCGGTCACGGCGTCGATGTACCGCTCGGGGCCGTCGCCCAGGACGGGCAGCGGAGCGCCGGACACCGTGCGCGGCGGGCGACGGCGGAGCAGGTCGAGCGCGGGGTGGTCCGGGAGGTCGAGGGGCGCAGCGACGCCGGCGGGGTTCTGCGCCTGCACGGCCGTCGCCAGCGCCCGGATCGACGCCTCCTGCTGCGGCGTCGGCAGCACCTGTCCGACCGCGAGCGCCATGGGCAGCGCCTCGTGCGGCGAGACGCCCTTGGGCACGGGCAGGCGCACGTCGAGGACGTCGACCTCGCGCCCGTTCCCGAGACGGCCCCGCTCGACGCCGTGGACGCGCACGCTGCCCGTCGACCAGCGGACCGCACCGCGGGCGGGCTCGATCCCGTCGGGTGCCGGTCCTTCGAAGAGCGCGGTGGCGCCGTCGTACCCGGCCTTGAGCTCCGAGCCGTCCGGCAGCTCGCCGTACAGGCGCAGGCGCCGCGACGGGTTGCTGCGCGGCGTGGCCCTCGCCCAGTCCTCGATCACCTCGGCGCGCTCCACCAGGAAGTACGCGCGCGGCGTCTGCCACTGGTCGACCGGCTCCTTGAGGCGCGCGAAGAACTCCTGCCAGAACGGCTTGGCCTCGCGCCAGTAGTAGCCGACGCCCGCGCCCAGGAGCGCGACGGCCTCCTCGTCGTCGGTCCGCCCGTCCCCCGAGCGACCGTCCACGCCCCCCGCCAGCGCCCGGACGTCGAGCTCGACCTGCTCGGCCTCGGCACGCTTGGCGCGCCGCGCGACCTCCGCGTCGGAGAGCTCGAGCGCGGGCGGCAGGTCGTCCTCCCAGCCGTTGCCGAGGGGTGTCGCAAGCGGGCCCGGGGCGGAGGTCGCGGGAGCGGCACGCCCCGCGAGCCCCAGGAGGAACTCGTGCAGGCGCAGGGTCGAGAGGCAGTCGTACTCGTTGTAGTCGGCGATGCCGTGCAGCAGGCGCTCGGCCTCCTCGGCGCGGCCCGCGTCGCGCGCCGCGCAGTACGTCGCGTACGCCACGACGGACGCCGCCGCGTCCGTGACGTCCCCGCCACGGAGCTGGTCGCCCATGTAGAGGGGTTCGAGCTTCTTGATGGAGTACGACGGCGCCGAGACCTTGAGCGAGTGGCGCACGGTCGAGTAGAGGTCCACGAGGACGCCCTCGCGCAGGAGGTCGTCGACCTCCTGCTCGTACACGCCGTGCCGGGCCGCGATCGAGAGCAGGTGCGTCTTCTCGTACGACGCGTAGTGGTAGACGTGCAGCCCCGGGTACTGGGCGCGGCGCTTGGCGAGGTAGTCGACGAAGTCGACGAGCGCCTGCTTCTCCTGGTCGAGGTCGTGCGCCCAGAACGCGGTGAAGGGCGGCTTCTCGCCCGGGCTGCCCGGGCGCTCGACGAGCCCGAACAGGTAGTCGATGTTCCAGACGATGCCCTCGGGCGAGGCGTCGGGCGCGGACCACAGCGGGTCGCCCTCGAAGTCGAAGAACACGTCGCCCGGGTCCGGGCGCGGCAGGTCGCGCAGCGGGGCGGGGTCGACGACGACGTAGGACAGCGTGTGCCGCTCGGGCTCGGCCGTACCTTCGGGTCCGGCTCCGTCCCCGACGCCCCCGGCCGCGGGCGTGCTCCACGTGACCGACCCGCTGGGGCCGGGCCCGACGTCGGGCACCCCTCCCCCGTCGACCGGCACGTCGACGAGCCCGGCCTGGAGCCTGGCCTGGACGCGCAGCGTCTCGAACGTGCGCGCCGCGAGCCCCTGCGGGGGCGCCGTGGCGGTCGCGAGCTGGGTCATCGTCGTGATGCCGGCCGCGCGGAGCCGGACACGCTGGGTGCTGCGCAGCCCGGCGACGCGCAGCACGTCGTCGTGCTCGGTGACCTGCTGCGCGCAGTACGCGCACGCGCCGCACTGGCGCAGGCCGGGCGCGTCCCAGGCAGCGGGCTCACCGCTCGCCCGGTGCGCGTCCAGGAGCCGCAGCAGCTCGGTGCGCCGCTCGCGGAAGACGGGCAGGACGTCCGCGAGCCGGTGGTCGGTCACGGCCCTCGTCCCGAGGATCAGGTGCAGCACCGGTGACGTCTCGACCCCGGCAGCGAGGAGCTGGTCGGCGTACGCGGCGAGCTGGAGCAGCGCGGGCACCTTGGCGCGGCGCGCGAGCTTGGCGTCGTACACGGCGTACTCCGGGCCACCGGTACCCGGGACGACCCGGGTGCCCGACGTCGTCGGGCCGGCTGCGTGGGGCCAGGCGTGGGCCGCCCGGCTGTCGGTACGGATCAGGAAGTCCGCGCGACCGTGGAAGCGTCCGTCGAAGAACGAGCCCTGGTAGACGACGTCGACGCCGTCGCGCAGGGCGTCGAGCGTCGCGGCGTGCGCGGCCTCCAGGTCCGCGCGCCGCACCGTGCGCGGCACCGGGACCTCGCGGATCGCGTCGGCCCCCACCAGGTCGACGAAGCCCGCGAGCACCTGCTGCTCGTGCACGTCACCGAGGGTCGCGGTGCGCTCGAGCATGTCGTCGACCTCGACCGCGGCGTGCGCGGCACGCCCCACCTTCTCGTCGAGCGTGCGCAGCAGGCGGTACTCGCACTCGCTCGCCGCGACGAGGTCGCTCGCCGAGAAGACGAGCAGAGGCTCGGTGGACGGGTCCTGCTGGTCCATCAGGAACACGGCGACTCCTCGGGATCGCTCACGCGCGTCGTCGATCTCGACGAACCGGTCGAGCGTCGGTCGACGGTCGCTGCGCTTGCCGCGACCCGGTTCCTTTCTACCGGGTGCCGCCCACATCCCGGTGCCGTCACGTCGCGCCCAAGGTGCGACGTCATCTCACGAGAGGTGAGGAAATTGGCGTCTTCGGGCCGTCCTGCAGCATAGTGAGCGCGCAGGAACCGTCGAAGGAGAGCTCCCATGGCCGTACATTTCAACCCGCCGCCCGGCTGGTTGGTACCTCCCGGTTTCTCCCCTTCGTCGGACTGGCACCCGGACCCCGCCTGGCCGGCCGCTCCCGCGGGCTGGGTCTTCTGGGTCGAGGCGGCACCGACGCCCCCGCCCGCCCCGCCGACGGCAGGGGCCGAGGCGTGGTCGCGGCAGACACCGGGCGGCGGCATCCCGCTCCACTTCCCGACCGCGATCGTCCCCGTGACACCCGGGGCCGCAGCCCCGTCGGCGCCGTCACCGACGAGCACGCCGTCCGGGCCGACACGCCGCTCGCTGCGCGACGTCGGCGGCGGCGCACCGGCCGAGGCGCCGTCGTCGACCATGATCCTGCCGGTCGTCAACGGTGCCGCTGCCGCGGGTGGCGCCGCCGCTGGGCACGCGGCCGGTCCCGCGACCCCGCTCCCCGCCCCCTCAGCGGAGCCGACCGCGTCGGCGCACGGCCCGCTCGCGATCTTCTCGGGGGACGACGAGCCCCGGGAGGAGCGCTCGTACCTGCGCTGGCTCCTGCCGCTGGGCATCGGTGTCGGAGGCGTCGCCGTCGGGCTCATCCTCGGGCTGGGCGTGACGCTCAAGGCGCAGTCGGAGGCCGGCGACGCCGCCGCTGCCGCAGCGCAGACGACCGAGCAGATGGCGACCGAACGGGCCAAGCTCGACGCCGAGCGCGCCGACCTCGACACCCAGCTCGCGGGCATCGCGGCCTCGACCGAGGCGGTCGCCGCCCGGGAGACCGCGGTCTCCGCGCGCGAGACCGAGCTCGACGAGCGGCAGATCGCCCTCGACGAGCGCGAGGCAGCGATCGCGGAGAAGGAGTCCGAGGCGGGGAACGACGACGGCGGCTGGCAGGACGGCAAGGTCAACGGCATCTACCTGACGTGCGAGGCCGCGAAGCGCGACGGCAAGGCCCCGCTCAAGCAGGGCGACGCCGGCTTCAACCCGGCGCTCGACTGGGACGGCAACGGCGTGGCCTGCGAACGCTGACGCCTGCCGAGGGCGACGCCCCACCCCGCCGAGGGTGACGGGCACGGCCGCCGACGGTGACGTCCGGCCCGCCGACGGTGAAGCGCACGCCCGGGGGGACCGTACCCTACGGCGCTGGTCGGCCCCTCAGCGGTCCTTGGCCATGTCGGAGGGCCGACGGCGCAGCACCGGCAGGGCGACGATGTTGCCGACCACGAGCCACACCAGGCCCCCGGCGATCGTCCACAGCACGCTCGCGGCGGGAGCGAGCGCCTGACCGGCCAGGAGGAGCGTCGTCGCGGCCGAGGCCGTGACGAACGTCCCGGCCACCAGCGATTGTTCGAGTGCCAGAAGCACCCCGAGCGAACGCGGCGACGTGCCCGACAACCGGTAGGCGGCCAGCTCGCTCGACCGGAGGCTGCCGACGACGGCCACCGTCAGCCCGCCGATCGCCCCGAGGAGGAGCGGGAGAAACCGCTCGATGCGGGTGAGGAAAAGTGCGACGACGTCGGTCGTCTCCCGGAGCTCGGTCGAGACGAGGACGGGGTTGTCCTGGACGTCGAGCGCCGCGGCGATGACCGGTGCGGCTGCTGACGCGTCCGCGAAGGGGGTCAGGACGACCGAGCAGGTGGCGCTGGTCGCGATCGATCGGTCGGCGGCGACGAACACGGCCCCGGTCCCACCGAGCCCGGCGCCGTCGCCCGAGCCGACCAGTGCGCTCACGGTCCCGGAGCCGCTGGCTCCTGTGACGAGGTCGAATCGTTGGCTCGGGCCGCGTCCCGCGGATTCGGCGATGCTCCGGCCGACCACGGCGTCGTGTGTCGCGAGCTCGGGAAGGAGCGTGGTGCTCACGGGACGCACCGGAACCTTCGCGCCGAGCTGGGGCAGGTCCATGGACGGGGCGTCGAGCACCTGGATCCCTGCGCGTTCCACCACGGAGAGAGCGGTGAGCCCCTCGCACGAGTCCCGGTCGATGAGGACGGGGCTGTCCTGGACGGCCTGCGTGGCCGCGAGGACGTTTCGACCTTGGGCGCGCAGCTCGGCGATCTGCCGTTCGAGGCCCTGCCCCTGCTGGACGGCGAGGGACGCCTGCGCGGAGCCGAGCAGGACCGCGAGGAGCACCACGGGGAACAGGCGTGCCGCGGTCGAGAACACGTTCCTGGTCGCTTCACGCGCGAGGAGCGCGAGCGACCATCGGTCGGTCTCGTGCACGTCAGGCCTCTCGGAGGTTGATGCAGCGCTCGGCCGCGGCGATCAGGGCGGGGTCGTGCGTCGCGACGACGACGGTCGCGGTCGAGCGCAGCGCGTACAGGAGCTCGACGATGTTCTCGGTGTTGGCGGCGTCGAGGCTCGACGTCGGCTCGTCCGCGAGGATGATGGGTCGCCCTGAGGCGAGGGCCCGGGCGAACGCGATGCGTTGCAGCTCGCCGCCCGACAGCTCGCGCGCGAGGCTCGCAGCACGGTCGCCCAGGGACACCTTGTCGAGCGCGGCCCTCGCGATCTCCGTCGCCTCGCGCAACGTGATCCCTCGGCTCAGGACGCCGATCGCGACGTTGTCGAGGACCGTTCGTCCGCTCAGCGCGTTGGCTCCTTGCGGGACCCAGCCGATGTGCTCGGGGCGTGGCGCCTCGCGTGGCGACCGCGGGCCGGACGACACCGTGACCCGACCGGAGGCGGACTTGACGTACCCGGCGATCCCACCGAGCAGCGTCGACTTGCCGCTGCCGGAGGGACCGACGAGCGCTGTGACCCGACCCGCCTCGATGTCGGCCGAGAAGTCGGTGAGCACCTCGCGCTCGCCGAACCGGTAGGAGACGTTCTCGACATGGATCTCCATGTCAGGCGCAGGCCGCGTGCTCGTCTGCACTCAACCTCGACGGATCACGCACGATCGCGGCCCCGACCAGGTCAGCGTCGACCGCCGTCACGGCGAGCTCGCCCTCGAGCGGTCCGGCCTCAGCGAGAACGACGGCGTCGCTCCCCTCTGCCTTCCCGCCCGCGCCGGCGCTCTCGGTGTCGAGCACGAACACGCACAGGGTTCCCGAGGGCGACGCAAAGACGGCGCCCGCGGGCACGGTCCCGACCGTTCGAGGCTCGGCAACTGAGATACGGACGCCTGAGACGGTCGCGCGCGGAGCGCCCTCCTCGGATGCCGTGACCGTGGCCCCACCCTTGACGAGCGCGGTGTACAGAGCGTCCACCTCGGGAGCCTCGGGCGTGAGCGACGTGAGCGGGAGCTGGGTGGCGCGCAGGTGCGCGATGAACGGACCTGGGAGGCCGAGCACGCGCAGGGGCGCCTCTCCCGACTTCTCCACCGCGAGGGACGTCGGCCGGTCCGGCCCGGTGAGCAGTGCGTCGCCTGCGGCGAGGCGGGCGCCGACCGTCGCGCCGACCTGCCGCACCTGCGCGACCCCTGGCGGGACGTAGATGGTGAGCCCGGGGGTGAAGATGCCGGTCTCGGCCGCGCCGACGGACTTCTGGTAGGCCTTGACAGCCTTGGTCATGCTCGCCGAGAACGCGTTGTCCCGACCGAGGGTGTTGGCATGACCGGTCGCGGCAAGGTAGGCGGAGAGCTCGGCCACGTCACTGCCCTTGGCGCCCTCGCCGAGCTCACGGTAGAAGGGCTGTGCACCCAGGTGGGCGCGTAGCTTCACCCCGTCGAGGCTCACCAGGTCCCGACCCTGGGTGATCTCGTCCCCGGAGGCGACGTGCAGAGACGTGACCAGGCCGTCGACCTGAACAGCGACGGGGGCCGAGGGGGCGAGGTCGAACACCAGGACAGCCTCCTGGATGTAGTTTCGTTCGCGCTCCCCCACGACGACCGTCGCGGGCAACGGGTCACGGACGGCCTGCTCCTCGATGTCCGCCGCCTGCGGAAGCACTACGAAGAGTGCCAGGAGCGGCAGCGCCCAGAGTGCGATGACCGGCGCGAAGAATCGCACGCTCGAACCCCTCGCCGTACCTGGGGGTCGGTCAACCCCTCGTCGCAGAGCCTTCCTGCCGAACACCCCGTCATCCTCCCGACCGCGAACAGACACAACTGCGCGAGACGCACTCCGAACGATTTTCATGACGGGATTCTCCCGACCAGGTTCTCTCGACGGTACCGAAACATCATCCGCCGGTCGCGCAGCTTGGCCGCTCGATCCCTGCCTCCTCGAGGGCGACAAGGATCTCCTCGAGCGTATCCGGCGGCTCTATACCGTTCCTCTCCAAGCAATCACGGAAGAACATCGCCGTGTCCGACGTGTCCTCGTTCGCCACTTGCCACTTCCTGTCGAGGTGCTCGAACTCGCTCCCGTAACATTCGGCCTCGACACCCTCGTCAATGGCGGCCTGAGCGATCGAGTAGCTGATCACCGCGCTCGACACGTCACCACCCAGCACCTCGAACCCGGCCCCGTTCATGCAGGCGACGTACCGCCTGAAACCGGCCTCATACTCTTCACGGTCGACCTCGTCGTCCTCCAGCGCGGAGGCCTGCTCGGCCGACATCTCCACCTGTGGTGACGTCACAAGAGTCGAATCACTCTCCGTACCGCCAGAAACGCAGCCCGACGCCACGACGAGGAGCAGCGATGCCACTGCGCCACTCAGTGCGGTTCTTGATTTCACGATTCACCCATCTCGACAGATCAATGTTCGAGCGGCACGATTGAGGCATCGTGCCGCTCGAACAGGAGAGAAGCCCGGGACTACGTGTAGAGAGTCCCCTTCACCCGAATGAGGTTTCCCGTGTAGAAGGTGTGCTCGCCGCCCACCGTCTCCGACAGCTGCAATGTCGCGAGCGTGGCGCTGTACTTCCAGCTCGACACGTATCCCGGCTGACCGTTGCGCGAGTACTTCAGGCGAATACCGAACTCCCCGCAGCCCTTCGTGCCCCACGTCTCACCGTAGGTTGCCGTGGTCCGTCCGGCTGCCGAGCCCTTGGTCGCGAGGACCCCGTGCGTGCAACCCATCGACGTGCTGCCGATCGCCTGCGCCGGGAGCGCGACGACCCCTCCGGACAGCGTGACCGCGATCGCCGCAGCGATCAGACTTCTCGTGAGAATCTTCATCGAAAGCTCATTTCAATCGCCAGCGGTTGGAGGTCAGGTGTAGATCGTCTTTTCCACCTTCTTGTCGTAGCCGACGGTGTGGATCCCGCCCACCGTGCCGCTGAGCTGGTAGGTGACGATCTGGCTGCCCCACTTCTGGCTCGTCACATATCCCGGCACACCATCCCTCGAGTACTTGACTCGCAAGCCCACACTGCCGCACGCTCCGTCGAAAGATTGGAACGACTCGCCGTACGACGCGTTGGTGTACCCTGCGAACGAACTAGAATTGCTCTTCGGGCACATCGCAGTTGCGCGCCCGATAGCACTGGCGGAGGACACTCCTCCGGCCAGAGCGAGCGCGACGCCAAACGCCACGGCCACTCGAAGCCGATTCTTCTTCAACATTCTCCCCTGATTCCTCCAGGCCACCGCGGCAAGACAAGTTGCAGCAGCGACGCATGGATAGCTTGCCAGGTCACATATCGCGTCGGCGACATCGGATCGTCCCAGCCCGTCAACCTCATCCATGAGGCCGCGGTTTCGACCGTAGCCAGGCCGGGCAATGCTGTCAACCCTGACCGAAAGCATGCGGTGATGCCGATGAGCCGCCCCCGGTCAAACTCAAGGCATGGCGAAACGCCTTGCAATCAAGGAATCTGATCGGATAGCAGAAGATCGCACGGCGAGCCGCCACAAGAGCGCCAGGCGCCATTGCGAGCCTGGCCATGGCACCCCAAGGACGAAACGAGAAATGGAGAGGCGTGAATATTCACACCACGTCCGCTCTCGACCCCCTCGCAGACGCCCACGGCGACCAGAGCGGCAGCGGATCGACCAGGGAGTTATCTGTAAAGACTCCTGCCAATGGCGAGGATTGGAGCACTCTATCGAGTTCGCACAATGCCCGTCAAGGGGCTGCCGACGACCGTGAGACGCCGACGGCCCCTGAGCCTCTCGGTCCAGGGGCCGCCGTCCGCGCCGGGCGCTGGGGCGGGCGCAGGTGCTACAGCACGTGCGCCAGGAACTCCCGGGTCCGCTCCTCGCGCGGGTTCGTGAGCACCTCGCGGGGGTCGCCCTGCTCGACGATGACGCCGTCGTCCATGAACACCACGTGGTCGCCGACCTCGCGCGCGAAGCCGATCTCGTGGGTCACGACGATCATCGTCATGCCGCTCTCGGCGAGGTCGCGCATGACCGCGAGGACCTCGCCCACGAGCTCGGGGTCGAGCGCCGACGTCGGCTCGTCGAACAGCATGAGCTCGGGGTCCATCGCGAGCGCCCGCGCGATCGCGACGCGCTGCTGCTGACCGCCCGAGAGCTGGGCCGGGTAGTGGTCCATGCGGTCCGCGAGGCCGACCCGTTCGAGCAGCTCCACGGCTCGCGTCCTGGCCTGCGCCCGCGACAGCCCGCGGACCTGCACCGGCGCCTCCATGACGTTCTGGAGCGCCGTCATGTGCGGGAACAGGTTGAAGCGCTGGAACACCATGCCGATGCGCGACCGCTGCTCCGCGATCACCTTGGGGTGCAGGCGGTGCAGCCGCTTCTTGCCGTTCTTGTCGACCTCGCGGTAGCCGATCAGGTCGCCGTCGACGTAGATGCGTCCCGCCGTGAGGTCCTCGAGCTCGTTGATGCAGCGCAGCAGCGTGGACTTGCCCGAGCCCGACGGGCCCAGCACGACGCACACCGAGCCCCGCGGCACCTCGAGGTCCACGCCCTTGAGGACGTGCACGTCACCGAAGGCCTTGTGTACCCCGGCGATCTCCACCATGGGCGCGACGGACGCGTCGGCGAGCGACGCCGTCGGGCCCGTCGCCGCGGCCGCTGCGCCGGACGTGCTGTCGAGTGCGTCCGCGGTCACGGGGTCACCTCCAGGAAGGGGTCGGCGTTCGCGGTCGTGCCCGACGCCGCTATCGCCTCCTGCTTGCTCGGCTTCTTCGGGCCCTTGCCCGGCTTGCGACGACGAGACGAGCCCGTCGACGTGCCGAACCCGCGCCCGTAGTGCTGCTCGATGAAGTGCTGGCCGACCATGAGGATGCTCGTGATCAGCAGGTACCAGATCGCCGCGACCATGAGCAGCGGGATCGGGAGGAAGATGCGGTTCGCGATCGCGTTGGACGCGAACGTCAGGTCCAGGCTGAACGGCACCGCGAGGACCAGCGACGTGGTCTTGAGCATCGAGATCGTCTCGTTGCCCGTCGGCGGGACGATCACGCGCATGGCCTGCGGCAGGATGATGCGGCGCAGGATCTTGCCGTCCTTCATGCCCAGCGCCTTGGCGGCCTCGGCCTGCCCCGGGTCGACCGACCCGAGACCGGCGCGCACGATCTCCGCGAGGTACGCGGCCTCGTTGAGCGCCAGGCCCAGGATCGCGGCGCGCGCAGCCGTGAAGAGGTCGGCGGTGTCGAACACGAACCACTCGGGCCCGAACGGGATCCCCAGGCTGAGCTTGGGGTACAGGACAGAGATGAGGCCCCAGAACACGAGCTGCGTGTAGATCGGGGTGCCGCGGAAGAACCAGATGTAGAACCAGCTCGTCGCGCGCATGACCGGGTTGTCCGAGCGCCGCATGATCGCCAGGATCACCGCGAGCACGACCGCGATGGCCATCGAGGAGAACGTCAGGATCAGGGTCCAGCCCACGCCGCGCATGATCTGCACGTCCCGCAGGTAGAGCCAGACGACGTCCCACCGGAACTTCTCGTTGGTGACCAGGCCGTGCACGGCCATGGCCGCGAGGACCAGGAGGACCACGGCCGCCGCCCAGCGCCCCGGCCGCGGCACCGGGACCGCGTGGATGCGGTCCGGTATCCGGTCTGCGGGCTTGGTCGCCGTGCCGTGGCTCGCTGGGCCACCGCTCGGGCGACCGTCGGGAGTCGGGGTGCTGGGCGGCTGGGCCATGGCTACCTCTGTTCTGTCAGGGGATCGGCTCAGGAGACCACGGGGTTGAGCTCGGCCGTGGTCACCGCACCGGAGGTGTTGCCCCAGGTGTCGAGGATGGTCGTGTAGTCGCTGTCGTCCATGAGCTTCTGCACCGCGGCCTGGACGGCCTGCGTGAGCGCGGTGTCGTCCTTGGCGATCGCGATGCCGTGCAGCGAGTCGGCGAAGATGTCGCCGAGCTGCTCGATCTGGCCACCGGTCTGCGTCACGGCGTACGCCACGACCTGCGAGTCCGCGTACATGACGTCGGCCTTGCCACCGACGAGGTTCGTCGTGACGTCGGCCTGGCTCGCGTAGCGCAGCGGCGTGATGTCCGCCTTGCCCGCAGCCTCGCAGTCCGCCATCAGCCCGTCGAGCGCGTCGTCCTCGACCGTGCCGGTCTGGACGGCGATGCTCAGGCCGCACACGTCGGACGGGTCGACGTCCTTGGGGTTGCCCTTGGCCACGGCGAACGCCTCGCCCGCACGGAAGTAGCTGACCATGTCGACCGCGGCCGTGCGCTCCGGCGTGATCGTGAAGCCCGAGATGCCGATGTCGTACTTGCTGCCGATCGCGGGGATGATCGACGCGAAGTCGGCGTTGGTGACCTCGACGTCGAGACCCAGGACGGCACCGATCGCCTTGGCGAGGTCGACGTCGTACCCGACGATGGTCTTGCCGTCGTCGCCGATGAACTCGGCCGGGGCGTAGGTCGCGTTGGTGCCGACCGTCAGGGTGCCGGCCTCGACGACGTCGGCCGGGAGCATCGCCGCGATCGTCTCGTCCTTGGCGATGGTCGACGGGTCGAACGCCTCGGCGGACGAGCCGCCCTCGGTGGGCGAGGAACCAGAGCCCGAGGAGGCGTCGGTGCACGCCGTGAGCGCGAGGGTCGCGGCGATGGCGGTGAGGGCGGTGAGGACGGGCAGCCTGCGCATGGGGGTCTCTCGTTTCGTGGTGGTGATCTCCGGCGCCGGCCTCAGGGGGGTGGGTCGTGCACCGCGCAACGCGGGCAGCACGGAGCGGCGCCGCACCGTTGCCCTTCCAGTTTCCCGCGCGGGCGGCCGGACTGGCAAAACGGGGGCGCGCGACGGTGCCGGTCCCGAGGGCGGTCAGCCCGTCGGACGCGGCTGCCCGACCGACGGCGGGACCGGCACCACACGCAGCGTCAGGATGCCGGCGGGTTGACCACGGCCTCGTCGAGAGCGCCCTCCTCGTTGCCCCAGGAGGCCAGGATGTCGGTGAACGTGCCGTCCTCCATGAGGACCGTGAGGGCCGCCTGGATCGCGGCCGCGAGCTCGGTGTCGGCCTTCGCGGTCACGATGCCCTGGGGCGCCGAGTCGAAGACCTCCCCGATCTGCTCGATCTGGCCCTTCGTCTGCTCGATCGCGTACGACACGATGGGCGAGTCCGCGTACATGATGTCGGCCTTGCCGCCGACGAGGTTGGTCGTCGCGTCCGCCTGGTTGTCGTAGCGCAGGATCTGGAGCGGCTGCTCGCCGTCCTCCTCGCACGTCGTGCTGATCTCGGCTGCGCCGTCGTCCTCGACCGTGCCCGTCTGGACCGCGACGGTCAGCCCGCAGATGTTCGTCGGGTCGACGTCCTTCGGGTTGCCCTTCTGCACCGAGAACGCCTCGCCCGCGTTGAAGTAGCTGATCATGTTGGCCTCGGCCATGCGCTCGGCCGTGATCGTGAACGACGAGATCCCGACGTCGTACTTGGTCCCCAGCGCCGGGATGATGCCGGGGAAGTCCGCCGACTCGACGACGACCTCGAGCCCCAGGACCGCGCCCACGGCCGAGATGATGTCGATGTCGTACCCGACCGGCGTCGAACCGTCCGCCGCGATGAACTCGGCCGGCGCGTACTCGGTGTTCGACGCGACGACGAGCTTGCCCGCGCTCGCGATCTCGGCCGGCAGCAGCGCCGCCGCGGCGTCGTCCTTCTGCACCGACGTGAGGTCGAAGGGGGTCACCGTCGCCGTCTCGTCCGAGGCGCCGGCAGACGAGGAGTCGGCGGGCTGCGAGGCGTCCGTACAGGCCGTGAGCGCCAGGGTCGCAGCGGCCGCGACCGCGACGAGGAGTGGCATCTTGCGCATGAGAGCTCCGATCGGGTGGGTACGTCGAGGCGCGTCACTCTAGAGGTGATACGTCTCGCTCGCGTCACGGACGGGTTTCGGTTCGGCACCTGGCCAGCCCGGGTACCCCTCGGCAGACCACCCTGCGAAAAGGAAGCGACCCTCACCAACCACCTGCGCTACTGTCGGCGCGCACCGACAGCCGGCCGCCACCGACGGCAGCCGCACGCCTCCGGAGGGGAGCCGCCCATGACACGCACACCGACGTGCCACCGCTGGCGCCCCTCCCCCTGCACACCCCGCCAGGTCACCGCCGGATGACGCGGCACGGGACGTTCGCTCGGCAGGCTCCTCGGAGCCGACCAGCACCGTTCCGGGCCCGCCCCGTCCGTATCCCGCAGTCCGTCCCGCAGCCTCCGTACGCCCGCCGCACGCAGTCCCCGCGGCCCGCGCACCGACGCGACCCGGCGGGCCGCTGCGACACACCCGCACCCCACCCGACCCATCCGTCGGCGTGCCCGTCCCCGGACGTGAGCGACGCCGTCGGGCCGCGCGCCCTCGCCGGCGGGCGCGCCCGCAGACCGACCCGTCCCACCCACCGGAGGTATCGATGACCGACGACCCACCCGCGCCCGCTCCCGACGGCGCGGCGCGCCTCCCCCGTACGCGCGCGCTGAAGGCCGTGCTCGCCGCCCGCGCGTCGCGCTGGATCGACCTCGCGCAGCTCCTGCCGCAGGCCGGCAAGCCGCTCGTCGCCGCGGCCGCGCTGCTCAACGTCCTCCTGGGGCTGCTGCCGCTCGCTTTCATCGTGCTCATCGGCTACGTCCTGTACCTCGTCCCGCTGGTCGCCGAGAGCACGCGCGGGACGGGCGGCCCGCCCGGTACCCCCGGCTGGTCCGAGCTCTGGACGACCCTCGCCCTCGCGGTCGGCGTGTTCGTGGTCCAGCAGGTCCTCGCGCCCTTCCAGGCGGGCGCCACCGAGGTCGTCGCGCGCCGCGTCGACGAGCACTGCATCGACCGGCTCATGAGCGCCGCGCTGCACGACGCACCGCTGAACGCGCTCGAGAGCCCCGAGGCCCTCGACCTGCTGGCCGACGCCCGCGCGGCCTTCGCCCGCGAGGCCCGCCCGCCGGGCGACGCGGCCGCGGCGCTGCTGTCGCTCCTGTCGCGCTACGTCCAGCTGCTCGGCGCGATCGTGCTGGTGGGCGTCGTCGTCTCCCCCCTCGCGGGGGTCGTGATCCTGGCGACCGGGCTCTCGATGCGGTTCGGGGTGCGCGGGACCCTCGGGAAGTTCGCCGACATGTGGGACGCACTGTCGGGCTCGCGTCGCAAGGTCTTCTACCTGCGGGACCTCGCCACGGGGGCGCGGGCGGCCAAGGAGATCCGTCTGCTGGGCCTGCTCCCGTGGGTGCGGGCCCGCCTGCGTGCGGACACCATGGCCGCCTACGAGCCCGCCTGGGCGGGGAGCCGCAAGCTCCAGTTCTGGCCGATCATCGGTCTCTCGTGCGTGGGCCTCGTGGGTGGCGCGGTCGTCCTCGCGCTCCTGGCCGACGCCGCCGCGTCCGGCAGGCTGAACCTGTTCCAGCTCGGCGTCGCGCTCCAGGCCGTGCTGATCCCCATGCGGTTCGGCGTCTACTTCCCCGAGGCCGACGTGCAGACCCAGTTCGGCCTGCACTCGTTCCACGCGCTGCGGACCTTCGAGCAGCAGATCGCCTCGGCACGCCCGGCTCGCCCGGCGGCACCCGTCGCCGCGCGACGCCCCGAGCAGGGCATCCGCTTCGAGGGCGTGCGCTTCCGCTACACCGACGACACCCCGTGGGTGCTCGACGGCCTCGACCTCGAGCTCGGCGCCGGGCGGTCCACCGCGATCGTGGGGCTCAACGGCGCGGGCAAGACCACGCTCGTCAAGCTCCTCGCCGGGCTCTACGAGCCGGTCGAGGGCCGGATCCTGGTCGACGGCGTCGACCTGCGCGACCTCGACACGCAGGACTGGCAGCGGCAGCTCGCGCTGATCTTCCAGGACTACGTGCGCTACGAGCTCACGGCAGCGGAGAACATCGGCCTGGGCGCGCCCGCGCTGCTCGACGACCGCGAGGCCGTCACGGCCGCGGCCCGCCGGGCCGGGGCGCTCGACGCCCTGAGCGGCCTTCCGGAAGGGCTCGACACCACGCTGTCGCGCCGCTACCCCGGCGGGCGCGACCTGTCGGGCGGACAGTGGCAGCGGGTCGCGCTCGCCCGGGCGCTCCTCGCGATCCAGGGCGGCTCGTCCGTCCTGGTCCTCGACGAGCCGACGGCGCAGCTCGACGTGCGTGCCGAGGCAGAGTTCTTCGACCGCTTCCTCGCGACCACGGAGGACATCACGAGCGTCGTCATCTCGCACCGCTTCTCGACCGTCCGCCACGCGGACCGGATCGCGGTGATCGAGCACGGCCGCGTCGTCGAGTGCGGCGACCACGTCGAGCTCGTCGCGCTCGGAGGCCGGTACGCCGACCTGTTCGAGCTCCAGGCGCAACGGTTCCGCGACACCGCGTCCGTGGGCGCGACGCCGTCCACAGAGACCGACGACCCCAGCCGCTCCACCGCAGAGAAGGAGACCGCATCGTGAGGACCATGCTCGGAGCCGCACGCTTCTTCCTCGTCCTGGGCTACCGCACGGACAGGCGGCGCCTGCTCACGGCGGCGATCCTCATGACGATCGGCTACCTCGCCGGGCCGCTCGTCGGCGTCGCGCTCGGTGCCCTGACGAACGCCGCCCTCGCCCAGCAGACGAGCCTCGCGGTCAGCCTGGGCGTGTGCGTCGCGACCCTGCTGATCTTCGAGCTCATGATGGGCCACTTCGCGCACCTGTACTACTTCGAGCTCGCCGACCTGCAGCAGCTCGAGCTGACCGACGAGGTCGCCAGGCTCGCGCACGGCAACCCGCAGATCGACCAGTTCGACCGGCCGCGGTTCGCCGAGCTCCTGACCCTGGTCACCGAGGGGCTGCAGCGGGTGCGGTCCGCGCTCGAGGCGACGCTCCAGCTCAGCGGGCTCCTGCTCCAGGTCACGATCACGACCGTCATCCTGGCGATGGTCGAGCCGTGGCTGCTGCTGCTGCCGCTCGCCGCGCTGCCGCCCGTGCTCCTCAACAACACGGCGCAGAAGGTGCTCGACTCCGCGCGCGACGCGTCCGCGCACGAGGTCCAGCTCTCGACGCACCTCGTCTCGCTCGCGACCACGGGCAGCTCGGCCAAGGAGGTCCGCCTGTTCGGCGCGCAGGCCCCGATCGTCGCGCGCCAGCGTGCCGCGTGGTCGGCGACGACGGCCCGCGTGTGGTCGGCGCACCGCCGCAGCGCCCTGCTGCGCGCGGCCGGGCAGGCGTGGTTCGCGTGCGCGTACGGCGTCGCGGTGTTCCTGGTCGTGCGCCAGGCCGTCACGGGGTCGGCGAACGTGGGTCAGGTCGTCCTGGTCATCACGCTCGCGGTCCAGGTGAGCGTCCAGGTCTCGGGTGCGCTCGCGCTGCTCGGCACCCTGCAGGGGGTCGGGCGCACGGTGTCGCACGTCGAGGAGCTGCGCGCGGCCGTCGCGCGACCTGCCTCCGCGGCAGGGCCGGGACAGCCCGTGCCCGACGGCGCCGCGCACCCGGGTGCGTCCGGCGCCCTGGTAGGCGAGGACCCGGCGACCGCGTCGTCGGGCACCGTGACCGCGCCCGTGGGTGAGCCCGTGGGCTCGGGCGGTGTGCCCGCGCGGCTCACGCGCGGCGTGCGTTTCGAGGACGTGACCTTCGCCTACCCCGACACGGACCGCGTGATCCTCGACGGCGTGAGCCTCGACGTGCCCGCGGGGTCGACCCTCGCGGTCGTGGGCGACAACGGCGCGGGCAAGAGCACGTTCGTCAAGCTCCTGTGCGGGCTGTACCGGCCGACGTCGGGGCGGATCCTCGTGGACGGCGTCGACCTGCGCGACCTCGACGACGCCGAGTGGCAGGCGCGGACCGCGACCCTGTTCCAGGACTTCGCGCGGTTCGAGCTCACGATCCGCGAGAACGTGGGCGTCGGGCGGCTCGCGTCGCTCGACGTCGACGAGGACCTGTGGGCCGCGCTCGACCGGGCGCGCGGTCGCGGCATCGTCGAGAAGCAGGCGGGCGGGCTCGACCAGCTCCTGGGGCACGGGTACGGGAACGGCGTCGGGCTGTCGGGCGGCCAGTGGCAGACGCTCGGGCTCGGGCGCACGCTCCTGCGCCGCGAGCCGCTGCTGCTCGTCCTCGACGAGCCCGCCGCGGCGCTCGACGCCGCGGCCGAGCACGCCCTGTTCGAGCGGTTCGTCGCGACGGCCGACGAGGCCGGGCGGTCCGGGGGTGCCATCACGTGCTTCGTCTCGCACCGGTTCTCGACCGTGCGGGACGCGGACCAGATCGTGGTGCTCGACGCCGGGAAGGTCCGGGAGCACGGCGACCACGCGGCCCTCATGGCGCGCGGCGACCTGTACGCGGAGCTGTTCGGCCTCCAGGCGGGCGCGTACGCGTAGGGGTCGCACCCGAGGTGGGTGGGGTGGGTCGGGTGGGTCGGGTGGCTCGGTCGAGCTGCCTGACCCACCTCGGGTCCGGCACCGGGTCCGGCACCGCGTCAGGACGCCTCGTACGCCACGCCCCAGTGGGCCGCGAGCCGTTCCGCCTGGGCCTCGAAGCCCCGCTGCTCGCCCCGGGTCAGCGGCCGGAAGAGCTGCGTGTCGAGGCGCAGGGTCTTCGCGGTCAGGGCGTGCCGCCACCGCCCAACGACGCGGCCGTCCACGGCGATCACGTGCAGGAACGGCGGCACCTCCTTGCCGGGAAGCCGCAGCGGGAGCACGGCGGGCGCCTCGGGCGAGAGCGGGTCGCGGGCCAGGTCACGGCTGTCCTTGTACGACACGAAGTACTCGTCGTACCCCTGAAGCAGGTCCACCTGTACAACGCGCTCGGTGGCGCCCTGCGCGGCGGGCGGCGGGCCGTCGACGAGCCGCCAGAACGACAGGCCCTCGGTATCGCCCGCACCCGCGACCTGCTCGACGTCCGCGCCGAGCAGCGCCAGCCCCTCGCGCGTCCGCGTGAGCGTGAGACCCGACCAGCCCGCGAAGTCCTTGACCGACGCGAGCGCTCGGCCACGGAGGTAGCGCCGCAGCAGTTCGACGAGCGCGGCGTCGTCGTCGTACGTCGCGCCGAGGGGCCCGAACCCGGCCGGCACGCGCTCGTCGAACGCCGCGTACGTCTGCTGCCTACCGCGAAGTACGCCGCTGACGAGGACCCCGTCGAGCTCGGCGCGCATCACGATGTACGTGAACGCGAGCCCGCTCGACGGCAGGCCACGGTCCGCGAGCAGCGCCGCGAGCTCGGCGCGCGTGCGATGGTCTCCTCCCGCGACAGCCTCGGCGAGCAGGTCGGTCGCGGCCGCGTCCTGCGCCGGACCACCCAGGTCCGGGTAGTACGGCCGGTTGAGGCGATGCACCCGAGGCGCGGTGAGGCGCAGGAGCCAGCGGGCGTCGTCGGGCAGGACGTGGTGCCACGTGGGGCGCAGCACGTGCGTCCGCAGGAACGCTCCCGCGGAGAAGTCGTCGCGGACCGACGCGGCGGACGGCGTCCCCTCGGTGCGCTGCGCGATCCCCCACAGGGACGGGTGGAACTCTTGCGACTGGACGGCCCCCAGGTGCCCGACGACGTCGCGCACGCTCGCGAGACCGGCGCCCCGCAGGTGGTGCGCGGCGAGGCGGGTCGCGACGACCGTCGCCGCGTCGGACGACCCGGCACCCGCCATGTCTCTCACCCCACCCGGTCTCTCACGCGCGGCTCACGACACCGCGAGGTCCGCGAGCGCGACGTCCTTCCCGGACAGCTCGACCCGGATCGCCCCGTCGCTCACCCCGACCGAGGTGAGGCTCACGCCGGGCGGGAGGTCGAGCGGGACCGTCAGGTTCGTCACGAGCCTCGCGATCGGGGCCGGGAGGTCCGAGATCGTGATGGTCGCAGGGCCGAGGGTGAGCGCGGAGACGTCGACCGCGATCGTGTTGCCGTCGACGCGCGGCGTGAGCCTCGCGGACAGCGGCACCCCCAGGACGTCCATGCTCGCGACGAGCAGGTCCCCTTCGGTGCTGAACGTGACCTGGTCGCCGGCCGCCTTGCTCACGACCGCGTCGAGCGACGACGGCGCGAGGAACCCCGTCGCGGTCCCCGACCGCACGACGTAGGGGTCGCTCGTGGAGACGCCGTGGGCGTCGAGATGCAGGTCGGTCACGGTGTACCCGCCGAACGTCGCCGTCGCGGCGGACCCCGTGACATGGTCCAGCTCGCCACCCGCGACCTGGGTCAGGAACGGGAAGCCCAGGATGTCGAGGTTCGCGTCGATCAGCTCGACGTCCCCCTGCTCCATGGACCGCACCGCGGTCGCCTCGGCGATGCGCACCGTGACACGGTCCACCACCACGAGCACGAGCACCAGGACGACGAGCCCGCCGACCACCCACCACCATCGCTTCATCCGCCCACAGTAGGTGCCGAATCTGGACATCGCCTGGCCGTTGCACATCTGTGACCTGCGGACTTGGGTGCGTCCTCGGGAAAGGCCTCGCCACCGCGGCACGCCGTCTGTCTAGGGTGATCCCCATGACTCGTCCCGTACGCATCGGTGTCCAGCTCCAGCCCCAGCATGCCGACTACCCCCAGATCCGTGACGCGGTCGCCCGCGCCGAGGACGCCGGGGTCGACGTGATCTTCAACTGGGACCACTTCTTCCCGCTCACGGGCGACCCCGACGGCAAGCACTTCGAGTGCTGGACCATGCTCGGCGCGTGGGCCGAGCAGACGAGCCGCGTCGAGATCGGGGCGCTCGTCACGTGCAACAGCTACCGCAACCCCGAGCTGCTCGCCGACATGGCCCGGACGGTCGACCACATCTCGGGCGGCCGCCTGATCCTCGGGATCGGCGCCGGCTGGTTCGAGAAGGACTACGACCAGTTCGGCTACGAGTTCGGCACCGCGGGCTCGCGCATCGCCGACCTCGCGGACGCGCTCCCCCGCATCAAGTCCCGCTGGGCCGCGTCCAACCCGGCGCCCACGCGCGAGATCCCGATCCTCGTCGGCGGCGGCGGTGAGCGGAAGACGCTGCGCATCGTCGCCGAGCACGCGACGGCCTGGCACTCGTTCGGCGACGCCGCGACGCTCGCCCGCAAGAGCGCGATCCTCGACGAGCACGGCGCCGCCGTCGGTCGGGACACGGCCTCGCTCGTCGAGCGGTCGGTCGCGGTCAACCGCCCGCCCGCCGAGGTGGGCGAGGAGCTCGTGGGCCTCGGCGCGACGCTCCTCACCGTCGGGGTCAGCGGACCCGACTACGACCTGTCCCTCGTGAAGCAGTGGGTCGCGTGGCGCGACGCGCGCGCAGGCCTGACCCGTCTCACCCCTCGGATGCCGTACGCCGTCCGGGAACAACGACCTGGTGGTCGGGGTTGGCGCAGTCATGGCCACCCCACCACCAGCGTCGTCCACCTCTGACGCAGTCTCCCGCCCGGCAGCCCCGTCAGCGTCTTCGGCGTCCGCGCCCACACGCGCCACCCGGATCACCGTCGGCTTCGTGCTGCTGCTGTCGGCGCTCACGGCGATCGGCCCGCTCACGATCGACCTGTACCTCTCGGCCTTCCCGCAGATCGTCACGGACCTCGGCACGACCGAGTCCCGCATCCAGCTCACGCTCACCGCGACCCTCGCAGGCCTGGCGCTGGGCCAGCTCCTCATCGGCTCGCTCTCCGACGCGATCGGTCGGCGCCTCCCGCTGCTGTCCGCGCTCTCGATCTACGTGCTGGCCTCGGTCGGGATCGTGTTCGTCCAGTCGATCGAGATGCTGACCGTGCTGCGGTTCGTCCAAGGCCTCACGGCCGCGGCAGGCATGGTCCTGTCGATGGCGATCGTGCGCGACAACTTCGAGGGCTTCCTGGTCGGCAAGGTCATCGCGCGCCTCATGCTGGTCGTGGGCGTCGCGCCGATCCTCGCCCCGACGATCGGCGCCCAGTTCCTGCGCATGGGCTCGTGGCGCCTGATGTTCGTGGCCCTCGCCGTCTTCGGCGTGCTGCTGCTCGTGCTCGCCGCGCTGCGGCTCAAGGAGTCGCTGCCCCCCGCGAGGCGACGGACGGGAGGGACCGTCGCGGCGCTGCGCTCATACGGGTCGCTCGTGCGCGACTGGTCGTTCTTCGGCCTCGCGCTGCTCGGCGGCTTCTACATGGCCGCGATGTTCACCTACATCTCGGCGTCGACGTTCGTCTTCCAGGAGCAGTTCGGCCTGAGCGCCCAGCAGTACGCGATCATCTTCGGCGCGGGCGCGGTGTCGGTGACGATCGGCAGCCAGGTCAACGGCGCGCTCGTCGGGCGCGTGACGCCCGAGCAGATCCTGCGCGTGATCGTGCCGGTCGGGATCCTGCTGTCGGCCGCGC
The DNA here is from genome assembly GCF_037145535.1 of Oerskovia sp. USHLN155. NCBI lineage: Bacteria > Bacillati > Actinomycetota > Actinomycetes > Micrococcales > Cellulomonadaceae > Oerskovia > Oerskovia sp. USHLN155. Next base: position 185,728 of record NZ_JBBCXG010000009.1, read on the forward strand.
TGTTCGCCGCGACCCTGAGCGGCGCAGGCCTGCCCGTCATCGTCGCTCTCATCGTCCTGACGCTCGGCACGGCCGGGTTCGTCATGCCGTCGGTCCCCGCGGTCGCCCTCGAGCGCAACGCGCACCGCGCGGGCAGCGCCGCTGCCCTGCTCGGGGCGATGCAGTTCGGCGTCGGGGCGGGCATCGCGCCCCTGACGGGCCTCATCGGCGGCGACGTCACGATCACCATGGCCGCAGTGATGTTCGGCGTCATCTCGGTCGCGGGACTGCTGCTGCTGAGCCTCACACGGTCGCTGCGTGCGGCTCCTGTCGACGGGACGGCCGACGGCGCCGCAACGGGCGCACCGGCCGCGACCGACACGGCCGACGAGCCGGTGCTGGTCTCCGACGCCTCCGAGCTCGGGGTCGTCGCTGCGGCGGAGGCAGTGGTCGAGGCGGCCGAGGCGGCGGCCCCCGTGGCCCCGGTGACCCGCCGCGCCTGAGCCCCGCCGCGGCCGCCACGCCTGAGCCCACCGCACCCGCCGCGGGGCTGCGGGGAGTCCCGGTCAGCGGGTGGCCGCTTCTCTTCGTACGGTGGAGACGTGCCCGCCCCCCGGCGGGCCGCGCAGGTCACCAGCCGATCAGCAGGAGCGACGACCATGGACTGGAAGCTCGAGCTCATCCCCGTGCCCGTGTCGGACATCGACCGGGCCAAGGCGTTCTACGTCGACCAGGTCGGGTTCAACGCCGACCACGACATCCCCGTCAACGACGACCTGCGGTTCGTGCAGCTCACCCCTCCGGGTTCCGCCTGCTCGATCGTGCTCGACGTCAACATGACCGACATGCCGTCGGGCGCGCAGCGCGGCCTGCAGATCGTCGTGCCCGACGCCGACGTGGCCCGTCAGCACCTCCTCGACCACGGCGTCGACGCCCCTCCCGTCGAGGACCTGCCATGGGGCCGGTTCACGTACTTCGCGGACCCCGACGGCAACACCTGGGCGTTGCAGCAGCTCGTCCCGCAGGCGTGACAGCAGCCCGGTCCTGCCGGTGAGCCCCTCGGGACGCGACGTGCCGCGCGAGGTGGGCGCCGTCGTCGGGCCCGACGACGTCACGTACCCCCTCCAGGTCCGTTCCGCCGGGAGCGTCGCGGCGCTCGACGAGGTGCTCGTCGGGTGCCGGGCCTGCCCGCGCCTGGTCACCTGGCGCGAACGGGTCGCGGCGGAGAAGCGCGCCTCGTTCCGCGACGAGACCTACTGGGCGCGGCCCGTGCCGGGGTTCGGCGACGAGCGGGCCGCGGTCCTCGTGGTCGGGCTGGCGCCCGCCGCGCACGGCGCGAACCGCACGGGACGCATGTTCACGGGCGACCGGTCGGGCGACTTCCTGTTCGCGTCGATGTTCCGCACGGGGTTCGCGAACCAGCCGACGTCGGTGAGCGCGGACGACGGGCTCGAGCTGACCGGTATCCGCGTCACGGCTCCCGTGCGCTGCGCCCCGCCCGCGAACAAGCCGACCCCGACCGAGCGTCGCACGTGCGCGCCGTACCTGGGGCGCGAGCTCGAGCTCGTCGGCCCACGGGTCGCGGTGGTGCTCGGGGCGTTCGGCTGGCAGGCGCTGCTCGCGACGCTGGCCGACCAGGGGTGGGCGGTGCCGCGGCCTCGACCGGTGTTCGGTCACGGGGCCGAGGTACGGGTCGCGCACCCCGACGGGCGCAACCTGACCTTGTTGGGCTGCTTCCACGTCAGCCAGCAGAACACGTTCACGGGCCGGCTGACGCCCGAGATGCTCGACGCGGTGCTGCTGCGGGCGCGAGACCTCTCCCGCTGACGCCCTGCGCCGAACCCGAGGCCACCCCGGAGGCCGGCGCTACGCCCGCACCGTGAGCGTGCTCGACCCGTTCGCGAGCCGCCGCACCTCGACGCGTTCCGCGATGGACTGCTTGAGCGCGTCGACGTGGGACACGACGCCGACGACTCGGCCCCCCGCGCGGAGCTTGCCGAGCTCACCGAGCACCGCTTCGAGCGTCTCGGGATCGAGCGTCCCGAAGCCCTCGTCGACGAACAGCGTCCCGAGGTCGACGCCTCCCGCCTCGGCGCTCACGACGTCGGCCATGCCGAGCGCGAGGCACAGCGACACGTAGAAGGTCTCGCCGCCCGAGAGCGTGCGGGGGTCGCGCGCCTGCTCGGTGCGGTGGTCGAGGACCTTCATCGCGAGGCCGGTCCGGCGCGTGCGGACGTCCTCCTTCTCGTCGGACCGTTCGAGCTCGTAGCGGCCGTCCGACATCTCGCGGAGGCGTTCGTTGGCTGCCGCGACGACGTCCTCGAAGCGCCTGACCAGCACGAACGTCGCGAGGGACAGTGCCTTGGCGTTGTCGCTGCCGGACCCCGCGGCGAGCGCGGCCATGCGGGCGACAGGTGCGGCGTCCTCGCGGGCGCGGCCCCAGGCGGCCACGGTCGACTCGATCTCCGTCGCGGCGGTGGCCGCCGCGGTCGCCCGCCGGGACGCGCCGTTCGCCTGGAGGGCGGCCATCCTCTCGGCAGCCTCTGCCTGCCCGACGGCGTCGCGCGCCCCGTCGAGGTCGACGTCCACGTCCGCGGGCAGGGAGACGATCGCCTCCTCGGCGAGACCCCGCCGGATGCGCTCGGTGTTCGCGTCGATCGTGCGGAGCCTGCGTTCGAGCGCCTCGCGGCTCTCCGTCGCCAGGAGCGCGTCGACCGCCTCGTGCTCGTCCTCGAACCCGGCCTCGGCGACGACTGCCGCGACCTCGGCAGCCCGAGCCTCGAGCGCGGCCGACGCGCGGGCGACGGCAGCCTCGGCGTCGAGCAGGGTGCTCACGGCGAGGTCGCGGTCCCGCAGCGCTGCCGCGAGCACCGCGACGGGGTTGGCGGGCGCGCCCTCGTCGGCCCAGGGGTCCGGAAGGTCGGCGTCGGCGAGGAGCGGTCCGGTCGCGTCGAGCTCGGCGACGATGTCCCGGCGGTCCTGCTCGATCCCCGCGGCGAGGGCGTCGAGGCGCGCGCTCTCGCCCGCGACCCGCTCGGCGAGGGTCGAGGCCAGGGTGGTCAGGTCGCCGGTCTCGGCGTCGAAGGCCGAGAGAGCCGCGGACGCCGCGGCCCGTTCGGTGGCGGCTGCGGAGGATGCCGACACGAGCTCCTTGGCCGCGGCGAGCGCCACCTGCGCCTGGTCGACCTCGACACCTCCCGCCGCCCGCAGGAACCCGTCGAGGCGTTCGGCGAGGGTCGCGACCTCGGCGGACGCCGCCGCGACGACCTCCTCCGCGGCCCGGCGCGCGGCTTCCGCAGTCTCGACGTCGTCCCGGCCCACGTGTTCGTCGCTCGTCCGGGCGGGCGCGGGGTGCTCGTGCGCGCCGCACACGGGGCACGCGTCCCCGGGCTCCAGGCCCGCCGCGAGCTCACCCGCGATCCCGCCCAGCCAGGCCGTGCGTAGCGCGTGCTCGGCGTCGGACGCGGTGCGGGCGTCGGCGACCGCCCGCTCCTGACCAGCCCGGGCGGTGTCGAGAGCCGTGCCGGTCTCGATTGCCTGACGGGCCGCACGCAGCACGGACTCGGCCGCGAGCACCTTCTCCTGCCGTTCGCCGAGCCGTCCGGCGACGTCGGCGAGCTCGTCGCGGCGCGACTCCCGCACGGCACGGTCGGCGGGACGAGCCGCGAGGTCCGCGACGACGCGTGCGCGTTCCTCGCGGTCGCGCTCGACCTCCTTGCGGCCGTCGACGAGGTCGCGCTCCCGGATCGGCAACGACTCCCCGACGGGCAGGAGCCGGGCGAGGCGCGCGCTCGCAGCGGCGAGGCTCGACCGCAGGACGTCGAGGGCCGTGACGTCGGCCGAGGCCAGCGACTCCGGCACCCCCGTGCGGGCGAGCAGGAGCCGCTCGTGCGCGGCGGCGTGCTCCGTGGCGGCGCGGCGGGCGCCCGCGAGCACGGGCTCCACGACGGCGGCCCGCTGCGCGGCGGCGAGGACCTCCCGGTCGGTGGCCACCTGGTCCGCGGCGGCGTCGAGCGCCGCCTGCTCGGCGAGCAGGGCGTCGCGGCGCACGACTGCTGCGCTGAGCGTGCGCGCCGCCTCGAAGGCGTCACGGGCCGCGACGAGCGCGCTGTTGGCCGAGACCTCCCGTGCGCCGAGCTCGTCGGCCGTCCGCTGCATGGCCGTGACGTGACGGTGGACGAGGGTCCGGACCGACGGCTGGGCGGCAACAGCCGCGACCTGGGCGGCGTCGTCACCGACCCCGCCGGCCCCGTCGCTGTCGCCGTCCCCATCCCCGCCGCCGTCGACGCCGGTCTTGCCCGTGGGCTCGTCGGCCGTGTCGAGCGGCCCCGCGAGCCGGACGTCGTCGCGCGCGGCCTCGCGCAGGGTCGCCGCCGCGTCGCTCGTGAGCCCGGCGGCACCGACGAAGTTCTCGACGGCTCCGGTCGCGGCTCCCTTGGCGACGGACACCGCGCCCTGCGCCTCGCGGTTCAGTGCCGCGAGCTCGGTCTGCACGCGGTCGTAGATCTCGGTCCCGAAGACCTTCTGGAGCAGGCTGCGACGGTGCTCGGGGTCCGCCCGGAGGAAGTTCGCGAACTCCCCCTGCGGCAGGACGATGGTCTGGACGAACTGTCGGCGGTCGAGCCCGACGGCCCGCTGGATCTCCAGCCCGGCCTCGTCGAGCCGCGTCGAGAGCAGCTCGCCGGGCACGTCGTCGGCGTCGGCCCCCGGCGCCGCGACGGCCTGGTCCGCGCCCGCGAGCCGCCAGAGCTTCACTCCGGCCTGCTGGGTCGTGGTCCCGGTGCCGCGCTTCTTGGCGCGCTGGAACTCGGGGGTCCGTCGCACGCGGTAGACCCCGGAACCCGTCTCGAAGACGAGGTCCACGAACGACTCGACGTCGGGGGCGGCGTACGCCGAGCGGAGCCGGTCCTCGCTCGCGGCCTCGGACGCGACCTTGCCGTACAGCGCGAAGACGACGGCGTCGATGATGGTCGACTTCCCGGCCCCCGTGGGGCCTTCGAGCAGGAAGATGCCCGAGGTCGCGAGCTCGCCGAAGTCGATCACGTGGCGCCCGGCGAACGGCCCGATCGCCTGGAGGGTCAGGGTGTGCAGGTGCATCAGGCGCTCCGCTCGCTCGCGAGGGCGCGTTCGAGCGCGGTACGCAGCGCGGCTCCCTCGGCCTCGTCGGGGCCCGTCCCCGTGACGTGCTGGACGAACTCGTGGGTCACCTCGAGCGGGTCACGCCCCTGCCCGACGACGGAGATCACCGTGCGCTCGGCCGTCACCGGTGGGCGGTGCTGGACCTGGAGCGCGTGCGGGAACCGTGCGCGGACGCGCGCGTACATCTCGGTGGGCCGGGCCGGGTCGGTGACGAACACGCGGAGCCAGTCGTCGGTGTGCGGCTCACCGGACGCCCCGAGGAGGTCGTCGAGCGTCCCGGTGACCTCGGCGAGGCGTCGCGGGACCGGCGCCGGGAGCAGCTCCGTCCGGGCGTCTCCGGTCGCGTCGAGGTCCAGCAGGACGGTCGACTTCTTCTGGTGCATCTCCGAGAACGAGTACGCGAGGGGCGACCCCGAGTAGCGGGCCGTCGTGGCCGCGTCGCGATCCTGACCTGTGGTTTCACGTGAAACACCGGGCACCGTGACGGTCTGCGGGCCGTGCAGGTGGCCCAGGGCCACGTAGTCCACGCCCGCTCCTCCGAACACCCCGGCGGGCACCGAGTCCACGCCGCCCACCCGGATGTCCCGCTCGGACTCCGAGGCCTGCCCGCCGACGACGAACGCGTGCGCCACGACCACGTTCCGCAACCGGTCACCGCCACCCTCGCGGCGGCGCGCGATGTCCGCCCTGACCCGTCGCACGGCCGCCGCGGTCACGGCCTCGTGCGAGCGCGGCAACGGTCCCTTCTCACGTGTCGGAACCTGGTTCGCCTCAGGGGCCTCGCCGTCGTCGACGGCAGCACAGCACCCGTCCGCGAGCTCCCACCGCACGGCGTCCGGGTCGAGGTAGGGCATCGCGTACACCGCGACGCGCCCGCCCGAGCCACCGCGCGCGGCGGGGTCCAGGACGACGGGCGTGCCGACGTCGGGCACACGCGTCCGGAAGTGGACGCCCGCACGCATGAGCGACGCCCCGAAACCCAGCCGGATCGCCGAGTCGTGGTTGCCCGGCGTGAGCACGACGTCCGCGTGCTCGGCGAGCCGTGCGACCGTGTCCGAGAGGAGGTTCACGGCGTCCACGGGCGGGATGGCACGGTCGTACACGTCGCCCGCGACGAGGACGGCTCCGACCCCCTCCGAGCGGACGACCTCCACGAGATGGTCGAGGTACGCAGCCTGGTGGTCCAGCAGGTCGACGCCGTGCAGCGTGCGACCGAGGTGCCAGTCCGAGGTGTGCAGGATGCGCATGACCCGAACGGTAGCGGGCGCCACCCACAGCCCTGCGCCACAGCCCGAAGCCTCAGGGATGACCTCGTCGTCACCCCGTGCAGGCCGAACGGGCCCCGCGGACTACGACCCTGCGGTCGCGGTCCGCACGACGGGGATGGTCCCGCCCATGCCGATCATGTCGAGCAGGTCCTCGAGCGAGGTCGTCGGGTCCTGCAGGACCACGGGACGCCCGTCCTCGGAGCCCAGCATGTAGACCTGGAGGATGAAGGCGATGCCCGACGAGTCGATGAACGTCACGCGTCCGACGTCGATCGTCACCGGTCCTGGGTGCGTGAGCACCTGCGCCATGGCGTCGCTCGCGCGGTCCCTCAGCGCTGCGTCGATCTCTCCCCACAGGGAGATGAGCGATCCCTCGGGGGTCGCCTCGTAGCTGATGCCTGAGTCGTACGTACTGGGGATGGTCATGCTCTTCTCGTGCTCCGTCAGTCGGTGAGGGTGGCCTCGCGGACCGTCCTCCTGGTCAACGATCGGGCAATGAACGGTGTTCCCGCGGTCGGGATCCGTGAAGGTCAAACTCTGAGAGGTTAGACCGGCTCGGTCACGTCCGCGACCTGCGCGCCCAACGCCGTCGCGAGGCTCGCGCCGTCGACGCTCGCCGCGACGCCGAAAGCACCCCCGCCGATCGACACGAGCGGGGACGTCCCGTCACGGTCGACGACACGGGAGTCGGCGACGACGGGCCAGGCCGTCGTCGCGCCGAACGGGGTGATCGTCCCTCGCTCGTACCCCGTGACCTCGCGGGCGACCTCCTTGTCCGGCATGGACAGGCGCGAGACGCCCAGGAGGGTCCGCAGCTTGGGCCACGAGATGGTCCGGTCGCCCGGGACGAGGACGAACAGGTAGTCGTCGTCACCGCGGCGCACCACGAGCGTCTTGACGATGTTCGCCGGGTCGATCCCCCGCGCCGCCGCCGCCTCCTCGAGGGAGCTCACCGGGCCGTGACGGGTGATCGTGAAGTCGATCCCGGACGCTTCCAGTGCGGCGCGTGCCCGCTCTTCGCTCATGTCTCGACCCTAGGCATCGCCGCCCACACTCACCATGCGAAGGGCGGATCAGCACGTGTCGTCCACGTCACCTCCCCGCGGCGTCCGCGGTCGTCCCGGTCGCGGACCTGACGTCCCGATGCTTGCATCGAGTGACGTCCGACCCGGACGAGCCGAAGGAGAGCGATGCGCCCCGAACCTCCCCCGTTGCTGCGGCCCGAACGCCGCGGGCGCTTCGGCATGGACCGCGTGGGGTCCGTCGCGACGGCCGTCGTGCTGCTCGCGATGGTCGCCCTGTGGCTCGTCCCGACGGCGGTCGACGAAGGCACCCCGCCCACCGAGACCGAGATCCCCGCGGGGAGGGTCGTCACGGTGTCCGACGGCGCCTCGACCGCGACGGTCCGGTTCCCTGCGGGATGGTCCACCACGGCCGACATCAGCGCGTCCGGGGACGCGAGCGAGTCGACGTTCGAGGGCGGCAGCCTCACGGTCGACCGCCGGGGCGTCGAGGTCCAGATCGAGGTCGTCTCGGGCGTCGAGAGTCCGAACGTGTTCTTCACGCGGCGGGCCCGGCTCGCCGAGCTGGCGACGGGCACGACCCTGTACGACGCGCAGATCGTGTCCGAGGGCGACCCCGCCGAGGTCTCGGGCGTCTTCCGGTCGGGCGGCCCCGAGGCCGCCTCGCTCTCGGTCAAGGTCACGACGCAGCACGCCCAGGGCGGGGTGTCGATCCTCGCGTACGGGACGGCGTCGGACCTCCAGGCACAGGCCGGGGCCGTGGCCGACCTGGTGGAGGCGGTGACGATCTCATGACCGAGCAGAGCCTGCGCAACGTCCCCGTGGTCCTCCCCACGAGCTCACCCGGGCGGCGGCGCCGCGGCCTCTTCCCCCACTACCAGTGGGCGACCTGGCTGTACTGGGTGTGCCTGGTCGTCGCCGGCTTCGGGATGCTGCGGGTCGCCCGCCAGGACGTGTTCCTCACCCCCGAGGGTCTGGGGATCGGGATCCTGCTCGCGGCCGTCGTCACGCTGCTCCTCACGGCGATCATCCGGCGGCTCGACCTGTTCGAGGACGAGCCGGGCGGCATGCTCGTCGCGGCCTACGCGTGGGGCTTCGTCGTCGCGCCGACGCTCGTCGTGGTCGCGAACGACCACCTCATCACCGTGTTCGAGGGGGTGGGCCTCGCCTCCTGGGCCGCTGCCGTCGTCGGGCCGACCGACGAGGAGCTCATCAAGCTCCTCGGCGTGGTCCTGGTCCTGTACGCGGGCCGCGCACACGTGACCCGCCCCCTCAACGGCCTGGTCTACGGGGCGATGGTCGGCCTGGGCTTCGAGGTCAGCGAGAACGTCAGCTACATCGTGCAGGGCGCCATCATGGACCCGAACGCCGACGCCGTGGGCGCTCTCCAGGTCGGCCTGAGCCGCGTGCTCGTGGGCCTGGGCGGGCACGCGATGTTCACCGCGATCGCGGGCTTCGGCATCGCCTACGCCCTCGTGGCGTTCCACGTCTCCACGGTGCGGCGCGTCGCCGTGGCGGTCGCGACCTACGCGCTCGCCTGGGTGCTGCACTTCGCGTGGAACGCCCCCGAGATCTTCTTCCCGGCGTCGGAGGCGGGCGCGTTCGCGTCGGTCGTCCTCAAGTACGTCGTCCTGATCCTCGCGTTCGTGCTCGTGTTCCGGTACGCGCGGCACATCGACCACCGCTGGTTCGAGGCGGCGCTCGCCGACCAGCCCGACGACGTCGTGCCCCCCGGCGAGAGGGAGGCCCTGCGGTCCGTCCACGGACGCCGCGCGGCGCGCAAGGCGGCCCGCCGCGCGGGCGGGCGGGCCGAGAGCCGCCGGCTGGCCGACCTCCAGGAGGCGCAGCTCCGGCTCGCGACGCTGCTGGGCCTGTATCCCGACGGGGCACCGCCCGTCGAGGTCCAGAAGGAGGTCGTGCGGGAGATCCGCGCGCAGCTCACCGTGCCCCTCTGAGGGGCGCCGACGGCTTCGCCGACAACCCCTCGTCGCCTCAGCCGAGGTGCACCACGTCGCCCTTCCAGGTCCGCCGCAGCCACCGGTCGTGCGAGGCGACGACCACGGCGCCGGGCCACGTCTCGACCGCGGCCATGAGCTCCTCCGCGAGCGTGAGGGACACGTGGTTGGTCGGTTCGTCGAGCAGCAGCACGTCGGGGGCCTGCGTCACGAGCATCGCGAGGACGACCCGCCGCCGCTGGCCGACGCTCAGCATGCCCAGGGGCCTGTCCAGGTCGCGGGGCGCCACGAGCCCGTGCGCGTCGACGTGCGGGCGGTCCGCGGGGTCCTGCCCCGTGACGAGGGCGAGCAGATCGCGCGGGGTGCGCGCGTCGTCGTGCAGGCGGACGTCCTGCTCCAGCAGGGCGACGTCGACGCCTCGCGCGCGCCCCACCGTGCCCGACGACGGCTGCAGGTCGCCCGCGAGCACGTGCAGCAGCGTCGACTTCCCGGACCCGTTGGCCCCGGTCACGAGCAGCTTGGCGCCCGGAGCGAGGTCGATCGACGGCACCCCGGACGCCCGCAGGTCGAGGCGGGGGCGCCCGGGGGCTGCGGGGTCGGGCTCGGTCGCCCCTCCCTGCACGACGACGTCACGCGCCCACAGCGCCAGGCCGTCGGTCCCGTCCGACGCACCCCGGGGGCCACGCCGCCCGCCCGAGCGTCCCGGGGACGAGCTCGTCGCACGCTCACGCACGAGGTGCGGCGGCGCGAACCGCAAGGGCTCGGGCGGCCTGCGCACCTGCTCCGCCTGGAGCGTGTCGAGGCGCTGCTGCGCGTTGCGCACGCGCCGAGAGACCTGAGACTGCACGCGCTCGCCCTTGGCGTCGTAGAGCAGCTTCGACTGGTTGCCGCGCTCACGGTTGTGCGAGACGTTGCGGGCCGTCGTCGCGACCGACCGGCGCAGCGCCTTGAGCTCGTCCTGCTCGGCCGCGAACTGCTGCTCCCAGCGGGCCCGCTCGACACGCTTGGCCCGCAGGTAGTCGCGGTAGCTGCCCGCGTACAGGGTGCCGCCCGTGCGACCCGCAGAGCTGGCCTCCTGCGACGGGTCGAGATCGAGGATCTCGGTGCAGACCTCGTCGAGGAACACGCGGTCGTGGCTCGCGAGCAGCACGGCCCCGGGCAGGGCGCGCAGGGCCGAGGCGAGGAACTCGGCGGCCTCGTCGTCCAGGTGGTTGGTCGGCTCATCGAGCAGGAGCGCGCCCGGCTGGCGGATGAGGAGAGCCGCGAGGCCCAGCCGCGTGCGCTGCCCGCCCGAGAGCCGCGAGACCAGGCGGTCGCGGTGGATCACGTCGAGGCCCAGGCCCGCGAGGGCGCGGGACGCACGGGCGTCGGCCCCCCACACGTCCGACTGCTCGGCGCGCGCGAGCGCCAGGTCGTAGGCCGCGGTGAGGGCGTCGACGTCCGCACCGGAGCTGTCAGAACGAGCGTTGCCCATACCGCTCGCTCGTTCTGACACCCCGGCGTCGGACAGCTCGGCGAGCGCCGCTGCCGCCGACTCGAGCTCGCGCTCGATCTCCCGGACCCCCGCGAGGGCGTCCTCGACGACCTCGCCGACCGACGTCGTCGGGCCGTACGGGAGCTCCTGGTGCAGGTAGCCGAGGTCCGGCGGCCGAGTGACCGTCCCCGAGTCGGGGTCCTCGACCCCCGCGAGCAGGCGCAGGAGCGTCGACTTGCCGACGCCGTTCTCGCCCACCAGGCCGGTCCGGTGACCCGGGTCGACGGCGAGGCTCACCCCGGCGAGGACGGTGCGGTCGCCGTAGGACCTGGTGAGGTCGACGGCAGTGAGAAGAGCGGAGGAAGGCTGGGGCATGGAATCACCTGACGAAGAGGGCGCCGCGGCGGCACGGAGGCTGCCTGCCGACGTCGAGCGCAGCCGAGGCACGACGGGAAGGTCGTGTCGCGGGGCGACGTCGGGGCGCGAGAGGAAGGGGGTCTCGCGAGCAGGCTCAGATCCACATGAGTGCCACCCTACGGCGTCGCGCGGGCGGGCCGCGAGCCGATTACCCGGACGCCACGGTCCTGCTCGCCGGTCTACCGGTCGGCCACACCCAGAAGGCGCGCGTGGAGCGCCCTGACCTCGTCGACGAGCTCGGGGTCCGGACCGGACACCGGGATCCCCGGTGCGACGACGTGGATCGGCAACGGCGCGACTGGCCCGGGGGGTATTCCCCACCGCTCACGCCACCCGGCGAGCTGCGCACCGCTCGCGGCGTACACGATCCGTCCCAGCCCGACCCACGCATGAGCCGCGCTGCACATCGGGCAGTGCTCTCCCGAGGTGTAGACCGTGCTCGTCCGACGCTGCTCGGCGTCGAGGTGCTCGGCAGCCCAGCGCGCGAGGGCGAGCTCGGGGTGCTGGGTCGCGTCGCCGCCGCGGACCCGGTTGCGGTCCGACCGCAGGATCGTCCCCTCGACGTCGACGAGCACGGAGCCGAACGGCTCGTCGCCCGCGTCGAGCGCGCCCCGAGCGAGGTCGACGCACACCCGGAGGAACGCGTGGTCGCGCACGTCGGGACGGTCGACGGTCGGGGCGGTCACTGGTCTAGGACGTCGCGGTCGGCGCCGGGATGTTCGTCGGCGAGGTCGACGGCGCGGTTGACGGCGCGGACGACGGCGCGACGGACTCGGTCGGCGACGGCGTGGTCGGTGACGGGACCGGGGTCGTCGGCGGGTCCGTCGGGGTCGGTTCCGGCGTCGTGGGGGTCGGGGTCGGTTCCGGCGTCGTCGGGGTCGGGGTCGGGGTCGTGGGGGTCGGGGTCGGGGTCGGTTCCGGCGTGGTCGGGGTCGGGGTGGGCGTCGTCGGCGGGTCCGTCGGGGCCGGAGTCGTCGGGGTCGGCGTCGGCACGGGGGTCGTCGGTGACGGCGCGGGCGCCGGGGGCGAGGTCGGCGAGGTCGGGGCCGTCGGCGAGGGAGGTGCCGTCGGCGTCCCCTCGGCTCCTGGTGTGTACCGGTCCGGCATGGCCCCGGCCGCGTAGAACTCGAAGTGCCACGGCTCGGGCTTGCGCCCGTCGGGGCGCGCCCACGTGGGGTTGTCCCAGCCGTAGTCCGGTGCGTGCAGGCGCATCCACAGGTACTCGGCGCTCTTCCCGGTCGAGACCGGGGAGCCGACGTCGATCGCGAGACCCCACCCGTGCTGGGAGGTGCCGGGGACAGCGGCGAGGAACGGCTTGGCCGCCTTGACCGCGACCTGGTCGTCGTAGCTGCGGTAGGAGTCGGTGATGCGCAGCGGCTTGCCGAACGCCTTCTGGTACTCGGCCGCGAGCGCCTCGAGCTGCTCTGCGGCGTCGCAGCGCAGGCTCTGGCCGGGCGCGAACGCGAGCGGGCACAGCACCGAGTCCGGAAGCTGTCCGTTGGCGTACTGGGACGTGCTGTCGGCGTACTTCGCGACGGCGGCGGCGAGCTGGTCGGCCAGGGTGTCGCCGATGGGGACCGCCCCGTCCGCCGGGACGACGCCGACCGCCGCGAGCGCGTACGCGGGCCCCATGAGCTCGGCGAGCCGGGTCGCGGCGGCGACGACGTCGTCGATCGTCACCAGACCCTCGTGCGAGGGAGCCTCGTCGTCGGTGGGGTCGGGGGCCGGGTCCGACGGAAGACCCGTCTCGGGGTCGAACCCGTCCCCCGCACCACCCGCAGGAGCCGCAGGAGCCGTCGGAGCGCCTGCGGTCGCCGTCCCGTCCGTGGCGGTGCCCGGGTCGAGATCGGTCGCCTGGGCGTCCGCGGCCCCGGGCCCGTCGTCGGGGGTCGTCGGCGGCGGGACCACCGGGTTGGCGGCGGCCGCGACCCCGGGGCCCACCGGCACGACGGTCGATGGCGTACCGGTCGCCGGTGGCGCGGTCGGCGCCTGCCCGTCGACGACTCCTGGGGCGCCCGGAGCGGCTGGGGCGTCCGGCGTCGTCGGGGTCAGGGGGTCCGGGGCCGCGGGTGGCGTCGCGAGACCCTCGCCGGGCAGCGCGCCGGGCGCGACGGGCCCGGGGGCGTCGACCGAGCCCCGCGGGCCTCCACCGGCCGCAGCCTGCTGGGCCTGATAGGTCGCGAGCAGCATGCCGAGCTCAGAGCGCGCCTGCAGCACGGTCTCCGAGACCGCGGCGTCGGCGCCGATCACCTCGTCCGACCGGTCGAGCATCTTGACCACGCGGTCGAGCTGGACGTCCTCGCTGGGCGGCTCGTAGGCCGGTGGCTGCACGCCGAACGCAGCACCGGCCACGGGCTCCTCCGCCGCGTACTGCACCGACCACGACTCGCGGTGCGTGATCGAGGACCCGACGAAGCCGACCGTCATGACCGACCCGAGGACCAGCGTCGACGAGAGGATCATGGGGACCGCCCGCGCCGGGCGCCGCACGTGACGGGCGTCGACGTGATGACCCGGCCCGGTCGGGGGACGGACGGGCTCGATCGCCTCGTCGAGCGCGACGGGGGCGGCGTCGGCAGCGGGCATACCGCTGGCGGCGGGCTCGGCGCGAGACGCGCCATGCCGGCCCCCTGGGCCGCTGGAACGCACCCGGTGCGTCGGCAAGGTCACCACGAGACTCCCATGTCCGTTCTGCGACGTTCGACCGTGCGAGGGTATCGGCGAACACGACCAGACTCCAGCCTGAGGGAGTTTGGGCGTGCGCGCCACCCGTTGTCTGGGAACTTCATGGGTGACTTCTCATCAGAGGTCTGCACAATGGAGAGATGGACACCCACGCAACGCAGCACACCGCACGCGCCCGACGCACCCGCCGGAGCGCCGCCGTCGGTCTCGCGCTCGTCCTGTCCACGTCCGTGCTCGGCGCGTGCGGCGAGGACGGCAGCATCACGATCCCCGAGATCTCCATCTCGAGCGACCAGCTCGACCAGCTCCTCGACGACGCCAAGGCACAGGCCGAGGCCATCGGCGGCGACGTCCAGTCGCTCGTCGACTCGCTCGGCTCGCTGCCCGCGGACCAGCGAGCCCAGGTCGAGGAGGCCGTGACCGCAGCCAAGACCGCGTCGGAGGACCTCCAGACCGCCCTCGACGAGGCGGCCACCGCGACCGAGGAGACCAAGGCGCAGGCCGAGCAGCGCGTCGCGGACGCCCGGGCGCGGCTCGACGAGGCGTCGGCGCAGCTCCAGTCGGCGTCCGAGGCCGTGAAGTCGGCCGACGAGGCCGTGAGCAGCTCGCTCGACGACCTCCGCGGCGAGGTCGAGAAGTTCTCGCAGGACGTCGAGGGCGCGACGTCCTGACGGCCGCCAGCGGCGCAGGGACGACCAGCTCTCTGCGCCACCGGGCGGGTTCGTCGGGACGACCTCGAGCACCCGGAGAGCGCGCCGGGTGACCGGGTGCCACCATGGTTGAAGCTTCTCCATCGACGCAGAGACGATCCCGGGGGGCAGGATGAGCACCCGTCCGACGCGCAGACCGGCTGCGGCGGGCCTGGTCGTCCTGCTGAGCCTCGGCGGGGCCGTGGCGCTCGCACCCCCGGCCTCCGCGGCCGAGTTCAACGACTACGTGACGGTGTCCGAGACGACGCTGGACTTCGGGCAGGACCTGCGGTTCGGCGACCCGGACGTCACGCTGTCCTACAGCCTGACCGCGGTGCAGGACACCACGCTCTCGACGGACGGGTGGTACACGCCCGGGCCCGACGAGCCGTGGGGTGAGGTCAGCGGTGATGCCTGCCCAGGTCTGTCGGTCGACGGCACCGTCACCCTGGCCGCCGGCCAGGAGTGCGTCATCACGGTGACGTTCGACCCGAGCACGATCCTCAGCCCGTCCAGCTCCGTCTCCGGCGGGCGCACGTGGAACGCGACAGGGGCGGCAGGACCCGCGACGACGGACCAGCCCGTCTCCTACCAGGCTGTCGTCCACGCGCTGTCCTGGGAGCCGGGCTCCCTGGGCTTCGTCGCCGTTCCTGGCACGACCGGTGCACCGCAGACCGTGACGTTCACCAACCTCGCGAGGGTCCCCCTGTCCGCGCTCGACACCGGCGGCGAGGGCCCCGACTTCACGCTCGACCTCGGCACGTGCGCCTCCCCGATCCCCGTGAGCGGGACCTGCACCCTCAGCTACAAGTACACCGACAACGCCTCGACCCCCAGGACGAGCGCGCGCACCTGGGTTCACTTCTCCGCCACCGGGCCGGACGGACCCAAGGCGTACACCCACGACTCGACCGTCGTGAGCCTGGCCGGCGTGACCCCGTTCCCACCCCGGACCACCGACGTCTCCGTCACGAAGTCGCTCGTCGGCACGGCCCCGATCGTCGCGGGCGACCTGATCGCGTGGGACGTCACCGTGTCCAACGTCGGCCCCGACGCTGCTGACGCCGTCACTCTCTACGAGTACCCCGGTCCTCACCTCACGCTCGACCGCGTGGACGGCGTGACGTGCACGTCCTGGGGACAGTGCTCCCTCGGCGCTCTGGCCTCGGGCGACTCCATCACCGTCCGGGCATGGACCCAGGTCCTGCCCGACACCCCCGTGGGCACGGCCCTCACCAACGACGCGACCGCCTACAGCCCTCAGCGGGACCCGGACCACGACAACAACTCCGCGAGCGCCTTCGCCGGTCCCACCACGGACGCCGCGGATGTCGCGGACGTGCAGATCGCCAAGACGGCACCGACAGCGCCCCCGCAGGTCGGTGGCGAGACGACCTGGCCCCTGACGGTGACCAACACCGGGCCGGGCGACGCGACCGACGTCGAGGTCACCGACGCGCTGCCCCCGGGGACGAGCTACGTCTCCGGTCCCGACGAGTGCACCGCCGACACCGCCCGGACCACGTGCACCCTGGGGACGCTCACCACCGACCAGGCCTGGACCGGGGCGGTCGTCCTGCGCGTCGAGGACCCTGCCCTGGCCGGGACGGCGATCACGAACACCGCCTCGGTCGGGACCTCGGCCCACGACCCCGACCCGTCCGACAACTCCGCGACCGCGACCTCGCTCCCTGTCGTCGGTCCCGCCCGCGGCAACCTCGCGGTCTCCCTCGAGGCGCCGGCCACCGTCGTCGCGGGAGCCCGGCTCGATCCCGTCATCGCCGTGACCAACACCGGCGACGCACCGATGACAGGCGTCACCGTCGTGACCCACGCACCCCCCGGCACGACGTTCCTCAACGCCGGCGGGACGGGCACCCCGGGAACGGCCGTGATCGAGCTCGCTGCCGCGTGCCCGGCGTCGGGCACGGTCATCACGTGCGAGGCAGGGACCGTCGCCCCCGGTGACCAGCTCCTCGTCCCCGTCTCGCTCCGTGTCGACGCGGCGACCCCGCCTGGCACCACGCTCCCCCTCGTCGCGACCGTCTCCGCCAGCACCCCCGACGACGACCCCGGCGACGACACGGCCAGTGCACAGGTCACCGTCGCCGCGTCGCCGGCACCCGGTGACGGCGGGACGAGCACGGGCGCACGTGCGTCCGACCTCGCGACCACCGGCTCCGACTCCCTGGCCACGGTGTGGGTGGCCCTGCTCTTCGTCGCGGCAGGGACGTCCGTGCTCGTCACGCGACGAGCCGCGCGGCCCTGACGACCTCGCCCCGCTCGAACCGTGGACCGGCGCGGCGCCCGGCGGGCAGACTGAGGCATGCCTTCCGCCGCCCCGACGCCTGCGCCTGCATCGCCGCCCGCGCAGACCACGCGAGCCCTCGTACCCGACCTCGACGAGACCCTCGCGCTCGCCGGCATCGCCCTCGGCGCGGCGCTCGCCGAGCCCGAGCCCCTCGGCGGGTCGACGCGGTCGCTGGTCGTCCGTGCCCGCGTCGTCGCCGGGCTCACGGACGACCGCCTCGACACGACCCGTGCCGCGGCGCACGTACCGGGCAGCACGGTCGTGGTCAAGCGCTTCCTGGACGGCCCGGGCGTGCACGGCCTCCCGTTCGAGCACGAGGTCGCGGGGCTCCTGACCCTCGACCACACCCCCGTCCTGCTGGCCGTCGACGAGGCGCACCGCCTGATCGTCATGAGCGACGTCGGCGACGGCCCCACGCTCGCCGACCTCCTGCTCGGCGGCGACCGCGACGCCGCCTGGCAGGGCGCGCACGACTGGGCGACCGCGCTCGGCGAGCTCGCGGGTGCGTCCGGGCGGCACGTCGAACGGTTCTCGGCCGAGCTCGCGGCGCGCGGCGTCGTCAAGGGGTGGGACCTCGACGCGGACGCCCGTGCCGGGGTGCGCCGGCTCGTCGACGCCCTGCCCACCCCCACGGGTCTGGCGCGAGAACCGCTCGACGCGATGCTCGCGTTCGTGCACGACGACCTCGAGGCTGTCGCGAGCCTGCGCGCGGCGGGGAGCCCCGCCGTCGTCTCGCCCGGCGACACGTGCCCCGACAACGCCGTCCGCACACCGGCCGGGTGGGTGTTCCTCGACCTGGAGGACACGAACGTCCACCACCCCGCGCTCGACGCCGCGTACACGCTCATGCCGTTCTCGACGTGCTGGTGCGTGTTCGACCCGCCGACCGGCCTGACCGACGGCCTCCTCGCCGCGTTCACCACGGGCCTGCGCAGGCACCGGCCCGACGCCGTCGTCGAGCCCGCCTGGACCCGCGACGTCCTGCTCGCGTGCGCCGGCTGGATCCTCGCCATGACGGGCTGGCTCCTCGACGGAGCGGTCGCGGACCGCCCGCGCGTCGGACCCGAGGGGAGGTCGCCGTCGTACCGGCAGCTCATGACGTCCCGCTGGCGCTGGGGTGCCGAGCACCTGCGCGACGTCACCCCGAGCATCGCGACCGTCCTGTCCGACGCCGTCGCGTGGGCCGAGCGCGAGTGGGGACCCACGCCGTCGGGCGGGTATCCCGCGTTCGACTGACGCACCGCTGGTCCCGGCACGGGAGGACCTAGGTCCCCCGCGTTCCTCGACCTTCGCCCCAGGTCCGAGCCCTCCCGCTCCGGTGGAATGGAGTCAACGCACCGGATGGGGATCCGGTCCTGGAGAGGAAGACAGACGACATGAGTGCAACGATCGAACGTCCGGCCGGCTCGGCCCGCTCGGCCCGAGCAGTACGTGCCGTCCCTCACGAGGTCTCGGGGGCCACGACGACCGCGAGCCTCGCGGTCCGCGGAACCCTCCCGACGCAGATCGTCCTGGGGATCTTCCGGATCGTCATGGGCTTCTACTTCGTGTGGGCCTTCCTCGACAAGACCTTCGGGCTCGGGTTCTCGACCCCCTCGGAGCGTGCCTGGATCAACGGAGGCAGCCCCACGGCCGGCTTCCTCGGCGGCGTCCAGGGACCGTTCGCCGGTCTCTTCAACGGGATGGCCGGTGCCGCCTGGGCCGACTGGCTCTTCATGGCAGGCCTCCTCGGCATCGGGCTCGCCCTGGTGCTCGGGATCGGGATGCGGGTCGCGGCGACCGCCGGGACCGTCCTCCTCGGCTTCATGTACCTGGCCTCGCTGCCCCTGACCACCAACCCGATCATCGACAGCCACGTCGTCGAGGCCCTCGCGATCATCTCGCTGGCCATGATCGGCGCCGGTGACACCCTCGGCCTCGGCCGACAGTGGAAGAGCCTGCCGCTCGTCCGCAAGAACTCCTGGTTGGTCTGATCCCGGTTCGGCGACGCGATCCGCTCGCCACGGCGATACACCCAGGAAGACGCGGGGAACACCAGGGAACGCGAGACCCTGCCCCGCCCGACGGCCCTCCCGGTCACCTCCCGGAGGGCCGTCGCTCTTTCCCCGGCCGGTCGGCCACCCGCCGACCGGCCGGGGACACACCCGGAGCTCACGGAGATCGAGGGGGTAGTCGTGGAGTACCTGAAGACCTACCACGCACGAGAGAGCGACGTCCCGGTCCTGCCGAGGCCGGTTCCGGTCCGAACGTCTGACAGACTCACGTGGGTGACCGAGTCCCTTCCTTCTGCCGTCGCGCACCGCGTGCTCGACGCCGTCGTCGCCATCACGAGCAACCTCGACCTCGACACCGTGCTGCGCCGCATCGTCGAGGCCGCGATGGACCTCACGGGAGCCAGGTACGGGGCGCTCGGCGTGCGCGACGGGGACCGGCTCGGCCGGTTCGTGCCGGTCGGCATGAAGGACTCCGAGGTCGAGGCGATCGACCACTGGCCCCACGGGCACGGCCTGCTGGGCGAGGTCATCCGCAACCCGCACCCGCTGCGCGTCGACAAGATCGAGGGCTACCCGGCCGCGTCCGGCTACCCCGCCGGGCACCCGCCCATGCACACCTTCCTCGGGGTCCCCATCCAGGTCCGCGACTCCGTCTACGGCAACCTGTACCTGACCGACAAGCGCGACGGCTCGCCCTTCACGCGCGACGACGAGGCCGCGGTCCGGGCCCTGGCCGCCGCCGCAGGAGTGGCCGTCGACAACGCCCGCCTCTACGAGGACGGACGACGGGTCGCGGTGCTCGAGGACCGCGAGCGCATCGCGCGCGACCTGCACGACGTCGTCATCCAGCGCATCTTCGCGTCCGCGATGACCCTCATGAGCACGACCAAGCACATCGAGAACGAGCTCGTGCGCTCGCGCGTCGAGGAGGCCGTCAACGACCTCGACGACACGATCCGCGAGATCCGCTCGACGATCTTCGCGCTCCAGGCCACCACTCCCCCCGAGGCGAGCCTCCAGGAGCGGCTGACCGCGGCGGCCGGCGCCGTGACGTCCGCGCTCGGGTTCTCGCCCTCGATCATCATCGAGAGCGACGACTCCTCGCTCGTGCCCGCCGAGGTCGCGGACCAGCTCGTGGTCGTCGTCGGAGAGGCCCTGACCAACGTGGCCCGCCACGCGCGCGCGTCGCGCGTCGACGTGCGGCTGCGCGTGACCGACGACGCCATCACGCTGTCCGTGGTCGACGACGGGATCGGCTGCGCGGGCGTCGACGCAGGCGACCACCGTGGCGGCCTGCACAACCTCGCGACGCGCGCCGAGGCGCTGCACGGGACGCTCGCGGTGGGTCCGGCGGAGGTCGCGGCTCGCGAGACCGCGAAGGCATCCGGCACGGGCGACGACCCATCTGCCGACGACGCACTCGCCGACGCTGACGACGCAGTGCCCGCTGGGCGCGGTACCGCGCTCGTGTGGCGGATCCCGAACGCCTGACGGTCAGCCAGGAGCACCGCCCGGCTGCGGAACTCGATCGCACCAGCCCGAGGTAGTGGATAGCAGGCGTCCTGCTCCACCGTGGTGAGCCCGTCGTGGTTGAGGTGGTCGACGGGGTCTCCCACGAGGTAGCCGGTGTCCAC
The DNA here is from genome assembly GCF_037145535.1 of Oerskovia sp. USHLN155. Taxonomy (NCBI): domain Bacteria; kingdom Bacillati; phylum Actinomycetota; class Actinomycetes; order Micrococcales; family Cellulomonadaceae; genus Oerskovia; species Oerskovia sp. USHLN155. The sequence goes on from NZ_JBBCXG010000009.1 coordinate 206,295, forward strand.
GGTCCGGACAGGACCGCCGCGGCACACCGCTCAGCCGCGCGGGCGGTCCTCCGTGCGCAGCTCGGTCGCGAGGACCGCGACCTGCGTGCGACGCTGCAGCCCGAGCGTCGCGAGGATGTGCGACACGTAGTTCTTGACGGTCTTCTCCGCGAGGAAGAGGCGCTCGCCGATCTGCCGGTTCGTCATGCCCTCGCCGATGAGGTCGACGATCTGACGCTCCTGCGGCGACAGCCCTTCGAGGCGGTCGACCTCCTGGGCCTGCGGCGTGCGCAGCCGGTCGAGGATGCGCGCGGTGCTGACCGGGTCGAGCAGCGAGCCGCCGCCCGCGATGGTCCGCACGGCACCCACGAGGTCCGAGCCGTGGATCTGCTTGAGGACGTAGCCCGAGGCGCCCGCGAGGACCGCCTGGAACAGCGCCTCGTCGTCCGCGAAGGACGTGAGCATGAGGCAGCCGATCTCCGGCATCTCGGAGCGCACGTCGCGGCAGACCTCGACGCCCGAGCCGTCGGGCAGGCGCACGTCGAGCACGGCCACGTCCGGCCGGACGGCGCGGATGCGCGTCAGCGCTGAAGCGGCGGTGCCGGCCTCGCCGACGACCGTGATGTCGTCCTCGGCCTCGAGGAGGGCGGCGACGCCGCGGCGGACGACCTCGTGGTCGTCGAGCAGGAAGACCCGGATCGGGTCGGGGGTGGTGCCCATAGGGAGAACTTATCGGAGTTGTGTCAGAACGAGGGTGCCGGGCCGCGCGAGGAGGCCCGACGGCGCCGCTCCCCCCGGGTGCGCGGGCGCCCTCGGCGAGGTGTGGGTGGGCGGGCGGGGCGCGACCGTCCTACCGTGGCTGGATGTCGTCCGCTCCCGTCCCGCCACCTCAGACCCCGCGACGGAAGCCGCGCTTCACGGGCCTCGTCAAGCCCCACGAGGCGTTCCCGGCCGTCGCCCGCCTCGACCGCCGCATGAACGACCGGACGTACCGGCGACAGCTCGGGCCCCGGGCCGACGCAGCCCTCGTGCGTCTGACGACCGCCGCGAACCACAGCGTCCTGTGGATGGGGCTCGGCGCAGGGCTGGCCACGACCGGCGCGCGCGGGCGCCGCGCCGCGGTACGGGGGCTCGTGAGCGTCGCCGCCGCGAGCGCGACCGCGAACCTGCTCGGCAAGGGACTGTTCGGCGGCGACCGCCCCTCTGCCGACCCGCTGCCCCTCGTGCGGCGCCTGCGCCGCTACCCGACGACGCCGTCGTTCCCGTCGGGCCACTCGGCCACCGCGGGGGCGTTCGCCGCGGGCGTGGCCCTGGAGTGGCCCGCCGCCGGGCTGGTCGTCGCTCCGGTCGCGGGGGCCGTCATGTACTCGCGGCTGCACGTGGGCGCGCACTGGTTCTCGGACGTCGTCGGGGGCGCGGCGCTCGGGGTCGGGCTCGCGGTGCTCGGCCGGTGGCTCGTGCCCTCCCCACCGGGCCCGGAGCCGGACGTGCCCGCCGGACCTCCCACGGACGTGCCCGCGCTCCCCGACGGCGAGGGCCTGTTCGTCGTCGTCAACACGGCCGCCGGGTCCGGGCGGATCCTCAAGGAGGACCCGCTCGAGGTCCTGCGCCGCGACCTCCCGAAGGCCCGGGTGCACGTGCTCGCCGAGGGCGACGACCTGCGCGAGATCTACGACCGTGCGGCGCGCGGCGGCGGGTACGACGGCGGCAGCGGGGCCCGCCCCGCCCGAGCGCTCGGGATCAGCGGCGGCGACGGGACCGTCGCGACCGCTGCCGCCGCAGCGCGCGAGCACGACCTCCCGCTCGTCGTCCTCCCCGGCGGCACGCTCAACCACTTCGCCAAGGCCGCCGACCTCACGTCGATGACCGCGACGGTCCGCGCCGTCCAGGCCGGGTCGGGGGTGAGCGTCGACGTGGCCGAGCTCCGCGTCGACGGGCAGGACCCGATGACGGTCCTCAACACGTTCTCGCTCGGCATCTACCCCGAGCTCGTGTCGCAGCGCGAACGCGCCGAGAAGCGCCTCGGGAAGTGGCCCGCGACGGTCTGGGCGACGTCGCGCGTGCTGCGTTCCGCGACCCCGCTGCGGGTGTCGGTCGACGGGGTCGTCGGGAGCTACTGGTCGTTCTTCGCGGGGGTCAACAAGTACGTCCCGCAGAACCTCGCGCCCGTCGAGCGCATCCGGCTCGACGACGGCGTGCTCGACGTCCGCACGGGGCGCGCCGAGCAGCGCTACAGCCGGGCGCGCCTGTTCCTCGAGACGGTCGCGGGCGGTGCCGCGTCCTCGCTCGCCGGACGGGTCCGGCGACTCGAACGCCACCTCGCGCTCGACGCCTGGACCACGCCCGACCTGTCGCTCCGGTTCGGCGACGGCGCCCCGCACGACCCGGTGATCCTCGCGCACGACGGCGAGACGCTCGAGCTGGACGGCGACCGGGTCACCGACGCGACGCTCACCATGGTGCCCGGCGGCCTGCGGGTCTACGCGCCGACGGACCCGGCTGCGGGCTGAGGGCGCACGGCCGGTATCAGGACAGCACTCCCCGCAGGGTCGCCACGCGGCGGCGGCTCCGTCGTCCCTCAGACGGTCGGAGCAGCCTCTCCGGTGGCTCCGTCCGGCGCCGGCCGGTCCTCCTCGCGCAGACGCGGCTCGGTGCGACGCGACGGGTCGAACCCGGCCTTGTCCGCGTAGAACGCGCGCACCAGGTCCATGTCGGCGCGCACGTCACCCGTGAGCTCGAGCGTGGGGCCGAGGCCCGCGGTCATGGTCGTGCGGTCCACGTAGCCGAGCGTCACGGGCATGCCCGTCTCGCGCGCGATCCGGTAGAAGCCCGACTTCCAGTACTCGCCCTTGCTGCGCGTGCCCTCGGGCGTGATGACGAGCGAGAACACCTCACCCCTGCGGACCCGCGCCACGATGTCGTCGACGACGCGGCTCGGGTCCGTCCGGTCCACGGGGATCCCGCCGAGCGCCCGCGCGAACGGCCCCATCACGCCCTTGAACAGGGTGTGCTTGCCGAGCCAGCGGACCCTCACGCCCACGCTCGTCGAGATCGCGAGCATGAGCACGAAGTCCCAGTTGGACGTGTGCGGGGCGCCGATGAGGATGCCGGGCCGGTCGGTCGGGGGCTGCTCGGTGCGCAACGTCCACCTGCTCACGGCCCAGTAGGCGCGCGCCAGGGCGCGGCGGATCATCGGGTCGCCTCGGGGGCGGGGGCTACGGGGTGGGGCACGACGGCAACGCTACCCGCGCGACCGGGCCGTCGTGGCCGAGGCGGCCGCGCGTGGCTCCCCCCGCGACTGTGGGCGAAATCTCCACCAACTGTCCATGTCCTCCCTGTCTTTTCCCAGGTTCGCCGTGCAGACTTCTCGACATGACGTCGCCGAAGACATCAGGACCAGCCGCCCGGCTCGCCGCCGCCAGCTTCCTCGCCCTTGCGATGATGCTGCCGCTGAGCGCGACCGCATCGGCCGCCGAGGTCACCCAGTTCCTCGAGGACACCCAGTGTCAGGTCGACTCGATCGGCGAGGACCTCGAGAAGGCGGCGACCCAGCTCTCCACCCTCCCCGCCGGCCTGCGCAGCGAGGTCGAGGACGCCGTCGGGAACGCCCAGGCCGCGACCGACGAGGCCAACGCCGCGCTCGCCCAGGCGGCCACCGACCAGTTCGGCGACGGCCGTGCGGTCATCGCCCTCACCGACGCGCAGGTCGCGCTCGACGCCGCCTCGGCCCAGCTCCGCTACGTCGCCGACAAGACCGTGGCCCAGGGAGCCGACGTCGGCTCCACGCTGCGCGACGTGCAGAACACGATCGACCACCTCCGGGGCGAGACGAGCCGCGCCGCGTCCTGACCCTTCCCGGGGGCCCGCCCGCGGTGCGACACTCCGGTGATGACCGAGCAGCGCGCACACTTCGACGCCCACGTGACCTTCGCCAACGGCGGCAGCCTTCGCGCGGAAGGGTTCCGCCTCGACGTCCCGTCGGGTGATCTCGGGCCCGACGACGTCGCTCGCCTCCTCGTCCGACACCTGGGCCTCGCGCTGGTCGGGTCGGTCGAGATCACGGGGCTGACGATCGTCGAGGAACCGCACGTGGGGAGCCGTGGGGCGGGCGAGGGTGACGGTGCGGACGCCGAGGGTGACGGCCCGGGTGCCCGTTCTCCCCGCGCGACGCGGCTCGTCGACCTGAGCCACACCGTGCGCGAGGGGCTCGTGACCTACCCGGGCCTGCCCGCGCCGACCATCACCCCTTTCCTGACGCGCGCCGACTCCGTCGCGAACTACGCGCCCGGCACGCAGTTCGCGATGGACGTGCTGACGATGATCGGCAACACCGGGACCTACCTCGACAGCCCCTTCCACCGCTACGACCACGGGACCGACCTGTCCGGTCTCGAGCTCGAGACCCTCGTCGGGCTGCCCGCCGAGCTGTTCCGGCTGAGCGAGGTCGTCGACACGTCGCGGGGCGGTGCTCGCGGGATCGGCGCCGAGGTCTTCCTCGACCGCGATCTCGCCGGGAGCGCGGTCCTGCTCCAGACCGGGTGGGACCGGCACTTCGGCACCCCGGCCTACGGCGAGCCCGCGCCGTTCCTCACGGAGGCCGGTGCGCAGCACCTCGTCGACGCCGGCGTGACGCTCGTCGGGATCGACTCGTTGAACATCGACGACACCGACCCCGAGTCGTCCGGCGGGGCGCGCCCAGCCCACTCGCTGCTCCTCGCGGCGGGGATCCACGTCGTCGAGCACCTGACGAACCTGGGCGACGTGCCGCCGCGCGGTGCGCGGTTCACGGCCGTGCCGCCCAAGGTCGAGGGGTTCGGGACGTTCCCGGTGCGGGCGTTCGCGGAGGTCCCTCGCCACGTCGACAACCTGACAGGCCAGGACAGCTAGCCCCGGGGCGTGAGCCCCGCGGTGTGCGCCAGGACCGCCGCCTCGACCCGGTTGCGCACACCCAGCCGGTCGAACAGGGCGCTGACGTAGCCCTTGACCGTGCCCTCGGTGAGGTGCAGCGTGGCGGCCACCTCCGCGTTGGACAGCCCGCGAGCGATCGCGACGAGCACGTCCCGCTCGCGGGGCGTGAGGCTGTCGAGGACGGCAGGACGGTCGACAGGTCGCGCACCGAGACCGCCCGCGAGATGACGGATGAGCCGCGCCGCGACGATCGGTGAGAGGCACGCTCCCCCGGCCGCCGCGGCGGCCAGCCCGTCGGTCAACGTCGCAGGGTCGCCCGACTTCAGCAGGAACCCGGCGACGCCGATGCGCAGCGCCCGGTCGATGTACGCGTCCTCGCCGAACGTGGTCAGCAGCACGACGGCAGTGTTCGGCAGCTGGGCCCGCAGGGCCTCGGCGGCGTCGAGGCCGTCCTCACGGGCTGCCATGCGGATGTCGAGGAGGGCGACGTCCGGCCGGTGCCGACGTGCCGCCGCTGCGGCGCCCTGACCGTCGGCCGCCTGCGCGACGACGTCGAACCGCCCGTCGGCCGCCAGCACGGTGTTGACGCTCGCCCGCACGATCGGGTCGTCGTCGGCCAGCACGACCGAGATCCCCCTCAGAGCCACGAGCGCTCCCGCAGGTCGACGGTGCGGACCACCTCGTCGCCGTCGAAACAGACCTGGAGGGTGGCCATGGCGAGCGGGAAGTTGCCGTCCGTGTAGATCGCGCAGTCCCACCCAGGTTCCGCGACAGGAGCACGGACCGGGCGCAGCGGTGCCTCGCGCTCGGGCAGCTCGGCCTGGACGGCGGCGCGCTCCTGGCCGACGACGATCCCGGCGAACACGTCCTCCTCGAGGACGGCGTCGTGCGCCGCCCACGAGTACACGAGCGCGAGGCCCGCCACCACCACCGCTGCGGGCAGCAGAGCCTGCCGCGCAAACACGCGCAGCACCGAGGGCGGCAGCGGGCCGTGACCGTCGGGCACGAGGGGACGGGCCGGGAGGCTCGCCACGAGCACGAACGATCCGTCGCGCTCACCGTGGGAGAACGTCCCGCCCGCAGCACGCACGCGTCGCTCGAGAGAGTCCAGCCCGAACGGCTCCCGGCCGTCGTCCGGCCGCGAACCGGCGGCTGCGAGACGGTTGAGGACCGTGACGCCGCGGGGGGAGATGTCGATCTGGACCGGCTCGGCGGGAGCGTGGCGGACAGCGTTGGTGAGGCCCTCTCGCACGACGGTCCGCAGGAGCGGTGCGCCCAGGCCGTCACCCTCGGAGCCGGTGAGAGTGACGTCGAGACCCGCGTCGCGCGCCGCACGGACCAGGTCCTCGACGGGCTCCAGGGTGTCGTCGCGCAGCACGTCGACGACGCGGTGAAGGTCCTGCACCGCGTCGTCGGCCTCCCGCCGCAGGTCCGCCGCGTCCGGGACGCCCGTCACCGCGAGCGCCGAGGCGCGCAGCGCGAGGCGGGCGAGCCGGTGACCGAGGGCGTCGTGCAGGTCCTCCGCGAGGCGTGCCCTCTCGACGGCCGCCGCGTCCGCGACGGCGCGGGCGTGCAGCTCGCGGGCCAGCGAACGGTAGCGGCGTACCGCCGCGACGGCGCCCGCGACGGTCAGTGCGAGCACCGCCGTGGCGAGCAGCGCGAGGGGCGAGGGCATGGGGATCCTTCCGTCAGGCGTCGCGGCGTTCGAGCACCCCCGCGGCGGCGGCGAACCCCACGACCGCCCACGCGACCAGGGCCCAGGGCGCGCCCCCTCCCTCGACGAACGACGCGACGGCCCCGGCGGGGGTCCACCGTGAGACCGGGTCGGGCAGGAGGAGCGCACCCGCGAGCAGCGCGGCGGCCAGGGCCAGCGTACCGACCGCGTGCCGGACGACCGCCGCGATCCCCGCCGTGAGGATGGCAGCGAGCGCGAGGACGACGCCGGTCCGCAGGCCGGCTCGGAGGGCTTCGGCCAGGGCGCCGTCCGGGGCCGGGGCGGCGTGCACGCCCAGGAAGGCGCGCACGGCGAAGGTGGCAGCCGTGCCCGTGGCCACGCCTGCGAGCAGGGCGGTCACCGTGACGACCGTCGTCTTGGCGGCGAGGACCAGCCAGCGGCGTGGCTCGGCCTGGAACGTGAGGCGGGCGGTGCCGGTGGCGTACTCGGTTGTCACGGGGTGCATGGCCAGGGCGGCGAGGACGACGAGACCGAGCTGGACGGCGGGCCCGAGGGCCACGGCAGGAGCGGTCGAGGTGCCAGGCGGGAGCTCACCGGTGGAGACCGCGTGGACGACGTCGTTCGCGAGGACGGTCGCCATGAGCGGCACGGTGACCAGGACGGCGGCCAGGGTGACCCACGGGGCACGCACGGACCACGTGCGGCCCCACTCGGCACGGACTGCGGCCATCATGCGATGCGCTCCTCGGGACGGGCACGGTACTGGACGTCGTCGGCGACGAGGTCCAGGTAGCGGGCCTCGAGCGTGACGGGGGCGGGGGCGAGGTGGTGAACGCGTAGACCGAGCGCGTGGGCGAGGTCGCCGACCAGCGTGACGTCGACGCCGTCCACGGTCAGTCCGTGCCCGTCGACCTGCGGGTGGTGACCGAGCTCCACGAGCGCGTCCGCGAGAGGCGCCGGGTCGTCCGGGGTCCGGACGACGACGGGGGCGTCCCGTCCCACGAGGTCGGCGATCGGGAGGTCCGCCAGGAGACGACCGCGGCCGAGGACGACGACGTGGTCGGCCGTGACCTCCAGCTCGGACAAGAGGTGGCTCGACAGCAGCACGGTGCGGCCCTGGTCGGCGAGGTCCCGGAGGAGGCCGCGCAGCCACAGGACGCCGTCCGTGTCGAGGCCGTTGACGGGTTCGTCGAGCAGCACGACCTCCGGGTCGCCCAGCAGCGCACCCGCGAGGCCGAGCCGCTGGGCCATGCCGAGAGAGAAACCGCCCGCGCGCTTGCCCGCGACGTCGCTCAGCCCGACGAGGCCGAGGACATCGTCGACCCTGCGTGCCGGGATCCGGTTGTAGCGAGCCAGGGCCGTCAGGTGGGCCCGGGCCGAGCGGCCTGGATGGAAGGCCCGGGCGTCGACGTGCGCGCCGACGGTGCGCAGAGGGTGCCGCAGGGCGCGGTAGGGGATGCCGTGGACGGTGACGTCCCCGGCAGTCGCGCGGTCGAGGCCCAGGGCCAGGCGGAGGGCCGTCGACTTGCCCGCGCCGTTCGGGCCGAGGAGGCCCGTGACGCGGCCCGGCCGGACCGTGACGGTGAGGTCGTCGAGCGCCGTCGTGGGGCCGTAGCGCTTCGTCGCGTGGGCGAAGGTGATCATGGCTCCATCGTCGTCGGGCCGCCTGGGCTGCGGTACCGACGAAAATAAGGAGCCTGGGCTCCGGGCGCCCCGTCGTCCGCCGGCGGCCCGCTCGTCATAGGCTCGGCGCATGCCCGACGACCTGAGCCCAGCCCACGACGTCCTCCCCTTCGGCCGCGCCCCCCGCCCGGACACCGGCCCCGCTCTCGCCGACCGGCTCCGCGAGGTCATGACCAAGAACCTGGGCGACCATGCCACGGGCCTGGACCGTGTCCGCATCGACGCCGCGACCGTCCAGGGCAGCCCCGACGTCCAGAGCCTCGACGTCGACGTGACCGGGCTCGTCGTCCGCGCCATGGGTGCCGCCGACGCCCCCGACCCGGCCGAGAACGTCGAGCACGTGACCGCGCGCGAGCGGGCCGTCGCCCGGACGATCCGCGCCCAGGGCCACCCGGTCACGCTCGCCGGTGTCGCCGTCGACCTCGATGCCGAGATCCGGGACCTGCGCTTCACCTGGGTCGAGGGGGCGGACGGGTCGCTCTCGATCGAGGAGTCCGGCCAGAGCACCGAGCACCCCGTGAGCGGTCACCTGCGCGCCGCGGCGAGCCGCGAAGCCCTCGTCAGCACGGTCCGCGAGCTCGCGACCAAGGCCCTCGCCGACCAGGGCTTCACGCTCACGTCGCTCGACGTGGACCTCACGTCGCGTGGCCCGCGCGCCGCGTCGATCGTGGCCTCGGCGAAGATCCGCAAGGGCTTCCTGTCCGCGAGCGCCCAGATCACGGCGACCGCGTCGATCGACCAGGCCATGGTCCTCACGCTGAGCGACGTGGGGGCGTCGAGCCGCAACCCGGTCGTCGCCGCCCTCCTGCTGGCCGTTCGCGGAAAGCTCGAGGAGGTCGACGGCAAGCGCATCGACCTCGCGTCCTCGCTGCCGCCCGGCGTGACGCTCTCGGACGTCCGGCTCGACGTCGGCGAGCAGCTCGTCCTGAGCGTCCGGGTGGGCTGAGGCCCGGGCAGAGGACCCGTCGGGCGGGTCCGGTCAGCGGCGTCCGCGGGGGAAGAACAGGCTCTCGGGGCGGGGCATCCGGGCGCCGTCGAGCGTGAGGTCGGTCCGCTCGCACCAGAACGCGACGTACCCGCGCACCCTCTCGCCGTCCGACAGCGGGTCCTCGTAGCTCCAGCCGATGTCGGCGCCGTCGGGGTCGCCCGACGCGAGCGACCAGTAGCGGGCGTGACCCTTGTAGGCGCAGTCGCTCGTCGTCGGGCTCGGCGTCAGGGCCTCCCACCGCACGTCCTCGCGGGGGACGTACCAGCGCAGCGGCAGGTAGGTCTCGGTGAGCGCCATGGCCCGGTCGCTGTCGGCGAGCACCACGCCGCCCAGGGAGACGACGACGTGGCGCGCGCTGGGCACGACGTCGACCCGCTTGAAGGGGTCGCGCGGGTGAGCGGCCAGGCGCTGGTCCTCGGCGAACCAGTCGAACGCCTGGAAGTCGACGACGAGATAGCCTGCGAGGTCCTCGTCGTCGGGACGGAAGAACGGGGCGGTCGCGCCGTCCTTCGCACCTTCCGTGCCCTCGAACCACATCTCGGTCCCCGGGCAGGTGTGCCGTTCGAAGTGCAGCGGGTGCGGGATCAGGCCGTGCCGCACCTGCCCGTCGCGATGCTCGCCCTCGACGAGGGGCACCCGCACGTCCGCCGCGGGGACCGCGTACACGGGCAGCAGTCGCCACGGCTCCCAGAGGAGACGAGCCGACGTCGAGCGCAGCACGACGTCGTGCGGGTCCTCGCGCCGCACGGCCCGGATCTCCTGGGCCGCGGGGAACCACCGCAGCTGATCGAGATCCAGCCGCCAGCGTTCGACCCAGGACGTGGCCATGTCCTCAGGGTGCGCCCGGGGCGAGGCGGCCGCAAGGCCCGGGTGTGGCGTCCGCTCACCGCGGGCGGGCCCGCGACGTCCACGAGGCAATTGAAGTTGCGACTACTTGCGAGAATGGTTGGTCGTGAGCACCGAACCGCACGGCCCCGCCCGGCCCGACCTGGACAGTCCCCTGGACAGGACTCCGGTCAGGACCCCGGACGGCCCTGCGAGCACCGGCGCCGGCGCGTCCGGTCCGGAGACCGGTGGGCAGCAGCGCGAGGGCACGGGCCAGCGTCGTCGGCGCGGGGGTCGCGGCCGGGCGAAGCCCCAGGCCAGCGAGCAGAGTCTCGCCTCCGAGCAGCCCGACGAGTCCGCCGGCAGCAAGGGCTCCGCTCCCCACAAGAACCCCGACCGGCCGCGCGGCGGGAGGGCCTCCGAGGGCGACAAGAACGCCCGGGGCGAGCGTCCGCCGTCGGGCAGCGAACGTGACGGATCGAAGCGCAGCCAGCGCGGCGCACGCCGCCAGCAGGTGAGCCCCGCCCAGCTCGCGCGGGCCGCCGAGCGGCGCGCGCAGGTCGTCGTGCCGCCCATCACGTATCCCGAGCAGCTGCCCGTCTCGGCGCGGCGCGAGGACATCGCGCAGGCCATCGCGGAGAACCAGGTCGTGATCGTCGCGGGCGAGACGGGCTCGGGCAAGACGACGCAGCTCCCCAAGATCGCGCTCGAGCTCGGCCGAGGCCGGAAGGGCCAGATCGGGCACACGCAGCCGCGACGCATCGCGGCGCGCACGGTCGCGGAGAGGATCGCCGAGGAGATCGGCACGCCGCTCGGCGAGATCGTCGGCTACCAGGTCCGGTTCACCGACCAGTCGAGCGACCAGACCCTCGTCAAGGTCATGACCGACGGGATCCTGCTCGCGCAGATCCAGCGCGACCCGCAGCTCCTCGCGTACGACACGCTCATCATCGACGAGGCGCACGAGCGCTCGCTCAACATCGACTTCCTGCTCGGGTACCTCACGCGGCTCCTGCCGCAGCGCCCCGACCTCAAGGTCATCATCACGTCGGCGACGATCGACTCGCAGCGGTTCGCGCGGCACTTCGCGCCGGGCGGCCCGCTCCCGCCGCTCACCGCGGACGAGCTGGCCGCGGCCGAGCTGACGGACGAGGGGCCCGACGGCGACGCCCACGTTCCCGAGACGGCTCCCGTCATCGAGGTCACGGGTCGCACGTTCCCCGTGGAGATCCGGTACCGACCGCTGTCGCCCGATGTCGACCCGGAGTCGGGCAAGGCCAAGCGCGCCCCCACGAAGGGCGCGCAGGAGAAGGACCTCGTCACGGGCATCGTCGACGCCGTCGAGGAGCTCATGGCCGAGGGCCCCGGCGACGTCCTGGTGTTCCTGTCGGGCGAGCGCGAGATCCACGACACGGCCGACGCTCTCGAGTCCCGTCTGGGCGAGCGCACGCGCGACCCCAAGCGCCCCGACTTCGTCGAGATCCTGCCGCTCTACGCACGCCTGTCCTCGGCAGAGCAGCACCGCGTGTTCCAGGCGCACTCCTCGCGCCGCGTCGTGCTCGCGACCAACGTCGCCGAGACGTCGCTGACCGTCCCGGGCATCCACTACGTCGTCGACCCCGGCACGGCCCGCATCTCGCGCTACTCCAAGGCGACCAAGGTGCAGCGCCTGCCGATCGAGCCCATCGCGCAGGCCAGCGCCAACCAGCGCTCGGGGCGCTCGGGACGAGTCGCGGACGGCATCGCGATCCGCCTGTACTCCGAGGAGGACTTCGCGTCGCGCCCCGAGTTCACCGAGCCGGAGATCCTGCGCACGTCGCTCGCGTCGGTCCTGCTGCAGATGATCTCGGTGGGCGTGGTCTCCTCGCCCGACGACGTCGCGCGCTTCCCGTTCGTCGAGCCCCCGGACACGCGCTCGATCCGCGACGGCGTGCAGCTCCTGACCGAGCTCGGCGCGCTCGAGACCGTGGCGGAGCCCGCCGACCGCGACGCCCAGCCCGGCCGCGCCGTCACGCGCCTCACCGAGATCGGCCGCGTCCTCGCCCAGCTCCCCATGGACCCGCGCCTGGCCCGCATGATCTGGGAGGGATCGCGCCGCGGCGTCGCGCGCGAGGTCGCGATCATCGCGGCCGTCATGTCCATCCAGGACCCGCGCGAGCGCCCCGCCGAGTACCGCGCCCAGGCCGACCAGCTCCACGCCCGCTTCGCCGACCCCCGCTCCGACTTCCTCACGTACCTCAACCTGTGGGAGTACGTGCGCGAGCAGCAGCACGAGCTGTCGTCGTCGGCGTTCCGGCGCCTGTGCAAGGCCGAGTACATCAACTTCCTGCGCGTGCGCGAGTGGCAGGACGTCGTCGCGCAGCTCCGCGAGATGAGCAAGCCCCTCGGCATCGACATGTCCTACACGCCCCGCACCCGGGGCGACGCGAGCGCGAAGGTCGCGACGCCGTCGGGCACCACGATCGCCGAGGCGACCGACCAGCCCGTCGAGCGCCGTCTCACCTGGGACGACGACACCATCCACCAGTCGCTGCTCGCCGGGCTGCTCTCGCAGATCGGCATGCAGGAGGCGACCGAGGTCAAGGCGTCGTCCGTCGCGCACCTGCGCGGCCCGCAGAAGGAGCTCGCCATGAAGCGGGCCAAGAAGCAGGCCCGCAACGAGTACCTCGGGGCGCGCGGCGCGCGCTTCGCGATCTTCCCCGGCTCTCCCCTGTCGAAGAAGCCCCCCGTGTGGGTCATGGCGGGCGAGCTCGTCGAGACCAGCCGCCTGTGGGGCCGTGACGTCGCGAAGATCCAGCCCGAGTGGGCAGAGGAGCTCGCGACGCACCTGGTCAAGCGCACCTACTCCGAGCCGCACTGGTCCACCAAGCAGGGCGCCGCGCAGGCCAAGGAGAAGGTCCTGCTCTACGGCGTGCCCATCGTGGCCGACCGCACCGTGCTCTACGGCAAGGTCGATCCCGAGGCCGCGCGCGAGATGTTCATCCGCCACGCCCTCGTCCAGGGCGAGTGGACCACGCACCACCAGTTCTTCCACGAGAACCGCCGGCTGCTCGAGGAGGCCGAGGAGCTCGAGGCCCGCTCGCGCCAGCGCGGCCTCGTGGTCGACGACGACGTCCTCTTCGCCTTCTACGACGAGCGCATCCCCGACGACGTCGTCTCGGCCCGCCACTTCGACACCTGGTGGAAGTCCGCCAGGCGCCGCAACCCCGACCTGCTCACGTTCACGCTCGAACAGCTCGTGCCAGACGCCGAGTCCGTCGACACCTCGCTGTTCCCCGAGACCTGGGTCCAGGGCGACCTCACGCTCCCCCTGACCTACCAGTTCCAGCCAGGTACAGACGCCGATGGCGTGACCGTACACATCCCCATCAGCGTGCTGAACCGTGTCGTCCCCGACGGCTTCGACTGGATGGTCCCCGGCCTCCTCGACGAGCTCGCGACCGCGACCATCCGCTCGCTGCCCAAGCCCGTGCGCGTCCAGCTCGTCCCGGCCCCCGACGTCGCGCGCGACGTCGTCGCCTGGCTCCGCGAGAACACGCCCGCCTGGGAGGACGTCACCCGCGCGGGCGACATGGCCGAGCCCTTCCACGTCGCCTTCACCCGTGCCGTCCGCGCCCTGCGCGACGTGCTCATCCCCGACGACGCCTGGGACGACGCCCGCACCGAACGCCTCCCCGCCCACCTGCGCATGACGTTCCGCGTCATCGAGGAACGCCGCGGCGGCGAGGTCGTGCTCGACGAGTCCAAGGACCTCGTCTCGCTCCAACGGCGCCTCGCGCCCCAGGCGCAGGCGGCGGTGCGGGCCGCGGTCAAGGGGGCGGTCGGAGCGGCGTTGCGCGAGGCGGCTGGGGCGGAGGCCGCGGGGAGGGGGGCGGCGGCTCGAGGGCTACCATCCGCGTCGCTCGTTCCTCGCGACGCTCCCGCCAGCCCCGCCACGCCCTCCGGCGCCGCAGCCCCCCTCCCCGCGACCGCGTCCGGCGCACCTTCCGCAGGGCGACCTGGTGGGGGCTCAGGGGGTGCTGGTGCATCTGGTCCGCCCGACGGCGGCGCGCCGTCGGTGGTCGTCGCCGAGGCGACCGGGCTCACCACGTGGCCCACGGGGCTCTCCGACGGGGTGCTGCCCGAGGTCGTGTCGACGCCCGCCGGGGCCGGCATGGTGGTGCGCGGGTACCCCGCGCTCGTCGAGGAGGTCGATGCGAAGGGCAAGCCGTCGGTCGCGCTCCGGGTGCTCGCCGACCGCTCGACGCAGGACCGCGAGCACGCGCGCGGCGTCCGGCGGCTGCTGCTCGGCGAGACGGCCCTGCAGAGCGCGCGGGTCACGAGCCGCTGGTCCGGGACGCAGTCCCTGACGATGGCCGCGAGCCCGTACCGGAACACCGAGGCGCTCGTCGCCGACCTCCAGCTCGCGGCCGTCGTCGCACTCACGTCCGGTGCCAAGACCTCGCAGTACGGACCGCTGCCGGATGCCGTACAGATCCGTAGTGCTGATGCGTACGTCGCCGCGCGGGACCTCGTGAAGCGGCACCTCGAGAACGAGGTGCACCAGATCGTCGGGCACGTCGTCGCCGCGCTCACGGCCGCACGGAACCTGGACGGCGAGATCCGCTCGGCCAACAGCCTCGCCCTGCTCAACACGCTCCAGGACGTCCGTGACCAGGTCGCGGAACTCGTGGGCGTGGGCTTCGTGTCCCGCACCCCGGCCCACCGCCTGCCGCACCTGACCCGCTACCTGCGGGCGGCGTCGTACCGGATCGAGAAGGCCGCGACCAACCCGCACCGCGACGCCGAGCTCGCGTGGCGCGTGCACGACGTCGAGGAGGCGTACGCCAAGGCACGCGCCTCCTACGCCGCCGGCCCCGCCGACGCTGCCCGCCTCGCCGAGCTCGACGAGGCACGCTGGCTCATCGAGGAGTTCCGGGTCTCGCTGTTCGCGCAGCAGCTCGGGACCGACGGGCCCGTGAGCGAGAAGCGCATCCGGAAGGTGCTCGCGCCGGGCGGCTGGTAGGCGCTCGCCCGGCAGGTGGACCGAACAGGGCCGAGCGCGGGACCTTCGTCACGATCACCGCGTCGGAGGTCCCGGACGCCCGTTTTCCACGGTTCTGCGGCCTAGCCTGAGGGGGACGGCCAGGAAGAGCTGGCCGCACCTGCTGCTCTGGAGGGCATCATGCGCACCGTCGTCGTCACCGGAACCGCCTCGGGCATCGGCAAGGCCCTCAAGGGGTTGCTGGAGGCCGACGGCCAGCGCGTCATCGGCGTCGACCTGCGCGACGCCGACGTCACGGTCGACCTCACCACCGCTGCGGGTCGCACCGGGCTCGTCGAGCAGGTCACCGCGCTCAGCGGCGGCACGATCGACGCTGTCGTCGCCAACGCGGGCCTGTCGAACGGCAGCCCGGCGACGCTCGCGGTCAACTACTTCGGCGCCCTCGCGACGCTCGAGGGCCTGCGCCCGCTCCTGGCCGGGTCCGACGCCCCGCGCGCGGCCGTGACGTGCTCCATGGCGAGCCTCCTGCCGGTCGACGACCAGCTCGTCGACCTCACGCTCGCGGGTGACGAGGCCGCCGCACTGGCACGCGCGGCCGAGCTCGCCGCAGCCGGGACGGGCGACATCGTCTACGGCAGCAGCAAGGCTGCGGTCGCGCACTGGCTGCGCCGCGTCGCGCCGAGCGCCGACTGGGCCGGGGCCGGGATCCCTCTCAACGCGATCGGACCGGGCATCGTCCAGACCGGCATGACGGCCGAGATGCTCGCCACCGAGGAGTCGACCAAGGCCGTCGAGTCCCACGTCCCCATGCCGCTCGGCGGGATCATGGGTCCCGAGGTTCCCGCGAACCTCCTGCGTTTCCTCGTCTCCCCGGAGAACAGCCACATGTGCGGACAGGTCGTCTTCGTCGACGGCGGTTCGGACGTGGTCATCCGGGGCGACAAGGTCTGGTGACCTGACCGGCTCACCTCGAGAAGGCGGCCCGACGGCGTCACGCGCGTGACGTCGTCGGGCCGCCTTCTGCGTGTCGCGGCACGCCCGCACGCGTCGAACGTGACGTTCGGGTCGTCCCAGGAGCCGGTAGCCGGCCCGAACGTCACGCTCGGCGACGAGGCTCGCCTCGCGCGAGGATGGACGGATGCACCTGACCGCGGAGCTCGGAGACCTCACGACCGTCGACGCCGACGCGATCGTCAACGCCGCGAACTCGTCGCTGCTCGGGGGTGGTGGCGTGGACGGCGCGATCCACGCCGCGGCCGGGCCCCGGCTGCTCGACGCGTGCCGCGAGCTACGACGGACGACGCTGCCGGACGGGCTGGCGGTCGGCGAGGCCGTCGCGACGCCGGGCTTCGACCTGCCGGCGCGGTGGGTCGTCCACACGGTCGGACCGGACCGGCACCGCGGCCAGACCGACCCCGCGCTGCTCGCCTCGTGCTTCACGCGCTCGCTCGACGTCGCCGCGGACCTCGGCGCGGCGTCGGTCGCGTTCCCCGCGGTGAGTGCGGGGGTCTACGGCTGGGACGGGGACGAGGTCGCGCGGGTCGCGGTGGCTGCGGTCCGCGCGTGGGGCGTGGACGGCGACCGGGGTGTGGTGGACGTGCGCTTCGTGCTGTTCGGCGAGCGGCTGCTCCGCGCCTTCGAGGAGGCCCTCGCCCCGGGCGACGCGCGCCCGACCGTGTAACACGGCGTCACGTCCTCCCGGAGCGTGGACACCCCCTTGCCCCGGTCGACGGCCACCGCCACCCTGTCGGCCATGCAGAACGTCCGCACGTCGCAGGTGTGTCCGTAGGGCGACGGCGCCGCGCTGCCCTGCGCCGGCCGTCGCCCTCGCCGCACCCACCCCGACGCCGGAAACCCGGAGGACCTGCCATGCCTGCACGCGAGAACCCCGTCCCACCCACCAGGGCGGAGGACTCCCCGACCGCCACGCCGCCCGTCGATCCCGGCGAGCCCACCGTGGCCACCGCCACCCGGCCCGTGACCGTCGACGCCGTCCGACGCGTCCACGTCTCCGAGGACTGGCTGGCGACCGTCGTCGGCCTCGCGGTCGTCGCCGTCGGCCTGCTGGGCCTGATCCCCGAAGGGCTGGTGCCCTGATGAGCGGCACGACCCCTGACGCGGGCACCGCCGTCCGCCCCGAGGCGTCCGTCGGCGACACTCGCTCCCCCGAGGCGCCCGCAGGTGAGGCGCCCCGCGCGACCCTCGAGGACTCGGTCGTCCAGGACGGGCGCTCACCGGGCGCCCTCTACCTGGTGGCGGGCTTCGTCGTCCTCCTGGGCCTCGCCTGGTCGGCCCGCTTCCTCGAGCAGAGCGTCCCGGAGTGGCTGGCCGACACGCCGCTCGGCAGCGTCGCGAAGTCCGTGGAGTACCCGGTGTACGCGATCGCGCTCGGACTCCTCGGCAACGCCGTGCTGTCGGTGACCGGCCTGCGGTCCCGGCTGGCGGCGGCCTTCCGCACCGAGTTCTTCATCAAGACCGGGCTCGTGCTGCTCGGTGCCACGGTGAACCTGTCGCTCGTCGTCTCGGCCGCCGGGCCCGCCATCGCGCAGGCCGTCCTGCTCATCACGCTCGTCTTCGGGTTCACGTGGTGGCTCGGCGGGCGGCTCGGCATCGACGACAGGCTCCGGGCTCTGCTCGCGAGCGCGGTGTCGATCTGCGGGGTCAGCGCCGCGATCAGCGCTGCGGGCGCGGTCCAGGCGAAGAAGGAGCAGCTCGCGTACGCGGCCAGCCTCGTCATCCTCTTCGCCCTGCCGTCGATCTTCGTCCTGCCCGCGCTGGCCGAGGCGCTGGGTCTGTCGCCCGCCGTCGCCGGGGCGTGGATCGGCGGGAACATCGACACCACGGCTGCCGTGACGGCCGCGGGGGCGCTGGCCGGGGACGAGGCGCTGCAGGTCGCCGCGATCGTCAAGACCACCCAGAACGCCCTGATCGGGGTCGTCGCGATCGCCCTCACGGCGTGGTTCGCGTTCCGGGTCGACCGGGTCGCGGGGGCCGCTGCTCCCCGGTGGAGCGAGCTGTGGACACGGTTCCCGAAGTTCGTGCTCGGGTTCCTGCTCGCCTCGGTCGTGGCGACGATCTACGTGAGCTCCGTCGGGGCGGACGCGGCCGCGCCCGACATCGCGATCCTCAAGTCTCTGAGCACGGTGTTCTTCATCGTCGCGTTCGTGTCGATCGGGCTGGAGTTCAACGTGACGGCGGTCCGGGAGGCCGGGTGGAAGCCGGTCGTGGTGTTCGGGTCGGCCGCGGTCTTCAATCTCGTCGTGGGGCTCGCGCTCGCGAGCGTCCTGTTCGCGAACCTGGAGATCTGAGAGCGGGGGCGCTGCCTGCTCCGAGGCGCTGCCGGCACTGCTGGTGCCACTGCGAGAAGGCCCGTCGCGACCGCCGCGGCGGGCCTTTACCAACTTGTGATTTTCGAAGTATCAGATACTTGCTTTCCTCCCCCTCGCGGCCGTTGCTAGCGTCGACGGTGATTTATCTGATACTCGGAGTTGCACCAAGGTGATGGGCACCCCGGGGTCAGACCGGCAACGACGCCGGCCACGAGAGGACCCTCGCACATGACGAACCACGCCTTCCCGCGCCCTTCGCGCGCGCACTCAGCCCTGACCATCGGCGCCCTTGTCGTGCTGGCGCTCGCCGTCGTCGCGCTCGTCGCCTACCTCCTCGTCTTCAACGGCAAGGTCGCCGACGGCGCCACGCGCCTCGACGACGGAGCCACCCGCCTCGAAGCGGGCGCGGCCGAGCTCGCCGACGGTGCCGAACGCGCCGAGGAGGGCGCGGGCAAGCTCGCCGACGGCTCGAAGGACCTCGAAGACGGGGCCAAGAAGCTCTCGACGGGCGCGACGCAGGCCTCCAGCGGGGCGACCCAGCTCGCGGACGGCAGCGTGACCGCGCTCGACGGTGCCGCCCAGCTCGCGGCCGGGGCCGACGAGCTCAACGCCGGAGCGGCCAGGCTCGCACCGGGGGCGGCCGACGCCTCGACCGGCGCGAACAAGCTGGCCGCCGGCGCACGGACGCTCAACGGCAAGCTCGCCACCGAACTTGCGCCCGGTGCGGCCAAGGTCGCCGACGGCGCAGCCCAGCTCCACGCCGGTTCCGGCGAGCTCAGCGGCAAGCTCGCCACCGAGCTCGCGCCCGGTGCGGCCAAGGTCGCCGACGGCGCAGCCCAGCTCCACGCCGGTTCCGGCGAGCTCAGCGGCAAGCTCGCCACCGAGCTCGCACCCGGTGCAGCAGACCTCGCA
>NZ_JBBCXG010000010.1:0-220886 GCF_037145535.1 Oerskovia sp. USHLN155
CACCGCCAAGAAGTACGCCAACCCGCCCCCACCCTCAGGCAGGCCCCCCGCCGCGTAGTCGAACACGAAGAACGGCGAACCATCAGGATTCGACCCCACCGGCAACACCTGAAAACTCGTGTCCACCAACCCCGTCATCCCGAACGCCGCCTTGAACGCCGGCATCAACGCCAGCTGCAGCACCGTCACACCATTGCTCAACAAGAAGAACAACAAGAACTGCGCCGTCCCCGGACGCCGCTCAGAAAACCCCGACCACGCCTGACCAATCCGTCGGAACATCACACACACTCGCTCTCAGAATGAAGGGGTACCGAGCAGCGTGGAGGGGTGCCGGGACCGCGGGGACGGGAACGTCTCGATCGTCATCGGCCTCCTTGCCGTTCGGGTGCTCCGTCGTGCTCCTCGGTGACAGGGTGCACGGACGACGTGTCGTCCGTGCACCCGATCCGGACACCCGGCCGCAGGTGCGGCGGTCGTCCTCGTCGTGGGGGTCGTGAGTACTGCGGCGCCGCCTCCCGTCCGGGAGTGGCGTCGTCGGCAGTCAAGCACTCCCGCGGCGCACCTCCGGCCCGCCGTGCACAACCTGTCGATCAGGGCGCATGATCTGTCGCCCCGCGGCCCCCATGGACCGCGCCCGCAACGGGCGCGACGTCCGTGCAGGCGCTGCCGGCCGGACGCCCAGCGGGGCGCTATATGCTGCAGTCCTTCGAGCTCGTCGGCGCCCGTGACCTCGATCCCGAGACTCCCGGTGAGGTTCCCGGGCCGCACGGACGCCCCTCGACGCAGGTGCGTCGAGCGACGTGACGGCCGGTTCAGCTGGGAGCATGATGACGGATCTCGTGGTGGTGGGAGCAGGCTTCTTCGGCCTGACCGTGGCGGAGCGCCTCGCGACGCAGCGTGGGCTCAAGGTCCTCGTGATCGACCGCCGGTCGCACATCGGGGGGAACGCGTACAGCGCGACCGAGCCCGAGACGGGGATCGAGGTGCACCAGTACGGGGCGCACCTCTTCCACACCTCGAACGAGCGCGTGTGGGAGTACGTCAACCGGTTCACGCGGTTCACCTCGTACGTGCACCGCGTCTACAGCACGCACCGCGGCGAGGTGTACCCCCTGCCGATCAACCTGGGGACCATCAACCAGTTCTTCCGCAGCGCCCTGGGTCCCGACGCCGCGCGCGCCCTGATCCGCGAGCAGGCGGCCGAGCTCGGTGGGAGGACCCCGCAGAACCTGGACGAGCAGGGCGTGAGCCTCATCGGGCGCCCGCTCTACGAGGCGTTCGTCCGCGACTACACGGCCAAGCAGTGGCAGACGGACCCCCGGGACCTGCCGGCGTCGATCATCTCCCGCCTCCCGGTCCGGTACACGTACGACAACCGCTACTTCGCCGACACCCACGAAGGCCTTCCCGTCGACGGGTACACGGCGTGGCTCGAACGCATGGCCGACCACCCGAACATCACCGTGCAGCTCGACACCGACTTCTTCGACGCCTCGCAGCCCGTGAACAAGCAGGCTGTCGTCGGCCACGTCCCGGTCGTGTACACAGGGCCTGTGGACCGCTACTTCGACCACTCCGAGGGCGAGCTCTCGTGGCGGACGCTCGACTTCGAGCAGGAGGTCCTGCCCGTGGGCGACTTCCAGGGCACCTCCGTCATGAACTACCCGGACGCCGACGTGCCGTACACCCGGATCCACGAGTTCCGGCACTTCCACCCGGAGCGCGACTACCCGACCGACAGGACCGTCATCATGCGGGAGTTCTCCCGCTTCGCCGAGCGGACCGACGAGCCCTACTACCCGGTCAGCACCGCGGCCGACCGCGAACGGCTCGCGGCCTACCGTCGCCTGGCCGAGGGCGAGCCCGAGGTCTTCTTCGGCGGTCGCCTGGGCACCTA
The DNA here is from genome assembly GCF_037145535.1 of Oerskovia sp. USHLN155. Lineage (NCBI taxonomy): Bacteria > Bacillati > Actinomycetota > Actinomycetes > Micrococcales > Cellulomonadaceae > Oerskovia > Oerskovia sp. USHLN155. The sequence continues at coordinate 1,901 of NZ_JBBCXG010000010.1, forward strand.
CCAGTACCTCGACATGCACATGGCGATCGGGTCGGCGCTCTCGACGGTCGCCAACCGGCTCGACCCGTTGTTCTCCTGATCCCGGTCGGGGGTGCGTCAGGTCGGCCGGGGGTGTCGGGCCGTTCCGGGCGCGTCAGCCGACAGGCTGCTCGTCGCGCTCCTTGAGGGCCTGGGCCACGGCCTCGGCGACCTTGCGCTCGTCGCGGGCGCGGCGCCGTCGGGCAGCGCGCCGCCACAGGACGACCGCACCGACGACCAGGACGAGCAGCGCCAGCGCGGTCCACGGCACCGCGAGCGTCGACGCCGAGGCCGTCGCGGGGGCCACGACCGGGACGGCCTCCGCGTCCGTCGCGCCGATCGCGGTGACGACCTCCGCGGTCACCCGCACGTCCGCCGAGACCCGGCCGAGCGGCCACACGCCGTCGACCGTCACGGTGCGCGTCACGGACGTCCCCGGGAGCAGCTCGGGGAGCTCGACGCGCGGGGTGCTCTGCGCGCCGGCCCCCCACGGCCCCGCGACCCGCACGACCTGACCGGCGGCCAGGCGCGTGTTGCCGTCGTTCGTGACGGTGAACGTCACGGTCGCGTCGCCCGCCGCGAAGGGGTTGAGCGTGCCGTCGTAGGTGACCGAGACGTCGTCGAGCACGACGGCCGGGACCAGGTCGCCCGCGACGCGCAGGTGCATGCGCGAGCCCAGGCGGCGGTCGACGCTCACGCCCTCGGCGTTCTCGACCAGCAGCGAGGACACGACGCCCGCCGCGTAGTCGCCCGGCGTCGCGTCGGCCGGGACGGTCAGGGTGAACGGGACGACCACGCTGTCGCCACCGTCGACCGTGACCTCCTCGCCCGCGAAGGACACCCACGCGCCGAGCGCGGAGGACTCCTCGCCCGCGGGCAGCAGGTCGAGCTCGCCCGCGTCCGTCATGAACCCGTCGGCCGCGTAGACACGGAACGTCAGTGGGCCCTGCGTGTAGTTCGAGACGATGATCCCGTCGTCCAGGCTCGCACCCGGCTCCAGGGAGTAGGCGTAGTTGGGGCGCTCGGTGCCGTGCACGGTGTCGGCGGGCCGCACGCCCCAGGTGACCGGTGTAGCGACAGGTTCCGCCGGCGCCTCGGCGTCGGCGCCCGCCGCAGGATCCTCCGGCCCGACGGCGGCGCTCACCGCGTGCGGGAGCGCAGCGGACCGCGAGGCGACGGCCAGGGCGGACGCCCCCGGGGCAAGCAGCGAGACGAGCAGGCCCACCACGAGGGTCACCGCGAGGACCGCGAGGATCCACAGGGCGTGGCTGTGGCCGTTCTCCCGCTGGTGCGCGCGCACGTTGGTCAGCTCGGACCGCCCGTCGGTGTCCCGCTCGGGCCGGAGGAAGAGCTGCTGCATCGCCATGGTCGTGCCTGCTTTCGTGAGGTCCGGCCGGGAAGGCCGGGTCGTTCGTCCCGTCCGGCGGCCCTCGGGGCCGGTCGGACGGGCTGTCCAGCGGTGGTGCCGGCCGGCCTGTGGAGGGACGGGCCGGCCGGCACCACGGTCACGGCGTGACTAGCTGAGCGCGGTCAGCGTCATCGTCGCGTTGTAGGTCCCCTCGTTCACCGAGAGCGGGAGCTTGAGGTCGAGCTCCGCCCCGATGACCGCGGAGCCGCGGGCGTGCCCGGCCTCCGCGCTGCCCAGGGTGCGGGCGACGGACAGGCCGTCACCCTCGACGAAGCCCGAGGCGACGGCCGCACCCGCGACCGCTCCGCCGTCGTTCTCCAGGAGCTCGGGCGTCCACCCGAGGTACTTGCCGGACACCGTCTCGCCGCCCGCGACGAAGTCGCCGACCTGCGCCGAGACCGACCAGGCCGGGGCGTTGATGCGGGTGTCCGTGACACGGACCGGCACCAGGTCGCCCGAGGCCGCGAAGTGGTCGCCCTGCTCCTCGGCCACGCCCAGGTCGACGAGACCCGTCGAGCCCTCGAGGCTCCACGTGAGCTCGCCCGGCCGGGGCTCGGGGATCACGACCGCGACCGACTGGTCGCCCGCCGCGAGCGCGCCGGGGGCCGTACCCGTGAGGTCGCCCTCGACCGAGCCCGCGGTGTTGCCCGGACCGAAGTTCGCCGCCGGGGTGTTGTCCGCGAGACGCACGGCCCCGTGGACCGTGGTGCCCGCGACCTGGAGGTTCGCGGTGTTGCCGGTCAGGACGAGGTCCCCACCCACCGTGTTGCCCCACTGGTCGGCGGTCCCGTCGGCGTTCGCGCCGACGAGCGCGTCGCGAGAGGTGCCCGTCACGGACAGGCTGCCCCCGACGACCGCGCCCCCGACGCTCACGCCGAAGTCGCTGTCGCCGAGCGTCGCGTCGCCGCCCACGCTCGTGCGCAGCAGGTCGACGTAGGTCGCGGCCTGCGTCGTGAGGTTGCCCGTGATCTTGGTGTCCGAGATCTCGACGTCGACCCCGCCCGTCGCGACGCTGCCACCCACGCGCAGGTCGTACAGGTAGAGGAACCCGGTGCGGGACCCCGCGGTGTACGAGCTGATGTCGCCGCCCACGCTCGCACCGTCGATCAGGACGCCGTACGCGTCCGTCGCGACGACGTCTCCCTCGATGACCGCCTCGGTCGCGTCGAGCCACGCGTCGTCACCGACCGTGATCGACCCCTGGACCGTGGTGCCGCCGAGGACACAGGTCGCCCCCGCGGGGACCACCAGGTCGCCCGCGACGACCGTGTCGTCGAGCTCGGTCGTGCAGTTCGTGACCGCGGCGTGCGCCGACGGCGCGGCGACCGCGAGCAGCGCGAACGCTGCGGCAGCGGCTGCTGAAACCTTCCACTTCATGTCGATTCTCCTGTGATCTCGGTGGGTCAGCCGCGAAGGCCGTAGATGGAGGTGTAGCTGCGTCGTGCGTTGCCCAGCGAGTTCAAGGGGTTCGGCGGCTCGGCGACCGAGCTCGCGTTGTCCTGCTCGTACAGGCCGTAGTGCTGGCCGCGCGTGCGGAGCTGCGAGAGGAAGGACTGGTAGTCGATGCTGCCGGCGCCGAACTCGATGATGTCGTAGCCGTTGGCGCTGCTCGGGTTGGCCTTGCCGTCCTTGAGGTGCAGCATCGGGAAGCGTCGCGGGTCGCGCTTGACGTACTCGATGGGCTCGAACCCGGGGTACTTGTACTGGCCGACGTGCGCCCAGTAGACGTCCATCTCGAAGTAGACGAGCGACGGGTCGAACTCGTCCCACAGCAGGTCGTACACGCGACGGCTCGGGTCGTCGGACGTGAAGCGGAACTCGCCGTCGTGGTTGTGGGCGTAGAGCTTGAGGCCCGCCGCCTTGGCCTTCTCCCCCATGGCGTTCCACGTCTGCGCCGCGGCCGTCCACGCCGCGACGGTGTTGGTGCCGTTGATCGGGCCACCCTGGCCGAGGTGCGGCATGCCGAGGATCAGCGCCTTCTCGATCTCGGCGTCGATGTTGTTCGGGTTGAGGTTGACGTGCGACCCCACGGCCCGCAGGCCGTTGTCGTCGAGGAGCTGGCGGATCTGCGCGGGGGTGATCGCGCCGATCTGGCCCTGCGTGTACCCGGCGAACTCGACCTCGGAGTAGCCGATGTCGGCGAGCTCCTCGAACACGGCCCGGAAGCCGAGCGAGCTGACCTTGTCGCGGATCGTGAAGAGCTGGATGCCGATGCGGTTTACCGGGACCAGGCGGTTGCGTCCGCTGCTGGGGGCCGCGGCCACGCTGCCGAGGGCCGACGCCGCCGTCGGGCCCAGGGTCGCGCCGACGCCCACGGCGACCGTCGAGGCCGCGAGGGCCTTGAGCAGGTTCCGCCGGCTCATCGGCCGAGCCGGGATGGACTCGTGGTAGTGCTCGTGTGAACTCATGTCTCTCCTTCGAGGTGAGGTTCGGTGGCCCGGGGCGCGAGCCCCGGGCCACCACGTGCCTAGTTGCGGACGGTGAGGTTGAGCGACGTCGCGCTCTTGGTGACGCCGGTCGAGCCCTGGTAGGCGATCTCGACCTTGTAGGTGCCGACCTCGGGGAGCTTCGGGAGCGTCACGACGACGTGGCCCTCGGCGTCGAGCGTCCCGGTGCGGGTCGCGACCGTGGCGTTGTTGCGCTTGACCGTCACCGTGACGTCGCCCGTGGCGACGACACCCGTCGAGCTCTCGACCGAGATGTTCGCCTTGGCGGCGATCGAGGGCTTGACCGGGTTGGGCGAGACCGAGCCCGTGACGGTCGAGGAGGCCGCGGCCACCGTGAGGCGCACGGTCGACGAGGACTTCTTGAAGACCTGGTCGGCCTGGTAGCTCGCCTTGAGGGTGTGCGTCCCGACGGCGAGCGACGGGTCGAGCGCGATCGTCGCGACGCCCTCGACGAGGGTCCCGCGACCGACCTCGGTGTCGCCCGAGGTGAGGACGACGTCGCCCGTGGGCGTACCGCCCTCGCCCGTGACGGTGACCGTGGCCTCGCCCGGAGCCCCGTACGAGACGCGGGCCGAGGACACGGCGACCTTGGTGACCGACGAGACCGTGGGCTCGTTCGGTGCCGCGAGGTCGATCGTGAAGGAGACCGACCCGACCGTCGAGACGTTGCCGCCCGTGTCGGTCGCACGGTACTGGAGGGTGCGCGCACCGTTGGTCGTGAAGTTCACGCTGTACGCACCACCGGCCGCGGCCACGTTCGTCCAGGTCTGACCGTTGTTGGTCGAGTACTGCACGCTCGCGAGCGCACCGTCGTCCTTGACGTCGAGGTTCATGCGCACGGCCTTGTTGTAGACGCCGCCCACGCCCGTGGGCGCCGCCGGGTCGAGCGAGTGCGTGATGGTCGGCGCCTTGACGTCGCCGACACCCACGCCCTGGAAGTCGAACGAGTCGACGGCCAGCTCGTTGGCCGAGGTCACGAAGAGCGTGCCCGAACCCTGCGGGGCGTTCGTGAACGGCACCGTGACCTCCTTCCAGCCTGCGCCGGAGGGGATCTGCGCGGTCGCGAACGGTGCCGCGTCGGCCGCACCCCAGCGGAGCTGGAGCTGACCGCCGCCGTTGGCGACGACCTTGACGCCCGTGATCCCGGCGAAGTTCACCGGGCTGTAGGACAGGTGGTCACCGTTGCCGAGGCCGCGGATCGCCTGACCGGCACCCGCCGTCTCGTCCTCGTAGGCCACGACGCCCTTGCTCTTGGCGTGCTCGGCCTGCTGGACGAACGGGTTGAGCTGGACGGTCGCCTCGCCGGGAGCGGCAGGCAGGCCGTTGTGCCCGTTGTCGGTGTAGGACACGACGACGGCGCCGTAGATGTGCGCGCCCTCACCGTGCTGCGGCGAGTCCGGAGACGTCTTCCACGCCCCCGTGCAGCCCGTGCCCGAGACCTCGGGGTGGGCGTGCTCGTCGTGGCCCAGGCCGTAGGTCCACGCCACGCGGTTGCACGCGGTCGCGGTCCCGTCCTCGGCGTCCTGCGTCGAGACCTTGAACGGCACGGCCTGGCCCCAGCTGAAGAACGAGCCGTCGCCGGGGTAGTCGACCGTGACCGTCGGCGCCTGGTTGCCCACCGAGATGACCTTCGACGTCAGCGTGAACTTGCCCTTGGCGTCTGTCACGCGCAGCCGGGCGTTGTACTGGCCGAGGGTCGTGTAGGTGTGGTTCGCCGTGACGCCCGTGGCGTCGAACGAGCCGTTGCCGTCGAAGTCCCACTGATAGGTGAGTGCGTCGCCGTCGGGGTCGCTCGAGGTGCCCGCGTCGAAGGCCACCGCGAGCGGAGCCTCGGAGGACGAGGTCGGGTTCGCGGTGAACCGGGCCTGCGGGGCCTTGTTCCCCTCGGCGTAGGACACCTTGTAGAGGCCGGCGTCCGGGTTGGCGCGGAAGAACCCGTCGCCGTAGTCGAGCACGTAGAGCGAGCCGTCGGGCCCGAACTCCATGTCGATCATGTTGTCGTTGAGCGGCTGCGCGTTCTTTGCGAGCTCCGCGTTGGGCGTGAAGTCCTCGATGTGCGTGACCTCGTAGGAGTCCCAGTCGACCGTGAAGGCCGCGAGGTAGTCCTGCGAGAACTCGCCGAAGAACGCCTTGTTGTCCCAGTACTCGGGGAGCTTGGACGTCGAGGGGTTCTCGGCGTCGTAGTGGTAGACGGGGGCGCCCATGGGCGCCTGGCCGCTGCCGGCCCCGAAGTTCACGAGCTCGTCCCACGGCTGGTCGCCGGGGCGGTCGCCGTAGTAGAGCGTCGCCGCACGGGCCGGCGGCAGGTCGACGAGACCCGTGTTCCACCGCGAGTTGTTCTTGAGCGCGGCCGGGTCGAAGAACGCCCCGGGCGTGCTCGTCGCGAAGTTCCACTCGTTGTAGGCCGCGTTGGGCCCGTGCACGTAGGGCCAGCCCGCGTTGTGCGGGTCGTCGAGGCTCACGGTGTTCCACTCGACGTAGCCCATGGGACCGCGGTTCGGGTCGGCGTTGGCCGCGTCCGGTCCGTAGTCGCCCCACGAGAGGCTGTTCGTCTCGGGGTCGACGTCGATGCGGAACGGGTTGCGGACGCCCATCACGAAGATCTCGGGCCGGGTCTTCTCGGTACCGACCGGGAAGAGGTTGCCCTCGGGGATCGTGTAGGAGCCGTCCTCCTGGACCGTGATGCGCAGGATCTTGCCGCGCAGGTCGTTGGTGTTGCCGGCGCCGCGACGCGAGTCCAGACCGGGGTTCATCCCGGGAGCGTCGTTGTTGGGAGCGAAGCCGTTGGCTCCGGGCGCGCTGGCGGGGGTGTTGTCACCGGTCGACAGGTAGAGGTTGCCGTCGCCGTCCCAGTCGATGTCGGCGCCGACGTGGCAGCACTGGCCGCGCTGGACCTCGACGTCGAGGATCTTCTGCTCGGAGGCCATGTCGAGCCCGCTGCCGGTCCACTGGAAGCGGGAGAGGCGGTTGACGCCCTTCCACTGGTCCCAGTAGCTCGCGTCGGCGCCGGCGGGCAGCGCGTTGGGTGCCGAGCCCGCGGGGGTGCCGCTGAGCGGGGCGTAGACGAGGTAGACCCAGTTGTTCTCGGCGAAGTTCGGGTCGACGGCGATGCCCTGCAGGCCGTCCTCGGAGTTCGCGTAGACGGGGACCTTGTTGGTGACCGCCGTGACGCCGGTCTGGGGGTCCGTGAGCCGGACGTCCCCGTTGCGTGCGGTGTGCAGGATCTTGCCGTCGGGCAGGATCGCGAGGTCGATCGGCTCGCCGACGTCCTTGGTCAGCAGGATCTTCTCGTAGTTGGACCAGTCGAGCGCGGCCTCTGCGCCTGGCTCGCTGCCGTGGTCGACGCCGTCGTGCGCGGTCGCCGGGGCCGTCGCGGCCGCGAGGCCGGTCAGGGCCAGGACGCCGGCGAGGGAGGCGGCGACCACCCTTGATCTCACGGTCCTTCGTTCAGGAATAGACTTCACAGTGATGCAGCTCCTCATCGGGGTTCATCGCCGGGCCGAGCCACCGCTCGCTGCTGGAACAGCGGGAACACGGGTGGCTCGGTCTTTTGTCTGTACGGGGGCGGCGTCCGGGTCTTCGTGCCCGCGCCGCTGCTGCTGCTGTCCTCCCCTCGCCGTCGAGTGGTGGTGGGACCCGGAGGTCGCACCGGCCGAGCACACCGGGGTCTCCCCCGTCGGGACGAGCGATCTCCCGCGAAGGCGAGATGCTCGGTATGTCATGGATCAGGGTGGATCCACCTGCGAGAACGATGGTCTTCCTCGACCATCTGGTAGGAATCTAGGGCGACTTTTATCGCCTGTCAATCAAAAGTCGAAACCTGCCGCTCACTAGTAGGGCACAGATGCCGAACACGCGCGCGCGGGAGGGACGGCCTCGTTCGTCCCCCCGACCGGGGCACGTGGTGGTCCGGCGGACGCCCACGCCGAGTGTGCAGTTCGGGTCGTCCGTGGCGGCCGGGGACGACCCGAACTGCACACTCGGCGACGTCGCGTCGACCGGCCCGGCCCCACCGCGCTCCCGCACGCCGCTGTCGGCGTGTCGTGCCGCTCGAAGGCTCGACGACGGAACCTAGTGATTGGCTGAAGTCATGATGCTCAACATCCTCGGCGCGGTCCTGCTGATCGTCGGCTTCTACGCCGCGTGGCGACTCGCACCGAAGCGCCCCGACGCCCCTGCCGCAGGCTGGTTCCCCGACCCCGCCTCGAAGTCCACGCGCAGCCGCCTCTGGGACGGCCAGGCCTGGACGGCACGCGTCACGGACGGTGCCGCGCGGGCGAACCTCGGCCACCACTTCCGAGGCCGGTTCTGGGGCCGGTGGGTCTGGATCCTCGCCGCCGCGCTGGTCGTCCTCGGGATCGGGATCGCCGCCTACCAGGCGACCGAGAACGTGCACGTCATGGCCGTCACGAGCTTCCTGGCCATGGCCCTCGTGTGCTGGGCGTTCTACGGCTTCGTCGACCGCCAGCTCTCGCTGCGCGACGTGATCGGCCTCCGCCAGGTCGCGGCCGTCGCGGTCGCCTCGGCCGGCGCCACGTTCCTCGTCGCCCTGAACCTCAACGACCTCACCGGTTCGATCGGCGGGATCTCGCTCGCGACGGCACTCGTCGGGTTCACCGAGGAGACCGCCAAGCTCCTCGTCCCGATCGCGTTGTTCCTGCTCGGTACCTACCGCAACCCGCGCGCGGGTGTCGCGATCGGGCTCGCGTCCGGGTTCGGCTTCGCGATCGCCGAGACCACGCTGTACGCCTACCAGATGGCCGCGGCCTCAGGTCCCGCCTTCTGCGGTGGCGAGACCCCCGCCGTGACCACCGGATCGGTGATCGCCGCCCAGGTCGCCCGCATCTTCGGCGTCTCGCCGTTCCACTGGCTCTTCACGGGCATCGCGGTCGCGATCGCGTGGCGCGCCTGGCACCTCTACGGCCGCAAGGGGATGCCTGCCGCGATCGGCGGCATCGTGCTCGTCATGGTCGTCCACTCGCTCAACGACACCAGCGCGACGCTGGGGTGCGGCGAGCCCACGGTCCAGTCGCTCCTGGCCTTGGTCCGGTACGTCCTGGTGATCGTCATGTACCTGGTCTTCAAGGCCTGGACCCGCAAGCACACGCCGCCGCAGATGATCGGCGCGGTCAGCAAGGGCTGGGCCCCCAAGCACCTCGGGGAGCAGCAGGTCTCGGCCGACGAGACCGCGGCGCAGGGCGCCCCCACCCGCGAGCCCGCCGACGGCTGACCCGCACACGAACAAGCCAGACCGCGGTCTCGACGACGCCCCCGCTCCCCTCGACGGGGCGGGGGCGTCCGTCGTCCCGTGCGGGGGCGTCGGTCACGCCCTGAAGTACCGCCGGGACGCCCGGTTCCAGAGCAGCGCGAGCACCAGGAGCGCGACGACGATCGTCAGCACGGCCCCCGTCAGGTGGTGCGGACCGAAGCGCAGCAGCGAGTAGACGCCGACGCCGACACGGACCAGCATGACGACCGTGATCGCCATGAGCGCCCACCTCTCCCGGGTCTGGAGGCCGAGCGCGACGAGCACGACGAGGACCCCGACCACGAGGCTCAGGAGCGCGAAGAACTGGATCTCGGCGCGGGTCGCGGCGAGCGCCCCGGTCACTGCGGTGTCGCCCGCGAGCAGGAACAGCGCAACGCTGCTGACGACGTCGGTCACGGCTGCGATCCACGTCAGCACGACCGCGACGGTGACGCTCGTGGGTCGTGCCGGGGGGCCCAGTCCGGTGAGGTCGCTCATGCGGGTCACCTCTCTGCGTGAGGACGCCGTGCGTGCACGAGGCCCGGTCGGGCGGTCGGAGGTGGGTGCGGCGCCCGGTCCTGCTCCACCGCGCGCCGCGTTCTGCGTCCCTCCGTGATACCAGCGCCAGGACGTGACCGCGCGGCGAAGCCTCCCCGCACGAGGCGATGGCCGTGGGGCCCGTCGGGTAGGGTCCCCGGGTGCTCACCGCTCTCGGCCCCCTGGACGACGTCGTCGCGCACCTCGGGCACAGTCCTCGCCGCGTCCTCGTGGCCGGGGTCTCGGGGTCGGGGAAGACGACCCTCGCGCGGCGGGTCGCCGCACGGCTCGGCCTGCCGCACACCGAGATCGACGCGCTCTTCCACGGCCCGGGATGGACTCCTCGGGCGACGTTCCTCGACGACGTGCGCGACGTCGTCGGGCAGGAGGGCTTCGTCGTCGAGTGGCAGTATCGCGCGGCGCGACAGCTCCTCCTGGACGAGGCCGACCTCGTCGTATGGCTCGACCTGCCCCTGGCGACGACGATGCGTCAGGTCGTGACACGCACGGTACGGCGCGCGTGGCGGCACGAGGTGCTGTGGAACGGGAACGTCGAGCCGCCGTTGCGGACGGTCTTCTCGGACCCGGGGCACGTCGTCAGGTGGGCGTGGTCGACGAGGCACTCGTTGCGCGACCTCCCGGCCACGGTCGCACGCCAGGACGCACCGCCCACCCTCGTGCGCCTGCGCAGCAGGCGGCAGGTCGAGACCTGGGTCAGACGGCTTCCCGAGCCACCCAGTCGCTGAGCGCGTCGACGATCCGGACGTCGCCGTCCAGCCAGTCGACGCTCCCCCACTCGCCGGTCGGCAGCCAGGAGAGCGCGTCGTGCTCGACGAGCGGCTCGGGCTCCCCCGCGACGATGCGGGCGAGCCACAGCCGCATGACATGCCGGTCCGTGATGTTCCAGCCGCCTTGGTCGGGCCCCACGAGCTCGTCACCGAGCTCGACCTGCACCCCCAGCTCCTCGTGGAGCTCGCGGTGCAGCCCGTCGAGGGGCGTCTCGCCCGGATCGACCTTGCCCCCTGGGAACTCCCAGCGCCCGGCGAGCTCGACCGGCCGAGAACGGCGGGCGGCGAGCAGCAGGCGAGGGTTCGTGAGGTCGTCGACGACGGCGGCGGCCACCACGAGACGGCGGGAGATCATGTGCGCAGTGTTTCACGCCGACCACCACGAGACCTGGCCGACCCCGCACTCCCGCCCGCGGAACGGGCGGGGCCTCCCCCGAGAGCCGACGTCAGCGGATGCCCGCGTCCTTGGCCCACTGGACGGCCTCGGCGCGCGTCGAGACACCGAGCTTGCGGTAGAGGCTGCGCACCTGCGACTTCACGGTGTTGCGGGTGACGAACAGCTTGGTGGCGATCTGCTCCAAGGTGATGTCCTCGGAAAGGTTCGACAGCACGACCTGCTCACGGCGGGTGAGTGGTGCTGCGAGCTGGACGGCCGGCGACTCTGTCCGGGCCAGTTCGATGATGCTCATGCTTCCTCCATGTGCTGACCGGTCTTCCCATCGCGTCATGGGTCGATCCGGTGAGGTGCTGCTACTGGGAGAGATGGGCGAACCTGCGATTCATGACGCGGTTCTTCACCCTCAATCTCAGCGGTCTTTCACGACGGGGTCCCCCGCGGCGTGATGCACAGTATCCACGCAGGTCAGATGCCGAAAACCGCGGCTCTGGCGACAACGGACGATTTCTCCGATGTGTCACGGATCACCCGTCGTTCGTTGCGACAAGAAATGTGATCCGCCTCACAGTCTGGCGCGACAGCATGCTGAGTGACAACCGGAGACGCCCGAGGGCCGCCCTGCGACAGCGTCGCGGAGCGGCCCTCGGGGGGACCTAGGGAGGAAGCGGAGGGTCAGCCGCCCACGAGCGCGCTGTACTCGTCGGCCGTGAGCACGGGCCCCGTCTCGGTCACGTCGACCTTGATGAGCCATCCCCCGGCGAAGGGCTCGGCGTTGACGAGCGACGGGTCGTCGATCGCGGCCTGGTTGACCTCGGCCACGGTCCCGGTGACGGGCGAGTAGAGCTCGGAGACCGACTTGGTCGACTCGACCTCGCCGATCACGGCGCCCGCCGTGACGGTCGCGCCGACCTCGGGCAGCTCGAGGTAGACGATGTCACCGAGGGCCTCGGCGGCCGTGCTCGTGATGCCGACGACGGCGGGCGTCGAGGCGTCGAGCCACTCGTGCTCGGCGGTGTACTGCAGGTCGGCGGGGAAGTCTGCCATGAGGTGCTCCTGGTCTGCTGGTGGAGGATCGGGGGGTCGGGAGGTCGGGCCGGGGCCCGGGTCAGGACGTCTGAGGACGACGGTAGAACGGCATGGGCACGATCACCACCGGCTCCTCACGGCCTCGGACGTCGACCGCGAGCTCGGTGCCCTCGGCGCTGAACTCGGGCGTCACGTAGGCCATGGCGATCGGGTACCCGAGGGTCGGCGAGGGAGCCCCCGAGGTGACGAAGCCGATCTGCACGTCGGGTTCCTTGCCCGGGATCACGACGGCGTAGCCCGCGCGAGCAGGTCGCTTGCCCAGGCCACGGAGGCCGACGAGCACGCGCGCGGGCTGAGCCCCCTTGCGCGACGCGAGGGCCGATCGCCCCACGAAGTCGAGCGGTGCGCCCTCGGCGTCGACCTTGTCGAGCTTCACGACGCGACCCAGGCCCGCCTCGTAGGGCGTCGTGGTCGTGTCGAGCTCGTGGCCGTAGAGCGGCATGCCGGCCTCGAGCCGCAGCGAGTCGCGGGCCGAGAGGCCGGCAGGGACGAGGCCGAGGGGCTCCCCCGCAGCCAGCACCTTCTGCCACAGCTCGCGGGCCTGCGCGGCGGGGACGAACAGCTCGAACCCGTCCTCCCCGGTGTACCCGGTGCGCGCGACCAGGGCGGCGATCCCGGCGACCCGTAGCTCGACCGATGCGTAGTACTTCAGGTCCTTGACTACTTGTACATCGTCCGGTGCGACGAGCGAGCCGACGATCTCCTCGGCGCGCGGTCCCTGGACCGCGACGAGCGCGGTGTCCACGGCCTGGTCCGTGACGGTCGCGTCGATGCCCTCGCACCGGCGGACGAGCTCGTCGGTCACGAGCGGCGCGTTCCCGGCGTTGGCGACGACCAGGAACCGCTCCTCGCCCAGGCGGTAGACGACCAGGTCGTCGAGGACCGAGCCGTCCTCGGCGCACATCATGGTGTAGCGGGCACGTCCCACGGCCACCGCGGTGAGGTTGCCGACGAGGGCGCGGTCCAGGGCGGCGGCCGCCTGCGGCCCGCTGACCTCGATCTCGCCCATGTGGGAGAGGTCGAACAGACCTGCTGCCTCGCGCACCGCACGGTGCTCGGCCAGGTCGCTCGTGTAGCGCAGCGGCATCTGCCACCCGCCGAAGCTCGTGAGCGAGGCGCCCAGGGCGACGTGCTCGTCGTGGAGCGGGCTGAGGCGGTCAGCGGCCGGGGTGGTGTCCTGCACGGACTCCGTCATGGTGATCCTCTCTGCGGTGTCAGGACGAGGGTGACCTCTACGTCACGCACGCCCTGACAGTCCTGGGGTGGGTCGAGGTGTCGGAACCAGCGTGGCCTCGAGGTCACGCTGGTCCTGACGACCTCAGGAGTACGACTCGATCGGGGGGCAGGAGCACACGAGGTTGCGGTCGCCGCGCGCCCCGTCGATGCGCCGCACGGGCGGCCAGTACTTGCCCGACCGCAGAGCAGCGAGGGGGTAGGCCGCGACCTCGCGCGAGTACGGCCTGTCCCAGGCGTCCGAGACGACCGCGGCGGCCGTGTGCGGTGCCCCGCGCAGCGGCGACTCCTCGATGCCCCAGGTGCCGGCCGCGACCTCGTCGATCTCGGCCTTGATCGCGACCATCGCCGCGACGAAGCGGTCGAGCTCGGCGAGGTCCTCGCTCTCGGTCGGCTCGACCATGAGCGTGCCCGCGACCGGGAAGGACAGCGTGGGCGCGTGGAACCCGTAGTCCATGAGGCGCTTGGCCACGTCCTCGGCCGTGACGCCGGTCTGCGCGGTGATCGGGCGCAGGTCGAGGATGCACTCGTGCGCGACCAGGCCCGCCTCGCCCGTGTAGAGCACGGGGAAGTGCTCGGTCAGGCGGCTGGCCAGGTAGTTCGCGGCGAGCACGGCGGTCTTGGTCGCGGCCTCCAGGCCGTCGGGGCCCATGAGGGCGACGTACGCGTAGGAGATCGGCAGGATGCCGGCCGAGCCGAAGGGCGCGGCCGAGACGGGCGCCGCCCCCTCCCCCGTGAGCGGGTTGCCGGGGAGGAACGGCACCAGGTGCTCGGCGACCGCGACGGGGCCGACGCCGGGGCCACCGCCGCCGTGCGGGATGCAGAACGTCTTGTGCAGGTTCAGGTGCGAGACGTCCCCCCCGAACTCACCCGGACGGGCGAGCCCGACGAGCGCGTTGAGGTTCGCACCGTCGATGTACACCTGACCACCGGATGCATGTACAAGATCGCACACCTCGCGCACGTGCTCCTCGTAGACGCCGTGCGTCGAGGGGTAGGTGATCATGATCGCCGCGACCTGGGGACCGTGCTGGTCGAGCTTGGCCCGCAGGTCGTCGAGCTGGACCTCACCCTTCTCGGACGTCGCCACGACCACGACGCGCATGCCCGCGAGTGCCGCCGAGGCCGCGTTGGTGCCGTGGGCCGACGCGGGGATGAGGCACACGTCGCGCCCTTCCTCGCCGCGGGAGCGGTGGTAGTCGCGGATCGCGAGCAGGCCCGCGAACTCGCCCTGCGAGCCTGCGTTGGGCTGCACCGAGACGCCCGCGTAGCCCGTGATCTCGGTGAGCTGGCTCTGCAGACCGTCGATCAGCTCGGCGTAGCCCAACGCCTGGTCGGCGGGCACGAACGGGTGCAGGTCCGCGAACCCGGGCCAGGAGATGGCCTCCATCTCGGCGGTCGCGTTGAGCTTCATGGTGCACGAGCCCAGCGGGATCATGGTGCGGTCGAGCGCCAGGTCCTTGTCGGAGAGCGAGCGCAGGTAGCGCAGCATCGCGGTCTCGGAGCGGTGCCGGTGGAACACCGGGTGGGTCAGGTACCCGGTCGCGCGCAGCAGGTCGGCGGGCAGCACGCTGCCGCCGCCGACGAACCCGAGGTCCTGGCCGGCCGCGAAGACCTCGACGAGGGCGAGCACGTCGTCGGGCGTCGTGGTCTCGTCGCACGCGAGCTGTACATGATCAGAATCCGGGTTGTACACGTTGATCCCGGCCTCCGCGGCGGCCCCGACCAGCGCCGCCGCGCGGCCCGGCACCACGGCCGCCACGGTGTCGAAGAAGACGTCGTGCCGGACCTCGACGCCCGCGGCCCGCAGACCGTTCGCGAGCGCCACCGCCCGCGAGTGCACGCGCTCCGCGATCTCCTTGAGGCCCGCGGGCCCGTGGTAGACCGCGTACATCGACGCGACGATCGCGAGCAGCGCCTGGGCCGTGCAGATGTTGCTCGTCGCCTTCTCGCGACGGATGTGCTGCTCACGGGTCTGCAGGGCCAGGCGGTAGGCCTGGTCGCCGTCGGCGTCGACCGACACCCCGACCAGGCGGCCCGGGAGAGAGCGCTCCAGGCCCTTGCGGACCGCCATGAACGCGGCGTGCGGGCCGCCGTAGAACAGCGGGACCCCGAAGCGCTGGGCCGAGCCCACCGCGACGTCCGCGCCGAGCTCGCCGGGGGATACGAGGAGCGTGAGGGCCAGGAGGTCGGCCGCGATCGTCACCAGACCGCCCTGCTCCTTGGTCTCGGCGACGAGGGGGCGCAGGTCCCGGACCACGCCCGAGGCGCCGCTCTGCTGCAGCACCACGCCGATGAGCCTCTGGTCCGCCACCCCGGCGGCGACGAGGCCCGCCGTCACGCCCTCGGACAGGTCGACCACGACCACCGGCAGGCCCACCGACTCGGCCCGCGCCCGGGTCACCGCGATCGTCTGGGGGAACAGCTCGGAGTCCAGGACGACGACGCCCGCCCCGCCCTTGGCCGCGCGCCACATGAGCGCGACCGCCTCGGCGACCGCGGTAGCCTCGTCGAGCAGCGACGCGTTGGCGACCTCGAGCCCGGTCAGGTCGAGGACCACGGTCTGGAAGTTGAGCAGCGCCTCGAGGCGCCCCTGCGAGATCTCGGGCTGGTAGGGCGTGTACGCCGTGTACCAGGCGGGGGACTCGAGCACGTTGCGTCGGATGACCGGGGGAGTGATGGTCCCGTAGTAGCCGAGACCGATCATCTGGGTCTTCACGACGTTCTTGGCCGCGATGGCGCGCAGGTCCGCGAGGACCTCGGACTCGGTGCGGGCTGCGGGCAGGTCGAGCGGGCGGTCGGTCCGGATCGAGTCGGGGACCGCGGCGTCGATCAGCGCGTCGAGCGAGTCGTACCCGAGCTCGGCGAGCATCGTCGCGACCTCGCCCGAGGGTGCGGCGGGCGCGTCGTCGCTCACAGGGCGGGGCCCGAGGTGGCGGAACGGGAAGTGCGCGCGGTCGAACGCGTCGCTGGACTGCTGTGTCACGGAGGTCTCCGGGGGGTCGGCGAGGAAGACGACGGCAGGCCCAGGGGCCGGCCCGTTCCTCCCCGCTCTGTCATCGGACGCGCAGCGTCGACCTGAGAGTTTTGCCGGTCCGCCATGGTCCTCGCGGACCCGGGGCGCGCCGGCTT
Source organism: Oerskovia sp. USHLN155 (assembly GCF_037145535.1). Taxonomy (NCBI): domain Bacteria; kingdom Bacillati; phylum Actinomycetota; class Actinomycetes; order Micrococcales; family Cellulomonadaceae; genus Oerskovia; species Oerskovia sp. USHLN155. Next base: position 18,195 of record NZ_JBBCXG010000010.1, read on the forward strand.
GCACCGTCGGTAGGGGACCCCTCCGCCCGAGGGCGGACGCGGAGCCACCGCTTTCCAGAGTTGCCTCGCCACCGCGGTACGTCGGCCTGAGAGATTCTCGGGGAGGAGTTGCTCCTTCGGCGCCGACCTCACCCTGAGGTGGCCGGGCTCTCCCGCAGTGGTTCGAGCAGCAGTATGTGGTTGTGGGCCCAGCCTAGCGCCCACGCTCGCGCGGCGGCGCGGCCGTCTCGCGCGGAGCGCCGTGCACGACGACGGAGCGCACCGTCGCGAGGCGTCCCACTGCACGCTCGAGCGCCCGGGCACGGCGTTCGCTGGCCCGGAAGCTCACGTGGATCGTGCCCGCGTCGCCGTCGCCCTCGACCTCCTCGGTCGCGAGGTGCTCGAAGCTCACCCCGCGCGTCGAGAAGACGCCCGTGAGGCCGGTCAGGGTGCCCGCACGGTGCACCCCTTCGACCTGGGCGACCCAGGAGGGCTCGGCCGCCTCGGGGCCGTCGGTCCTCTCGGGCCCCGCGGCTCCCGCGGCCCCTGCGGCCGATCCGCCCGGCCCGCCCACCACTCCCGCCGTCCGCAGGGCCGACCCCACGGCCGCCGCCGCTCCGCGCAGACGGTGCGTCTCGTCGTCGGGCAGGGAGTCCAGGAGGACGCGCGTCCACCCCTCGGGACCCAGCACGAGCGGGACGCCCAGGACCCCGCGCTGCGGCTCGCCCGCGAGCGCCACCTCGCCGTCGAGGGCGACCTGCCCGGCGACGACGATCTCCCGGCCGTCGAGCACGACCTCGACGAGGTCGACCGTCGCGGACGCCGTGGCGGTCGCGGTCTTGGCGCCGCTCTGGTGCGTCATCCAGGGGCGCGCGACGACGCGCAGGTCGGCGGGCCAGGTGTCGATCAGGCGGTACGCGGCGCCGACGTCGGTGGCCGCGACCGCGACGAGCTCGGCCTTGGCGGCGGCGATCTCGTCCGGGAACGCGTCGAGCGTGCGTCCCCGGCGCAGGAGCCGCACGGCCCGGTCGCGCTCGGCGAGGTCGTGCCCGCTGAGGCGGACGGTCGACCAGAGCGGCACGGCGTCCTCGCCGTGCTGGCCCCCGACGAAGCCGCCCACGCGGTGCCGTCGGACGCCCAGCTCGACGGCGATCTCGCGCCGGAAGCGCAGCGTGTCGAGCCAGGCCCCCATCCCGACGACGCGCCGCGCGCCCAGCGCCCGGGCCATCACGGCGACACCGACCTCGACGGGGTTGGATACCACGATCACGACCTCGTGCCCCGAGCCGTGGCGCGCGATCGCGTCGGCGTACTCGGCGAAGACCTCGCGGTTGGCGACGGCGAGACCGGTCCGGTCGAGCGAGGCGCCCGAGCGGGCGGGCGTCGTCGCCCCGGCCGCGACGACGACCACGTCGGCGACGACGTCGGCGGGGGAGTGGGCCACGTCGATGAGCGGGGCGTGCTCGTCGTAGGCGTCGACGAGGTCCGCGCGCAGCCCGTGGACCGCGCGCCCCGACGCACCGCCGGGCCGGCCGACGAGCTGCAGCCGGGAGGTCGTGGGCAGGACGCGCCGCTCGACGAGCTGCGTGACGACCTGCCGCCCGACGTCGCCGGTCGCTCCGAGCACCGCTACGTCCATCCGAGCAGGCTACGTCCGGAAGGTCCCCTCCGCAGGCACGGGGTCTCGCCCGGGAGCCGGCCGGGGGAGCGTCGTCAGGCCCGACGGCGCAGCGCGCGTCCGCCGGCCAGGGCGAGTCCCGCGGCGGTCAGGACCGCGGCGACCGCGAGCAGGGCGCTCGGGTCGGCGCCCGAGCTCGCGAGACGTCCCGCGGTCGCCGAGCCGGGTGTGCCGGCCTCGGGTGCCGGTGCGCCGGGGGAGGAGCCTGGCGACGTGCCCGGGGTGCCCGGCGTCGTCGGGTCGACGGGGTCGACGGGGTCGACGGGCGCGGCCGCCTCGACCGCGAAGTCCTGGTCGAGGCGTGACTCGCCCGCGCTCGTGAGGGTCACGGCGCGCTCGGTCGGTCCCGCGCTCGTGAAACCGTCCGGGACCGCGAACACGATCGTGTAGTCGCCCGGGCCGAGCCCGTCGACGAAGTAGGTCCCGTCCGCTCCGGTCGTGACAGGGACGTCACCGCCGGGGCCGCTGACCAGCACGTTCGCCCCCGGTATCGGTGCGCCGTCGTCGGTGGTGACCGTGCCCCCGATCGCGCCCGGTCGCGTGAGCGCGAGGTCGACCCCGGCCACGTCCTCCGCTCCCAGCACGACCACGCGCGATCCCGGCCCGTCCACCGTGAACCCGGGCGGGGGAGCGACCGTGATCGTGTACCGACCGGCGGGGAGCAGGTCGAAGCGGTACGTACCGTCCCCAGCCGTGAGGGTGCTGCCGGTCGCGCCCCCGGGGCCCGTGAAGGACACCACGGCCCCCGCGACACCCCGTCCGCCCGCCGTGACCGTCCCGGACACCGACGGCAGGGGTGACGCCACGAAGCTCACGGTGCGCAGCGTCTCGTCCCCGGGGAGCACCTCGAACGACTGGCTGGGCTCGTCCACCGTGTACCCGGGCGGCGGTGTCACGGTCACGGTGTGCTGCCCGACCGCCACCTGGTCCACGAGGTAGGCCCCGTTCGAGTCGGTCACCGCCGTGACGGGCCCGCCCGGCCCCGTGATCGTGATCGTGGCGCCGGGGACGGGCGTCCCGTCCTCCGTGAGGACCGTGCCTCCGACCGGGACGGGAAGGATCGGCCGGACCGTGAAGTCGACCCCGGTCGCGTCGGTCGCGGCGAGGTCCGCGGGCAGGGACCCCGGGCCGACGACGACGTACCCGGCCTGCCCCGGCGGGGCCGGCGGCGGGGTGACCTCGACCGTGTACCCGTCCGCCGCGGTGTAGCCGGTGAACGAGTACGTGCCGTCGGCTCCCGAGGTCGTGGTCGCGAGCCGGACGCCGTCCGCGGAGACGAGGGTGAGCGTCGCACCGCTGATCGGACCCACGTCCTGGAGCGCGACCGTCCCGGTCACGTCCCGGGCGAGCGACGCGAACCACGTCTGGAAGACCGGGAAGCCGGAGCGCTGCTGGAACAGGAGCGTCAGGCTCGTGACGGGCACCGTGGGCTCGAACCAGCCCGTGGCCCCCGACGTGTCCGTCGCCGTCGCGTTCCCCCGCAGCACGCCCGTCGCGGGGTCCCACGTCGGGACGTCCGTGCCCGTGCAGGCCGGTCTCGGCGTGACGGCGCAGTAGTTGAACCCGCCCTGGTAGCCCAGCTCGACCCCCGTCAGGAGGCGGCCGCCCTCTCCCCGGGCGACGACCGTCACCTGATCGGCGTCGATGTCGCCCAGCACGAAGGTCCACCCGCCGGTCGGGGTAGGGCGCTCGAACGTGTAGGTCGTGGTCGACGGGGACGTGGGTGCGTCGGCCCGGGGGCGCAGGTTCAGGTAGGGCTGCCCCTGGCTCGACCCGTACTTCGCGCCGACCGGTGTCGCCGTGCTCAGCCACGAGCTGGCCCCCGACTGGACGCCCACCTGGCCGGCCCGCGAGTCCGACGTCGTGGTCGCAGCCGGGAAGCCTCCTGCAGGCAGCCGCATCGTGGTCGTGAAGCTGCCGCCCGTCCCGGCGAGCGGGTCCCAGGCAGCCCAGCCGGCCGTGGTCGCCGCGGTCGCGGAGCCCGCGACGCCGACGCCGAGGAGCACGGCGAGAGCGAGGGCGAGGACGGCCCCGAGACGTCGGGGGGACGGTGTCGGCAGGGCCGGGGTTGCCCGGGGCGTCTGGGGTTCGCGCACCCCCACACCGTACGAGCGCACTCGGGACGGCGCGCGCCGGGACGGTCGGGGGCGCACCCGCGGGCGAGCACAGGCCCGCGCCGGACCGCGAGCCCCCCGGCAGCACGGGACGCAGGCCAAGGACGTTCTCGCCGCATAGGAGGTGGAAAACCGACGTGTGCTCCTGGCGAGCACGCCCGAGATCGACGGAGGTGCGCTCGGTGACGAACCTCGAGAATCGTCGCACGGGGTTCTTGCTGATAGCGGCCACGCTCGTGATGTTCGCGCTGCTCGCGATGCTCGAGGGTTGCGTCCGGGACGACCTCGGGAACACGGCGGGCCCGGCCGACGGGTCGTCCGTGGCGGACGCCGCGGCTGCGTCCCCACCGCCCGAGGAGCTGGCCGTCACCACGGGAGAGACGATCGCCGTGGAGGACGTCGACAGGCTTCCGCCCGGCACGCACGCCTTCGTCCTGCCCGACAAGACGCGGGTCGTCGTCACGAGCGACGAACCCCTGCCCGAGCGCGTCCGGGCCTGGGTGCAGGGGCAGGTGGACGGGACCGTGCAGGACCCGGGTGTCCCGGGGCAGATCACGACGAACCGCAGCCTGATCGTCGACACCGCGCAGGGGATCGCACGGAAGGTCGGTCTCCAGACCGGCAAGCAGATCGTCTTCGTGTACCCGCTCGTCGGGAGCTGCCCCGCGGGGACCGAACCTTTCCTCGGCTGGGCGCACACCTCGATCACGTTGTACGACGCGTTCGACTGCGACGTGCTGCCGACCAGGGAAGCGGCCGAGGAACGGGTCGCCGCGACCGTCGCGGCTCAGAAGGACCCGGAGCGCTACCAGGTCTTCGTCCGTGAGTAGCGGCCACACGATCTCCACGACTCTCACCAGGGTCCCGCCCACGTCCGAGGGCGCGCCTCCGTCGAGCCGCGCGCGGCGCGGGCAGGATGAGGTGCTCACCTCGTCGCACGTCCGCGTCGGGGACCACCACGAGCGCCCGAGGGGGCTTCACCCAGCATGGACATGACGTCGCAGGACCAGCAGCCCCGCACGACCGCCTACGTCCCTCGGCACCTGGCCTCGCCGGCCGCGCCGGCCGCACCCGCCCGGGGCGCCGACCTGCCTGCGGACCCTCGGTCGATGCGCTGGGACCGGTCGGTGGGCACCCTCCACCGGGTCCTGGACGAGCTGTCGGTGCTCGACGACGGGAGCCTGTCGGTCGGGAGGCGCTGAGCGGTCTTCGGTCCCAGCCTGTTCAGCCCAGCTCGATCGCCGCGGCCGCCGCGACCATCTCGTCGATGACCGCGTTCACGACGGGTCGGGGTTCGTGCCGGGTGGCCCGGTGCCGTGCGACGAGACGTCGCGATCCGAGACCCGGGAGCGGGACGACCGTGACGCCGTCGGGCATCTCGCCCTGGACGGCGAGCGCGGGGAGCATCGCGACGCCCTGACCGGCCGCGACGAGCGCGAGGGCCACGTCGAAGTCGTAGTACGAGTGACGCGTGCGGAGCGTCGTGCCGAGCGTGCGCGAGAGGCGGCGCAGGGCGCGGGCGGCCGCCGTGCTGGGCTCGGGGCCGAGCCAGACGGCGTCGCGCACGTCGTCGAGGCGCGCGGGCGTCGGGAACGTCGCGGGTACGACGACGCGCCACGGCTCGTCGAGCAGAGGGACCTCGCGCATGCCGCGCGGCGCGGGGGAGTCCGCGTCCTCGTCGCGCTCCAGGAGGACGACGTCCAGGTCGCCGCTGCGCAGGAGCCGCAGGGCCTCCGCGGGCTCGAGCTCCTGGACGTCGAGCTCGACGCCGGGGTAGCGCGACTCGAGCGACGCGAACGTGGGTCCGACGACCGCGCGGATCGCCGTCTGGAACGACCCGACCGACACCGTCCCCGTCATCTCCTCGCTCATCGCGACGATGGCCTTGCGGGCCTCGACCATCTCGGACTCGATGCGTTCGGCGGCCTCGGCGAGGATGCGGCCTGCGGGCGTCAGGGTCACGCCACGGGGCCCCCGGTCGAGGACCTGGACCTTCTCCTCGGCCTCCAGACGCGCTATTTGCTGAGACACGGCAGAGGGCGTCACGTGCAGCAGGTCGGCTGCCGCCAGGACACCTCCGGCCCGGTGCACGGCAAGCAGGAAACCAAGTCTTCGTGGGTCCGTGGCCATGTAGAGATGCTAAACGGCCACGTCAGAGTTCTTCAATTGTGCTGAATGATTTTCGGGGTCACACTTGTGACGTGGCGCCGGCTGGTCCTCCTCAAAAGGGGCTGGCGCCCACAATCCACCTGGTCGCTGCAGCGTCGCAGCTCCCACCAGGACCCCCCTCCCCGATCCCTTCTTGACCCCTGCCCGGAGACCGCCATGTCCGCTTCCCCCGCCCTCGTCGACCTGGTCGTGACCCCGCTCGGATGGATCGGCGCGATCGCGGCCGTCACGGCGTACGCGATGGTCACACGTGGTCGCTGGTCGGGGGACTCGTTGCGGTTCCAGCTCACGAACTTCGTGGGCGCGGGCCTCATGTGCCTGGTCGCCGCGGTCAACGGCGTGTGGCCCTCGGCCGTCGCGAACGTGGTCTGGATCGTCATCGGCGGTCAGGCCATCGTGGTGCTCGTCAAGGCCCGACGCCGCCGCGCGACCGAGGCCGTCGTCGTCCCTCTCGAGGTGCCTGCCGCCCACGCACGCGCCGTCGACCTGGCGGCCTGACCGCTCCTCACACCCGCCGGTAGCCCGCCGCCCGCCACGCGACGATCCGGTCCACCGCCTCGGCCACGACCTCCGGTGCGGCGGCGAACGACAACCGGACCCACTCGTGGCCGCGCACGCCGTCGAAGTCCGTCCCCGGGGTGAGCGCGACCCCCGTGTCGGCCAGGAGCCGCTCGCACCACGTGACCGAGTCCAGCCCCGACTCCGCGACGTTCGCGTAGACGTAGAACGCGCCGTCCGCCGGGGCCACCGGGTCCCAGCCCAGGTCGTCGAGCCGGTCGAGCACGAGCGCACGCGAGTCCGCGTACCGGGCGACGTTCGCCAGCGCGGCCGCATACCCCTCGGGGGACAGGGCAGCGACGCCCGCGTGCTGCGCGAGCGCGGGCGGGCTCAGCGCGATGTTGCCCGCGAGCGCGTCGACCGGGGCCACGAGGTCCTCGGGCAGCACGAGCCACCCGAGCCGCCACCCGGTCATGGCCCAGTACTTGGAGAACGAGTTCACGACGACCGCACCGCCGTCGAGGTACCGGGCCGCGGTCGCCGTCTCGCCCGCCTCCGACGCAGGGTCGGCGTAGACGATGCCGTGGTAGATCTCGTCGCTGACGAGGCGCACCTCGTGGTCGGCGCACCAGGCCGCGAGCTCGGCCAGGTCGGCCGGCGGGATCATCGTCCCGGTCGGGTTCGCCGGGCTGGCGACGACGAGGCCGTCGAGGCCGCCCTCGTAGTACGCCTCCATGAGCTGGGAGACGGTGGGCTGGTAGCGGGTCTCGGGGCCGCAGTCGAGCTCGACGACCTCGCACCCCAGGGCCGCGAGGATGTTCCGGTACGCGGGGTACCCGGGGCGGGCCAGGGCGACGCGGTCGCCGGCGTCGAACGCGGCGAGGAACGCGAGCATGAAGCCGCCCGACGACCCCGTGGTCACCGCGACGCGCGACGGGTCGACGTGCACGCCGTAGGTACGCCCGTAGTGCTCGGCGATCGCCTGACGCAGCGCGGGCACGCCCAGGGCCTCGGTGTAGCCGAGGTCGCCCGCCTCGAGCAGCTCGATCGCCCGGCGCCGCACGACGTCGGACGCCCCCGTCGCGGGTTCCCCGGCGCACAGGTTGAGGACCGACTCGCCCGCGTCGCGGCGCGCGTTCGCCGCGGCGAGGACCTCCATGACGGCGAACGGGGGGACGTGCGACCTGCGCGAGACCTTCATGAGGCCATCATGCCCGTCGTTCCGGGCCTCGTGGGGCCCGAGGAGCACCGGGTGAACTGTGCAGGTCCGGTGACGGAGCGAGTCCTGGAAGGAAACCGCGACGGAAGTTCCGTAACCTGGCACGGTCCCGGTCGTCGAGAGACCGGGGACGACGTCCCGCAGGTCACGATCGAGAGGCGAGCAGTGCCGGAGCACACGACGCAAGGGGGAGTCCGCATCGACGACTCCGGACCTCGATGGACGATGTGGGGCGAGGTCGACGCCGCGGTCCAGGACCGTTCCGAGGGTGACCTCGTCCGCTCGCTCGAGCGCGCCGACGGCCCCGTGACGATCGACCTGTCCGACGTCACGTTCATGGACTCGGGCGGGCTGCGGCTGCTGTACCTGTCCCTCCTGGCCGGTGGCGAGGCCCCGGTCCTGGTCGGTGTCCCTGAGCGCATCAAGGACCTGCTCGAGATCAGCGGCGTCCTGACCCAGTTCACGCTCGTCGACTGACCTTTCCCGGCGCCCCGGCCACCATCCCCGGCCGCGTCGTCGCACCTGTCCCACCGCACACCCCACCGGACCCATCGGAGGAACCTCTTGGACACCTCGATCGCCTCGTCCCGTCCGCCCGAGAACTTCCACGTGGTCCGCGTCTGGCAGCTCGACTCGATCGACGAGCTCTCGACGCTGCGTACCTCGCTCCACCTCGAGCTGACGGGGCGACCGCTCGCCCCCGACGGCGCCCTCGCCGAGGTCCCCGAGAAGATCGTGCTCGTCGCGAGCGAGCTCGCGACCAACGCGCTGCGCCACGGGCGCCCGCCGACGACGGTCCAGCTCCTGACCGACGGCGAGGAGTACATCGTCGACGTGATCGACCAGGACACGAGCCGCGCCCCCGTGGTCGCGGCGCCTCGCCTGCCGGGCGACGGCGGCTTCGGGCTCGTGCTCGCGCAGCGGATCGCCCTGGACGTGGGCTGGTTCGTCGCGGACGGCAAGCACGTCTGGGCCCGCCTCGGCGTACCACGCGAGGCGGTGGGGGCTCCCACACCTGTCGCGGCGGTCCCCTGACCGCTCGCTCCCGCTGAGGGCCGGTCTGCGCGAGGCGCAGGTCGGCCCTCAGTCGTCCCCGGACTCGTCCTCTGCCTCGTCCTGCGCCCGACGGCGCAGCACCAGCAGCGTCGCGTCGTCCTCCGACGCGGGGTCCCGGGTCGCGCGCAGCACGGCGTCGACGTCGCCCACGTGCTCGGCGAAGGTCCCGGCGAGCCGGCGAAGGCCCACCTTGAGCGACTCGTCCCGGCGCTCGAAGAGCCCGTCGCTGTAGAGCACGAGGGCACCGCCGGGCGCGATCGACGTGGTCCCGGCCTCGAACCGCAGCGCTCCCAGCCCGAGCGGCGGACCGCCCAGCAGCCGGCCCCACACGACGCCCTCGCCCGGCACGAGGAAGAAGGGCGGTGGGTGCCCGGCCGTCACGTACTCGACCGAGCCCTCGTCGAGGTCGACGACCGCGACGACGAGCGTCGCGATCTGCCCCGGCATGGTCCATCGCACGGTCTCGGCGACCTGCTCGACGGCCCCGCGCGCGGTCCCGGCCTGCACGAGCGCGGCGCGCAACGTGTTGCGGAGCTGACCCATCGAGGCGGCTGCCTGGAGCCCGTGGCCCGTGACGTCCCCGACGACGAGCCCGAGCGCGCCCGAGGGCAGGCGCAGCGCGTCGTACCAGTCGCCGCCGACGAAACCTCCGCCCGCCGGCTCGTACCGCGCGGTGACGGTCCAGCCCGGTGTGTCCGGCAGCGATGCGGGGAGGAGGCTCCGTTGCAGGGCCTCGGCCGCACGCACGTCCCGGCGCCCGGCCAGGTAGAGCGCCTCGACGAGGTGGCTGCGCAGGGCTCCGGCCGTCTCGACGGCGTCCTCGGCCCAGGGCTCGCTGTGGCCGCTCACGACCTCGCGCCAGCGCTCGAACGACTTGCGAGGGCTGAGCCGGACCGTGTCGCCCTCGCTGCGTGCGATGGCCTTGTTGTGCGGGTCGCCGCCCCAGTCGACGCTGCGCAGCACCTCGTCGCGCAGCCAGAGCACGACCTGACCGTCGTTGAGGTGCGCGCCCAGCACCCCCGCGACGTCGGGCAGGCGCTCCGCGAGGTCCGGGGCGGCCACGCGCAGCGAGTCGATCGCGACGACCTCGTCGTCCGCGGCGGCGAGCCGTTCCGCGAACCACCCGGCGAGCAGGGCGACCCCTGCGTCGTCGGGCACGTGCCCGAGCGAGGCCGAGCGCCCCTCGGCGAGAACCACGGCCCCGTCGGCGCCCACGAGGTCGAGCAGCCGACCGTCTGCCGTGAGCGCCTCGACGAGCGACGTGTCCTCGTCGCGGCTGTCCGCCACGAGGCCCGCGAGCAGGCGCGCCGACGCGCGCGACGCGGCCAGGCGGTCCTCCTCGCTCTGCGCGACGAGCAGCACCGACAGCGCGGCGCCCAGGAACTCCGCGGCCGCGCGCACCGCGTAGGGCGGGTGGTGCGGCCCGGAGTAGTGGTGGCACGCGATGAGGCCCCAGAGCTTCCCGTCGCGAAGCAGCGAGATCGACATCGACGCGCCCACGCCCATGTTCGCGAGGTACTCGAGGTGGATCGGGGAGACGCTGCGCAGCGTCGAGTAGGTGAGGTCGAGCGGCTGCCCCGTGGTCGGGAGGTCGGTCGGGACGACGTCGCACGGCACGTAGCCCACGTCGTCGATCAGCCGGATCCAGTTCTTCTCGTACAGCGCGCGGGCCTGGCGCGGGATGTCGGTCGCGGGGTAGTGCAGCCCGTAGAACGAGTTGAGGTCCTCGCGCTTGGCCTCGGCGACGACCTCGCCGTTGTGGTCGGCGTCGAAGCGGTAGATCATCACGCGGTCGAAGCCCGTCAGGTGCCGGACGTGCTGCGCCGCGGTCCCGAACAGCGCGGGCAGCGTCCCGGCCCGGTCGAGGTCCGCGAGCGCCGCGCGCACGGCCTGGTACGTGTTGGGGAAGCTGAGGGGGCGTACGACGGCGGGCTCGAGCTCGATCACGACGACGGGCTCGGCGTCGGCCGGCAGCGGCGGGCGGTGCAGGATCGCGTCGGTCGCGGCCTCGCGGGCCGTCCCCGTGCGGATCTCGACGGGGTTGTGCGGCGCGAGGTCGGGGTGCTGGGCGACGTGCGTGAGGAGCCTCGTGCCGTCGTCGGCGCCCAGGACCTCGGACAGGTGGGCGCCGAGCACGTCCTCGGTGTCTCGTCCCAGGACCTCGCGCACGGTGGTCGAGCACTGCACCACGTGGCCGTCGGACTCCCGCACCACGAGCAGCGCCCCGCGGGGCTGGATGCGTCCGGGGATGTGGATGGGCTCGCGCGCGCAGTTCTCGAGGTCGATCGTCTCGGCCGGGCTGAGAAGTTCTTCGTCCGTGCTCTGGGTCATGTGCAGCTCCCCTCCCGCAAGGTGCGGGCCGTTCATGGCAGCGCGCTGCCGACAAGTCCCGGCTGCTTCTTCACCGATGACGAGCACACCCGGTCGGAAGAGGCCGGGCGGCTCAGCGTACAACGCCCGCGATCGGCGAGGATGGGAGCAGCACCCGTCCAGCGCCGACCGTGGGAGGACCCGATGACCGAGGACGACCCGGTGCGCCGGGCCGCGCAGTACCGCGTGGACCGCGAGGCCGCGCTCGAGGCGGCGGAGGCTGCAGCCGAGGAGCCCGCCCAGGAGGGCGCCGCCGACGGTGACGGCCCTGCGCGCGCACGGCTCCCGCTCGAGAACCGTGGCCAGTGGGTCGACGAGCTGGTCCGCCAGGCCATGGCCCGCGGCGAGTTCGACGACCTGCCGCTCGCGGGCAAGCCCATCCCTGGCCTGGGCGCGCGGTACGACCCCGACTGGTGGCTCAAGAACCTCGTCGAGCGCGAGCAGATCACGGGCATCCTGCCGCCGGCGCAGCTGCGGGCCGACGACGCCCGGCTGCGCGACGAGCTCGACCGCCAGTTCTCGGAGGAGTCGGTGCGGGAGGTCCTCGCGGAGTTCAACGCGCGCGTGGTCGACGCGCGGCGCCAGCTCCTGGGCGGCCCGCCCGTGGTCACGCCCCTGCGGGACGTCGAGGAGGAGGTGTCGCTCTGGCGCGAACGGCGGGCGGCCCGCAGCGCTGCGTCGTCCTCCGGCCCGACGGCGCCGCGCACCTCCCGGGACGGCTCACCCCGGGACCGCTCGCCCCGGGCGGCCGACGGCTCGGGCGCGACGGGCGCCCGGCGGTGGTGGCGCCGTCGGCCGGGCGGACCGGCGGGCGGCACCGAGGCGACCTGAACCACCCGCTCCCGGCGAGCGCTCCCACCCACCGGCTCCTACCCTCGGGACATGCCCGAACCCACCGCCCCGACCGCCGAGCCGACGGGCTGGGCGCCCGACGTCCTCGACGGGTTCGAGCAGCTCACCCTGCCCCTCGACCCCGACGACGAGGGCGAGGTCGTCGCGACGCTGGTGCGCCGCCGTCGGGACGCAGAGGGCGGCACAGCCGGCGACACGCTCCACGGAGGAGCGCGCCCCGCGGGCGTGCGCGACCGCGGGATCGACGTCCTGTACGTGCACGGCTGGTCCGACTACTTCTTCCAGACCGGGCTCGCGGACTTCTGGGAGGCCCAGGGCGCGCGGTTCTTCGCGCTCGACCTGCGCAAGTACGGCCGCAGCCTGCGCCCGGGCCAGACCCCCGGGTTCGTCACGAGCCTCGCGACGTACGACGAGGACATCGAGGCCGCGCTCGCCGCGATGGGGCACGGCGTCCTGACCGCCGACCCCGTGATGCGCGAGCGCGGCCTGGTCCTCATGGGCCACTCCACGGGCGGGCTCACGCTGAGCCTGTGGACCGCGCGCAACCAGGGCCGTGTCGCAGGGCTCGTCCTCAACAGCCCGTGGCTCGAGTTCCAGGCGCGCGACATCGGGCGCAAGGTGCTCGCCCCCGCGATCGCGCTCCAGGCGCGGCTCGACCCGCGCGTCCCCCTGCCCCAGGTCGACCTCGGCTTCTACACGCGCTCGGTGTCCAGGACGCTCGACGGCGAGTGGGACTACGACCTCGCGTGGCGTCCCGTGCGCGGGTTCGTCGTGCACGGGGGCTGGCTCAACGCGGTCCTGCACGGGCAGGCGGCGGTCGAGCTGGGGCTCGGGATCGCCGTGCCCGTCCTCGTGCTGCTGTCCACGAGCAGCACGCTCCTGCCCCGCTGGACCCCCGAGATGATGCACAGCGACACGGCCCTCGACGTCGTCGGGATCGCGCGGCGGTCGACCGACCTCGGGAGCCTCGTCCTGCTCGCCCGCATCGAGGGGGCTCTGCACGACGTGGTGCTCTCGGCCGCTCCCGCCCGGGCCGCGGCCTACGAGCAGATCGCCACGTGGGTGCACGGGTACGTGCCCGAGCCGGAGTCCGCGGCGGAGCCCGGGTCGGACGAGGCGCGGACCGAGACGACCGGGGTCGGCGCGTGGGCGCCGGTCCGGTGGGCACGCTCGGCGGCGGGGGCCGTGGGCGCGAGCGTGCGCGGGTGGGCCGCCCGGGCGCGATCGCCTCAGGCCTGACGTCGCGCGAGCTCCCCGCGCACGAACTCGACCACGCCGTCCGCGGCGGCCTCGACCTGCGCTAGGCAGTCCTCGAAGTCCTGCATACCGCCGTACCAGGGGTCGTCGATGTCGAGCAGGTGCTCGTCGCGCTCGGCCCGCTCCCGCGGGACGACGGGCGCCGCCGGGTCGAACGTCCGGTACATGCGCACGTTCCCGTCGCCGTGCATCCGGCGCAGGGCACGCGCGTGCTGCGACGTCATCGGCAGCACCAGGTCGCGGGAGACGAGGTCGCTCGCGCGGACCTGGCGGGCGTGGTGGCCGTCGCCCGTGTCGTACCCGTGCTCGGCCAGGACGCGGCGCGCACGGCGGTCCACCGGGTTGCCGTGCTCCTCCGCGCTGATGCCCGTCGAGTCCACGACCACGCGCCCGCCCAGCCCCGCGGCCTCGAACCGGTCGCGCAGCACGATCTCCGCCATGGGCGAGCGGCAGATGTTGCCCGTGCAGACCGTCATCACGCGGTAGGGGCCGTGGCCGGGATCGGGGGTCGCGTCGTGGGAAGTCGTCACCCGACCAGTCTGCCCGAACCGTGCGCCCTGCCCCGCCTGCGTGACGAGACGGGTGGTCCCGCACGAGACGGGTGGGTCGACCGACGCCCGGGAGACCTGTCTCGGACGCACCGACCCGTCTCGCGACCGTCGTCCCGCCGTCGGGCACTTCCCGCGCGCCCGGCCTACCGTGGACGCATGACCATCAGGACGGACTCGGGGATCGTCGCGGTGACCGGCGCGAGCGGGCAGCTCGGATCGAAGCTCGCGCTCCGGCTCGCCGCCGAGGGAGCCGCCCAGCGCCTCGTGGTGCGGGACACCTCCCGGACGCCGCGCCTGCCCGACGGCGACCCGCTGCCCGACTCCGAGGTCGCGGTCACCGCCGGGTACACCGACACCGAGCGCATGGTCCGCGCCTTCCGGGGCGCCCGTTCGGTCTTCCTCGTCTCGGCGCGCGAGGCGCCCGACCGGGTCGCCGAGCACCGGGCAGCCGTGGACGCGGCCGTCGCCGCGGGCGTCGAACGCATCGTCTACGTGTCGTTCGTGGGCGCGGCCCCCGAGGCCACGTTCACGTTCGCACGCGACCACTGGCACACCGAGGAGTACATCAAGGGCACCGGCCTGAAGTACACGTTCCTGCGCGACAACCTCTACCACCAGGGCCTGGTCCACATGGTCGGGGACGACGGCGTCATCCGCGGCCCGGGCGGCGACGGGCGGCTCGCGTCGGTGTCGCACGACGACATCGCCGACGTCGCGACCGCGATCCTCCTCGACGAGCGCCCCCACGCGCACGACGGGAAGACGTACGACGTGACCGGCCCCGAGGCGCTGACCCTCACCGAGGTCGCGAGCGTGCTCTCCGGCGTCACGGGCCGCACCATCACGTACCACCCGGAGACGGTCGAGGAGGCATACGCGTCGCGCGCCGTCTACGCCGCGCCACCGTTCGAGGTCGACGGCTGGGTCTCGTCCTACACCGCGATCGCCACGGGCGAGCTGGCCGGGGTGAGCGACGTCGTCGAACGCTTCGCCGGGCGGCCCGCACAGGGCTTCGCCGAGTGGCTCGACGATTACCCCGAGGAGTGGGACCGCCTCCTCCCTGCCTGACCGCCCAGCCAGGGCTGCGCACCGCAGCACCGCTTCGAAGGAGCGTCCATGAGCACGCAGTCGGACGGGACGGGCCAGCCCTCCTCCCCGCGCACCGCGCAGGGCCCCGTCGCCCCGGACCACCGGTGGGCCGGGCTGTTCGTCCTCGCCACGGCGCTGTCGATGATCGTGCTCGACGGGACGATCGTGGGCGTCGCGCTGCCGACGATCATCGAGGACCTGCACCTCGACCTGGGCGACGCGCAGTGGGTCAACGCGTCCTACTCGGTCGTGTTCGCGGCGCTCCTGCTCACCACGGGGCGCCTGGGTGACCGCCTGGGGCGGCGGAACATGCTGCTCGGGGGCGTCGTGGTCTTCCTCGCGGGGAGCCTCCTCGCGTCGCAGGCCGACGACGCCGGGACCCTCGTCGTGGCGCGCCTGATCCAGGGCGTCGGTGGCGCGTTCGTCCTGCCCGCGACGCTGTCCACGGTCAACGCGACGTTCCGCGGCAAGGACAGGGCCGTCCGATCTGGCGGCCGAGGGTGACGGGTCCGAACCTGTCGAGAAAAACCCTGGCGACCCTGCGGACGGCAGGCGTAGCGTCGTCCGTACATGGGAAAGGAGGTGGTCCACGAAGTGAAGAATCTTCGGACACATGAGGTGGTTGCACGCTAGTCGTGCCATCGAGCAACGGACCTTGCGAGGAACCCGCGGCCGACAGGTGACCGTCACGTCACCCACGACCGGCGAGAACCGAGCAACCACCGGAGCCCGCGGGAGTCGCGCCCTTGTCCAGCGCGACGGGTGGAGGAATCCACCGGCCCGCGGGCTTCTTCACGCCCTGGTCGAAGGCGCCCTCTGCGGCTGGACCGAGAGACGTCCCGTCAGGCCGACGAACGTGATCGGTCGTGGGCCACGAGTCCACGCACGCGGCGCCAGGCCCGGATGGCAGGGACCGTCAGCCACGCGGACAGGGCCACCGACGGGACGACCCAGAACCACGGGAACGGGTCGCCTGTGTGAAAGCTCCGCATCCCGGTCTGCCAGTCGTTGGTCTGCGCGAGCTGCCACGCCATGACCGCAATCCCCGCGAGCAGGAGCGGCACGCAACCTGCCGCGGTCACGACCCACGCCGTCCGTCGCGCCAGCGTGGTGTCACCGACGAACCTGACCTCGTTCACGACGAGCAGGGTACCGGCCGGCCAGGTAGGGCCAGGTAGGGAAGTCGCCGTCACCCTCGGCGGGTCCCAACGTCCCCTCGGCGGTCAGAACGGCTTGCGCGCCACCACGAGGAACCGCGGCGCCTCGTCCACGAAGTCGTTGCCCGCCGCGAAGTGCATGTGCAGCGCACGCAGCGGGGCCTCGTACCGCCCGATCGCCTCGGACGACAGGCTCGCGATCTCCGGGACCTGCCACGCGATGACCTTGAGGTACCAGAGCAGCGAGCTCAGGTCGTGGAAGTGCCGGGTCCCGACGTGCTCGCGCGCCACGTCGATCACGAAGCCGGCCTCGGCCAGGTCGGCGACGGCGCCCTCGAGCGTCACGTCGTCCGGGTCCCAGGGGAGCTGTGCGCCGAGCGCGGTGTTGACCCGGATACCGTCCCGGGAGTCGACCTGCTGCGTGATGAACACGCCTCCCGGTTCCAGGACGCGCAGGACCTCGGACGGCTCGAACTCCTCGTGCCGGTCGAGCACGACCGCGAACCGGCCGTCGAGGAACGGCAGCATGAGGCCCTCGCCCTTGCTGCTCCCCACCTGCCGGACGTCCACGCCCAGGGGTTCGAGGCGCCGTCGGGCCACCGGGACGTTCGGAGGCCAGCCCTCCGTCGCGGCCGAACCCTCCGGCAAGGGCGCGAGCGAGCCGAACGCCTCGCCACCACCTGTCCCCAGGTCCAGGACCGGACCTCGACCGCTGCCGACGAGCTCGCGCGCGAGCACCAGGTAGTCCCAGGGCAGAGGGTCCTCGATGCAGCGGTCGTCGATCGGGGACAGGTCGAAGCCCACGACCGGGGTCGCCCGCGCCCACTCGACGTGCGCCTCGAACGGGGCGGCGCGGTCGGGGACGGGCAGGACTCCGGCTTCAGACATGCGTCGATTGTCCCCCGGCAGAGCGTGCTCGGTCGAAACGGCACGCCCGCCCCACGACGACCCGCACCGTGCCGGGGTCCAGGGCGGATGCCCGTGGCACACAACGCGACAAAGCGGTATTTTCGTGCGCCGGCACCACGCCACACCACCACCCGACACGAGGATTCCCCTGAGCCCCGCACCCCACCCCCTCAGCGACCGCGCGACCCACAAGGTCCGTGCCGTCGTGGACCGCCACCGGTCGACCCTCGGCGAGCTGCGGCACGTCGAGTCCTGCACGCTCTCGGCGCGCGCGATCGGTACCGTGGCGGGAGTCTTCTCCCTGCTCGTCGCGGTCGTGGCGTTCAACGGGCGCGTCGTCGAGGTGATCGGATTCGCCCTCGCGATGGGCCTGGTCCTGGCCGTGGTCCTGCGGTTCGTCGCGAGCGAGAAGCTCCTCGTGCTCGAACGTGGCCTCGTCGTGGGCTCGTTCGGGCCGTTCATGACGCCCTATGCCGTGCCGTACGCGGACGTCGTCGTGCCGAGCGTCTCGGCGATCGTCGGGACCCAGCGTCCGGTGACGCTGCTCAAGGCCGACCAGGGAGCGTCGGCGACCAACCGGACGGCCTTGTGGTCGCTGCGGTCCGTGACGTTCGTGGGGCCGACGGCGGAGGACTCCCGAGCGTTCACCCGGACCGGGACGTGGCAGCCCCGGCCCGAGAAGCAGGACCTGTGGGTGTTCTCGGTGCGGGGCGCGCGGCGCCAGGAGATCCTGGTGCGCGAGCTCGCCGCGGCGCTGCACCGGTCGGGTCAGCCGGGGGCCGAGCTCGTTCTGCCGCACGCCCTGCCGGCGCGTCGGCTGCGCGTGAGCGTCGCCGACGCCGACCACCTGCACCTGCCCGAGAAGCTGCGCTCGGCGAGCGTCCAGGTCCGCTCCCGGGTCGGCTGAAGCCGCTCAGCCCAGAGCCGCGGCGACCTCGGTCAGCAGGGGCGAGACGGCGCCGTCGGGCCTGCTCGCCGCGTCGCGGAGCGCCGCGACCTGCAGGACCATCCACGGGCTGAACGCCCACGGCGTCGCGTCGACCGCGCTCCCCAGCGCGCCCGGCGCGGCCCACTCGAGCTCGGCGACCTCGTCCGGGTTGGCCGTCACGTCGCTGGCGGCGCGCGCGACGTACACGGGGCAGATCTCGTTCTCGACCACGCCCGACGCGTCCACGGCCCGGTACCGGAACCCCGGCACGGCGACCTCGAGGCCCTCGATCCGCAGGCCCAGCTCGTGCGCGGCGTGCCGCGTGATGGACTCCTCGGTCGTCTCCGTCCAGCGCGGGTGCCCGCAGAACGAGTTGGTCCACACGCCCGGCCACGTGCGCTTCGACAGGGCGCGACGCGTCACGAGGAGGCGACCTGCGCCGTCGAGCACGTAGCAGGAGAACGCGAGGTGCAGCGGCGTCTCCGTGGTGTGGACGTCGCTGCGCGCGAAGGTCCCGGTCCGGTTCCCCTCGGCGTCGACGGTCACGACGTGGTCGGCGGCGACGGGCACGTGCACGTCGGTCATGGCTCCTCCAGTGTCCTGCGGTGCTGTCGGGGGTGCACCGGTCGCAGGACCGGTGCGAGCAGCACGGGCGCGGGCGCGCCCGGGGCATCCGGCCCACTGTCACACACCGGGGGAGAGGAAGGAAGTCCGTCCGTCACGTGTTCCTCCGAGCCCGACGGCGCAGGGTCGCCCTGCGCCGTCGGGCCGCCCGTCAGACGAACCCGAAGACCGGCGGGAACGCCACGACCACGACCGCCGCCCACACGGCGTACACCGGCAGGAACTGCGTCTGCCAGCGTCCGAGAGCGGCGAACGGGCGCCGTCCCCGCAGGAACCCCGTGAGCAGGAGCGCCGACCCCACGAGGTGCACGAGCAGCAGGAGGTTGAGCCCCAGGGCCGCGACCTTGTTGGGGCTGAACCCGAACTCGGCGATGCGGGTCAGCATCGCGGTGAGCGCGACCGCGTCGACCGCGAACGCCGCGACGACCAGGGCGAGCAGGAGCGCGTCGAACAGGTGGGGCGGCGAGAGCGGGTCGCGTGCGGAGACCGAGTAGAGCAGCAGGCACAGGACGAGGACCAGGATCGCGTCCATGAGGATGAGGAGGCCGCGGTCGGTGTCGAGCAGGGAGCCGGCCGTCGCGAGGACCACGAACAGCACGAGCAGCATGACGATCGTCAGCGGCGTGAAGACGCGGGTCAGGACGGGTGCGATGTTCTCGACCACGTTCTGCTTGGCCTCGACGAGCCAGGCCGCGACGACGAGCGCCCCGGGCACCGCGAAGGGCAGGACCCAGCCCTCGAAGAACGGCTCGGGGTCGATCCCCACGATGTTCAGGGTCCCGAACGTGAGGCCCAGCAGGACGCCGCCTCCCAGGGCGAGGAGCGTGAAGTAGATCGCCAGCTCGCCCGTGAACCGGGCGAAGTCCATGCGGCCGCTGTCCGAGCGCCAGCGCCCGCCGACGTACGCGATCCCCACGAGCGCCCACAGGACGACGGGGGCGTGCAGGGCGGCGAGGAGCAGGGTCGATCCGTCCGCCTCGAACGGGTAGACGTTGAGCACGACCGCGAGCACCGCGAACGGGACCAGGAGCATCGCGCCCACGCCCCACGTGAGGCGGCGCTTCCAGGCGAAGTAGCCCGCGAGGAACGGGAGGACGAGCAGGCTGATGTTGCGCATCAGGACCGTCTCGTCGCCGATCAGCCCGGAGGCGATCTTGACCGCGACGCCGGCCCCGACCGCGAGCGCGAGGACGACGGCGAGCTCGCGCCACGAGCTCCCGCCACGACCCGTGGTGCCTGGGTCCGGGACGAGCACGAGCTGCTTCCACAGGCGGTCCGAGTGCTCGCGGGCGAACTCGCGCGAGACCTCGTCGAGGTTGCCCATGCGCTTGACGGCCACCAGGAAGGCCTCGTCGTCGTCGAGGCCCGTCGCGGTCAGGTCGGCGACCTGCTCCCGCAGGTGGTCCTCCATCTCGTCGACGTCGGCCGTGGAGATCGCCTGACGGCGCTGGACGTAGCTGCGCCACTGGTCGATCTGGGCCTCGAGCTCCGGGGTGCCGGCCATCATGCCCACCCCTCGGCCACGGCGCGGGGTGACTGGGCGTCGCCCATGTCCTTCCACACCTGCTGGAGCGCGTCGGCGACGACCTGCCACTGCGCGCGGCGCTCGGCGAGCGCCTGGTGGCCGGCGGGCGTCAGGGCGTAGTGCTTGCGCCGCCGCCCGACGTCGGACACTCCCCACGTCGCCTCGACGAACCCGAGGCGTTCGAGCCTGTGGAGCAGGGGGTAGAGCATCCCGTCGGTCCACTGCATGTGACCGCCCGAGAGCTCGTTGACGCGTCGGACGATCGCGTAGCCGTACGACTCCCCGTCCGCGAGGATGCCGAGGACGAGCGGCGTGGCCGAGGCGGCGACGAGGTCCTTGTCGATGTGCATGGTGCTCCAATACCTAGGACTGCTAGGGGTAACTAACCTAGCAGATCTAGGTATGACGGTGCGGGTCCCCCGAGACAGGCCCGGCCCGCGGTTGCCGACCCTCACGACCCGTGCCAGAAAGACGACCGTGGAGAACTCGCGGCCGAGCATCACGGTCATCGCGCCGCACGGGACCGCCCTCGGCCCCGCGCTCCACGCCGGACTCGTGGCCCGCGGGTGGACGGCCGACCTGCACACCGTCTCCCGAGCCGACCCCACGCACCTGCGGACGAGGGCGGTCGTCGTCATCGAGGACGACGACGGCAACCCCCGGATGGGCCTGCCCACGTCCGGGTCGCTCACGACCTGCGTCTGCGTCGGCTCGGTGCGATCCGTGTCGGTCCTCCTCACGCTGCACGGGCGGGGCGCCACGGTCCTCAACCAGTCCGCGTCCCTGCTCTCGCTGCTCCGGCTCGTCGAGAGGGCACACCTGACACCCGGCCGGACCGAGCACGAGGCCGTCGCGTTCTCCCGCACGCTGCAGCGGCGACGCGACGAGAGCGCCGGCCTGGGCCGCCTGACCGCCGCCGAGAGCGGCATCCTGCGCGGCATGATCGCCGGCTTCAGCGCGGCGCAGATGAGCAACCAGCGCTACCTCTCGACCCACACGATCCGCAGCCACATCAAGTCGATCCTGACCAAGCTCCAGGTGCGGTCCCAGCTCGAGGCGGTGGCCGTCGCCCGTCGCTCCGGCCACATGACCTGGCTCCACGACGCCCCGGCACAGTTCACCAATTCTGGTGAGGACGACACCTGACGCCGTCGAGCAGAGTGAGGAACGCACGACGACGTGCGCGAGGCTCCCGCACCACCGCCCCCTCGGAGGCGGCGACGACGAGGCCCTCGCACCCACCCGGACCAGGGGACCGGTGATGCATCGATGACGAGCTGAGCACGACCATCCGTAGTCACTCGAACACGCAAGGGGATCGATGATGAGACAGGTATCGAACACGCAACCGACCACGCTCCTCAACACCACGGTCGTCGGCCAGCCCTGGCAGCCGAGCTACAAGCCGGGCCTCGGCGTCGACGCCGTGACCGGCCAGCTCCGCGCCTCGGCCGTCAAGCCGTTCACCGTCACGCCCAGCACGACCCAGAACCCCGAGTTCATGTACTCGTTCATCCAGGCGGAGAGCGACGTCCAGACCCTCATCAGCGCCTCGCTGAAGGGCTCGTACAACATCGAGGGCATCACGGTCAGCGCCAGCACCTCGTTCCTCGACGAGCTCGCCGTCTCCGACCTCGCGGTGACCCTCGTCGCCGAGGTGTCCGTCGAGGACGGCCAGTACTCGCTCGCCCCGTCGTACGAGCTCGCGGTCCAGCCCGGACCGGGCTTCCGCGAGAAGTACGGCGACTACTTCGTGGCCGGCTACCGTTCAGGCTCCTCGCTGTACGTCACCTACCAGTGCCGGTTCACGAGCACCGAGCAGCGCACGAAGTTCTCAGCGGCCGTGGCCGCCGAGGTCCCCCAGGTGTTCAGCACCGAGGGAAGCTCGAAGTTCGAGAAGGTCGCCTCGGAGCACGGCGCGAACGTCAGCATCCACATCACGGCACGCGGGGTCAAGGGCAGCTTCCCCGACCCGCCGTCGGGATCGACCTGGACGGCCGAGACCATCGTCTCGACGCTCCTGCCCTGGTTCAACGGGGCCCAGACGCCCGCCCCGCTCGAGTCCTACCTCATGGCCTACCGCATGATCGACCCGTCGATCTCGGGCGAGGTGCCCATCAGCCCCGACGTCTTCTCGCAGGTCGGCTACCTCTACGGCCAGTTCTGGCTCGCCCGGAGCCGCGTCAAGACCTGCCCCGAGTTCGGCAAGAAGCTCGTCGACGACCCGTTCCGCAGGCTCGAGAAGGACCTCGAGGCCTACCAGTCGTCGCTCCCGACCGACCAGCCCCGGATCGAGGCGTTCACGGCGGACACCAAGCGGCTCCTCGGCGAGCTCGACGTCGTCGGCAACCGCCAGACGTTCTACACCCAGGTCGTCGCCGCGTCGAAGACCGAGCCGGCCGAGGGGGAGAACTTCGACGCCGACAAGGGCCGCGTGCGCTGGGGCTACGGGTTCCAGCGCGGCGACGCCCCGGGCATCGACGTGGCCAGCGTCACCCAGAACTACTCGGCCGACTGGAAGATCGGGTGGCGGGAGAACGTGTTCACGTTCCGCGACACCTCCAAGGTGATCGTCGGGTGGGACGTGATCTGCAACCGGACCGACAACGGCGGCGACTGGCAGAAGCGCAGCGCCACGATCATCGGCCGCAACAACGGCAACGTCTACGTCAAGAGCGACTACGACCGCGGCTGCAGCTGGACGATCGTCTGGTACACGGTCGACGCCAACCTGTACCCGGCCGGCCCGTGGGCGCTGACCGCGACGCACGAGCCGGAGTTCGTCGAGTCCGACGACGTCGCCCGCGCACTCCACGCGACCGACGCCGAGGGCACCGACTACTGGACCCCCGAGCGGATGGAGGAGGCCGAACCGCTCGACCGCTCGGTCACGATCGACCGGGACTCCCTGGCGGTCACCGACGTCACCTCGACCGGCGCGGGCGGCACGATCTCCGGCACGGCCTCGTCCGAGGGCGGTCGCCTCGACCTGCTCGGCGCGGCCCAGACCTCCCGGGTCAAGGACCCCCAGTCCTTCCCCGAGCGGACCGTCGGCAAGCTCTTCTTCGTCATGGACGGCAAGCGGCACACGGCGTCGGCCGTCGTCGTCCACCGCTTCGGCATCATGACCGCCGCGCACTGCCTCGTGCTCGGGGGCAACCAGGCGACCGACATCGTCTTCGTCCCCGCCTACACGGCAGGCGCCGCCCCCTACGAGAAGTGGGCCGTCACACGGTCGGTGTGGCCCAGCGCGTGGACCACGGACGAGTCGTCCGCGTGGGACCTCGGGCTGTGCGTCGTCGCCCCCGACGGCGACGGACGAGGCGTCGGCGACGTCGTCGGCACGGCCGGCGTCCGGTGGGGGAGCACCGGCACCACCTGGGACAACACGGGCTACCCGGCCCGCCCGACCCCCCGGTTCCCGTTCGACGGCGAGCACATGTGGCACAGCCTCGGACGGCGCGTCGCGGACACCTTCCCGTCGACCGTCACGAAGGAGGACAACCTCACCGCAGGAGGCAGCGGGGGGCCGTGGTTCACGGCCGAGGACCCGACCGTGGTGAACGGCGTCTTCAGCAAGTACTCCGTCGACGAGGAGCTCAACGTCAGCCCCGAGTTCGCCGACTGGGTGGGGCAGTTCTACCACCACGTGTTCGGCTGACGCCCACCAGGACGGAACATGGCGGGTAGCAGACCGCCAGGTACGACGAAGGCCCCGGATCGACGATCCGGGGCCTTTCGTACATCACGTGCGCGAGGGGGGACTTGAACCCCCACGCCCTTTCGGACACTAGCACCTGAAGCTAGCGCGTCTGCCATTCCGCCACTCGCGCGTGCCGCAGAAGATTATCACGAGAGCCGACCCAGACCTGCATCGGTCGTCGGGCCACCTCCAAGAGGTCTTCCACAGGCGCCTCACCTGAGCCGGAGCCCGGTGCTGCACCAGAGAGAACAGTACCCCGCTCCGGCGACCGCCTCACGCCCGCGGCACCCGATCTCCCCCTGATCTCCCCGTCCACTTCAGCCGATCACCGGCTCGGCGAGGCCCCGGGTCGTTACGATCTAGGTAGTCTGCCCGGGGACCGTGTACCCGGTCGAAGCAACGTCGATGAGGGAGGAGGTGGCATGGGAGTCCTGGATCGTTTCGAGAAGGGCGTCGAACGCGTCGTCAACAACGCCTTCAAGGTCGGGCGCAGCGAGGTCAAGCCCGTCGAGCTGGCGAGCGCTCTGCGTCGTGAGGTCGACGACCGGGCCGCGGTCGTGGACCGCGACCGGACGGTCGTGCCCAACCAGTTCACCATCGAGCTGTCGCCGGACGACTACGCGCAGGTCGAGGGCTGGGGGGCGGAGTCGCTCGCCGACGAGCTCGCTGCCAACGTGACGGAGCACGCGGCGTCGCAGCACTACGCGTTCGTCGGCCCCGTGAGCGTGTCGTTCGAGCAGGAGGACTCCCTGGACACCGGGCGCTTCCAGCTCCGGTCCGCGAGCGTGCGGGGGAACGTCGCGCCGGCGACGAGCTCGGCGCCCAGCGCCCGTCACCCTCTGGTCGACATCGACGGGCAGCGGTACCTGCTCACCGGGCCCGTGACGGTCATCGGGCGTGGGTCCGAGGCCGACATCGTGGTCGACGACCCGGGCGTCTCCCGTCGCCATCTCGAGATCCGGGTCACGCCGGACGGTGTGATCGCGACGGACCTCGGCTCGACCAACGGTCTCTTCGTCGAGGGCCACCAGGTCCCGGCCGCTACCCTGCTCGACGGGAACAGCCTGACCATCGGGCGGACCCGCATCATGTTCTGGACGGGTGCGCCCGACAACGAGGATTGGTGATCCCCTCCGCATGACCGAGCTGACGTTCACCCTGCTGCGGCTGGGATTCCTGGTCCTCCTGTGGGTGTTCGTGTTCGCCGCGATCGGTGTGCTGCGACGCGACCTGTACGGCACCAAGATCACGGCGCGCAAGGGCCGGGGCACCCAGGAGACGCACCCTGCCACGGGTGCCACCCCGTCGCGCGGTTCCGCACCGTCGCGCGGAGCTGCTCCGTCGGCTCCCACGCCCGCGGCCCCTGCGCCGACCGGGCCGACACGGCTCGTCGTGACCGCCGGCCCGCTGCGCGGCACCACCGTCCCGCTCTCGGCCTCCTCGATCCTGCTGGGGCGTGCTCCCAGCTGCACCCTCGTCCTCGACGACGACTACTCGTCGTCCCGGCACGCCCGGATCTTCCCCCAGGGCGGGACCTGGTACGTGGAGGACCTCGGCTCGACGAACGGCACGTACATCAACGATCGACGCATCACCGGTATCGAAGCCCTGCCACCGGGTGTGGGCGTGCGGGTCGGTCAGAGCATCGTCGAGCTGCAGCGGTAGCGCCCGGCATGAACA
The DNA here is from genome assembly GCF_037145535.1 of Oerskovia sp. USHLN155. Classification (NCBI taxonomy): domain Bacteria; kingdom Bacillati; phylum Actinomycetota; class Actinomycetes; order Micrococcales; family Cellulomonadaceae; genus Oerskovia; species Oerskovia sp. USHLN155. The sequence continues at coordinate 43,553 of NZ_JBBCXG010000010.1, forward strand.
TCGCGCTGAAGTACGCCGCCCTCTCCGACGTGGGCCTGGTCCGGTCGAACAACCAGGACTCGGGCTACGCGGGTCCGCACCTCGTCGTCGTGGCCGACGGGATGGGTGGGCACGCCGGCGGCGACGTCGCGTCGTCCCTCGCCGTGGCAGCCCTCGCCCCGCTCGACGGCGAGTCGCACGGGCCGGACGAGGCCCTCGGCCTCCTGGAGTCGTCGATCGACAACGCCCGTCTCGACCTGGTCGAGCGCAGCGAGCAGACGCCCGAGCTCGCGGGCATGGGCACCACCGTGACGGCCCTCCTGCGCAGCGGCAACACGCTCGCGATGGCGCACCTCGGTGACTCGCGCGCCTACCTGCTGCGCGACGGCGTCCTGAACCAGGTCACGACCGACCACACGTTCGTCCAGCACCTGGTCGACACCGGCCGCATCACCCCGGAGGAGGCCGAGTACCACCCGCAGCGCAACGTCGTGATGCGGGTACTCGGCGACTTCGACGTCGACCTGACGCCCGACATGTCGGTCCGCGAGGCCCGCCCGGGTGACCGCTGGATGCTCTGCTCGGACGGCCTCTCGGGATTCGTGAGCCTCGAGACGCTCGAGCAGACCCTGATCTCGGTCGAGGACACCGACGAGTGCGCCGAGCGCCTCCTGCACCTCGCGCTACGCGCGGGCAGCACGGACAACGTCACGGTCGTCGTCGTCGACGTCGTCGACCTGGACACCCTTCCCGACGGCGCCGGGCCCTCGACCGCGCCGGTCGTCGTCGGCTCCGCGGCGATCGACCGCGACCGCCCGACGTCCGCCCAGGACGGTCCGGCCGCGCGGGCGGCCTCGCTCGTCGCCACGGCGAGCGCCGCCCAGCAGCAGGCCGCCGCGGACGAGGAGTCCACCGACACCTCCCCGGCGCCCGCCGACGGCACGGAAGGCACCGTGGTCGTGGCCGGCGACGACTCTGACGTGCGGCCCGCCAAGCGCACCAGACGATGGATCGCCCCGGTGGTCACCGTCGTCGTGCTGGCCGTGATCGGTGCCGGCGCCCTGTACGGGTACCGCTGGACCCAGGACCAGTACTACGTCGGCGTCTCCGACGGCCAGGTCGCGGTGTTCCGCGGCGTCCCGACGAGCGCAGGTCCGCTCACGCTGTCGACCCCGGTCGAGCTCACGGGGGACAAGGTCGACGACCTGCCGCCGTACGTCGTCGACCGCCTCCAGGAGACGATCAGCGCGACGTCCCTCGACGACGCGCGCGAACGCGCGACCCGCCTGGTGGCCGACGCCCAGACCGACACCGAGACCGAGACCACGGAACAGCCCGCGTCCCCCGCGGACGCCGAGACGGTCCCGCCCGTCGACCCGGTCGCACCGGCCGATCCCGCCGTCCCGCCCGCGGACACCACGGTTCCCCCGGCGGCGCCCTGATGGCCACGGTCGAGCCGCACACCGCAGCCTCCACGAAGCGCCCGTCGCGCCGGGCGGAGGCGGGCCTGCTCGTGCTCGCCCTCGCTCTCGGCATCGGCTCGTACGCCTCGGTCGGGTTCGGGCTCATGGACCAGCTCCCGGACAACTTCCTCCTGCACAGCCTGGTCCTGGTGGTGCTCGCCGTGGGCGCGCACGTGGTCCTGCGGATCAAGGCGCCCTACGCCGACCAGGTGATCCTGCCCGTCACGGTCGCGCTCAACGGCATCGGCCTCGCGATGATCGGTCGCATCGCCATCGGTGGCTCGATCGTGGGTTCTCCGTCGGACCTCGCCACGAAGCAGCTGATGTGGACCGTGCTCGGCGTCGTCGCGGCGTGCGGCGTCGTCTGGCTGCTCAAGGACCACCGGACCCTGCGCAAGTACTCGTACACGGCGATGATCGTCGGTCTGGTGCTCGTCGTCCTGCCGTTGCTCCCGGTCATCGGCCGGAACATCAACGGCGCCCGCATCTGGGTCAACATCGCGGGCATGTCGCTCCAGCCCGCCGAGTTCGCGAAGATCGCCTTCGCGATCTTCTTCGCCGGCTACCTCGTGACCAACCGGGACACGCTCGCGCTCGCCGGCCCCAAGGTCCTCGGGCTCCAGCTGCCGCGCCTACGCGACCTCGGCCCGCTCGTCATCGTGTGGGCCGCCTCGCTCGCGGTCCTCATCTTCGAGCGGGACCTGGGTACCTCGCTCCTGTTCTTCGGGCTCTTCGTCGCCATGCTGTACATCGCGACCGAGCGGTTCAGCTGGGTCGCGATCGGCCTGAGCATGTTCGCCGTGGGTGCCGTCGTCGCCGCGTCGGCGTTCCCCCACGTCCAGGCACGCGTCGACGTGTGGCTCAACCCGCTGGCCCCGGAGATCTTCGGCCGTGACCCGGGGGGCTCGGGCCAGCTCGTGGGCGGGATGTTCGGGCTCGCGAACGGCGGGCTGACCGGCACCGGCTGGGGCCAGGGCTATCCGCGTCTCGTGCCGTACGCCTACTCGGACTTCATCTACACGTCGCTCGGCGAGGAGCTCGGGCTCGCGGGTCTGCTCGCGATCCTCGTCATGTACCTCGTGCTCGTCGAGCGCGGCCTGCGGACCGCGATCGGCGTGCGTGACGGGTTCGGCAAGCTCCTCGCGGGCGGCCTCGCGTTCGTCATGGCGTGGCAGCTCTTCGTCGTGATCGGCGGGATCACCCGCATCATCCCGCTCACGGGCCTGACCATGCCGTTCGTCGCGCAGGGCGGTTCGTCGCTGCTCGCGAACTGGCTCGTGGTCGGCCTGCTGCTCCGGATCTCCGACAACGCCCGCCGTCCGTCGTCCCTGCCGGTGCGCGGCCAGGTCGCCCCGTCGCAGACGGCGACCGGCCCGAGCACGGGCCCTCAGCCCGTCGCGGTGGGCGCGGGCTCCCAGGAGGCCGTCGAGGCGGGCGAGGCGAGCGCCGCCGTCGGGCCTTCGCGTGGCGCCCCCTCCCAGGACCTGCCCACGCAGGTCGTGCGCACCGACCGCCCCCAGGACGGTGGCGACCCGATGACCGGGGCGACCGAGATCATCGACGACACCGAGCGGAAGAACCTGTGAACGTCCCCCTGCGCCGCGTGGCGACCGTCGTGCTCGTCATGTTCCTGGCGCTCATGGTCTCGACCACCTACATCCAGTTCGTCCAGGCGGACTCGCTCAACAACGACCCGCGCAACAAGCGACAGGTGTACCGCGAGTACGGGAACTTCCGCGGGCCCATCGTCGTCGCGGGGGAGTCGGTCGCGCTCTCGACCCCGGTCGACGACCCGTACGGCTACCAGCGTTCCTACACCAACGGGCCCGTGTTCGGGCACGTCACCGGGTTCTTCTCGATCGTCAACGGCACGTCAGCGATCGAGCGCAGCGAGAACGCGTTCCTCAACGGCCAGGCGAGCACGCTGTGGATCGACCGGCTCCAGGGCATGATCACCGGCCAGAAGCCCCAGGGTGCGTCCGTCGAGCTCACGATCGACCCCGCGGCCCAGCAGGCCGCGTACGACGCGCTGGGCGAGCAGCGTGGCGCGGTCGTCGCGATCGAGCCGTCGACCGGGAAGATCCTCGCGATGGTCTCCAAGCCGTCGTACGACCCGAACGTCCTCGCGAACCACGACACCAAGGCGGCGAGCGAGGCCTACACGTCCCTCATCAACGCCGACGGCGACCCGCTCGTCAACCGGGCCATCGCGGGCAACACGTACCCGCCCGGCTCGACGTTCAAGGTCGTGACCTCTGCGGCGGCACTCGAGTCCGGGCAGTACACGCCGGACACAGTGATCCCCGCCCCGGACGAGTACCAGTACCCGAACTCGACGCGGACGCTCCTGAACTTCGGCGGCACCCGCTGCTCGCCGACGGGCGAGCAGACGCTCGCGGACGCCCTGCGGATCTCGTGCAACACGGCGTTCGCGGACCTCGGCGTCACGCTCGGCGACGACGCGATGCGGGACCAGGCCGAGGCCTTCGGGTTCGACACGGACCTTTCCGTCCCTATGACGGTCACGCCGAGCCGTTTCCCGTCCGCGGAGGTCACCGAGGACGCTGCGGAGCTCGCGCGTGCCTCGATCGGCCAGGGCGAGGTCAAGGTCACGCCCCTGCAGATGGCCATGGTGTCGGCCGCGATCGCCAACGGCGGCAAGCAGATGACGCCCTACACCGTGCAGACGGTCCGGGGAGCAGACCTCGACGTGGTCGAGCAGACCGAGCCGTCGCTCCTGCGCACGTCGGTCTCCCCGACGGTCTCCCAGCAGCTCACGTCGATGATGGTCGGGGTCGTGGACAACGGCTCGGGCAAGCCCGCGCGCATCCCCGGAGTCCAGGTCGCCGGGAAGACCGGCACGGCCGAGAACGACCCGGAAAAGTCCCCGCACGCGTGGTTCACGGGCTTCGCCCCCGCCGACGCCCCGCAGGTCGCGGTCGCCGTGATCGTGGAGAACGGCGGCGACCGCGGCAACGAGGCGACCGGCGGTGCCGTGGCCGCCCCCATCGCGAAGGCAGTGATGGAGGCGGTGTTGAACAAGTGAGGCCCGTGGAAGGGCTCGCGCTGGGCGACCGCTACCGTCTCGTGCGCCGGATCGCGATCGGCGGCATGGGCGAGGTGTGGGTCGCGAACGACAGCGCGCTCGGGCGTGAGGTCGCGGTCAAGCTGCTCCGCGAGGAGTACGCGGGCAACGAGGACTTCCTGGAGCGCCTGCGCACCGAGGCGCGCAACAGCGCCGCGCTGTCGCACCCGAACATCGCCCAGATGTACGACTACGGCGAGCAGAACCAGTCGGGCTACCTGGTCATGGAGCTCGTCATGGGCGAGCCCATGGCCGACCTCCTGGAGCGCGAGCCCGTCCTCATGCCCTCCAAGCTCCTGCCCATCCTGGCGCAGACCGCTCGGGCGCTGCACGCCGCGCACGTCGCGGGCGTGGTGCACCGTGACGTGAAGCCCGGCAACATCCTGCTCGAGCCGCGCGGGGTCGTGAAGATCACCGACTTCGGGGTCTCCCTCGCCGCGAACCAGATCCCCATGACGGCGACGGGCATGGTCATGGGCACGGCCCAGTACCTGTCGCCCGAGCAGGCGATCGGCCAGGCCGCGACCGGCGCCTCCGACGTGTACGCGCTGGGGATCGTGGCGTACGAGTCGGTGGCCGGGAACAGGCCGTTCACGGGCTCGACCCCCGTGGACATCGCGGTCGCGCACGTCAACGAGAAGGTGCCGCCGCTGCCCGCGCACGTGCACCCGTCGCTCGCCTCGCTCATCTACGCGATGCTCGCGAAGGACCCCAAGGCGCGGCCCATGCCGGCGTCGGCGCTCGCACAGACGCTCGACGACCTCGTCGAGACCATCGCACGCGACCCGTGGGGGGCGACCGCTCGCGCAGGCGGCCCGTCACGTCGGTCTCGCCGGGCGCAGCCGGCCCGCCACGGCGCGGCGCCGCCGCCCAGCTCGCCGACGCCGCTCGAGATCCCCGAGGAGCTGCGGTCGCGCCCGCTGCCCATGATCTCGTCCCCGCGGTCGCAGGACTCCGCACGGTCCGCCCAGTCCGGCTACTCCGCCCAGTCCGGCTACTCGGCCCAGTCGGGCTACTCGGGTCACTCGGCGCTCTCCGCACCGTCGGCGGCGTCCGCGCCGGTTTCCGCGGCGTCGGCCGCGCCCCCGAGCACTCCCGTCTTCGACGGCCAGGCGTTCCCGCCTCCACCGCCGCCTCCACCCGCGCCTCCCGTCCCCGGCCCGGCCGAGCCGACCGCCCTCCCGTGGGAGCGCGCCTCGGCCTCCGTGGCGGCGGACCCGCCCACGGACGCACCGCGCTCGTACCCGCCGCGGCGGGAGATGCACGGTGGCGCGTCGGCCACGCGCCCGCGCCGCACGGAGTCAGGCCCGACGCCGTCGCGCGCCACCGTGCAGGGCGGCCCCGGCAGGGCGGCCCCCGCTGGGGTCACCCGCGCCGAGCGTCGGCGCGCGTCCCAGGACGCGCCGCCCGTCAGGACGTCGACCACGACCGGCCAGCGGATCGGTGGATTCGCCAAGGGGTTCTCGTGGCCGCTCCTCGCCCTCCTCGGGCTCCTGCTGGTCGTGCTCGTCGCGACCCTCGTGGGAGGCGGCGACGAACGCTCCGAGGGGGCCGGTTCCGCCCCGAACGTGACCAGATCGTTGCATTCGTCCCCGGACCTGACGTCCGACGATGGGATGATGCTCAGTACTGTGCCGGGCCCTTCTGGGTCCTCGGCCCCGACGACATCGAAGGACTCCTAAGTGGTGGACAACGCTCCCCGGGTACTTGCCGGCCGGTACGAGGTCGGTGAGCTCATCGGCCGAGGCGGTATGGCCGAGGTGCACATCGGCCACGACACCCGTCTCGGACGGACCGTGGCGATCAAGATCCTGCGCTCGGACCTCGCGCGCGACCCGTCGTTCCTGGCCCGGTTCCGCCGCGAGGCACAGGCCGCCGCGGCACTGAACCACCCTGCGATCGTCGCGGTCTACGACACGGGCGAGGACACCCACGTCGAGCCCGGCGGCGGGACGGCGCACGTGCCGTTCATCGTCATGGAGTACGTCGAGGGGCACACCGTCCGCGACATCCTCGGCGACGGGCAGGCCGTCCCGATCGACGAGGCGATCGAGATCACCGCGGGCGTGCTGTCGGCCCTCGAGTACTCGCACCACGCCGGCATCGTGCACCGCGACATCAAGCCCGCCAACGTGATGATCACCCCGACGGGTGCCGTCAAGGTCATGGACTTCGGCATCGCCCGTGCCGTCGCGGACTCCGCGGCGACCATGACGCAGACCCACGCCGTGATCGGCACCGCGCAGTATCTCTCTCCCGAGCAGGCCCGCGGTGAGACGGTCGACGCCCGCAGCGACCTGTACTCCACGGGCTGCCTGCTCTTCGAGCTCCTCACGGGACGCCCGCCGTTCATCGGCGACTCCCCGGTCGCCGTGGCGTACCAGCACGTGCGCGAGGCCCCCGCGAAGCCGAGCGACCTCGCCCCGGACGTCCCCGAGGTCCTCGACCGCATCACGCTCAAGGCGCTCGCCAAGGAGCGCACGGCCCGCTACAGCAGCGCCGCCGAGTTCCGCAACGATCTGGAGAACGCGGTCCGTGGCGGGCACATCACCGCGCCCGCGCTCGGGGTCGCAGCGGCTGCCGCCGCCGGAGCCGTTCTCGCGGCGACCCAGGTGCAGGGCCCCCTCGAGAACGCGACGCAGGTCATGAGCCCTGCCGTCGCGGGCCCACCCAACCCGTGGGAGACCACCGGGGTCCCCGCCGCCGTCCCCCCGGGCCAGCCCGGCGGGCCCCTCGCTGAGGGGGAGCCGCAGGACGAGGGTTCGGGCAAGAAGCGCGGCCTCATGTGGGCGCTCATCGCGGTGGGCGTGGTCGCGATCGCGGCGATCATCGCCATGATCCTGCTCAACCAGCAACCGCCCGAGCCGAAGACGGTGACCGTCCCGACGTTCAGCGCGACCACGACCCCGGAGCAGGCCGAGCAGGCCCTCGACGCGGTGGGGCTGACGTTCCTGAAGGCGATCGACCAGGACTCGGATCTTCCCAAGGACGTCTTCGTCAGCTCGAACCCCCAGAGCGGCGAGTCCGTCAAGGAGGGCACCGAGGTCACGGTGTACTTCTCGGCGGGCCCGGACGCCGTGATCGTCCCGAGCGTCGCGGGCCTCTCCCAGGAGCAGGCCCGTGCCGAGATCGAGGGCGCCGGTCTCGCGGTCGACCCGACGATCGACCAGGAGGACAACGGCACCGTGAAGAAGGGGCTCGTCACCCGGACCGACCCGGCTGCCAACGCGAGCGCCCCGGCCGGTTCGTCGGTCAAGATCTTCATCTCGAGCGGCCTCGTCAACATCCCGGACCTGGTCGGTCTTCCTCAGGCCGACGCGGAGAAGGCTCTCGACGACATCGACCTCAGCTACGCGATCATCGAGGAGGAGAGCACCAAGACGGCCGGCACGGTCATCAAGCAGAACCCGGGCGCGGGCCCGGGCAAGCAGGGCCAGAAGGTCACGCTGACCATCGCCAAGGCCCCCGTGCCGACGGGTCCGGAGATGACGAACGTCCCGGACATGGAGGGCTTGACACGCGACGAGGCCGAAGAGGCACTCGGTGGCCGCCAGCTGAACCTGGGAAAGACCACCGACAAGGAGTCGGCCACCGTCCCCAAGGGGCAGGTCATCTCCTCCAACCCGCCGAAGGACACCGCGATCGCCGAGGGGACGACGGTCGACCTCGTGATCTCGAGCGGCCCGCCCGCCGGCGGCGGGGGCGGCGGGAACGGCGGCGGGGGCGGCGGGAACCCGACCCCGTGACGCTCCGTCGCGAGCCGTAGGACCGGCGACGCGCGGGGGGCCCCCCCCCCCAGGGGGGGGGCGGGCCCGGCCCCGGGCCGGGCCCTGGTGCGCGGCGCCGCGGCGGCCGACGGGCGGCGGCCGTCCAGCCCTGCGCGCCCTCGTTCTGGGTCCTCAGCGGCCCCGTCAGCGACGTACGAGCGGCGCGAGGCCCTCCGAGTGCTCTACCGCGTCCGACGCCCCGCACAGCGTGAGCCAGTTCGCGAGCAGACGGTGCCCACCCTCGGTCAGCACCGACTCGGGGTGGAACTGGACGCCGTGCAGCGGCAGGTCGCGGTGCTGGAGAGCCATGACGACCCCGCTCTCCGTCGCGGCGGTGACGACCAGCTCGGCAGGAACCGTCTCGGGGACGACCGCGAGCGAGTGGTAGCGCGTCGCGGTGAAGGGGGAGGGGAGGCCCGCCAGCACGCCCGTGTCCTCGTGCTCGACCAGGCTGGTCTTGCCGTGCATGAGCTCGGGTGCGTGCGTCACGGTCGCCCCGTAGACCTCGGCGAGAGCCTGATGGCCCAGGCACACCCCGAGCATCGGCGTGCGCGAGGCGGCGCAGGCCCGGATGACCTCCTCGCTCTGCCCTGCCTCGGCGGGGGTGCCGGGACCGGGCGAGACCAGGACGCCGTCGAACGCGCCGTCGTCGTCCCGGTACCGGCCGTCCGCGCCCACGGCGGGGACGGCGTCGTTGCGCACGACGACCGTGCGGGCACCCAGCTGGTTCAGGTACCCCACGATCGTGTAGACGAACGAGTCGTAGTTGTCCACGACGAGGATGCGGACCATCCCTTACCCACCTGTTCCTTCGACGGTCGTTTCGTTGAACGGCATGTACTCGGCGACGATCGGGAAGAGCCACTCGAAGCACACGAGCACCACGGCCGCCGCGAGGACGAGCAGCAGCAGCACCCGGAGCCACGCCGGACCTGGCAGCACACGCCAGAGCGCTCCGTACATCATCGTCCCCCGTTCGTCGGGCCGGTCACGGTGTCCACGGCGCGCACCCCGGCGAGACCCGCAGGAGCGGACCCGTCAGCGCCCTCGGCAGCCTCCGGGGGGGCCGCGACGAGCTCGTCGGGCACGTGGCCCACGAGGTCGGGCGGCAGTCCGTCGGCGACGGGCAGCCAGTAGTCGAGCTCGGCGTGCACGATGAACCGCTCCCGCAGGGAGTTCAGGCCGATCGGGTGGCACGTCGTGAGGGTCAGGAAGCGCTGCGTCGGTTCGACGCCCGGCTGGCCGGGGACGGGCGCGATGACCTCGACCTGGTTCGGCTGGACGACGAAGCCCTCGGTCACGCGGTACACGTACCAGGTGTCGTTCGAGCGGACCACGAGGGGGTCGCCGACCTCGAGCTCCTCGACCCGGTGGAAGGGTGCGCCGTACGTCATGCGGTGCGCCGCGAGCGAGAAGTTGCCGACGGCTCCGGGCATGGCCGTCTCGGGGTAGTGGCCCGCCATCGCCTTGTCGAGGATCGTGCGCTTGTCCGTCCCCTGTGCGAGGGGGATCACCGCGTCGTCCCACCGCGGGACGAAGAGCTGTCCGAACACGTCACCGACCGCGGGCTGCTCGGCGACCGGAGGCTCGTCGCGCCGGACCTCGACGGCCTCGTCCGCGGGAACCTCCCATCCCATGCTCTGCAGCACCTCGGCCTGCTCACGGGCTCCCTGGACGTCGGTCCACCAGAGCTGCCACACGACGAACAGACCGAGGAGGACGCCCACCGTGATGAGGAGCTCGCCGAGGACCCCGGCGACCGTCGAGGCGGCGCTGCGGCGCGCGCGGGGACGTCGGCGGCCGTCGGGGCGTACGTGGCGGACCGGTCCCGACGACGCCGTCACGCCTGGTCCTTCTCGCCGGGCACGCGCGCATACCGCAGGTCGGTGGCGCCCTCGAAGGCAGGGATGTCCAGCGAGGACGACTTCTCGACCTTCCACCCGAGCCCGTACGCGTCCACGTACTCCTGGTAGATGCCGATCGCGGGCGAACGGTCGAGCGAGGCCTGGAGCGCCGCGGTGTCCCCGACGGCCGAGACGACGTACGGCGGAGAGAAGACGCGGCCGTGCAGGTTGAGGACGTTGCCGACGCAGCGGAAGGCGGTGGTCGGGGTCACGCGCTGGCCCTGGAGGGTCATGGCCTCGGCACCGCCGGCCCAGAGGGCGTTGATGACGTCCTGCAGGTCCTGCTGGTGGACGACCAGGTCGTCGACGTTGGCGCTCCGGGACTGCTGGGTGGGCGGGGCGTCGTCGAGGGTCACGCTGAGGCCGGGTCCGGTGACGGGTACCGAGCCGGCCACGATGCCCGTGTTCACGACGACCTCGGGGGAGGTCAGCTCGGCGGGAGCGAGGTCCTGGGCCAGGGCCGTCACCTCGGCCTCGAGGTCGACGACCTGCCCGGTCATGCTCTCGACGCGGCGCTCCTCGTTCTGCACGAGGTCGGTCAGGTTCTGGGGGTGGCGACCGTCCTGGTTGCGAGCGAGCCTGGCGCTCGCCGTGAACATCAGTCCGGAGAGCGCGAGCACCAGGAGGACCGTGATGCTGGACCGGAAGCGCCGTCCACGAGAGACCGGGGGAGCGGCCGCCGGGGTCGTCTCGCCCGCGGCGGACGGCTCGGGGCCGTCGTCCCCCTGGTCGCCGCGGCGGGGCGCGTCGAGGCTCCGGTCGTCCTGGCTCATTACCTGGCTCACCTCCGGTCACCGTGCACACGGCCATTCTGTCCGCCCACTACGCTAGACGTCGAATGGCGTTGCCGTTCACGACGTCGCGCAACGCCGCTTCGTCCCACCCGACACAGCTCCTGCACAGCTCTCGTGCCAGGAACACGCATACCGAGGACAGGAGCCAGCTCTCGTGCCCGAGTCGAAGTCTCGCAAGAAGCCAGTCAAGGTGAAGGCCCCGCAGGTGAAGAAGCCTGACACGGGCAACCCCCGCTGGCTCGTCCCGACCATGCTCACCCTGATGCTGCTGGGCCTGGCGTGGATCGTCATCTTCTACCTGACCAGCAACGGCCTGGGGCTGCCGATCCCGGCGATCAACCAGTGGAACCTGGCGATCGGGTTCGCGCTCATCATCGCGGGCTTCGTCCTGACGACGCGCTGGAAGTAGCCGTCGTGGTCGTCCCTCGCCGCCGTGGGTGACGGTGCAGGGTGGGTCCGCAGTGCTGCGGACCCACCCTTGCTCGCTCGACGAATCCCCAGCCACCGAGGCTGTGGATAACTACACGGGTGTAGTTCCACAGGTGTGAGTAACTCTGTGGATAACTATTCGAGGTCGAATAGTCGGGTCAGAACGCCACGTACCCCGGCGCCACCGACGAGTACTTGAGCACCGTGAGCGCCACCAGGGCGACCGCGACGAGCACGGTCACGCCCACGCTCCACACCGTGCGGCGCGCCTTGGGCGCGTAGGCGTACCCCGCCCCGAGGATCAGCCCGACGGCGAGCCCACCCAGGTGCGCCTGCCACGCGATGTTGGTGCCCGGGATGAAGCCGATCGCGACGTTGATCCCGATCAGGACGAGGATCTGGGTCGCGTTCCGGCCGAGGCGGCGCAGGACGAGCAGGATCGCTCCGAAGAGCCCGAAGACCGCGCCCGACGCGCCCACGACCGCCGTGTACCAGCTCTGCGTCGCCGGGTCGGCCAGGAGAAGGACCCCGACGGACCCTCCGAGCGCCGCGAGCACGTACAGCGCGACGAACCGCACCCGACCGAGCATCTGCTCGAGGAACGGCCCGGTGATCCACAGCGCGTACATGTTGAACAGGATGTGGAAGACACCCGTGGAGTGGAGGAACGCGGCGGTGAGGAAGCGGTAGGGCTCCACCTCGCCGATGAAGGGGGCGAAGGCCAGCTGCTGGGTCCACTCGCCGCCCGTCACGAGCTGGAGCAACCAGCTCCCGACGCACAGCGCGATGATCGTCAGCGTCACGACGGGGCGGCCCCCACGGACCGTGCCCCCCAGGACTGTCTGGGTGCGCGGAACAGTGCGTGCCTGCTCCCGCACACAGTCCACGCACTGCACCCCGACGGCGGCGGGCCGCTGGCACTCGGGGCAGGCCGGACGTCCGCAGCGCTGGCAGCGGACGTAGGAGACTCGGTCGGGGTGTCGGGGACACACCGGAGCCGGCTGGGCCGGCTCCGGTGTCCCGAAGGCGGGGACGGAGATGGTCAGTCCTCGATGGTGACCGAGCTGATGACGATGTCGTCGACCGGGCGGTCGCCCGGGCGAGTCCGCGTCGTGTTGATCGCGTCGACCACGGCACGCGACTCGTCGTCCGCGACCTCGCCGAAGATGGTGTGCTTGCCGTTGAGCCACGGCGTGGGGATCGTCGAGATGAAGAACTGCGATCCGTTGGTGCCCTCGACCTCGCCCGAGACCGGGTTGCGACGCGAGCCGGCGTTGGCCATGGCCAGCAGGTACGGGCGGTCGAACTGGAGCTCGGGGTGGATCTCGTCGTTGAAGGTGTAGCCAGGACCGCCGGTCCCGGTGCCCAGGGGGCAACCGCCCTGGATCATGAAGTCCTGGATCACGCGGTGGAAGATCAGCCCGTCGTAGAACGGCGCGTTGCTCTCGGCGCCCGTGCGGGGATCCGTCCAGGTCGTGGTGCCCTTCGCCAGACCGGTGAAGTTCGCCACCGTCTTGGGCGCGTGGTTCGGCAGGAGCTCGATGCGGATGTCACCAGCAGTGGTGTGGAGGGTTGCGAACATGACCTCATTCTCACACGAGGCCCTGTGGCTCCCGCCAGTCGCCCGACTGGTGTCGAACGCCTCGGCGCGCTTGTCTCGCGGGTCCCCTGGCACGGTGGCAGAGTGGAGTCCCAGCGAGCATCACCAGCACCGCGAACACAGGAGGCTCCATGTCCGACCGCACCCGCCGTTCCGCCCGAGTCGTGAACGACACGATCTCCTCGATCGACTCCGAGAAGATCAAGGATCAGGCAGCCGAGGTCGCCGCGCTCGTCGGCGACGCAGGAGCCAAGGCGCAGACGACAGCAGCCCAGCTCGCCGACCAGGCCAAGGAGTGGGGCCAGCCAAAGGTCGAGGCCTTCGTCGAGTGGCTCACCCCCCGCCTCGAGAAGGCGTGGCAGGACAGCCTGCAGGCGGCCGCCCCCCGCGTCGAGAAGGCTGCCGAGAAGGCCAGCCCGGCGATCGACACGGCCCACGACAAGCTGGTCGAGGAGGTCCTGCCCAAGATCGTCGCGAGCTTCAACGCCGCTGCGGCGGCAGCCGCCGAGGCCGCCTCCCGCAACGTCGAGGCCGCGGCCGCCGCGACCGTCGCGTCGGCAGCAGCTGCCGAGAAGCTGTCCCGGAGGGCGACGAAGAAGGCCGCCAAGGCCGCCAGGAAGGGGCTCGACACGTCGGCTGCCTCTGCCAAGAAGGCTGCCAAGGCCGCGCCTGCCAAGCTCACCGCCGCCGCGGAGAAGGCCGACCCCCAGAAGAAGAGCAAGGCGCTCTGGTGGGTCGTCGGAGGCGTCACGGCAGCGGGCGGCGCCTACGTCCTGTGGCGCCGGGCGCAGCCCACGACCGACCCCTGGGCCGAGCCCTGGGACCAGGTTCCGGCCTCGACCTTCGAGGATGCGCGCGCGGCCGTCAACAACGCCGCCGAGGCCGTCGGCGAGGCCGCCGGTGCCGCCGTCGCCAAGGGACGGGAGACGGGTGGGAAGGTCCAGGAGGCCGTCACCGACGCGGGGGAGAAGATCACCGGGAAGGTCCAGGAGGCCGTGAGCGACGCCAAGGAGGCGACGCGCAAGGCGACCACCCGGGCGAAGGACGCTGCGCCGTCGGGCGACGAGGGCGACGCGACGACCGACGGCAAGAAGCCGACCGTCTGAGTCCACCACGCAGAGCCAGAGAGCCCCGACCGGCGATACCGGTCGGGGCTCTCTGCGTTCGGGGGGCCACCGCGGCCCGTCCGCGGCGTGCAGGAACGCGAAAGGCCGCCCGCCGGGTCGAAGACCCGGCCGACGGCCTGTTCACTCTGTGGAGCCAAGGGGACTCGAACCCCTAACCCCCTGCTTGCAAAGCAGGTGCGCTACCAATTGCGCCATGGCCCCAGATCGTGCGGAACTACCTCGCAGAGACCGTCACTCGAAGGTGTCGGTGACCTCTGCCCAGAGATCGCGCTCGTTGTTGTCCTCGGACACCTTGCGCCAGATCAAGAATCCGGCGCCGGCAACGAGCAGCAGTACGAAGAACTTCTTCATGACGTTCCCCCTCGGGTGGGTTTCCTGCAGTGGGCCTAAGAGGACTTGAACCTCTGACCTCTTCCTTATCAGGGAAGCGCTCTAACCGTCTGAGCTATAGGCCCTTGCTGTGCTGCGGCAGCGCTTGAGACTACCGCACTTCTCGGGGTGCACCCAAACCGGGACATCGTCCGACGTCCTCCGAAGCGGGCCCAGGGCCCTCGGACGACGTCCCGGTATGGTGTGTTTTGTCCTAGTCGTCCGTCAGCGTGAGGTGGATTCCGCCCACCATGGCCGCGACGATGTTGTAGATGAACGCCATGATCGTGGACAGCGCTGTGATGAGCACCATGTTCACGATCGCGATCAGGGTCGACAGCGCGACCACCCGGTTGAACTCCACGAACTGGAGCACGTCGACCGTGGACTCCTGACCGACGATGCTGCGGATCAGCGCGTCGGTCTCGGTGAAGACCCCCATGCCGTCGAGCACGGTCCACAGGACCGCCGTCGCGACGACCGTCATGATCCCGATCGCGACGGCGAGCAGGAACGACAGCTTCATGACCGACCAGGGGTCGACGCGCGAGATCGCGAGACGCACCCGACGAGGACCGTCGGCCGACCGCGCCGCGGGCGTCGCCCCCGTCGCCGGCTGCGCCGGTCGCGGAGCCTGCCCGGCCGGCGCCGCGGCCGCAGCCACGGGCGTCGCGCCCGTGACCGGGCTCGCCGTCCCGCTGAAGCCCGCCGCGGTGTAGTGCATGGCGGGCACCTCCTGGGTACCGCCCGCAGCGGGTGCGCCTGCGCTCGTCGGGGTCTTGTTCACGCGTGGCACCGTTCGGTCGTCGATCTCGTCGGGAGACTTCTCGCTCTGCTTCGCGGGCGCGGGCGCCGGAGAGGGCTCTGCAAGCTTCTTGGCGGCCGCCTTGGCGGTCGCCATGGCGGCCGCAGCCGCCTTCAGCGCACCGGACCGGGCGGCCGGGCCACCCGCGGCCGGAGGCGGCGGGACGGGCTTCTCGCTCGCGGGCGTCGAGCCCGACGGCGTCGCTCCCGTCGTCGGAGGAGGCGGCGGTACCGGGGCGCTCGCCCCGGGCTGCGCACCGTTGGTCGTCCCGCCCCCTGCGGTCCGTGCGGTGCCGTTGCTCGCCGGTGGGCGGGTCGCGGTGCTCGTCACCTCGTCAGGGCGTGGCTGCACCGCCTTCGGCACGATCGTCGGCGGGGACTTCTTCTCGCTGCTCATCTACCATCCTCGGTGGCTCCGGGGGTCGCTTCCGACGAAGCCTCCTGCCCGGTGTTGCTGGCGGGAGAGGCGACCTCGGACTGCCCCTGCTCGGACGCGTCCTCGTCCACGGTATCCCGATCCTCCCCCAGTCGACGTTCGACATTACGGGCAACGGCGATGATCTTGTCGTTCTTGTCCGGCTTGGCGAAGATGACACCCTGCGACGTGCGGCCCGTGGGCTTCACCTCGTCGACCGAGGACCGCACGATCTTGCCGCGCTCCATGATGACGAGCACCTCGTCGTCGCCGTCCACCACGAGGGCTCCGACCAGGTCGCCGTTGCGCTCGGGAAGGTTCGCCACCTTGATGCCGAAGCCGTTGCGGCCCTGGACGCGGTAGTTGTCCTCGGTGAGCTGCGTCCGCTTGGCGATGCCACCCTCGGTGACCGTGAACAGGAAGGCGTCGTCACGGACCACGTCCATGGCGAGAAGGTCGTCCTCCTCCCGGAACTTCATGCCCGTGACGCCCGACGTCGAGCGGCCCAGCGGGCGCATCGCGTCGTCGTCGGCCGTGAAGCGGATCGACTGCCCCTTGCGCGAGACCAGGATCAGGTCGTCCGTGGCGTCCACGAGCCGGGCCGAGACCAGCTCGTCGGTGTTGCCGTCCTCGTCCTCGCGCAGGTTGATCGCGATGAGGCCGCCCGAGCGCGGGGAGTTGTACTCCGACAGTCGGGTCTTCTTGACCAGACCGCGGCGCGTCGCGAGGACCAGGTACTCGGCGGCGTCGTAGTCGCGCAGGTCGAGGACCTGCGCGATCTTCTCGCCGGGCTGGAACGCGAGCAGGTTCGCGACGTGCTGCCCCTTGGCGTCGCGGCCGCCCTCGGGCAGCTCGTACGCCTTGGCGCGGTACACCCTGCCCAGGTTCGTGAAGAACAGGAGCCAGTGGTGCGTCGTCGTCACGAAGAAGTGGTCGACGATGTCGTCCTCGCGCAGCTGCGTGCCGCGCACGCCCTTGCCGCCACGCTTCTGCTGGCGGTAGTTGTCGCTGCGCGTGCGCTTGGCGTAGCCGCCGCGCGTGATCGTGACGACGACCTCCTCCTCGGCGATGAGGTCCTCGATCGACACGTCGCCGTCGTAAGGGAGGATCGTGGTCCGACGCTCGTCGCCGTAGCGCGAGACGATCTCCTCGAGCTCGTCGCCCACGATCTGACGCTGACGCTCGGGACGGGCCAGGACGTCGTTGAGGTCCTTGATCGCGGCCTCGAGCTCGGCGTACTCGTCGATGAGCTTCTGGCGCTCCATCGCGGCGAGCGCGCGCAGCTGCAGCGTCAGGATGGCGCGAGCCTGGATCTCGTCGACCTCGAGCAGGGCCATGAGGCCCTCGCGCGCGTCCTCGACCGTGGCCGACGCGCGGATGAGCGCGATGACCTCGTCGAGCGCGTCGAGCGCCTTGAGGTAGCCGCGCACGATGTGGGCGCGCTCCTCCTTGGCGCGCAGCTCGAAGCGCGCACGCCGTACGACGACGTCCATCTGGTGCGTCGTCCAGTGGCGCACGAACGCGTCGATGCTCAGCGTGCGGGGCACGCCGTCGACGAGCGCGAGCATGTTCGCGCCGAAGTTCTCCTGGAGCGAGGTGTGCTTGTACAGGTTGTTCAGGACGACCTTGGCGACCGCGTCGCGCTTGAGCACGATGACCAGGCGCTGTCCCGTACGGCCCGAGGTCTCGTCGCGGATGTCCGCGATGCCCTGCACCTTGCCGTCCTTGACCAGGTCGGCGATGCGCAGCGCCAGGTTGTCCGGGTTGACCTGGTAGGGGAGCTCCGTGACGACGAGGCAGATCCGGTTCTGGATCTCCTCGACGTTGACGACCGCGCGCATCGTGATGGACCCACGGCCGGTGCGGTACGCCTCCTCGATGCCCTTGTGGCCCAGGATCGTGGCGCCCGTGGGGAAGTCCGGGCCCTTGATCTTGGTGAGCAGGACCTCGAGCAGCTCCTCCTTGGAGGCCTCCGGGTGCGCCAGGTGCCACCTCACGCCCTCGGCGACCTCGCGGAGGTTGTGCGGCGGGATGTTCGTGGCCATGCCGACCGCGATGCCGGCCGACCCGTTGACCAGCAGGTTCGGGAAGCGCGCGGGCAGGACGACGGGCTCCTGGGTGCGACCGTCGTAGTTGTCCTGGAAGTCGACCGTGTCCTTGTCGATGTCCCGCACCATCTCCATGGCGAGGGGGGCCATGCGGCACTCGGTGTACCGCGGCGCCGCCGCGGGGTCGTTGCCCGGGGAGCCGAAGTTCCCCTGCCCAGCCACCAGCGGGTAGCGCAGCGACCAGTCCTGCACGAGGCGCACGAGCGCGTCGTAGATGGCCGTGTCACCGTGCGGGTGGAACTTGCCCATGACGTCGCCGACGACGCGGCTGCACTTGGAGAACGCGCGGTCGGGACGGTACCCGCCGTCGTACATCGCGTAGAGCACGCGGCGGTGCACGGGCTTGAGCCCGTCGCGCACGTCCGGGAGCGCACGCCCCACGATGACGCTCATCGCGTAGTCGAGGTACGAGCGCTGCATCTCGAGCTGCAGGTCCACCTGTGCGATCCGGCCGTGGTGCACGGCGACCGTGCCGTCTGCTCCCAGCGCTGCCTCGGTCCCGTCCCCGGGGAGGGTTCCCTGGTTCTCGTCCTGCTCGGGAGTCTCGTCCGTCACCGTC
Organism: Oerskovia sp. USHLN155; assembly: GCF_037145535.1. Lineage (NCBI taxonomy): Bacteria > Bacillati > Actinomycetota > Actinomycetes > Micrococcales > Cellulomonadaceae > Oerskovia > Oerskovia sp. USHLN155. Next base: position 61,956 of record NZ_JBBCXG010000010.1, read on the forward strand.
GTCTACCTCGTCCTGTCGTGGTCCTGCTGGGTGGTGAAGCTGAGTCGTGGCACGGGGACCGCGGTGCGCGGCCGCTGGAACGGCTGCGTGCCGGGTCCGTGCCTGACGGGCCTGGTCCGGGCCGCCGCGAGCGGCCGGGTCTTCCACCCGGCCGCTCGCGGCACCCGACCACGCCGTCTAGATGTCCAGGAACCTCACGTCCTTGGCATTGCGCTGGATGAAGTTGCGTCGCGACTCGACGTCCTCGCCCATGAGCACCGAGAAGATCTCGTCCGCGGCTGCGGCGTCGTCGAGCGTCACCTGGTTGAGCGTGCGGTGGTCGGGGTCCATGGTCGTGTCCCACAGCTCCGAGTAGTCCATCTCGCCGAGACCCTTGTAGCGCTGGATCCCGTTCTCCTTGGGGATGCGCTTGCCCTCGGCCTGACCGGCGAGCAGGAACGCGTCGCGCTCCCGGTCCGAGTACACGTAGTCGTGAGGCGCGTTCGACCACTTGAGGCGGTACAGCGGCGGCTGCGCGAGGTACACGTGGCCGTGCTCGATGAGCGGGCGCATGTACCGGAAGAGCAACGTCAGCAGCAGCGTGCAGATGTGCTGGCCGTCGACGTCGGCGTCGGCCATCAGGACGATCTTGTGATACCTCAGCTTGGCGATGTCGAAGTCCTCGCCGATGCCCGTGCCGAACGCCGTGATCAGGGCCTGGACCTCGTTGTTGCCCAGGGCCCGGTCGAGGCGCGCACGCTCGACGTTGAGGATCTTCCCGCGCAGCGGGAGGATCGCCTGGTTGTGCGGGTTGCGGCCACGGACCGCCGAGCCACCTGCCGAGTCACCCTCGACGATGAAGACCTCGCACTCCTCCGGACGGTTCGACTGGCAGTCCTTGAGCTTGCCCGGCATGCCGCCGGACTCGAGCAGGCCCTTGCGACGGGTCGCCTCGCGCGCCTTGCGGGCCGCGAGCCGCGCCTGCGAGGCCTGGATCGCCTTGCGGATGATGTCGCGCGCCTCGGTCGGGTGCGAGTCGAACCAGTCCGTGAGCTGCGCACGGACGACGCGCTGGACGAACGACTTCGCCTCGGTGTTGCCGAGCTTCGTCTTCGTCTGACCCTCGAACTGCGGCTCGCCGAGCTTGATCGACAGGACGGCGGTGAGGCCCTCGCGGATGTCGTCACCCGTGAGGTTGTCGTCCTTCTCCTTGATGATGCCCTTGGCCCGCGCGTACTCGTTGACCAGCGAGGTCATGGCCGCACGGAACCCCTCTTCGTGCGTACCGCCCTCGGTCGTCGAGATCGTGTTGGCGAACGTGTGCACGGACTCGGAGTACGAGCCGGTCCACTGGAGCGCGACCTCGACCGAGATGCGCCGCTCCTTGTCCTCGGACTCGAAGTCGATGATCTCGTCGTGGATCAGCTCGACCTTCTTGGCCGAGTTGAGGTGCTTGACGTAGTCCACGAGCCCGTCGTCGTACTTGTACGACACGACGCGGGGCTTGAACTCGTCCTCACCCTCGGGAGCCGCCACGAGGTCCTCGGCGGGGTCGGTGACCTGCCCCGTGACCTCGTCGTCGGTGTCGAGGAACTGACGGCGCTCGTCCGTGAGCGTGATGCGCAGGCCCTTGTTGAGGAACGCGTACTGCTGGAAGCGCGAGCGCAGCGTCTCGAAGTCGAACTCGGTCGTCTCGAAGATCTCCGGGTCGGCCCAGAACGTCTGGGTCGTGCCGGTCTCCGAGGTGGCCTCGCCCTTGACGAGGGGTCCGTCGGTCTTGCCGCCGTCCTTGAAGTTCTGGCTCCAGGTGTGGCCGTCACGCTTGACCACGGTCTGGACCTTGCGCGACAGCGCGTTCACCACCGAGATGCCCACACCGTGCAGTCCGCCCGAGACCGCGTAGCCGCCGCCGCCGAACTTCCCGCCCGCGTGGAGGATCGTCATGACGACCTCGACGGTGGGCTTCCCCTCGGTCGGGTGGATCGCGACGGGGATGCCACGACCGTTGTCCTTGACCCGTACACCTCCGTCGGCCAGAAGTGTCACGTCGATGGTGTCGGCGTACCCCGCGAGGGCTTCGTCCACAGAGTTGTCCACAACCTCGTACACGAGGTGGTGGAGTCCGCGCTCACCGGTCGACCCGATGTACATGCCGGGCCGCTTGCGCACGGCCTCGAGCCCTTCGAGGACGGTGATGTTGCTCGCGTCGTACGTGCCGCCAGAGGGGTCCCGGTCCTTGCCCGGTCCTTCACCACTCTCCGGAGGCAGGCTGGATGGGACGTTGTCTGTGTGGTCTGCCACGGGCGGAAACGCTCCTCGTCATCATGCACGCGACAGGTTCACCCGCTGGGGAGGATCGCTGCACGGCTCATCGGTTCCGGCTCGCGCAGTGCACCAGACGGTGCTCGCGGAGGTACCCGGAATGACCTCTCCATTCTACCTGGGAGGTGGCCGAAACAGCGGATTCTGAGCCCCTGCGGGCAAGTTCTCCACAAGGTTCTCCACAGGGTGGTGGATCTGCGCACCGGCGGCGGCGGCCGACCCCCCTTCCGGACGGACATAAGGGCACGAACCGGGCGTCCGATCAGCCGAAGGTGTCGCGCGGCCCGCGGCCCCGCACGGACTTCGGTCCGCGCCGGAAGCTGGGTCCGGTCGGACCCAGCACGGTCACGGTCTCGACGACGCCCTCACCGACCTCCTGTGCGAGGCGTTCGAGCAGCCGGGGCGTCAGCAGGCGCACCTGCGTGGCCCACGCGGTCGAGTCGGCGCGCACCACGAGCACCTTGTCCTCGAAGGTCTCGGGCTCGCAGTGGTCGGCGACCTGGTCGCCCACGACCTCGCGCCACCGCCCGATCACCCCGCCGACCGACACGTCCTGGACCCACCCGCGCTCGTGCAGCAGGCGTTGCACGACCGCACCGAACGTCTGCGGGTCCCGTCCACCAGGGCGCGCCCCTGTGGACGGCGGAGGGTCGGCCAGGACGCGACGCGACGGCTGTCCCGGACGGATGCCCTTGGCGCGCGCGGCCGCACGGGCGCGGTTGAGCGCCTCGCGCGCGACCTGGGCGGGCGGCGTGAGGTCCACGACCTCACCGACCGGTAGCCCTGCGGGACGGGCGACCTCCTCGTCGCCCTCGCGGGTCGTCCCGTCCTCGTCCGGGGTGTCACGCACGCCTGGTCACCCGGCCGTCGAGCACGTCGAGCCGCAGCCCCGAGAGCTGCCGCGGCACGTCCTCCGGCACGGCCGCCGTGATGATGACCTGGTTGGCGCCCGCGACGAGGTCCGCGAGCCGGTCGCGGCGACGCACGTCGAGCTCGGCGAACACGTCGTCGAGCAGGAGGACGGGCTCGCCGTCGGGACCCCAGTCCGGCGACCACAGGAGCGAGCCTGCCGCCTCCGGTGCCCCGTCCGTGAGGAGCCGGTACGACGCGAGACGCAGCGCGAGCGCGAACGACCACGACTCGCCGTGGCTCGCGTAGCCCTTGGCAGGCAGCCCGCCGAGAGTCAGGACGAGGTCGTCCCGGTGCGGCCCCACGAGGCAGACACCACGCTCGATCTCCTTGCTGCGCAGGGCCGCCATGGCCTCGAGGAGCTGTGTCTCGAGCGCCTCGACGGTCTGCGGTCCGATCTCCTGCCCGACGCCGTCGCGCGTGTCCTCCAGCGCGGCGGCCACCGAGGAGCGGTAGGCGATGTGCGCCTCGCCCTGGCCCGAGCTGACCTGCTCGTAGGCCGCCGCCGCGTAGGGCTGGAGGGCCGCGACGAGCTGGAGACGCAGCGCCACGATCTCGGCCCCCGTCGCGGCGAGCTTGGCGTCCCACACGTCGAGCGTGCGCAGGTCCGGGGTCGACGAGCGCGAGGCGCGCATCGCACCGCCGGCCGACTTGAGGAGCGCGCTGCGCTGACGCAGGACCCTGTCGTAGTCCGAGAGGACCCCCGCGAACCGCGGCACCAGGAGCACCGCGAGCTGGTCGAGGAAACGACGGCGGCCGTCCGGGTCGCCCTTGACCAGCGCCAGGTCCTCGGGGGCGAACAGCACGGTCCGCGCGATCCCCAGGACGTCACGGGGCTTGCCGGCCGGCGCACGGTTGATCCGTGCACGGTTGGCCTTGCCCGCGGCGATCTCGATCTCGACCGTGCTCGCCCGGTCGCCCCGGACGATCCGCGCCCGGACCACGGCCCGCGAGGCCCCCGCACGCACCAGGGCCGCGTCCGACGGCACGCGGTGGCTGCCCAGGGTCGCGACGTAGCCGATCGCCTCGACGAGGTTCGTCTTGCCCTGACCGTTCGGTCCGACGAAGGCGTTCACACCGGGCTCGAGCTCGACGTCGACCGACGTGTACGAGCGGAAGTCCGCGAGCGAGAGGTGGGAGATGTACATCAGGTCCTACGGCGTCGGGTCGAACAGGTCGAGGGGAACGGTCGTCGCGGGGCCGATCTTCCACAGCACGTGGACTGCCTGTGGAGAAGGGCACCGGGCGACGCCTACCAGTGTGCGGCCTCCCCGGTGCGACGACCTACCGGGTGAGCGACGTCGTCGGGCAGGGAGCACGTCCGCCTCAGGAACCGCCGGCGGGCTTCACGGCGTGCCCGCCGAACTGCTGCCGCAGCGCGGCGACGGCCTTCATCGCCGGCGACGCCCCCTGGCGCGATGCGAAGCGCGCGAAGAGCGCGGCAGAGATCACGGGGAGGGGCACCGCGCTGTCGATCGCCTCGTCCACGGTCCAGCGGCCCTCGCCCGAGTCCTCGACCCAGTCGCTGATCTCGCCCAGCTCCGGGTCCTCCTCGAGCGCCTTGACCAGCAGGTCCAGGAGCCACGACCGGACGACCGTCCCGCGGGTCCAGGCCTTGAGCGTGCCGGGGACGTCGGTGACGATGTCCTTGGCCTCGAGGAGCTCGTAGCCCTCGGCGTAGGCCTGCATCAGGCCGTACTCGATGCCGTTGTGCACCATCTTGGCGTAGTGCCCGGCACCCACGGCCCCGGCGTGCACGAAGCCCTCCTCGCGCGGCCCCTCGGGGCGCAGCGCGTCGAAGACGGGCATCACGGCCTCGACGAGCGCCGCATCGCCGCCCACCATGAGCCCGTAGCCGTTCTCGAGACCCCAGATGCCGCCGGAGACGCCGACGTCCAGGTAGCCGATGCCCAGGGGCGCGAGCTCCGCGGCGTGCACGGCGTCGTCGGAGAAGTGCGAGTTCCCGCCCTCGATGACGACGTCACCCGCGGACAACAGCCCGGCGAGCTCGGTCACGACACCGCGCGTGATCGGCCCGGACGGGACCATGACCCACACGAGACGCTGACCTGCGGGCAGGGCGGCGACCAGCTCTGCGAGCGACGCGACGTCCGAGACCTCCGGGTTCTGGTCGAACCCCGTGACCTCGATCCCCCCGGCGCGCAGGCGCGTGCGCATGTTCGCGCCCATCTTGCCGAGTCCGACCAGACCGATGTGCGTGACCATCGTGTGCCTCCGTACCGTTGAGCTCGTTCCGTGCGCGACCGGCCGAGGTCAGCTCGCGAAGCGGATGGGGACCAGCAGGTAGCGGTAGTGCGACGAGTCCTCGCCGTCCAGCGACTCCTGACCGGTGAACTCGACCGGCTTGTTGGGGTGCGTGAAGCTCAGGCGGACGAAGTCCGTCCCCAGGGCCCCCAGGCCGTCGAGCAGGAACTGCGGGTTGAAGGCGACCGAGATCTCCTCGCCCACCAGGACCGCCTCGAGCGCCTCGGACGCCTGCGCGTCGTCCCCCTGGCCGGCGTCGAGCACGACCTGACCGTCCGTGAACGACAGGCGGATCGGGGTGTTGCGCTCCGCGACGAGCGAGACACGCTTGGCCGCGTCGATGAGCGGAGCGGTCGCCATGACAGCGTGGATCGGGGTCTCGTCGGGGAAGAGACGACGGACCGCGGGGTAGTCGCCGTCGACGAGCTGGGACGTCGTGTGGCGGCCGCCCGCCTCGAAGCCGATGAGGTCGACGCCCGAGCCCGCCGTGAGCCCCACGTTGACCAGGCCCGAGCTGCCCAGGGACTTCGCGACGTCGTTGAGGGTCCGCGCACGGACGAGGGCGACGGCGTTGAAGTCGGGCGAGGACGGGGTCCAGGTGAGCTCGCGCAGAGCGAGTCGGTAGCGGTCCGTCGCGAGCAGCGTGATGCGCTCGCCGTCGATCTCCATGCGCACGCCCGTCAGCAGGGGCAGGGTGTCGTCACGGCTCGCAGCGACCGTCACCTGGGCGACCGCGTGCGTCAGCTCGTCTCCCGAGACCGTGCCCGAGAGCTCCGGCATCGCGGGCAGCGCGGGGTAGTCCTCCACGGGCATCGTCAGCAGCGTGAACCGGCTCGCGCCGCACGTGACGATCACCTTGTTGCCCTCGACCGCGAAGTCCACAGGCTTGGCCGGCAGCGCGCGCGAGATCTCCGCGAGAAGACGGCCCGACACGAGGACCGTACCGGGCTCGACGACCTCGGCAGGGATCTCGGAGCGCGCAGAGACCTCGTAGTCGAAGCTCGACAGCCCGATCGTCCCGACGGCGTCGGCCTCGATGCGTACCCCTGCGAGGACGGGAGCCGGAGGCCGCGTCGGCAACGTACGGGCCGTCCAGGTCACTGCGTCGGCCAGGACATCACGCTCAACCCGGAACTTCATCCCACACCCTCTCGTCCATGGATCGATCTTCACATGTCAGGCACTCGACCGCGCGGTACACAGGGGTGAGTTCGCTGGTGAATGAAGACCACACGTCGCGGTTCCTCGCGTCGTCCTCCTCGCCGTCGGGGAGGACGAGACCTGTACGGGTCGTCGTGCCCGCATGAACCCTACGCGAGACCAGGCACTGCCCGGTACCTCTGGCACGCTCTGTGGATCGTGGTGGATGCTCGCTCGCTCCGGCTCGACTCCCGGCGCTGGTTGTGACGGCGGTCACAGGTGCGAGTTGGGGCAGCTCGAACGGCGCGGGACCAGATGAAGGCGTGTGGATTTTTCCTGCTTAGAGATCATTCGTCGTAGTCATCGGTGCTGTGCAAAGTGTGGAAAACGGGTCTTCGCGCAGGTCAGGGGCTGATTCTGCGTGTGGACGAAGTGGGTACGGGCCTGTGGGTAAATCGCAGGCACTGTTGACGACGAGTTGTCCACAGATCGCCGTCCACCGACCGGCCCTCCTCTGTCCACACGATGTGCCCCGTCGTCCACAGTTATCCACAGGTAGGTGCACAAGGTTGTGGGGGATGCCTGCCGCCGAGTGATCTGTACACAGCACAGAGTGCCCTGTACACAGGCGGCTGGGGACGCACGACTGCCGATCTGGGGACGGTCGGCGGCCAGCGGTGGACATACCCCCAGGCCTTGTGGACAACTATGGGGACAAGTGGATATCCACCGCTACTTGTACACATGGGCATTGGCTGCCTGTGCATCCACAGGACTGTGGAGAGCCGTCATCCAGGGGATGAGCGCCGTCGTCGGGCGTCTGTGCACAGCGGCGAGGTGCGGGACGAAGTTCATCCACAGGAAAGCCACTTAAGGTGCATAACCGGCAGGACGTGACCTGAGAGCTGGGACCGTGTCGACGGTGACACCGGTCCCGGGACGTGCGGCGGCCGGATCTCCGCATCGCGGCGCGTCTGATCCGACGGCCTTCGGGGCAGGGCGAACAGGGTCTGTGGATGACGTCGAGCGGCGGGGGACGAACGTCTGCTGTTCGAGAGCCGCGTCGGGCACGGCGCCCAGGCACGGCCTGCTGGAGGACGAGCGGAGGACGCGGCGCCGGGGCGGTGCATCCTCGCCCTGGCCGGCAGTGCACGCGGCCCGCGGCGCACCCACGGTACGACGAAGGGGAGTGGGCGAGGATGCGCCCGGCTCGTGGTGGGGCTGGCGGGAGCGCCCGAGGGACGAGGGCGCGGAGGGTAGAGCGGGGACATCCTCGCCCACCCCACCCAGGGTGACCCCATCCAGCAAGCGCGACCGCTCGCGGCGCGACCAGGGCTCAGCCCCGGTGCTGCTGCTTGATCCTGCTCGTCAGCTCGGTGACCTGGTTGTACGTCGACCTGCGCTCGGCCATCTGCTCGGTGATCTTGCGGTTCGCATGCATGACCGTCGTATGGTCACGGCCGCCGAACTGCTGCCCGATCTTGGGCAGCGAGAGATCAGTGAGCTCTCGGCACAGATACATGGCGATCTGCCGCGCGGTCACGAGGACACGTGATCGGGAGCTGCCGCACAGGTCCTCGATGGTCAGCCCGAAGTAGGCCGCCGTCTGCGCGATGACGCTCGCAGGAGTGATCTCGGAGGCGTCGTCGTCGGTGATGAGGTCCTTGAGGACGATCTCGGCCAGAGCGAGGTCGACCTGCTGCCGGTTCAGGTTCGCGAAGGCGGTGACGCGGATGAGCGCGCCCTCGAGCTCGCGGATGTTCGTCGAGATCTTCGAACCGATGTAGGACAGCACGTCCGTCGGTACGGCGAGACGTTCGCTCGCGGCCTTCTTGCGAAGGATCGCGATACGGGTCTCGAGGTCGGGGGGCTGCACGTCGGTGATGAGGCCCCACTCGAACCGGCTGCGCAGCCGGTCCTCGAAGCCGTTGAGCTGCTTGGGGGGCAGGTCCGACGTGATGACGAGCTGCTTGTTGGCGTTGTGCAGCGCGTTGAAGGTGTGGAAGAACTCCTCCATCGTCTGTTCCTTGCCCTGCAGGAACTGGATGTCGTCGATGAGGAGGACGTCGACGTCACGGTAGCGGCGCTGGAACGCGCCGGCCTTGCCCTCGCCGATGGAGTTGATGAAGTCGTTGGTGAACTCCTCGGAGTTCACGTAGCGCACCCGTACGTTGGGGTACAGGTTGTGCGCGTAGTGACCGATCGCGTGCAGCAGGTGCGTCTTGCCCAGCCCGGACTGCCCGTAGATGAAGAGCGGGTTGTAGGCCTTGGCCGGTGCTTCGGCGACGGCGACGGCGGCCGCGTGGGCGAAGCGGTTCGAGGACCCGATGACGAACGTCTCGAAGATGTACTTCGGGTTGAGGCGGGTCGGTTCGGCGTGCGGACGCTGTGGCACCGGCGCGGGGAGCATCCGCTCGCGCTCGCGCTCGTGCTCGGGCTCGACGTGGACCGGCATCGCGGGTTCGGGCACGCTCGCGGTGAGGGCAGCGGGGGACGGCGGTTCGGCGGCGAGCTCGGGGTCGACGGTGATCCCGAAGCGGACGTCCCGGCCGAGTGCCCCCGCCATCGCGGAGACGAGCTCGTCGCGCACCCGGGTCTCCAGGTAGGTCCGAGTCTGCTCGTGCGGAACGGCGATGAACACGGTGTCGTCGAGGATCGCGAGAGGCTTGGCCAGCTTGATGAAGGCGATCTGCCGCGGCGTCATGTCGGGGCTGGCCTCGAGGACGGCGATGGTCTGAGCCCAGACGTCAGTGATGTTCTCGTCGGGGTTGGACACCAGGTGATTCCTTCGTCGTCGGGTGCTGCATGATGATCAGGATCAGTCTGGAGTGTGCCACGCGGACCCGTTATCCACATAGTTTTCCACAACCTGTGGGGAGTAGTGGCAACGCACGGCTGCATCGGTCGGCTGCGGGTCGTCTGCCGGCAGCCTGCCGGTCGTCGAAAGGTCCGCAGCGTGGCCCGCGACCCGACCACGAGCCGCCTACCGCTTGCGTGCTGCCTGACGGCACCAGGATCAGAGTAGACGTATCAGCAGCTGAGCGACATATCATGACAGGCTCGGCGTGAGGTGGTCCGGGTTTGACCCGAGGGGGGTCCGCGGCGTAACGTCATACAGCCGTTCCAGGTACTTTCGCGCGCCCTCACGGGGGCGAATCCACGGACTGATCGTGGCGGGTACACGGGCGGCTGGGGTGCAGAACTGCATCCCTTCCAGCTGTAGCACTGCATCGTCGAGGACATAGACGGTGTACCTCCCCGACGTTCTTGGAGTACCTCGTGAGCAAGCGGACTTTCCAGCCGAACAACCGGCGCCGTGCGAAGACCCACGGTTTCCGGCTGCGTATGCGCACCCGCGCCGGCCGCGCCATCCTGGCAGCCCGTCGTCGCAAGGGCCGCGCCGAGCTCTCTGCCTGACAGCAGGTGCTACCCGCGGCGCACCGCTTGCGCCGTTCCGTAGATTTCGAACGGGCGGTGCGACGTGGCGTGCGCGCGGGACGATCGACCGTGGTGGTTCATCTCTCCCAAGACCCTGGGGGCGACGAGCCACCACAGGTCGGTTTTGTCGTATCCAAGGCCGTAGGCAACGCCGTGCACCGGAACAAGGTGAAGCGGCGCCTGCGCGCCGCGTCTTCGGCGTACCTGGATGCGTTGCCGCCACGGACCCGAGTGGTCGTGAGGGCACTTCCCGCGTCCTCCGACAGCGACTTCGCCCGGCTCGACCAGGACCTAGCGTCCTGCATCAAACGAGCGGTCGCCCAGTGGGACCGCCGATCGGCCGAAGCATGAGCGCGACCGTCCAGGCCGATCACGCAGGAATGGGCTCGCCCAGCTGGATCACGTGTTCGTGGCGGTTCGTCCAGAGGATCCCGCTGCTCGTGCTGGTCGGGCTCATCAAGGCCTATCAGAGCGTCATCTCACCGATGACCGGGCCAACCTGCAAGTACTACCCCTCGTGCTCGCAGTACGCGCTCGTCGCGATACGACGGCACGGTGTGCTGCGAGGCGTACGGCTCGCCGTCTGGCGGCTGCTGAGGTGCAACCCCTGGAGCAGAGGTGGCGTCGACGACGTCCCCGAGGCGCTGAGGAAGCACTCGCACTAGTCCTCCTGCCGGCGACGTCGGCGGGACCCAGTTTGTTGAAGGTTAGGGAGTAGTACGGATGGACTTCTTCAAGTTCCTCGAGCCGATCGAATGGGTCGTCGCGTGGATCATGTACCTGTGCCACCAGGGACTCGTGTTCCTGGGCATGGGTGACGGCCCCGGTCTCGGTTGGGTGTTCTCGATCGTCGGGCTCGTGATCATCATCCGTATCCTCCTGATCCCGCTCTTCTTCAAGCAGATCAAGGCCTCGCGTGGCATGCAGATGCTGCAGCCCGAGATGCAGGCCATCCAGAAGAAGTACAAGGGCAAGTCGGACCCGGCGTCCCGTGAGGCCATGAGCCGCGAGACGATGGAGCTCTACAAGAAGCACGGGACGAACCCGTTCGCCTCCTGCCTGCCGATCCTGCTGCAGTCCCCGATCTTCTTCGCTCTGTTCCGCGTGCTCAACGGCCTCGTGCCGATCTCTGAGGGCAAGGCCGATGCGATCGGGCCGATCGACGCGAGCGTCGCGGGAGACATCGAGAGCTCGTCGCTGTTCGGCGCGCACCTCTCGGACATCTTCCTGAAGACCGACGACATGCAGGCGAAGATCGTCATCGGCGCCCTGATCGTCGCGATGTGCGCCACGACCTTCTTCACGCAGCGCCAGCTGACGATGAAGAACATGCCGAAGTCGGCTCTCGAAGGCCCGATGGCGTCGACGCAGAAGATGATGCTCTACGTCTTCCCCTTCATCTTCGCGGTCTCCGGCGTGAACTTCCCCGTCGGTGTCCTCGTCTACTGGACCACGACGAACCTCTGGTCCATGGGCCAGCAGTTCTACACGATCAAGCGCATGCCCGCCCCGGGATCCGAGGCTGAGCGCCTGATGAAGGAGCGCAAGGCTCGCAAGGCCGCAGCCAAGGGCATCGTCGAGGAAGCAGCTCCGGTCATCGAGCAGCCCCGCGGCCAGCGTCAGCAGCCCAAGCGCAAGGACCGCCAGAAGCCAGGCACGCCTCGCGTCATCAACGGAACGACGGCTCCGTCTGCCGAGGTCAACGATGCCCCGGTCAACGATGCCCCGGTCGATGGTGAGACCGACGGCCCGGCCAAGGGGACCGGTAAGGGTTCCCCGAAGCCGAAGCAGCCGAAGAAGTAGCCCCAAGTCCTGATCCGAGAGCGCCGAGGTTCCTTCGAGACCCCGGGGTTCTCATGACCCCCAAGGAGTCAGCAATGTCGTCGACCGACGCCCCCGCTGCCGAAGACCAAGCCCCCGACGAGATGACGCGCCTCGAAGAGGAAGGGGAAGTCGCTGCGGACTACCTCGAGGAGTTCCTCGACATCGCCGATCTCGACGGTGACATCGATATCGACATCGATCACGGTCGCGCTGCGCTGGAGATCGTCGCCGACGAGCCTGCTTCGCTCCGGCACCTCGTGGGCAAGGAGGGTGAGGTTCTTGATGCTCTCCAGGAACTCACGCGGCTCGCGGTCCAGGCGCGGACAGGCGAGCGGAGCCGACTCATGCTCGACATCGCCGGCTTCCGGGCGCAGCGTAAGGTCGAGCTCACGGAGCTCGCGACGACGGCGATCGCGACGGTTCGTGAGTCCGGCACCGAACTCTCGATGGAGCCCCTCAACGCCTTCGAACGCAAGGTCGTTCACGACGTCGTCGCAGCGGCCGGACTTACGAGCGACTCGCGGGGGACCGACCCGGAGCGCTACGTCGTGATCCGACCCTCCGAGGAATCCTGACCGAACCTCTTTCCTCTCGAAGCCGCCCGGTGTTTCACGTGAAACGCCGGGCGGCTTCGTGCGTATGGCACGGGCAGATGTATCGAGTACCCCACCGCGGGGCGCGTTCGCGTGGGCTCAGCCCGTCCGGCGCATCGCGCGGGAGGCGGGCCTGTCGTGGGCTCGTCCAGCGGGGGAGCGCATCACGCCCCTGTCGCGACGGGGGTGGCGCGGGGGATCGGCAGAGTTCTGGTCGGCGCGACGGAGCCGTGTGATTCGCGCTACCAGCCGGTTCGACTCCTGAAAGTGAGGAGTGGCTCCGGGCTGTGCGGGCTGGCTCCACCCCGGATCCAGGAGGTGGCCGTCGCGTGTGCCGAGGAGCGGCAGGAGGTGGGGTATCCCCGTGCCAGCTCATCCGCGGCGCCGCAGCGACGATGCGGCGGTGAGGATGCGACGATGCCGGGCCACCCTGGCAGCGTCCGGACGACGCCAGGGCGGTACTGGACGGTCCCGGGCATGGTGTCGCTCTGGAGGTCGGCTGTAGTGCTTCTGGTGGCCCAGGTCGCGGAGCTTCGAGTGGACAGCAGCGACCGTGGGTTCCGCCGTCGCGGGTTGTGATCTGGTGGGGCACACGGCACACGGCACACGGCACACGGCACACGGCACACGGCACACGGAACACGGCGCACGGCACACAGCGCACGGCAGCGGGTCCGGGTCGTTCCCTTCAGCACTCGGCAGCCCAGGTTCTCGCGCTCCCCGGGGTGAGGCGATCGCACGATGGGCACTTCCTCCCACTCGCCCTTCCGCTGTCATGCCTTGCCAATGACGCAGGCACCCTCGCCAGGTGCCAGCTTGTCGTCCGGCGCCGCTGGGCATCCCTCCATGGCCGTGCGAGACGTGACACCATGGACCCCGGGCTGTTCGGTCGAGCCCTGTATTCCGTGGGGCTCGAGCACTGAAAGAGGAGTAGATGACCAACGAGATGAGCGACGCCGTCGAGGGCGATGTTTCACGTGAAACACTTTCCGACTCTCCAGAGGTGCGGGCGTATTTCGGCGACGCGTACCCTGCCGTCGCTCGATTCGCCGAGATGCTGCATGACCAGGGGGAACTGCGCGGACTGATCGGGCCGCGCGAGGTGTCCCGCATCTGGGAACGGCACATCCTCAACTCCGCAGCCGTGGTGCAGTTCCTTCCAGAGAACGGCACGATTGCCGACATCGGCTCCGGCGCCGGCCTTCCGGGGATCGTCATCGCCGCCATGCTGCCCGACGCGCAGGTTCTGCTGATCGAGCCCATGGAACGTCGGTGCGCCTGGCTTTCCGAGGTGGTCGACGAGCTCGAGCTGTCGAACGTCGAGGTCAAGCGTGGGCGGGCGGAGGAGTATCACGGCGCGTTCCAGTGTGACGCCGTGACCTCGCGTGCCGTTGCTGCGCTGGAGAAGCTGGCTCGAATGTCGCTTCCGCTGGTCGAACGCGGCGGAGAGATGGTCGTCCTGAAGGGACGCAACGTGATCAACGAGATCGAGCCCGCGCGCAAGGTACTGCGCAAGTACAAGACGGAGGAGCCGGAGGTGCTCGAGGCGTTCAGCGTCGAGGGTGTCGAGCCGACGACCGTGCTCCGGGTCCGACGCACTGCAGTTCAGGTCTGAGGCGCTGAACGCCTTCCTGGGCTCAACCGGCGCTGTCTGGTCGCAGGAGGGACCGCGCCGGGTCGTGGGCTGTGCCTCGCGACGAGGCGGCCACGCGGAGCACGTAGGGTGGCACAGGGTGGCGGACGAGTGCGTTGCCTGGCCGACCGGAAGACTCGGTCACGACACGCGTTCGGCGGTCCACGAATGAGGCTGCGGCGGGGCGCATGCTGGAGTAGGTCAAGTGAGGGAGATGGGCGTGACGGAGAGTTCCGACCAGCAGCAGGACATCCCGTTCGAGAGCCCGGAGGTGGCGTACCTGGCGGATGTTTCACGTGAAACACCCGACGGCTACCTGTCGGAGAACTTCGACGAGAGTCGACGAGAAGCGCTCATGGCGAGCCTTCCCGAGATGGACGATGAGACTCCGCTTGCTGCCCAGTTGACGATCGACGCACGGCGTCGGATCGACCTTCAGGGACGACGATTCCCGCGCCCGGCATCGACACGCATCATCACGATCGCCAACCAGAAGGGTGGCGTCGGGAAGACGACGACCACCGTCAATCTCGCGGCGGGACTCGCACAGGCCGGTCTCAACGTGCTGGTGATCGACAACGACCCGCAGGGCAACGCGTCGACTGCGTTGGGGGTCGAGCATCGGGCGGGGACACCATCCGTCTACGAGGTGCTCGTCGACGGTGCGCCCTTGTCGTCCGCGGTCCAGCAGTGTCCAGACCTCCCGACGCTGTGGTGCGTGCCGGCAACGATCGACCTGTCGGGTGCTGAGATCGAGCTGGTCTCGTTGGTTTCACGTGAAACACGACTACGGAAGGCCGTCGACGACTTCCTCGAGGAACGGATCGCTCAAGGTCTTGAACCGATCGACTACGTCCTCGTCGACTGCCCACCGAGTCTCGGGCTCCTTACGGTCAATGCCTTCGTGGTCGGTCGCGAGGTCCTGATCCCCATTCAGTGTGAGTACTACGCACTCGAGGGGCTCAGCCAGCTCCTGAAGACCATCGAGCTCATCAAGGCTCACCTGAACCCACGACTTCATGTCTCGACGATCCTGCTCACGATGTACGACGGCCGTACCAACCTTGCGCAGCAGGTCGCCGCTGAAGTGCGGGAGCACTTCCCCGAGCAGACCCTCAAGACATCGATCCCTCGTTCCGTGAGGATCTCGGAGGCTCCGAGCCATGGTCAGAGCGTGATCACCTACGATCCGAGCTCCACCGGTGCGCTGGCCTATCTCGAAGCTGCTCGTGAGGTGGCCGACAGAGGCCGGCCCGAGCCCTTGCCTGTCCCATCAGTCGACGGAGCGTCTCGCAACGTCTCGCGGCAGAACTACCTCGCCGAGCGATGGGCAGTGCTGCCTAGCTACCAGGAGGATGCACGATGAGTGAGAAGCGCCGTGGGCTCGGTCGTGGTCTCGGAGCCTTGATTCCGACCAGTCCTGAGCGTGAGCGTCCGGTCGACGTCTTCTTCCCCTCCGCCCCGCGTGCCGCTGAGGTCGTTCAGAACGCGAACCCAGAGGCTGGGGGAGTGGGGTCTGGCGAGTCCAGCGCCTCCGTGCTGACGATCGAGCGCACCGGAGCCGACTCTCCCGCCTCCCTTCTCGGTGTTGACGAGCAGGACGTGGCCGACATCGCAGCGGTCACCAGCGACTCGGCGACAGATGGTGCTGGCGCGTCTGTCGCAGATGGCGGGTCGGGTGAGCGTGGAAAGACCGACGACGTCGACGCCGATGTTTCACGTGAAACAGGAGCCGAGGAGAGCCCGCACACCGTGACCGAGCGGGCGTCGGTCGATCTGGTGCCGGTTCCCGGCGCCACGTTTGCCGAACTTCCTGTCGGTCTGATCCGCGCCAACTCACGTCAGCCACGCACGGTCTTCGATGAAGGCGAGCTCGACGAGCTCGTCGGCTCGATCAAGGAGATCGGCGTCCTTCAGCCAGTGGTCGTGCGCCGCGACCAGGAGAATCCTGGCGGCTACGAGCTCATCATGGGCGAACGGCGGTGGAGGGCGACCCAGGCCGCGGGGCTCGACGTCATCCCCGCCATCATTCGAGAGACGGACGATGCCGACCTGCTGCGGGATGCCCTCCTCGAGAACCTGCACCGCAGCGCCCTGAACCCCTTGGAGGAGGCGGCGGCGTACCGCCAGCTCCTCGACGACTTCGGTTGCACGCACGAGGAGCTGGGTACTCGCATCTCCCGGAGCCGTTCACAGATCTCCAACATGCTGCGTCTTCTCCGCCTTCCCCCGCTGGTCCAGCGCCGCGTGGCCGCAGGAGTGCTGTCGGCCGGACACGCGCGAGCCCTGCTCGGGCTCACGGATGGTGCCGAGATCGAGCGCCTCGCGCAGCGCATCGTCTCGGAGGGTCTGTCGGTGCGCGCCACCGAAGAGATCGTCGCGCTCGGCGGCCTGGATGCGAAGCGTCCGGTCGAGCGAGCTCCGCGGCCCGGCCAGCGCAGTGCGGCGATCGACGAGCTGGCGACGAGGCTCTCGGACCGTTTCGAGACGCGGGTCAAGGTCGACCTGGGGAAGAACAAGGGGCGGCTGACCGTCGAGTTCGCCTCGGTCGAGGACCTCAACCGGATTCTCGACCTGATGGCACCGCAGGACCCGGGTCTGCTGCGCCAGTAGGTTGACGGGTCACCAGGTCGGCGTAGCCAGACCAGGGCCTCGACGTTTCACGTGAAACATCAGCCCCGATGAGCGAGTGCCCATCGGGGCCGATGTCTTTGGTCAGGCGAGTGAGGCGTCAGCGCGTGGCACTCTGACGGACGGCGCTCTGCGTCACGATCGCGCGGTAGAGGTCACCCAGGTCTCGACCCGCAGCCTGTGCGGCCTGCGGGAACAACGATGTCTCGGTCATCCCGGGCGCGACGTTGACCTCGAGGAAGTGAGGGTTCCCCTCGGCGTCGACGATGAGGTCCGACCGGGACAGGTCGCGGAGTCCGAGCGCCAGGTGGGCACGGACGGCCATGTCTGCAACACGTGCGGCGACCTGGGGAGAGAGCCGAGCAGGGGCGTAGTAGCTCGTACGCCCCGGGTTGTAGCGCGCGTCGTAGTCGTAGGTACCGTCGGTCACGATCTCGACGGCGGGGAGCGCCTCCGGACCTTCCGGCCCCTCCACGACGCTCACGGCGATCTCGGTCCCCTCGACGGCGCGCTCGATGAGGGCGATGTCGCCGTACGAGAAGCAGTCGACCATCGCGCGAGGGAGGTCCTCGGCGCGGTGGACTAGCGTGACCCCCAGTGCGGATCCGCCACGGGTGGGCTTGACCACGAGGGGGAGGCCCAGACGGCCGACGACCGCGTCGAGGACTGGCTGGGCCCCGAGCTCCCGGAAGAGGCTCTGGGGGAGCGTGACGTAGTCGGGCGTGGAGAGCCCCGCGCCGAGTACGACGTTCTTCGCGATGGGCTTGTTCCAGGCTGCTCGCGAGGCCCGAGGACCGGTCCCCACGTAGTCGAGGGAGAGCAGCTCCAGCACGTCACGGACCGAACCGTCCTCGCCGCTCGCGCCGTGCAGGAGGGGCCAGACGACGTCGGGCGTCTCCTGCGCGAGGAAGGAGAGGAGTGACGCGTCGACGTCGTGGACCGACACCTCGATGCCCGTACCTCGCAGGGCGTCGGCAACGCGTCGGCCCGAGCGGAGCGAGACGTCGCGCTCGTGAGACAGGCCTCCTGCGAGGACCACGACGCGCTCCACAGGGCGGTGTCCTGCACCGGTCGAGCCTGCAGCGCCGGGGCTCTGTGGAGCGGCTGATGCACGCTCGGCGACGTCCTCGGTGACGGTCTGTGATTCCGCAGCGGTACCCACGGTCTTGGTCCTCTCGACGTTCAGCGGGGTTCTCACGAGGGCAGGGGTGGCGCTCACGCGAGGTTGGGGCCAGGGTTCTCGACGTCGGTGAGGTCGGGATCCTGGGCCCCGGAGGTGCCGAACAGGTCCACGAGCTCGCGCTCGGCGGAGACGACCCCGGCGAACCGCCGGACGCCCTCTCTGATGCGTTCCGGCGTCGGGAAGCAGTAGGACAGGCGGACGTGGTCCGCGCCCGTCCCGTCGGCGTAGAACGCCGTCCCCGGGACGTACGCGACACGTGCGGTGACCGCTCGGGGGAGCATCGAGCGTGCGTCAAGACCGTCGGGCAGCTTGACCCACGTGTAGAACCCGCCGTTCGGCACGTTCCACGAGGCCGACGGAAGGTGCTCCGAGAGAGCGCCGATCATGGCGTCGCGCCGCTCTCGGTAGAGCTCACGGAACTGCTTGATCTGGCCCTGCCAGTCACAGGTCTCGAGGTAGGTCGCGATCGCGAGCTGCGAGGCGTTCGACGGGCAGAGGATCGCCGACTCGCTCGCCAGCACGAGCTTCTCGCGGACCGCATGCGGCGCGACGACCCAGCCCACCCGATAACCCGGAGCGAACGTCTTGGAGAAGGAGCCCAGGTAGAGGACCCCCTGGTCGTCGAGCGAGCGCATGGCGGGCAGGGGGTCGCCGTCGAAGCCGAGCAGCCCATAGGGGTTGTCCTCGATCACGAGCACGCCGAAGCGCTGGGCGATCTCGAGGATGCGGGGACGCCGTTCGACCGAGAGCGTCACGCCTGCGGGGTTGTGGAAGTTGGGCACCGTGTAGAGAAGCTTGACGCGCCGACCTTCCGCAGCCAGCCGGGTCAGGGTCTCCTCGAGCGCCTCGGGGATCAGACCGTGCTCGTCGAGGGGAACGTGGACGATGTCGGCCTGGTACGAGCGGAAGACTCCGAGGGCGCCGACGTAGCTCGGTGCCTCGGCCACGATCACGTCACCCGGGTCGATGAAGATCCGGGTCACGAGGTCGAGCGCCTGCTGGGAGCCGGTGGTCACGACGATGTCGTCAGGGTGGCAGTCGATGCCTTCGAGGCGCACGACGTCGACGATCTTCTCGCGCAGCGACTCGTCGCCCTGTCCTGAGCCGTACTGCAGCGCGGTCGTGCCACGCGTCGCGACGAGCTTCTGCATCGCGTCCGCGATGACGTCGAGGGGGAGACCTTCGAGGTAGGGCATGCCGCCGGCGAGCGAGACGACCTCGGGGCGATTCGCGACCGCGAACAGGGCGCGAATCTCCGACGCTCGCATGCCGTGGGCGCGCTCGGCGTAGGCGCCGAACCACGGGTCGAGGCGGGTGCCGCCCGAGGCGGCGGGCTGAGCGGGGTGCGTCGGTGTCGTGCTCACGCTCCCCAGTCTCCCATGACGAATCAGGGGAAACCGTGAAGGGGCCGGTTCGCGGACCGAAGCAGGGGGCCTGCTCAACCCGGGGCGCGTCCTGGGCGGAGGGGCGGCCGCGGTACCGGGCCGGGACGCCGAAGGGGCGGTCGGTCCGGTGGACCCGACCGCCCCTTCAGGACGTCGTGCGCGTCAGGCGATCAGCGCGTCGATCTCCTCGGCGAGGATGCGCTTGGGCCGCCCCCCGACGATCGACTTCACGAGCTCTCCACCGGAGTAGAAGTTGAGCGTCGGGATCGAGATCACGCCGTACGCCGCGGTGATCGCGGGGTTCTCGTCAGAGTCGAGCTTGGCGATCTTGACCTTGCCGGCGTACTCCCCGGCGAGCTCCTCGAGGATCGGGGCGATCTGGAGGCACGGCCCGCACCAGGTGGCCCAGAAGTCCACGATGACGGGGATGTCCGACTCGAGGACCTCGGCCTTGAAGGTGTCGTCGGTGACCTTGACGGTGTTGCTCATCGGATCTCCTCCAGTGCACGGGGCAGCTCGTCGGGGGCGGGGGACTCGGGCGTGCCGGCGATCTCGGGAAGCCCTTCGGCGTCCTCGATCGCGTCGACGAGCTCAGTCAGGTAGCGCTGGGCGTCGAGCGCTGCGGAGCAGCCCGACCCGGCGGCGGTGATGGCCTGGCGGTAGGTGTGGTCCACGGCGTCGCCGCACGCGAAGACACCCTCGAGGTTGGTCGCGGTCGTGCGTCCGACGACCTTGATGTACCCCTCGTCGTCGAGGTCGATCTGACCCTTGACGAGCTCGGAGCGCGGGTCGTGCCCGATAGCGACGAACAGGCCGGTCGCGTCGATCGAACGCTCCTCGCCGGTGATCGTGTCGCGGAGCGTCAGGGACTCGACCTTGTTCTCGCCATGGATCCCGACGACCTCGCTGTTCCAGGCGAACTCGATCTTGGGGTCGGCCTTGGCGCGATCCGCCATGATCTTCGATGCGCGGAGCTCGCCACGGCGGTGGACCATGGTCACCTTGGACGCGAAGCGGGTCAGGAACGTCGCCTCCTCGACAGCCGAGTCCCCACCGCCGACGACCACGATGTGCTGGTCGCGGAAGAAGAAGCCGTCGCACGTCGCGCACCAGGAGACGCCGCGGCCGGAGAGACGCTTCTCGTCGTCGAGGCCCAGCTCGCGGTACGCGGAGCCGGTCGCCAGGATCACGGCGAGCGCCGTGTAGGTCTCGCCGTTGCCGGTGACCACGGTCTTGACCGGGCCGTCGAGCCTGAGCTCGATCGCGTCGTCCCACTCGACCTGGGCGCCGAAGCGCTCGGCCTGCTTCTGCAGGTTGTCCATGAGCTCGGGGCCCATGATGCCGTCGGGGAAGCCGGGGAAGTTCTCGACCTCGGTGGTGTTCATCAGCGCGCCACCCGCGGTGATCGAACCGGCCAGGACCAAGGGCTCGAGGCCCGCGCGCGCGGCGTACACAGCAGCCGTGTACCCGGCGGGGCCCGAACCCACGATGATGACGTTCCGCGGCGCGGTCGTGGGGGTCTGTTCCGTCACGTGTACTCCTCAGTGGTGGGTGGTGCACCGGGTCCAACGCCGAGTGGCGCCGTTCTGTTCCGAGGGCACCGTCGGCCGGTCGGCCTGTGGATGGTCAGCACGAGCGACGGGCTGCGCCCCCGGCCGGGGCGCAGCCACGGGATCAATAGACCGTGATCTCGTTGAGCTCGACGCGGAACTTGCCCTCGGGGTTCGTCGGGAGCTCCGTGATGAAGAGGACGAACGTGGTGCCCTCCGTCGCGGGGTCGAGCTCGAGCTCGACGTCCTCCGAGAAGGCCGCCGATGCGAGGACGTCGCCGCCGGTCGGTTCGGCGTCCGTGATGGCGCGGACCTCGACGCGGCCACCCGTGTTGTTCGTGTCGAGGACGATGCGCTGGACGGTCGCCTCGTCGTCGAGCGTGAAGGTGTAGCCCGTCCTCGACTTGTTGCCGCCGAAGGCAGCCGAGTTGTACGAGTACGTGTACCAGAACGTGGACGGATCGTCGTCGATGGCGAGGGGCACGGCCTCGGGCTTCTCGCCGACGTCGTTCGGGTCCGCGACGTCCGGATCCAGCAGGCCGCCTGCGGCGATGGGGAGGGGCTCGGTGTTCACCGGGACCTCGCCGCCGCCCGGCGTCTCGCTCGGTGTCTGGGCGCCGTTCGTACCCGATCCCCCCTGCCCGGCGCCCGGGGTCACGACGGCGCCGAACTGGCCCAGCCCGGACTTCACTCCCCAGATCACGGCGACGACGACCAGGAGGAGCACGATCGGCATGATGATCCAGGTGGTCTTGACGCTGGTCTTCTTCGCGCTCGTCGTCGTGAACGGACCCGTCTGTGCCTGCGGGGCAGGAACGTCGGCGGGAGCGTGCTCAGCCAACCCGACCGGGGCCGACGGCACGGGAGGGGGAGGCGGGGCGGTCGGGTAGGAACCCGTCGCGGACCCCGCCGGAGCTGGCTGGTAGGCGGCGGGCGTGTCGGCGTAGGTGGGAGCGGGGTAGCTGGCACCGTCGGGGAGGGAGGACGAGCCGGTGAGAGGGACCCGGTGGATGCGCCCGGTGGCGGGCCGGTGGAACGGGACCGCGGGCGGAGGAGTTCCCGGAGGGGTCGAGAGCGGTACGTCGAACGCGCTCCGGATCGACTGTCGGCTGACGCGCGTCGCGGCGGGGGGCGCGGCCGGCTGGACGAACGTCGGGAGTGCGGCGACCACGGACAGCGAGCCCCACGGCTCGAGCGCGCTCACCAGGTCGGCTGGGGACGAGGGCGGGGCGGAGAGGCTGTCGAACTCCTGCGTGTCGTCGTTCGTCGTCGCACGGTCCGCGCCGGCCCGAGCACGGGCGGACTCGGCGTCGGCGAAGACCTTGGCGCACAGCTCCGACAGGTCGGACGGCGCTCCGGGCACGAGCGTCGAGAGCGGGAGCACTCCTGTCGCGTCGCGCTGCGCAGGCAGGGGGTGGACGGAGTCGGGACTGATCCACGGGACGTCGAGGCTGGTCCCCGCCCAGCGCGCCGTCATCGCGTAGTAGAGCAGTGCCACCAGTCCCAGGGTGTCGGTGCGTGACGTCTCGTCGGCGTCGTGCTGGTCCTGACCGCTGATGCCCGCGTCGAGCCCGAGACCCGTCACCACGACCCGGTCGCCGTCGACCCGCAGGGCCTCGGGACGCAGTGCCAGGTGGTGGACGCCGCGTCGACGGGCGACCTCGAGCGCGGCCGCGGCCTCGCCGACGATCGCGCGCGCCTGCTGGGCGTCGACGATCCCGCCCGCCACGACCTCGGACAGCGTGATCCCGGCGAAGGGCTCCGTGATGACGTAGGCGACGCCGTCGTCGGTCCCGACGTCGAGGACCCGGGTCAGTCGGGGGTCGGTGACGAGCGCGGCGCGCCGCGCCGAGTCGATCGCCTCCGCGACGTGCTCCCCGGCGAGCAACGAGACCCGCACGGGACGGTTCAGGACCGAGTCGTGCGCGGACCAGGCGGTGACGTCGACCAGGTCGCTCGCCAGCCGTTCGGCCAGCAGGTAGCGCCCCACCAGTGTCGTGCCGGGTCCTGCTGCGGTCACCTGCCCACCTCGAACTTCCTTGCCGCTGACATCTTCCCCCCACATGGTACGGGCGTCCTCTATCTCGTGGCCGGGCGTCGCCGGCCGAGCTTGCGGAGCAACGGGTCGGCGAGCTGGTCGAGCTCGCGGACCCTCATGACCTTGAGACCGCCGATGTACACGACGGTCATGACGATCCCGACGACCGTAGTGACCACGGCGGCACGCAGCCACGAGAGTCCGTACAGGTCGCCGAAGAGCTGGAGGACCCCCCAGCCGGCCGCGGCGCTGATCCCCGCGGCGAGCACGGTCTTGACGTGCATCCGCACGATGCGGAACGCGTCGAGCCCGTGCAGCTTGCGCCGTAGGCCTGCTGTCCGCAGCAGGACCGCGACGACGTTCGACAGCGACATCGCCGCGCCGACCCCGACGACCCACCACACGGGGTCGAGCGTACGGGTCGCGAGCCATGCGATCCCCACGAGGGCGAGCGTCGCGGGGACCTGGATCCAGAAGACCGTCTTCCCGTCCTCGTACGCGTAGTAGACCCACTTCATGAGGACCATGCCGCCGAGCGGGACGAGTCCGAACGCCATGGCGACGAGGATCTGACTGACCGCCACCGCGCTCGCCGCGGTCACGTTGATGAGCAGGAGCTTGGTGATCGGCAGCGCGAGGATCGCGAACACGGCCGTGGCGAACACCGTGAAGACGCCCACGGTCCGCACGCCGCGCGAGAGGTCGTGCCGGACCCGCGCGAAGTCCCCGGCGCCGGCGGCGGCACTCATCCCGGTGAACAGGGCCGTGGCGATCGACACCGTGACGAGCGAGTGCGGGAGCAGGTAGATCATGAGCGCCTGCGTGTACGCAGCGTTGCCGGCGACCGCGAAGGCCTCGGGGGCGCCCGTGACGACGCCGGTCACGACCCCGTTCGCGATGGGGTCGCCCGCGTAGGCACCGAAGGCCTGCTGGAGTGCGGCAGCGGGCGCGCTCGAGGCGAACTGGGTCGTGAACAGGACGCCGACCTGCTCGAGGATGACGGCGCCGAACGTCCAGATCGCGACCTGTCCGGCGGAGCGCAGCCCGATCCCGCGCATCCCGAGGCGGAAGTGCCAGCGGAACCCCGCGCGCCACAGGGGCAGGATCAGGACGAGCGCCTGGGCGGCGACGCCGAGGGTCGCCGTCCCGGCGAGGACGGCGATCTTGGTACCGTCCCACGTCCCGAGGTCGTCGGCCGCGCCGGTCGCGTACGGCCCGTAGATCGCGATGAAGGCGCCGAACCCGACGATCGAGACGATGTTGTTGACGACCGGTGCCCACATGAACGGGCCGAACTGCCCGCGCGCGTTGAGGACCTGACCGAGCAGCGTGTACAGACCGTAGAAGAAGAGCTGCGGTGTGCACCAGAACGCGAACGCGACCGCGAGCGAGAACTGCGCCGACCCCCACCCGTCGGTGTAGAGCGTGACGATCACCGCGGCGCCCGCCGTGAGGATCAGGCTCAGCCCGAGGAGCAGGACCCCGGAGAGGGTCAGCAGCTTGTCGAGGCGCTCCTGGGGATTCTTGGAGCGGTATGCGCGGACGATCTGCGGGACGAGGACCGCGTTGAGCACACCCCCCGCGAGGATCGCGAACAGGACGTTCGGGATCTTGTTGGCGACGTCGAACGCGTCCGCGGCCAGGCCCGTGGTCCCGATCGCGGTGACGAGCAGGACGTTGCGGACGAGCCCCAGGATGCGGGAGACCGCGGTTCCGGAGGCCATGAGCGCCGAGCTCCGGCCGAGGCTGCTCTTCGCGGGGGCAGCGGCAGGCGCGGACTCCTCGGGAGCGTCGGCGGTCTCACGACCGGTGTCGCCGAGCGCCGGCGTGGTTGCTGGGCTGGTACGGCGGGTCCGTGGAGCGCCGGCGGGTCGGGCGTGCTTCACCCGTCGTGACCTGTCGAGCGGCCCGACGGCGTCGCGCCGCCCTGAGCTCCCGGGACGCCTGTCGCGGGGGTCAGCTCGGCGACGCGGCGCGGTGACCGGCCGCGTCGGATCGTGCGCCAGATGCCACCGATCATGAGGAGCGCGACGACTCCGGCGAAGATCGCGGTCCCGGTGTTCTCCCACTCGGCCCGTACCTGCACGACGAACTCCGACGGTGGTGAGACGACGGTGCCGGCGGGGACGCTGAGGAGCTCGACCGAGACGCTCACGTCGCCGCTGCCGATGGCCCGGACGGGAACCTTGAAGTCGACCTCGGCCCCGGCAGGAACCGGGCCGGCGGGGAACGAGACGACCTTGAGGAGGCCGTTGTCGGGCCGCAGGGCCACCTGGACGGTGACGGGCTGGTCGAGCGCGTTGCGCACCCTGACGGGGAGATTGCCCGACGTGTTGATCAGCATGACGTCGAGCCCGCGGGGGACGACGGACACCGACGACCGGACCATGGCTGCGCCCTCGACCGCGGTGTCCACCGCCTCGGTCCGTTCGTCGGGAAGGGAACGGTAGGCGATCGCGGAGGGGACCACGAGGGCGGGCTCCGCGCCCTGGACGACCGGTGCGGGATCGGAGGCGATCGTCGCGAAGTCGGCGACCTCGGTGCGGGCGCGCTCGAGCGCGTTCATCTCCGCGGCCGGCAGGGTTCCTTCGGTGACCTCGGCCCCGGGCAGCGAGGTCCTCGCGACGTCCGGCACCGGCGACGAGAGGAGGTCGTCGATGGAGGAGACGTCCACCCAGCTCGCCCCGTGGAAGGCTCCGAGGACCGCCGAGAGCGCGGCGGCGTCCGGGTCCCACGAGCGGGGGAGCGCGACGACGAGATGGCGGGTCTCGGTGGGTCGCTCGGAGGCGACGACCGCGAGGTCGGCCAGGAGTCGCTGCGTCGCGTCGGCCGCGGACAGGTCGTCGGCGTCCCGCTCGAAGCTGGTGGCTTCCGTGAAGACCTTGGTGAGCTGGTGGTCGGCGACCAGGGCGGTCGCAGGGCCCGCGTCCGTCGCGACGGTAGCGAGGCCGGTCGGGGTGTGGTTCACCGAGCTCTCCGGGGCGAGCCCGTCGCCCCGGACGACCACCAGTGGTGAACCTGACTGGACGCTCGTGCGGACGGTTCGCTGGTCGAGCACGTCGTCGGTCGGATAGGTGAGGTCGGTCCGCCAGGCCGGGTCGAGGGTGGCGCCGCCCGGGAGGGGGGTCGTCGTCGCCGGGAGGGTGGCGCCCACCTGGGCGTAGGCGGCGGGGTCCGGGTCGTAGGGGCGCAGGCCGAAGACGGTCCGTGCGGCGGTCCCCTCGCGCACGAGCGTCGCCCACGCATGGGAGGCGGGGGCCGCGGACGTCTCGGCGGCCGCGAGGACCGCGGGGTCGATCGCCCACGCGATCTCCGGGACGTCCGCGGTCGCGGACACGAGTCGACCCAGGCGCCGGTCGGCATCGACCGCTTCGTCCACGGCGTGGACCTCGACGCTCGTCGTGCCCGGAGTCCCGGCGTCGCCGGTGGTCGCAGAGAGTCCTAGGGCGGGACCGGTCACGGGCGCGATCAGGCTGACCTTGACCGGGAGGGGCGCCGGCGACTCTCCCCACAGGAAGAACGTGCGCAGGACGTCGAGGCGTTCGCCGCCGTCCTCGACGGTGACGGAGAGGGGACGTGGGCCCCACGCCGAGCCGGGTGCGAGGTTGAGGTCGTCGGCCGCGACCGAGAACGTGACGGTGGTGTCCTGGCCGGGGGCGAGAGGATCCAGGTTCTCCACGGTCATGCGCCCGGCGACCTGCTGCGACGTGGGGGCCTCGGCCCATGCGTCGAGCGCCGACCGGGTACCGACGACACGCCAGTTGACGCCGAGCGTGGCCCGCGGGCTCTCGAGCGTGTCCTGGGTGCCGTTGTGGATCCGTGCGACGACCGTGAGCGTGTCACCGGGCCCGACCGTGGCCGGTGACATCGAGACGAGCGTCGTCGAGACCGCACCCGCCTCGGCGGACGAGGCCGTCGGGTCCGTGTCCGCGGCGACGCGTGCCGTCCCGGGGGGCGCGGTCCGGACATCGCCCGCTACCGACAGTGCGGTGGGCGAGGGGGGTGTCGCGGCCGCGGCGGACGGCAGGACGGCGAACCCGAGGACGAACAGGGAGGTGAGAAGAGCGCGCGTGCGCGAGCGAGACGCTCGTCGGGTGGCGGGCGTCGACGACCGAGGGGTGCCGTGCGCCGGGGCGCCCTGGGACGAGAGCGGGTCGCGCGCGGCTGGACGGCGCGTCGAGGCGCGGCGCGCGCCACCGGGGAAGTGAAAGCTCATGGGTGGTCGGTCGGGTTCCGTGGGTCGTCGGGTGCCGGCCGGCTGGTACGGACGACGGTGCGAGTCACGGTACCCCGGAAGTGGGCGTTCGTGCGTCGCCCCCGGAGGACGTCGTGGGCGACCGCGGCGAGCCGTCGCTCGTTGGGGTAGGACAGGCGATCAGGCAGCTCGTCGAACGGGATCCAGGCGACGTCCTCGGCCTCGCCGTCGGGGTCG
Organism: Oerskovia sp. USHLN155; assembly: GCF_037145535.1. Taxonomy (NCBI): domain Bacteria; kingdom Bacillati; phylum Actinomycetota; class Actinomycetes; order Micrococcales; family Cellulomonadaceae; genus Oerskovia; species Oerskovia sp. USHLN155. Next base: position 89,278 of record NZ_JBBCXG010000010.1, read on the forward strand.
CCCTCGACGGTCAGCCGCCCACCGGTCGCCCGGAGCAGGAAGTGGTGGACCACCTTGTGCACACGGCGGTCCTCGCCGGTGAACCAGTAGTCGATGATCCCGAGCGGCGTCTGCACGGATCCCGTGATCCCCGTCTCCTCGGCGATCTCCCGGACGGCGGCCTCCTCCGGGGTCTCCTCACCTTCGAGGTGCCCCTTCGGCAGGCACCACTCGAGCCGACCGCCGCGGTTGCGGCGGGCGATGACCGCCGCGCGGAACAGGCCCTCGAACGTGTCGACGACCAGCCCACCTGCGGAGATCTCCTCGACGACGGGCAGCGGTGGGGGCGGCCCCGGCGACGGGACGGGGTCCCGGTGGGTCTCCGGGTCTCTCCGCAGCGCGTGACCACCGGGCGGTGCAGGTACACCGCGATGGTCCGGAGAGTGCGCTGGGGTGGACATGACCCAACATTACCGAGTGTGGAGTCCGCGCCTGATCTGGCACGCTTGGATGTCGTGCCGACTCCTTCCCAGAACTCTCCCGTCCCCGACCCCGTCGCGCTGCCCGCCGAGGGGTCTCGCGGGGTGCCGACGACGCCCGAACAGCTCGAGCTCCTCCGGCGTGCGCTGGCGGTGCTGACCGAGATGGCGCCCGCCGCGATCGAGCTGGGCGAACTGTTCCGTGCGGCCGGCCACGAGCTGGCACTCGTCGGCGGTCCGGTCCGGGACGCGTTCCTGGGGAGAGCGAGCAACGACCTCGACTTCGCCACGTCGGCGGACCCGGACCAGACCCAGGCGCTGCTCGCGGCCTGGGGCGACGCGCACTGGGACATCGGCAAGGAGTTCGGCACGATCGGGGCCAAGCGCTTCGCACCGAAGGGGAGCCCGCGGGGCGTGGGGGAGCTGGTCGTCGAGGTCACGACGTACCGCACGGACGAGTACGACGCCGCGTCGCGCAAGCCGCTCGTCGCGTTCGGCGACACCCTGGTCGGAGACCTGTCGCGGCGTGACTTCACGGTCAACGCCATGGCGGTCCGGGTCCCGGAGATGCTGTTCGTCGACCCGCACGACGGGCTCGGCGACCTCGCGATCGGTGTCCTGCGCACCCCGATCGCCCCGGAGCGCTCGTTCGACGACGACCCGCTGCGCATGATGCGGGCGGCGCGCTTCGCGGCCCAGCTCGGGTTCGAGGTCGAGCCCGCGACGCACGCGGCGATCGTCGACATGGCGTCGCGCATCGAGATCGTCTCGGCCGAGCGCGTCCGGGACGAGCTGACCAAGCTGCTGCTGTCCGACGACCCCCGCAAGGGGCTCGAGGTCCTCGTCGAGACGGGTCTGGCCGACCACGTCCTGCCCGAGCTCCCGGCGCTGCGCCTCGAGATCGACGAGCACCACCGGCACAAGGACGTCTACCAGCACTCGCTCACGGTGCTGGAGCAGGCGATCGCCCAGGAGACCGGGCCCGACGGCGCGGTGCCGGGCCCGGACCTCGTCCTGCGCCTCGCATCGCTCCTGCACGACATCGGCAAGCCGGCCACGCGCCGGTTCGAGTCGGGCGGCGGAGTGAGCTTCCACCACCACGAGGTCGTGGGCGCCAAGCTCGCGGCGAAGCGCCTCAAGGAGCTGCGCTACGACAAGGACACCGTGAAGCAGGTGGCCCGGCTCGTCGAGCTGCACCTGCGCTTCCACGGCTACGGCGAGGGGGAGTGGACCGACTCCGCGGTGCGCCGCTACGTGACCGACGCGGGTCCGCTCCTGGAGCGCCTCCACCGCCTGACGCGCGCGGACTCGACCACACGCAACAAGCGCAAGGCGCAGCGTCTCTCCGACGCGTACACGGACCTCGAGCAGCGCATCGAACGGCTCCGTGGCGAGGAGGAGCTGGCCTCGATCCGCCCCGACCTCGACGGGCAGCAGATCATGGAGGCCCTGGGCATCTCGCCGGGTCCCGAGGTGGGGCAGGCCTACAAGTTCCTGCTGGAGCTGCGCCTGGACCGCGGACCGCTCGGCGAGGACCTCGCTCGTGAGGAGCTGCTGACCTGGTGGGCCGGGCGCGAGGCGTGACCCGCGGGTCCTGCCGCGCGAAGGGGGGGCCCCGGCGGGGCCCGCCCTTCGCGCACGGTCCCCCGCGGGACCGGTCGAACCGTCAGCGGCGCTCGGTCGCCTCGCCCGCCGTCTCGAGGACGGGGGCGTCCTGCGCGAGGGGCGTGACGTCGTCGGACAGGACGGCCGGGGCCTCCACGACCGCCGGCTTGCGCAGCAGGAACGACAGCGCGACCGCGACGAGCATGACCACGGCGCCCCAGACGAACGCCGAGGACACACCGTCGGCGAGGGCGACCTGCGGGCTCGCGCCCTCGGCGGCCCGGGCGATCTCGTGCGAGGTCATGACGGCGATGAACAGCGCCGTCCCGGCCGCGCCCGCGAGCTGCTGCACCGTGCCGATCATGGCGCTCCCGTGCGAGTACAGCGACGGCTTGAGCGCCGAGAGCGCACCCGTGAACAGCGGCGTGAACACGAAGGCCAGGCCCAGGCTCAGCACGACGTGCGCACCCAGGACGAACCACGGCGACGTCGTGGCGCCGACCGTGGTCAGCGCTGCGAGCGAGACGGCGACCGCGCTGAGCCCCGGCAGGACCAGGGGGCGCGGGCCGAGGCGGTCGTACAGGCGTCCGACGGTCGGGCCCAGCAGACCCATGATCAGGCCGCCCGGCAGCATCATCAGGCCCGTGTAGACCGGGTCGAGACCCAGCGAGCTCTGCAGGTACAGCGGCAGCAGGATGATCGAGCCGAACAGCGCGATCATCGCGACCGACATGATGCCGAGCGAGACCGTGAAGCCGCGCGAGGAGAACACGCGCAGGTCGAGCAGTGCCGCGTCGCGGCGCTGCAGGACGAGCTGGCGCGCGACGAACAGCACGAGGAACACGGGCCCGACGACGAGCGGGATCCACACGGGCACGGCCGGCGTGGCGCGTGCGGCCTCACCCAGGTTGGACAGGCCGAAGACCAGCCCACCGAACGCGAGGGCGGCGAGGAACAGCGACAACGGGTCGAGGCGCGTGTGTGTACGGTCGGCCGAGTCCTTGACGTACTTCGCGCCGAACACGAGGGCGACGAGGGCGATCGGCAGCACGAGGCCGAAGATCCAGCGCCAGGACAGGGTCTCGAGGACCAGGCCTGACAGCGTGGGTCCGAGGGCCGGGGCCGCGGCCATGACGATCGCGACGTTCCCCATGATCCGGCCACGGGCCGACGGCGGGACGAGCGTCATGATGGTCGTCATGAGCAGCGGCATCATGATCGCCGTGCCCGACGCCTGCACGACGCGGGCGCCGAGGAGCCAGCCGAAGCCCGGCGCGAACGCCGCGAGGGCCGTGCCCGCGCTGAACAGAGACATCGCGAGCAGGAACGCCCCGCGCGTACCCAGACGCTGGAGCAGGAAGCCCGTCGCCGGGATGACGACCGCCATCGTGAGCATGAAGGCGGTGGTCAGCCACTGGCCGGTCGACGCCGTGATCCCCATCTCCTCCATGAGGTGAGGGAGGGCGACGCCCATGGTCGTCTCGTTGAGGATCACGACCGACGCCGAGACGAGGAGGAGTGCGATCACGAGGAAGTTCTCCCGCGACAGCTTCTCCGAGACGGGTAAGGACGGGGCGGTGCTCTGCGGTACCTGCATGGGCTCTCCTGTGGGGTCGGTGCGCACTCACGCGACGGGGGACGGCGCGCAGCGAGAGGGGGAGCGTCGGTCGGGATGTCGTACGCCCTACGAGAACTACGCTCAGTCATCCTCGGATATTCCCCCCGGTCCTGACGACTCCTTTTCCGGGCAGGAGTCATCGGTGGCACGGCGGCGGCCCGCCGCGCCGCAGGGCCGTGCGGAGAACGAGCGGGTGGGCTACCTCACCCCGCCGCGGGGTGCTCGTCGGGAGCCGCCTCGGGAAGGGGAGCGGCGCCGTCGGGCCCTGCGGCGTGCCGTGCGCCGAACCGGCCGAAGACCAGTGCGGCGGCCGCGTACGCGACCGCGAGGACCACGAAGACCGGACGCGAGTACCCCGTGTCCGGCAGGGTGAACGCCGCGAGGGCGGCCGCTCCCACGAACGCCGCGTTGTACAGGACGTCGTAGAAAGCGAAGGCGCGTCCCCGGAAGGCGTCCGCGGTGTCGCGCTGCACGATCGTGTCCACCGCGATCTTCGTCGCCTGCGCGGCCAGGCCCAGCAGCAGGGCGCCCGCGTACACGACCGTGCGCGACGGCGTCGTGACGAGCAGGAGCTGGCTCGCCGACGCCAGACCCAGCATGAACGCGATCCACAGGTGCGGCCCCGTGTACCGCGAGAGCGTCGGGGTCAGCACGACGGCGAACGCGCCACCGACCCCCGTGAGGCCCACGACCGTCGCGAACGTCGCCAGGCCCGCAGTGGTGTTGCCCGGGTCCGAGAGCAGGTTGCGCGAGATGAGGATCGACGCGATGAACGTGACCCCGTACAGGAACCGGTGCGTCGCCATGACCATGAGGGCCTGGCCCGGTGTGCGGCGCGCGACGAGATAGCGGGCGCCGTCCGCGAGGCCGCGCGCGACCTTCGCGATCTCCGTCGTGATCGCCGCCTCCGCGGGCCGGTCCGGCCCCAGCAGCCCGCGCGACATGCGCAGCGCCAGCAACGACGCGGCACCGAACACGAGGGCCGCGCACACCAGCGCGACCGAGTCCTTCTCCCGCCCCGGCTCGAACGTCAGGCTGAGCAGGAAACCGATGCCACCGCCCACGAAGGCCGCCGCGGCGCCCAGCGTGGGGGTCAGCGAGTTCGCCGTGAGCAGCAGCGGACCGTCGACCACGCGCGGCAGGCCCGCCGACAGGCCCGCGAGCAGGAAGCGGTTGACCGAGAGCGTGGCCAGCGCCAGCACGTAGATCCACGGCGTCACGCCCGTGGTCAGCATGAGGACCGCGGTCGCGGCCGTCAGGACCACGCGCACCGCGTTCCCCCACACCAGGACCTGGCGCCGGCTCCACCGGTCGAGGAAGACCCCCGCGAACGGACCCACGATCGTGAACGGGGCCAGCATCACCGCGAACGCCGCGGCGATCGACGCCGCCGTGCCCTGGGACTCCGGGGAGAAGAAGAGGAGCGACGCCAGCCCGACCTGGAACATCCCGTCGCCCGCCTGGCTGACGAGCCGGACGGCGAAGAGCTTCCTGAAGTCGCGCAGCCGAAGCAGGACGCCGAGTTCCGAGATCACACCCACCGGTTCAGGGTATGCGGTGGTGGGAGCGATCCCCGCCCCCGGACGGCCCGACGGCGGCGCGCCCCTCCGGATCCGGGGGTGCACCGGGGTGCGGGGGTGGGGTGGGCAGGGGGCCGGCCCCGGCAGGCGAGACGGGTGGCCGGGTATGCGAAGAGGGCCCGGAACCCTCAGGTTCCGGACCCTTCTCGCGAGCGTCGGATCAGCGCAGGCATCTACGCTCGCGCTGGTCCTGCACTCGCAGGCTCGCTACGGATCAGCGCTCGTTCTCACCGGAGATGAAGGCCTCCAGAGCCGCACGGCCCTTCGTGTCCTCCATCTGGACCGGCGGGGACTTCATGAAGTACGTCGAGGCCGAGAGGATCGGGCCACCGACGCCGCGGTCCTTGGCGATCTTCGCGGCGCGCACGGCGTCGATGATGATGCCGGCCGAGTTGGGGGAGTCCCAGACCTCGAGCTTGTACTCCAGGTTCAGGGGCACCTCGCCGAACGCGCGACCCTCGAGGCGGACGTAGGCCCACTTGCGGTCGTCGAGCCACGCGACGTAGTCCGACGGGCCGATGTGGACGTTGCGGTCCTCGGTCTTGCCACCGAGGGGACCCTCGAGGTTCGACGTCACGGCCTGCGTCTTCGAGATCTTCTTGGACTCGAGGCGCGTGCGCTCGAGCATGTTCTTGAAGTCCATGTTGCCGCCGACGTTCAGCTGGTACGTGCGGTCCAGCACGACGCCGCGGTCCTCGAAGAGCTTCGCGAGCACGCGGTGCGTGATGGTCGCGCCGACCTGCGACTTGATGTCGTCGCCGACGATCGGGACACCGGCGGCCTCGAACTTCGCGGCCCACTCGGGGTCGGAGGCGATGAAGACCGGCAGGGCGTTGACGAACGCGACGCCCGCGTCGATCGCGCACTGCGCGTAGTACTTCGCGGCGATCTCCGAACCGACGGGCAGGTAGCAGACGAGCACGTCGGCGCCCGACTCCTTGAGTGCGGCGACGATGTCGACCGGCTCGGCGTCCGACTCCTCGATGGTCTCGCGGTAGTACTTGCCGAGGCCGTCGTTCGTCACACCGCGCTGGACGGTGACGCCCAGGGGCGGCACGTCGGCGATCTTGATCGTGTTGTTCTCCGAGGCGTTGATGGCCTCCGAGAGGTCGAAGCCGACCTTCTTGGCGTCGACGTCGAAAGCGGCGACGAACTCCAGGTCGGACACGTGGTAGTCACCGAACTGCACGTGCATCAGTCCGGGCACGGTGCTGCTCGGGTCAGCATCGCGGTAGTAGTGCACGCCCTGGACCAGGGAAGATGCGCAGTTTCCGACGCCAACGATGGCGACGCGGATGGAGGACATCCTCGCTCCTTGCTGTCAGTGCCGGGGCGCTGCGCGCCGACGGCTTGATAGTTAGTGGTTGTCTTGCCCGTGACGGTTCTCGGGGCCGCTCGACGGCCGGGTGCGACGACGGTCGCGCTCGGTCGTGATCAGTCCGTCGAGCCAGCGAACCTCACGTTCGACCTGTTCCAGGCCGTGACGCTGCAGCTCAAGGGTGTATTCGTCCAGGCGCTCGCGAGTGCGGGCGGCGGACTCCTTGACCGACTCCAGCCTCTCGGTGAGCCGGCTGCGCCGGCCCTCGAGGATGCGGAGACGGGTCTCGGCGTCGGTCTGCGCGAAGAACGCGAACCGGACGTCGAAGCTCTCGTCCTCCCAGGCCGACGGTCCCGAGGTCGCGAGGACCGTCTGAAGACGCTCCTTGCCCTCGGCCGTGAGCTGGTACACGATCCGGGCACGCTTGCCGGACAGTGCGTGGGGAGGGGTGGTAGGGGACTCGGTGCCGACGATGTGGCCGTGCGCGACCATCGCCTTGAGCGCCGGGTAGAGGGAACCGTAGGAAAAGGCACGGAACGAGCCGAGCATCAGGTTGAGCCGCTTCCGCAGCTCGTACCCGTGCAGCGGGGACTCGTTCAGGAGGCCGAGGATGGCGGTCTCCAGCACGTCCGAACGACTGCGTGCCATGACACCTCCTCTTCCGCCGGGACCGTGGCCGCGCGGAGGGCGGTTCGGGCTTGCTCACCTACTCGATGTATCGAGTCGATACATCGACAGGCTAGGTGCAATCGAACCGCTGCGCAATGCGCCGGTGCATAGAACGCTGTGCGGCCCGTGCGACCGACCAGATGTGAAGGACTGGCGGAACTGCCGCGGGGCTGTGGCGAAACAATGCTCCTCCCCCTGTGCAGGTCCTTGTCCTCACGGGCTGACGGCCTATTGTTCAGGGTGGTCCGATGCATGTCCCGCGTCCCCGTCGCCCTCCCCCCTGGGCGCAGCGCGGTCCGGTCCGGACCTGAAGTGACCCCCAGAGGAAGGTGAACCGTGGCGAGCTCCGCGAGGCAGACGAAGGGCACGGCGCGCACCGGAGGCACGGCGCGCACGGGCACCACGGCGCGCAAGCGCCGCTTCTTCAACTACCCCCGGTCCCACGTCAAGGGATTCCGCCGCTGGCTCCCGTCGTGGCGCGTCCTGCTCGGGACGTTCCTGGCCGGCGTCGCGCTGGTCGCCGGAGTGTTCATCGCGGCCTACGCCACCACCACGGTCCCCGCAGAGGCTGCCTACGCCAAGCAGCAGAAGACGACGGTCTACTACTCCGACGGCGTGACGGAGATCGGGAACTTCCTCACCGAGAACCGTGTGATCGTCCCGTTCGAGACGCTCCCGAAGTACGTCGGCAACTCCGTCGTCGCGTCGGAGGACGCCACCTTCTGGGAGAACTCCGGGATCGACATCAAGGGCATGGGGCGCGCCCTCCTGAACAACCTCTCGGGCGGCGCCCGACAGGGTGCCTCGACCATCACCCAGCAGTACGCCGAGCGCTACTACTCCGACGAGACGATCTCCAGCTACGCGGGCAAGTTCCGCGAGGCCATGCTCGCCCTGCGCCTGACGCAGCAGCAGCCGAAGGAGCAGATCCTCGGGAACTACCTCAACACCATCTACTTCGGTCGTGGCGCGCACGGGATCGAGGCCGCGGCGCAGACGTACTTCGGCATCCCGGCGTCGGAGCTCACCATCTCCCAGGCGGCGATGATCACGGCGATCATCCCGAACCCGACGAACTACGACCCCGCCGTCAGCCCTGAGATCGCGCAGCAGAAGTGGGAGCGCGTGATCAACCGCATGGCCGATCAGGGGTACATCACCGCTGCCGAGAAGGCGGAGGCGGCCTTCCCCGAGGTCAAGGACAAGGTCCAGGCCAACTCCAAGGGCGGCCAGGCGGGCTACCTGCTGGAGCTGGTGAAGAACGAGTGGGCCGCTGCCGGGAAAGACGAGGGTGACCTCGAGGTCAAGGGCTACAAGATCACCACGACGATCGACAAGGACATGCAGGCCATGGCGGTCCAGACCGCCGAGACCACCATCCCCCGCGAGGGGGACCACCCGGCGTCGCCGAACCTCAAGCCGTCGATCGTCTCGATCGACCCGGCCGACGGTGCGGTCAAGGCCGTGTACGGCGGGCCTGACTTCGTCACGAAGCAGTACAACTCGGCCACGCGAGGAGTGGCACAGGCCGGCTCGACCTTCAAGCCGTTCACCCTCGTCGCCGCTCTGGAGAAGGGCATCGACCTGTCTGCCCGGTACGACGGCGAGAACGGGATCCAGGTTCCCGGCTTCTACGACGGGGACCGAAAGGTCGTCAACTTCGGGAACTACGGGTACGGCCAGATCGACCTGGTGAAGGCGACCGCGAACTCGGTCAACACCGTGTATGCGGCGCTCAACATGGAGGTCGGTCCCGAGGCGACCAAGGAGGTCGCGATCCGCGCCGGCATCCCCGAGAACACCCAGGACCTCGCGGCGGTCCCGTCCAACGTGCTGGGCTCTGCTTCGGTGCGAGCACTCGACATCACGCACGCATACGCGACGTTCGCCGCCCAGGGTTACGAGTCGACGCCGCACGTGGTGCAGTCGGTCAAGATGCTGAGCAACGACGCGGAGATCTGGGAGCCCGCGGGCCGGAACGGGAAGGTCTTCGAGCCCGACGTCATGGCCGCCGCGACCTACGCGATGACCCAGGTCGTCGAGCAGAAGGGCGGTTCGGGCCAGTTTGCCAAGGCCGTGGGACGCCCGGTCGCCGGCAAGACGGGCACCTCGAACGACAACAAGTCCGCCTGGTTCGCCGGCTACGTGCCGCAGCTCGCGACCGTCGTGGGTCTCTACCAGACGAACGACGAGACGCACGCCCAGGAGTCGATCACCCCGTTCGGCAAGTGGGCCACGGGGCGCAACCCGGCCATCACAGGTGGCACGTGGCCCGTCGAGGCCTGGACCTCGTACATGGAGGGCGTGCTCGCGCTCCCGCAGTACGCGGAGGTCCAGGAGTTCCCCAAGTACACGCCCAAGAAGCCGATCCCGACCGAGACCCCCAGCGAGGAGCCCACCGAGATCCCGCCGGTCGACGAGCCCGTCGAGCCCGACCCCGTGGTCCCCGAGCTGGCGACGGTCCCGACCGACCTCGTGGGCAGGTCGAAGGACGACGTCGCGCAGATCCTGGCGGGCCTCGGGCTCGAGGTGAGCTTCACGGAGGACTGGTCCGACCAGCCGCCGGGCGTGGTGATCCGCGCCCCCGGTGGCAAGCAGGTCGAACCCGGCTCCCGCGTCTCGATCGTCCTGTCGAAGGGCCCCAAGCCCAGTGCGCCCAACCCGACGCCGACACCGACGCCCACGCCCAACCCGTCGGTCCCGCCGGTCCCGCCGGAGGGCGGGGACGCGTCGGCCGGCCAGGGCAACGGCGGAGGCAGGGGCAACTAGCCCGGGCTCCGGCGGCGGCACGCACGTGGCGCCGCCGGAGCCGTCTCGTCCCCCAGATTTCCCGACCCCGGCCCTGACCGGGTACCTTGGGATCTTGCTGTGTCTCGATCCGTGCTGCCATCAGTGCGGGGACGGCACAGCGACGCACAACCCTCCTGTCACGGAGAGACCGTGACCGCTGAGTCCGCAGGAGGTGGGTTAACCGCATGCGTCAGTACGAATTGATGATCATCCTCGACCCCGAGATCGAGGAGCGCACCGTTGCTCCGTCGCTCGACAAGTACCTGACGGTCATCAAGACCGACGGTGGCACTGTCGACAAGGTGGACATCTGGGGCCGTCGCCGCCTGTCCTTCGAGATCAACAAGAAGTCCGAGGGCATCTACGCCGTCGTCGACTTCACCTCGACGCCGGACACGGCCAAGGAGCTGGACCGTCAGCTCGGCCTCAACGAGGTCGTCCTGCGCACGAAGGTCCTGCGCACCGACGCTCGCTGATCGCCTCGCACGTCTGACTTCCCTCGCGCCGTCCCGGTGCTCTGCGCGTCCTCATGGGCGCCGTCAGTGGCACGTGGTGGGATGTCCGCGGACGGGGGTCATCCCCTTCGAAGTTTCTTCGATACGCAACGAACAATGAGGAGCTGGCATGGCTGGTGAAACCGTCATCACGGTGGTCGGAAACCTGACCGGGGACCCGGAGCTTCGCTTCACCCCCGCAGGGGCTGCCGTCGCCAACTTCACCGTGGCGTCCACGCCGCGCACCTTCGACCGCCAGAGCAACGAGTGGAAGGACGGCGACACGCTGTTCATGCGCTGCTCGATCTGGCGCGAGGCCGCGGAGAACGTCGCCGAGTCCTTGACCAAGGGCATGCGCGTGGTTGTTCAGGGCCGTCTGGTCCAGCGTTCGTACGAGACCCGCGAGGGGGAGAAGCGCACGGTCGTCGAGCTGCAGGTGGAGGAGATCGGTCCTTCCCTGAAGTACGCCTCCGCGAAGGTCACCCGGGCCCAGCGCTCGGGTGGCGGCAACTTCGGCGGTGGCGGCGGTTTCGGCGGCGGCGGCGCTTCGAGCGGCGGTGGTTTCAGCGCTTCCGGCGGTGGCCAGCAGAACAACGACGACCCGTGGGCCACGGCTGGCCCCGCGTCGTCGGGTGGGTCCTCGTTCTCGGACGAGCCCCCCTTCTAGTCACCGCTCACCCCAGACAAACCCTTCCCGGCAGGGCAGGTGCCCGACGACGGCACCCACCCCGGCCGGGGATAGCACCTTGTGAAGGAGCAACACCATGGCGAAGCCAGTGGTGCGCAAGCCCAAGAAGAAGTCCAACCCCCTGAAGTCGGCGAAGATCGAGTCGGTCGACTACAAGGACACGACCCTGCTGCGGAAGTTCATCTCCGACCGCGGGAAGATCCGTGCCCGTCGCGTGACCGGCGTCTCCGTCCAGGAGCAGCGTCAGATCGCACGTGCCGTCAAGAACGCTCGCGAGATGGCGCTCCTGCCGTACTCGTCGTCCGCACGCTGATCGAGAGGGGATAGAACATGGCAAAGCTCATTCTGACCCACGAGGTCACCGGCCTGGGCGAGCCCGGCGACGTGGTCGAGGTCAAGGACGGGTACGCCCGTAACTTCCTCGTGCCCCGTGGCCTGGCGACCGGATGGTCCAAGGGTGCCGAGTCGCAGATCTCTGCGATCCGCAAGGCTCGGAAGGCTCGCGAGATCGCGACGCTCGACGAGGCCAAGGCGACGCGCGACTCGCTGCAGTCGAAGCCTGTCGTCGTGCAGGCCAAGGCGGGCCAGGGCGGCCGTCTGTTCGGTGCCGTCACCACCGGTGACATCGCCGAGGCCGTGAAGGCTGCCGGCGGCCCGTCCGTCGACAAGCGCAAGATCGAGATCGGCCAGCCGATCAAGTCGACCGGTTCGTACACGGTCACCATCCGCCTGCACGCCGAGGTCTCGGCGAACATCGCGGTCAACGTGGTGGCTGCCTGATCGACTGATCGCCCCTGTCCCGTGAGGGATGGATGGATCGGAGATCTCACCCGACGGCCCGGTCCCCTCTGCGGAGGGGGCCGGGCCGTCGGCGTTCCGCTGGACCGCTCTGTCAGAACGAGCGTGGCCTCTGGGCCTCGCTCGTTCTGACAGGTCCGTTCACGCCCCGGTGACCATCCACCGGTCGCTGCGCGCACGCAGCCCCGTGGTCAGGGCGCGCGCCGCCATGAAGACCCCCGCGAAGGCCGCCCACAACCACGCGAGGCCCGCGGCGCCGTCGGGCGCGAGAGCCCGGACCGCCAGCGCGAACGGCACGTACACGACGAACGTGACCATGCCCGCCCACGCGAGGTAGCGGCCGTCCCCGGCGCCGATGAGCACGCCGTCCAGGACGAACACCCACCCCGCCATGGGCAGCAGCAGGCCGCACACGGCCATGCCGAGGGCGACGGCCGTGCGGACGTCGGGGTCGGACGTGAAGAACAGCGCGAACCACCAGCCGCCCACGGCCATCACGAGGCCCAGCGATGCGCCCGCGCCGACGCCCCACTGGAGCGTGCGGCGCAGGACCGAACGGACGTGCGACCGGTCACCCGCGCCCAGGCCGTGGCCCACGAGGGCCTGCGCGGCGATCGCGAGGGCGTCGAGCGCGAACGCCGCGAGCCCCCACACCGACGCGACCACCTGGTAGCCCGCGAGGGTGACCTCGCCGAGCCCGGTCGCGACGAAGACCGTCAGGAGGATCGCGAGGCGCAGCGAGAGCGTGCGGACGAACAGCGGCGCGCCCGCACGCGCGTTGGACCAGATGCCGCCCGCGGCGGGGCGCAGCGACGCGCCCTCGCGTCGGGCACCACGCACGACGACGACGCCGAGCACCGCGCCCATGGTGAGCTGCGCGACGGCCGTCCCGATGCCCGAGCCCGCGATCCCCAGTCCCACGCCGTACACGAGGACGACGTTGAGGACCGCGTTGAACGTCGCGCCGCCCGCGGCGACGTAGAGGGGCGTGCGGGTGTCCTGCAGGCCGCGCAGCACGCCCGTGGACGCCAGGACGACGAGCATGCCCGGAAGGCCCAGGCCCGACCACCGCAGGTACACCAGCGCGTGCTCGGCGACCTCGCCCGTGCCGCCCATCGCGCCGATCGCCCAGCCACCCCCTATCCACAGGGTCGCCGCGAGCACCAGGCCCAGGCCCAGCGCGAGCCACATGCCGTCGATCCCCGACTGGAGGGCTTCGCGACGATGGCCCGCGCCGATGCGCCGGGCCACGGCCGCGGTGGTCGCGTACGCCAGGAAGACGCACAGCCCCACGAGGGTCAGCAGGACCGTGGAGGCCAGGGAGAGCCCGGCCAGCTCGGCGGTCCCCAGGTGCCCGACGACGGCGCTGTCCACGAGCACGAAGATCGGCTCCGCGACGAGCGCCCCCAGGGCAGGGACCGCGAGGGCCAGGATCTGCTTGTCGATGAGACGACGGCTCGGGGGAGCGTCGCCTGTGGACGACGGCGGCCGGTGCGGTCCCTCCTCGGGGGCCGGGGAGCGGCCCTCGGGTGAACGGGGTGAACGATCGGCGTCGGTGGGCTGACCGGGAGCAGGCTGGCGTGCGTTCGGCGTGTCGCCGGAATTTCTTTCGTCCACACCCCTGAGCCTAGTGAACAGGCTGCTCATGGACGTGTACAGGGGACAACTCGTCAGTTGTCCACATGGTTGTCCACATGCCTGTGAACAGGCTGGCGGGGTCTGTCCACAGGCTGTCCACACCTCTGTGAACAGGGTCGTTTGCGGGGGATGGAAGCGCGATCTACTGTCGCTGAGTCGTGCATGCTCGGGCCTACGGACGGTCGACGGTGCAGCACCACACGACACCCCTCGACGACGCGGGCTCAGGACGTGTCGGTGGGCCGGAGTAGAACAGATGTGCGACGCAGGACGATACCCGGCCATGCCGGGGGAGTGAGGGGCCCGCATGTCGATCGACGAGCTCGAGTCGAGCTTCGGACCACCCGCAGGCAGCGGCGGTCCCGGGTTCGACCGCACCCCGCCGCAGGACATCGCGGCCGAGCAGAGCGTCCTCGGCGGCATGCTCCTGTCCAAGGACGCCATCGCGGACGTGATCGAGCAGATCCGCGGCACCGACTTCTACAAGCCGGCGCACGAGTCGATCTACGACGTCATCATCGACCTCTACGGCCGTGGCGAGCCCGCCGACGCCATCACGGTCGTCGCCGAGCTCACGCGCCGCGGCGAGCTGGGCCGGATCGGCGGCGCGCCCTACATCCACGACCTCATGGCCATGGTCCCCACCGCGGCCAACGCCGGCTACTACGCGCGCATCGTGCGCGAGCGGGCCGTGCTGCGCCGCCTCGTCGAGGCCGGGACCCGCATCGTCCAGCTCGGCTACGCGACCGACGGCGGCGACGTCGACGACGTCGTGAACAACGCGCAGGCCGAGGTCTACGCCGTCACCGAGCGACGCACCGCCGAGGACTACATCGTCCTGGGCGAGGTCATCGGCGGGACCGTCGACGAGATCGAGGCCGCCGGGCACCGCGGCGAAGGCATGGTGGGGGTCCCGACGGGGTTCGCCGACCTCGACCGGCTGACCAACGGGCTGCACCCCGGGCAGATGATCGTGATCGCGGCACGTCCGGCGATCGGCAAGTCGACGCTGGGAATCGATATTGTTAGGAGTGCTTCCATAAAGCACAACATGACGTCCGTCGTGTTCTCGCTCGAGATGAGCCGCAACGAGATCACGATGCGTCTGTTGGCCGCCGAGGCACGCATCCACCTGCAGAAGATGCGCAACGGCTCCATGGGGGAGGACGACTGGCAGAAGCTTGCCGGCACCATGGGCAAGATCTCCGAGGCGCCGCTCTTCATCGACGACTCGCCCAACATGTCGCTCATGGAGATCCGCGCCAAGTGCCGACGGCTCAAGCAGAAGCACGACCTCAAGCTCGTCGTGATCGACTACCTCCAGCTCATGACGTCGGGCAAGCGCGTCGAGTCCCGACAGCAGGAGGTCTCCGAGTTCTCCCGTGCGCTCAAGCTCCTCGCGAAGGAGCTCGAGGTGCCGGTCATCGCGATCTCGCAGCTGAACCGTGGCGCTGAGCAGCGCACGGACAAGAAGCCGGCCATGAGCGACCTGCGTGAGTCGGGCTGCCTCACCGAGGACACCAAGATCCTGCGAGCGGACACGGGCGCCGAGACCACGATGGGCGAGCTCTACGCGCTGGGTGCCAAGGACGTGCCTGTGTGGGCGCTCAACGAGCGCCTCCAGTACGTGCGACGCCACCTCACGCACGTGTTCCCCACCGGGACGCGCGAGACGTTCCGCCTCAAGCTGGCCTCGGGCAAGGAGATCAGCGCGACCGCGAACCACCCGTTCCTCACCTACGAGGGCTGGACGCCGCTGGGCGAGCTGCAGGTGGGCTCGCGCCTCGGCGTTCCGCGCCACGTCCCCGGCCCGGAGCAGAACGTCGCGTGGGACGACCGCAAGGTCGTCATGCTCGCCCACATGTTGGGCGACGGCTCGTTCGTCAAGCGTCAACCCATCCGCTACGCGTCGATCGACGAGAAGAACCTCGCGGTCGTCTCGGAGGCCGCGGGTGCCTTCGGTATCACCCCGATCCGCGACGAGTACGCGGTCGCCCGCTGCACCACGCTGCGGCTCCCCGCGCCGAACCGGCTCGCCCGGGGCAAGCGGAACCCCGTGGCCGAGTGGCTCGACGACCTGGGTCTCTTCGGGGCGCGGAGCCACGAGAAGTTCGTGCCCTCGACCGTGTTCCACCTGCCGAAGGAGCAGATCGCGCTCTTCGTCCGGCACATCTGGGCGACCGACGGTTCGGTGACCGTCAACGCGAACGGCCGCAGCGGCCGCATCTACTACGCCTCGACCTCACGACAGCTCGTCGACGGACTGTCCCGCCTGCTGCTGCGCTTCGGCATCTCCACCCGGCTGCGGACGGCCACCCCCAAGGGCGCGTACCCGACCGGGTACACGCTCGACATCTCCGGCGTGGACGACCAGCGGCGCTTCCTCCAGGAGATCGGGGTCCACGGTCAGCGCGGGGCCGCCGCCGAGCGGCTCCTCGAGATCATCCGGGACACCCGCGCGAACACCGACGTCGACACCGTGCCGCGCCAGGTGTGGGACGACGTCCGTGTGCTCCTCGAGGAGCGCGGCATGTCGCACCGGAAGTTCGCCGAGGCCATGGGGACGCAGTACAGCGGGAGCACGATGTTCAAGGCGTCTCCCTCACGGCAGCGTCTCGGGAAGATCGCGGACGTCCTCGGCAGCGAGGAGCTCGAGATCATGGCGGTCAACGACCTGTTGTGGGACGAGGTCGTGTCGATCACCCCCGAGGGCGAGAAGCCGGTCTACGACGCGACCGTCGTCGGGACCCACAACTTCGTCGCCAACGGCATCGCCGTCCACAACAGCATCGAGCAGGACGCCGACATGGTCATCCTGCTCCACCGCGAGGACGCCTACGAGAAGGAGTCCCCGCGAGCCGGCGAGGCCGACCTGATCGTGGCCAAGCACCGTAACGGCCCCACCGACACGATCACCGTGGCGTTCCAGGGGCACTACGCGCGGTTCGTGGACATGCAGGTCTGACGCTGCTGTATCCGACGGTGGGCACCAAACCAGGATTTCGCGCGTCGTTCGGTGCTTACACTCCTCGGTGACGTGCAGCTCGTAGCTGCCTTCGTCCGACATGCCGACGCGGGTGCCTTCAGTCAAAGGTGACGAGGCTGCCGCGGGCCTCCTCATGCGCGGGTCAACGACCGGGCCAGGACGGCCGCTGCGAGTGCGAGCGCTACGAGCACGGCGCCCACCTGGTGGAACGCGGCGAGTGCCGCACCGCTGTGTGCGCCCGTCGCGACCATCGAGCCGAGGATGCCTACTCCGACCGCACCGCCGAGCCGCTGGGTGATGTTGTAGAGCGTGTTGCCGTCGGCAAGGTCGTTCTCGCCGAGTGGTGCGAGGAAGGCGGCGAGGAGCGGCGTCGTGACGAATCCCGCGGCGAGGGCGCGGCCGCACAGCATGATCGCGGTGACCCACAACGGTGTGTCGTCCGTGAGCAGCAGCATCACGCCACTCGACGCGGCGAGCGCGGCGAACCCGAGCGTCACCAGGGTCCGGAGTGGGATGTGTGTCGAGATGCGCTGACCTAGTGCAGTTCCCAGGCCCATGACGATGCCCTGGGGGATCAGGGCGAGCCCCGTGGCGAGAGCGGTGTGCCCTTGCACCTGCTGGGTGAACACCGGTATCAGGAACACGGTCCCGAAGGCGATGACCGAGGCGAGCACCTGAAGCACCAGCGCGAGGAGCGACTGACTGCTTCGGATGACGTCGAGACGTACCGGCGGGTCCTTTCGCCGGGACGCGGTTCTGACGTACGCGGCGAGCAGCCCGATCCCTGCGACGACCAATGACAGCGGTGCGGGGCTGCCCCATCCACTGGCGGAGCCGCGCGTGGCCCCGAGGAGCGTGGTCACCAGACCGGCCGAAAGCAAGAGGAACCCGATCGGGTCGAACCGGGCCTCGGCCCTTGCCCGCGTTCCGAGGTGGCGCAGGCGCAGCGCGAGCAGCAGTCCGGCCGCGCCCACCGGTACGTTGACCAGGAAGACCCACCGCCACCCTCCGGCGCCGATCAGAAGGCCTCCGAGCGACGGTCCGAGGGCGGGAGCAAGGAACAGCACCACAGCGGCAGAGACCGGGACCTTGCCACCGCTCAGGCCGTCCTTGCCCATCAGGATGCTCAGTGCCAGCGGGACCAGGGGAGCGCCGACAAAGCCCTGCACGACCCGAGCGGTGACGAGCAGCTCGATGCTCGGGGCCACGGCGCACACGGCAGAGGTGGCGACGAACAGCGCCATGCTGACCAGGTAGACACGCATCGTGCCGAAGCGGTGTGAGGCGTACGCGGTCAGTGCCAGTCCTACTGCGAGGGACAACAGATACCCGGAGACGACCCAGTGGACCGTGTCGAGCCCGGCGCGGAGGTCTTGGGCGATGTCCGGTACCGCGACGTTGACGATGCTCGAGTCGAGCATGCTGAGGGACGGGCCGATGAGCAGTCCATAGCGTGCTGCTCGCCCGATCCTCGTGGCACCGGGGCGTGTGTCCGCGCCGTCGACGGTCACGACCGTTCCGCCTCGTTGCGCAGGTCGTCGAGCCAGCGCAGCTCCTGGGTGAGGCGATCGACGAGTTGTTCCTGTGCGCGGCGCCGCCATGGCAGGGCCGGGTCCCGCGGGGCCTCGGCCAGGAGGCCCCGGACCTGAGAGAGTGCGTGCTCGACGATCTGCCGTCGCACTCCCAGGACGCCGAGGCGCGACGGTACCGGGAGCTCGTCGAAGAAGCTGACGCGGAGCAAGAACTCCTCGTCGTCGCTCGCCAGCTCGCGCGGCAGTGTGGACACGAGGTCGTGGAGCATGCCGCGGCCGGTCTCGGTGATGGCGTAGACGTTGCGCGCCGGGCGCCCTTCCTGCTGCTCGACAGACTTGGTCACCGCTCCGTCGCGCTCCAGCTGCTTGAGGGCCGGGTAGAGCGAGTTGTTGTTGACCGGCGCGATCGACGGGCGCCGTATCCGGCTCTTGAGCTCGTAGCCGTGGGCCGGGCCGTTCCGCAGGACACTCAGGGCGTAGATCTTGATCGTCACTCGTCCAATCTAACCTAGGTTAGCCTGGACGATTACCGCGAGCCGCTCGTGCATCCCGCGGCGTACACCCCCGTCTCGCGCAGCCACGCCCGCTCCGACACCGACGAGCAGGCCGACGACCCTGAACAGCGCCGGGCCGTAGACGATCCGCGCCCGGTCACCGAGGTGCGCTGCGCCGTCGGGCACGCGCAGCACGCGCCGAAGAGCAGGGTCGCCACCTCGGGGCTGGCTGCGGCGCTCGGATCGGCAGGTTGTCAGGCCGACTCGACGCGCAGCGTGGTGGCCCGCGCGCCGGGTGCCGTGATGTGGTCGACGGCCGAGCCGTTGCCGTACTTGGCGCGGTAGGCGGAGTCGATGGCGTCGTCGTGGCTGTCGTCGCGGACGAAGGTCACGTCGGCGCGGACTCCGCCGGAGTCGATCTGGCCGGTGCCGGTGCGCTGCACACCGCGGTACCAGGCGCCGTCGACGCCGCGCACGGAGCGGATGTACAGATGGTCGTCCACGACGACGTGCCACACGATGCGGGGGATACGCAGCGTCCTGTCGGGGCGGTGCGCGGCGACGCGCAGCTCGCCGTCGGCGCCGATGGCCGCCAGGTCGGCGGAGCTCCAGTTCGACCCCGTCGCGGGTGTAGTGGTCACCGAAGCAGTTCGCGGACAGGTACCGCTGGATGTGCTGCACGTCCTGCGGCGCGTTCGCGTACATCGCATCGAGCTGGACCATGAGCCTGGTGCGCACCGGCAGGGGGGCGTCGCGCTGCACCTCGTCGAACGCGAAGCTGTCGAGGTACTCGACGAGCTCGGGGTCGGTCCGGGCGAGCGTCGAGAGGTGGTCGGGGAACAGCTCGTCGCGGTGGGCGCGTGCGGACGGCGTGGGGGCCATGACCACTCCTCGGGGCGGGGTCGGGGACACAGACGGGGGAGAGGGTGGGCGCCGGGGCGCCCACCCTCGGTGGTCAGGGCCGCAGCGCGACCTTGAGGGACTCGCGGGAGTCCATGAGGCGGTAGGCCTCGGCGACGTCCTCGAGCGGCAGGGTCGCGTCGAACACCTTGCCCGGGTTGATCTCCCCGGCGAGGACCTGGGCGATCGCGGCCTCCTGGTAAGCCCGGACCGGGGCGGGGCCGCCGGCGAGGCGTGCGTTCTTGCCGAACAAGGACCCGAACCCGACGGGGGCGTCCTCGTACTGGGGAACGCCGACGCGGGAGATGATCCCGCCGGGGCGTACGACGCCGTAGGCCTGCTCGTAGGCGGGCATGTGGCCCACGGCTTCGAGCACGGCGTGCGAACCTTCACCCCCGGTGAGGTCCATGACCTTCCCGATGCCCTCGGCGCCACGCTCCGCGACGACGTCGGTCGCGCCGAACTCACGCCCCAGGTCGGTGCGCGCGGCGTGGTGGCCCATGAGGATGATCCGCTCCGCGCCGAGCTGCTTGGCGGCGAGCACGGCGGACAAACCGACAGCACCGTCACCGATCACGGTGACGATCTGGCCCGCCTCGACCTGTGCCATGTGTGCCGCGTGGTACCCGGTCAGGTACACGTCGGACAGGGTGAGCAGGGAGTTCAGCAGTCCCTCGTCGGCGGTCGCCGGGTCGACGTCGGGGACGACGACGAGGCTGCCGTCGGCCAGCGGGATGCGGGCGACCTCGGCCTGCAGGCCACCGGTCTCGGGGGAGCCGTACCAGCCGCCGTGCACGCAAGAGGTCTGGAAGCCCTCACGGCAGAACACGCAGGTGTTGTCGGAGAACGCGAACGGGGCGATGACGAAGTCGCCCTTCTTGACCTTCGTCACGGCGCTGCCGGTCTCCTCGACGACGCCGATGAGCTCGTGGCCCATCGGGTTGCCCTGGGTCGAGCCACGCATGGAGTGGTAGGGGTGCAGGTCCGACCCGCAGACGCAGGCCCGCACGACGCGCACGATGGCGTCGGTGGGCTGCTGGAGGACGGGGTCGGGGACGGTCTCGATGCGGACGTCTCCGGCGCCGTACATGAGTGTTGCTCGCATGAGGTGGTGCCTCTCGGTGGTGCGGGGATGGTTCAGGGAAAATGGTGGTTCAGCGGCGCCGCGCCGCGGGCGCCGGTGCTCAGGCTTCGGGGATCTCGCGACCGAAGGTCTCGAGCGTGATGGCCTCGGGGTCGGGACCGCCGCGGACGCCCGTGTCCAGGGCGTCGAGCGCGGCCAGCTCGTCGCCCGTGAGCTCGAAGTCGGTGACGGCGAAGTTCTCCGCGATGCGCGCGGGGGTGACGGACTTGGGGATCGCGGAGCGGCCCTGCTGCAGGTGCCAGCGCAGCATCACCTGCGCGGGTGTCCTGCCGTGCGCGGTGGCGATCTGGCCGATCGTCGGGTCCGCGAGGGTGCTGCGACGTTCCTCGCCGTAGCCGGGGTAGAACGTGATGCCGCCGATCGGCGACCAGGCCTGGGTGAGGATGTCGTGCTCGGCGTGCAGCTCCTGGAGGCCCTTCTGCTGGAAGTAGGGGTGGACCTCGATCTGGTTGACGGCCGGGACCACCGTGGTGGCCTCGAGGAGGGAGGTCAGGTGGTCGGGCATGAAGTTGCTGACGCCGATCGCTCGGACCTTGCCGTCGGCGAGCAGCGTCTCCAGTGCCCTGTAGGCCTCGATCGTCAGGTCGAACCGGCTCGGCAGCGCCTGGTGCAGGATCAGCAGGTCGATGGTCTCGATCCCGAGCTTGCCGGCGGACTTGTCGAACGCGTGCAGCGTCGCGTCGTAGCCGTAGTCGCTGATCCAGACCTTCGTCTCGACGAAGATCTCGTCGCGCTCGAGGCCGGATCCGGCGATCGCGCGGCCGACCTCGCGCTCGTTGCCGTAGGCGGCGGCGGTGTCGATGTGCCGGTAGCCGGTACGCAGCGCTTCGGTGACCACGTCGACGGTCTCCTGCGGGGGCGTCTGGAAGACGCCGTACCCGAGGGCGGGCATCTCGTTGCCGTTGTTCAGCGTCAGGGTGGGGATCGGGTTCGTCGTCATGCCTTTCACGCTAGGAGGTGTCTGCCGGATGAGGCAGGTCCTGCTGGTACCCCGCTCAGGAGGGCCTGGGTGCGCGGGGGAGGACGAGGAGGACAGCGGCCAGCAGTGCTGCGCCGAGCAGGACCGCGCCGACGAGCATCGCCGAGGGGTAGGTGCTGGAGACGGCGAGCACGAGGCTCATCCCCAGGGCGCCGCCGAGCTGGTGCACGGAGTTCACGACGCCGGACGCGGCGCCGGCCTGCGCAGGCTCGACCCCGGCGATACCCGACGCGGTGAGGGGTCCGAACGCCAGGCCCTGGCCGGCACCGATCAGGGTCATGGGCAGGGCGACGCCCAGCGCGTACGAGGTGGTGGCGTCGACGGTGGCGAGCCAGCCCATGCCGGCAGTGGCCAGCACGAGCCCGGTCACGAGCAGCAGCGGGCCGCTGGTGCGCCGTTGCAGGCGCGGGACGGCGAGGGCGACGACGAAGTTCACGACCGTCATGGGGAAGAAGGCGAGCCCGGCGGTCAGGGCGGAGAACCCGCGCTCGTCCTGCAGGTACTGGCTCGTGAGCAGGAAGAAGCCCATCATCGCGCCGATGAAGAGCATGCGGGCGGTGTACGCCCCGACGCGTTCTCGGCTCGCGAAGAGTGTCAGGGGCATGACCGGCTGGCGGGCCGTGCGCTCGACGGCGACGAGCCCGCCGACGAGCAGGGCTCCGGCACCGATCGCGGGGAGCGTCACCGGGGAGGTCCAGCCGTCCTCGGCAGCGCGCACGAACCCGTACACGAGCGCTGCGGGACCGGCGGTGGCGAGCAGGGCGCCCGGGACGTCGAACCGGCCGGGCGAGCGCGGTGTCTCGGGCAGGACGCGCAGCCCGGCGACGAGCATGAGGATGCCGATGGGCAGGTTCACCAGGAAGCCCGCACGCCAGGACACCAGGTCGGCGAGCAGTCCACCGGCCACCAGGCCCACGCTCGCGCCGATCCCGGCGACCGCCCCGTAGGCCGCGGTCGCACGCGTGCGCTCGGGGCCTTCGGGGAAGCTCGCGGTCAGCAGCGCGAGGGTCGACGGTGCCAGGACGGCCGCTCCCACACCCTGCACGGCCCTGGCCGTGACGAGGACCTCGCCTGTCGGGGCGAGCCCGACGGCGACCGAGGCGAGGGTGAACAGAGCCAGGCCGGCGACGAACATGCGTCGCCGCCCTAGGACGTCACCGGCTCGTGCGCCCAGGAGCAGCAGACCACCGAACGTGAGGAGGTAGGCGTCCTGCACCCAGGCCACGGCTCCGGTGGTCAGTGCGAGCTCGTCACGGATGTGCGGCAGCCCGGTGATGACGATCGAGTTGTCGAGGATCACCATGAAGTACCCGACCAGGATGATCGCCAGGACGGCTGTCGTCCCTCCGCGCGTCGGACGGGAGGAGGCGGACGACCGTCGGGCAGGAGCGGTGGCTGAGGGAGCGCTGGTCATGACGCCAGCGAACGCTCTCGCGGGCGGGCGCGGGAGTCCTGGGTGTTCCGGGTACCAGCAGAACCTCCCAGAAGCAGGGCGTCGGCCGTACCGTCGAAGACATGGACCTGAAGGCCGAGACCCGCGAGTTCCTCACCAGTCGGCGGGCGCGCATCACCCCCGAGCGCGCTGGCCTGCCCGCCTATGGCGGCAACCGACGTGTACCGGGCCTGCGCCGTGAGGAGGTCGCGATGCTCGCGGGGGTCAGCGTCGACTACTACACGCGGCTCGAGCGCGGGAACCTGGGCGGAGTGTCCGAGGAGGTCCTCGAGGCGCTGTCCCAGGCGCTGCAGCTCGACGAGGCCGAGCACCACCACCTGTTCGACCTCGCCCGCTCGGCGAACCAGTCCGGGGCTGCCCGATCACGCGCCAGGCGCACCTCTGCGCCCGTCCTGCGCCCGGCGGTTCAGCGGATCCTGGACGCGATGGACGGCGCGCCGGCGT
Source organism: Oerskovia sp. USHLN155 (assembly GCF_037145535.1). Taxonomy (NCBI): domain Bacteria; kingdom Bacillati; phylum Actinomycetota; class Actinomycetes; order Micrococcales; family Cellulomonadaceae; genus Oerskovia; species Oerskovia sp. USHLN155. The sequence goes on from NZ_JBBCXG010000010.1 coordinate 112,866, forward strand.
TCGTACGGAACGGTCGGCTCGACGTGCTCGGGGCGAACACGCTGGGTCGGGCCCTGTACTCACCCATCTACGAGTCGCCCGAGCGGATCGCGAAGAGGCCGGTCAACAGTGCCCGGTTCCAGTTCCTCGACCCGGAGGCGGCCCAGGCGTTCTGGGGGGACCGGTACGACCGCATCGCGCACGACGCGGTCGCGATCCTGCGTGCCGAGGCGGGCAAGAACCCGTACGACACCGCTCTCACGGCGCTCGTCGGCGAGCTGTCGACACGCAGCGAGGACTTTCGTCGACTGTGGGCGTCGCACGACGTGCGGCTCCACCGCACGGGCACCAAGGTCTTCCACCACCCGGCGGTCGGCAGGCTCGAGCTCGACTACGAGGCGCTGGTCCTGCCCGCGGACGACGGGTTGCAGCTCAACGTGTACACCGCGGTCCCGGGGTCCCCGTCCGACGACGGGCTCAAGCTCCTCGCGTCGTGGGCCGCGACCCGCGAGCACGAGGAACGCCCCGCCCCCTCCCCGTCCCCGTCCCCGTCCACGTCTCGAGGAGAAGATCGCTGATGCGTGTCCTGCCACAGACCTCCACGACGAAGAACCCGGCCGCGCAGTTCACCGGGGACGTCTGGCTCGACATGATCGTCAGCCCGCAGGACGGTGACCAACGCACCGTCGTCGGGCGCGTTCGCTTCGCCCCTGGCGCACGCACCGCCTGGCACGTCCACGCCCGCGGCCAGTTCCTTCACGTCACGTCCGGTGTCGCGCTGGTCGGTACCCGTGACGGCGAGGTCGTGCAGGCGCTGCCCGGCGAGACGGTGGACTGCCCTCCGGGTGAGCAGCACTGGCACGGCGCTGCCCCTGACTCGTTCATGGAGCACCTCGCGATCTCGGAGGGCGCCGACGACCCGGTCCAGAGCACGACCTGGCTCGAGCACGTCACCGACACGGAGTACGCCGCCCCACGAACTGGGCGGTGACCCTCCTGCAGCCGCTGACGGCCCAGCGATCTGCGCGGCACGCCGACGTGGCGTGACCGCTCGCCCTCGGGGCACGGCGAGCGGCCGTGCCCCGCGACGTCCGTTCACCGCGCGAGCAGCTCGCGCAGCTCCGCGGTGATGCGCTCGGGTGACTCCTCGGCCATGAAGTGCCCCGCGTCGAGGGTCTTGTGGACGAGGTCCTCCGACCAGGCGGACCAGAGGGCTTGCGCGTCGTAGCCGAGCGCGGCGCCCCAGTCCTGCTGGATGACGAGCGTCGGCATCGTCAGGCGTGCACCGGCGGCCCGGTCCGCGCGGTCGTGCTCGATGTCGATCCCCGCTGAGGCGCGGTAGTCGGCCACGATCGACGGGATCGCCTCCCGGGACGCGCGGAGGTACTCGGCCCGGTACTCGGCGGGGATCGCCTCGGGGTCCGAGGTCCAGCCGTCGAGGAACGAGGAGAAGAAGGCGTCGGCGGCCCCGGCGATCATCGGCTCGGGGACGCCCGCTGGTTGGGCCATGAGGTAGAGGTGCCAGGCGACCTGGGCGTCCGCGCCCCGCAGGATGTCCCACATGTCGAGCGTGGGCAGCACGTCGAGCGACGCGAGGTGGGTGACGGCGTCGGGGTGGTCGAGGCCGGCCCGGATCGCGACCAGGGCGCCGCGGTCGTGCCCGGCGAGCGCGAACCGCTCGACGCCGAGCGTGCGGGCGACCGCGACGACGTCTGCGGCCATCGTGCGCTTGGAGTAGGTGTGCTCGTCCGCCTCGGCCGGCTTGTCGCTGGCTCCGTAGCCGCGCAGGTCGGGGCAGATCACGGTGTGGTCGCGGGCGAGGTCTGCCGCGACGTGCCGCCACATCAGGTGAGTCTCCGGGAAGCCGTGCAGCAGCACGATAGCCGGCCCGTTCCCGCCGACGGCGACGTTCAGGGTGACGCCACCGGCTCCGCGCAGTCGTCGGGTCGTGAGTCCGGGGATGGAGAGAGTCATGAGGATTCCTTTCGCTAGATCCCTCAGGTCGTTCGGTCCCTCCAGCCTCGTGCCGCTCGATCAGCAACGGATCAGCACGCTGCGTGCGCGTACGGTGGACGGATGCGCCGCCCGCCGTCCGCCGAACCGTCGCGCACCGTGGCTCTTCGCGTTCTCGGCCCGACGGACGGGGCCCTCGCCGACGGCACGCCGCTCGCCCTTCGAGGTCCTCGGCACAGGGCGTTGCTCGGCCGTCTCGTCGCCGCCCGTGGGCGCCCGGTCTCCGTCGCCGAGCTGTCGCTCTCGCTGTGGGGCGAGGATCCGCCGTCGGGAGCGACCGGCGCGATCCGCACGTTCGTCGGCGATCTGCGGCTAGCGCTCGAACCGGACCGACCGCCGCGTCGGCCCGCGCGCATCCTCACGACGGCGGGCGACGGCTACGCGCTCCTGCTCCCTGACGACGCGATCGACAGCCGCAGGTTCGAACGGGCCACCGGTCGCGCGGCCCGGCTCGCGCCGGGCGAGGCGGAACGCTCGCTCGCGGCCGCGCTCGAGCTGTGGCGTGGCACCCCCTACCTAGAGGCGGGCGACGCGATCTGGGCCGCCGAGGAACGAGCGCGCCTCGCCGGGCTGCGCGACGACGCGACCGAACGCCGCGCTGCCGCTCTGCTCGCGCTCGGTCGGCCCGACGAGGCCGTGCCGCCCCTGCGTGAGCTGCTCGTACGCTCACCTCTTCGTGAGCGTGCGTCGCTGGTGCTCGCCCGCGCTCTCGACGACTCCGGCCGGGCGGCCGAGGCTCTCGAGGCGCTCGACGCCGTCCGGGGACGTCTCGCCGCCCTGGGGCTCGAGCCGTCGCGCGAGATCGACGGGTTGCGGACGAGCATCCTCCGCCATGAACGACCACGAGAGGACGTGGACGCGTTCGCTCGCGTCGCCGAGGCCTCGGCGCGCATCACCGACGCCCACTCCCGCCTGCGCCTCGAGTCGACGGTCGGCCTGCTCCGCACCCTGGCGGTGTCGGGCAGCACCGGTCTCGTGGAGGCGCGCAGGCAGCGCTCCGAGATCGTCGACGCCGTGGACGGGTTCGGCGATCCCGCCCTCGCAGCGCGAGTCATCGGCGGGTTCGACGTCCCGAGCATCTGGCCGCGGTCCGACGACGAGGGCGCGTCGGCTGCCGTCGCCGCAGCGGCTCTCCGTGCTCTCGACGAGCTCGGTGCGGACGAGATGACCGCGCGTGCGCGCCTCCACGCCGTCGTCGCCGTCGAGCTCCGCGGGACGCGCACGAGGACCGGGCCTGCGTCCGCCGCCGAGGCCGTCCGGCTCGCGCGCGAGCTCGGCAGCGCCGAGCTGCTCTGCTTCGCCCTGAGCGCCGCCGTCGTCCAGCGCTGCGACAGGCCTGGGCTCGCCGCTGAGCGGGACGAGCTCGCGGCCGAGGTCGTCGCCCTGGCCCGACGCCACGACCTGCCGACGTTCCACCTCCACGGTCTCCTCGTCCGCATGCAGTCCGCCACCGCGCTCGGCGACCTCGGGGAGGCGGCCCTGCTCGCGTCGGCCGTCGACGCGCTCGCGGACCGCCACGAGCGCCCTCTCGCCCGGGTCTTCACCCGCTGGAACGCCGCCGCCCGGGCCGCCGCCCGACAGGAGCCCTCGGCGGAGGCCCGGTACCGCGAGGCCGCTGCACGTCTCGACGACGCGGGCATGCCCGGTGTCGCCGAGGGGCTCCTGCCCCTCGCTCTCGTCGGCGTCCGGGCCGACGACGCGCGGCTCGACGACCTCCACGCCGGTGCCTACGACCCGTGGCTCGCGCCGCTCCGTCATGCCCGTGCCGGGGAGACCGACGCCGCGGCCACGCTCCTGGACGACGTCCCCGATCCTCCGGCGGGCCTTCTGCTCGAGGCGCTGTGGAGCCTCGTGGCGGACGCCGCGAGGGTCGCCGCGCACCCGCGGGCGACCGAGAGGTCGCGCGAGGCGCTCGAGCCCGCGCGGCACGAGCTCGCGGGCGGCGCTTCGGGGATGCTCACGCTCGGCCGGGTGGCCGCCCGCCTCCCGTAGCGTCGGCCTGTCGAGCGGGGAAGCGCTCGCCCCCGGCTCCGCGCCCGTACCCCCGTGCCCGACGGCGCCGCTCACCTGCGAGGCGAGCGGCGCCGTCGGGCAGCGGTCACCCGAGCCGCAGCCCGGGCGCGACGCAGGTCAGCCCTGCGGCGCCCACGGACCCCAGCGGTCGCCCGGTACCTGGTTCCTCGTCCACCACTTCGCGGTGTACGTGGTGCCGTCGTGGGTCACGGTGTCGCCCGAGGAGTAGACGCGGGTCGGCTTCCACGCCCCGACGCCCTTCGAGTCGACGCCCGCGATCTCCTCCCACGGACCCCACGGGTCCCCGGGAGTCTGGCCAGAGGTCCACCACTGGGCCCGCCAGACGGCGCCGCCGTACGTGACGGTCGCCCCGCCCGCGTAGGCCGTCTTCTTCGACCAGGCGGCCGGCTCCACGTACGTCGGCTGGGCCTGGGGGTTGAGCTCGTCCGTCAGGACCGACTTCGCGGCGTTGGTCACCGGGTCGTCGAGCAGCAGGACGTCGAGGCCCTTCTGGATGTCGTTCGAGATGATCGCGCCGTTGTACCAGTAGGCCGACCACGACCCGCCGAGGATCAGCCGGTCGGGGGACAGCGCGCCGCGGTCGAACCACGCGATCTCGACCGGGTTGGCCGAGTCCGTGAAGTCCCACACCGAGATGCCGCCCTGGTACCAGGCCTGGACCATGACGTCGCGGCCCGGGACGGGGATGAGCGAGCCGTTGTGCGCGACGCAGTTCTCGGTCGCGGCCTGCTCGCGCGGGATCTTGTAGTAGCTCTTGAACACGAGCTGGCCGTCGACGATGTCGTAGATCGCGTCGGCGCCCTTCTCGGGCCCGACCGTCGCGTTGCAGGTCGGTGCGCCGCCGCCGCCGAGCTCGTCGGTGAAGACGACCTTGGTGCCCGCGTTGTTGAACGTCGCCGAGTGCCAGAACGCGAAGTTCGTCGTGTCCCGGACGACCTCGGTGACCACGGGGTGCGCGCGGTCGGAGATGTCCATGAGGATGCCGTCGCCCATGCACGCGCCCGCCGCGATGTCCTTCGACGGGTAGGTCGTGATGTCGTGGCAGCCCGACGTCGTGCTCGAGCCGTTGCCGCCCGGGTTGCCGCCGTCGGGGAAGAGGACGGGGGTCGAGACGAGCTCGGCCGACGCCGGGTCGTCGACCGGGATCTGGACGACGCTGATGAGGTCGTGCGGCGGCTTGCAGTCGGGGAACGAGGCGTTGGGGGAGTAGGACGAGACGTACACGAACAGGTCCTTGCCGTCCTTCGACGGTGCGAGCGAGTTCGTGTGCGAGCCGCACTGGGTCTCGACGGCCGACACGTACCGCGGCGACGTCGGGTCGGAGATGTCGAAGACCTTGAGGCCCTCCCACGAGTCCTTGATCGTGGCGCTCTGGGCGACGTTGTCGCACGAGGCGTTGCTGCGTGAGGAGTCGGTGCTCAGGACGAGCAGGTCTCCGTAGACCGAGATGTCGTTCTGGGACCCGGCGCACACGACCTGCGCGACCTGCTGCGGGTTCGTCGGGTCGGCGACGTCGTAGACCGTGAACCCGCCGTAGTTGCCGGCGAACGCGTAGCGGCCCTGGAAGGCGAGGTCGCTGTTGTACTGCCCCTCGGGCGCGAAGGCGCCATTCTTGGGGATGTTGGCGACGAGGGTCAGGTTGGGGCTGCCGGCGATCTCCCCGGGGGCCAGGACGTCGGTGGCCTGGGCGAGGGGAGCGAGGCGTTGTGCGGGGAGCGAGGACGGGGCCTGCTCCAGGAGGTCGGCCACCGCCTCGGGAGATCCGTCGGACGGTTCGGCGTACGCCGCCGATGCGACCGCGAGCGAGGAGACGGCGAGGGTTGCGGCCACGGACGAGGCGAGCAGTACCCGGCTCTTGCGCCTGTGCGTTCTTCGATGCACGAGGGAAACACCTCCTTGATAGGGTTCTGCGCATTCTGACCGGCAAATGTGACATGCACCACTTAAACGGGATGGTTCCGGCGAGGTTTTACACGGAGGGAACAGTGCGGATGCGGAGTTTTCCCGGTGGAAACGCAGGGTGGTCGAGCGGCACCCGTCCGGGCGCCCGAGGGCTGACCTGCGGGTTCGTCCTCGTCGGGCTGGCGCTCGCGGTCTCGGGGTGCACGGGCGACCCGGTGCCGACGTCCACGCCGTCGAGCGTCGTCGTCCAGCCCGGGCTGCCTGGCGAGGGCAACGAGACCGTCTCGCCCGAGGACTTCGACGGCGCCCCGGCCGAGGGCTCCTGGAACCAGGCGGACGTCGGGTTCGTCGCCGGGATGATCGAGCACCACCTGCAGGCCCTCGAGATCGCTGCGCTCGCGCCGGACCGCGCGGAGTCCGACGCCGTCCGCGCCTTCGCCGAGCGCGTCACCGCCGGGCAGGGGCCCGAGGTCCACGCGCTCGCGTCGTGGCTGCAGGCGCGCGACGTCGAGGTGCCCGAGGGAGCGGAGGCCGCAGGCGGCACGGGCCCGCGCGTCCCCGAGGGGGCGGGCGGCACGCACGGGAGCCACGGCGAGGCCGTCGTCGGGATGCTCACCGACGAGCAGATGGCGGCGCTCGCAGGTGCGAGCGGCGCGACGTTCGACCGGCTCTTCCTCGAGGGCATGATCGCGCACCACCGGGGCGCGCTCGACATGGTCGACGTCGTGCTCGTCGACGGTCAGGACCTGTTCGCGCACGAGATCGCCGCCGAGACGGCGTCGGGCCAGGGCGGCGAGATCGACCGGATGCGGGACCTCCTCGACGGGCTCTGAGCGCGGGGGCGACGACCCGCCAGGTGTTGCGGCCTCCGGGCCCCGGTACGACCATCGAGGGACGCGACCGAAGCCTCCGGAGCTTCTCGACCGGCGACCGGCCGCATCCCCCGCACGCGGATCCATCTCCCGACGGGCGCTGCCGTGTCCGGCACGCCAGTGAGGACGCTGCGATGAGCGACGTACCATCCCGTGCCGCGACGACGGGCGAGCCGGAGATCGTGGCCAGGGGTGCAGCCGTCGCACGGTGAGCGACACGGCCGGGCAGCGTCCCGGAGACCGGAGCGATGACTTTCGCCGCTCCGACGCGTCTCATCCCGGACAGGACGTCGACGACCTGAGGAGGAGCACGTGCCCCAGCTGGTGAGAGTTCAGAACTTCAACGTCTCGAGCGACGGCATCGCGGCGGGCGAGGACCAGTCGTTCGAGAGGCCGTTCGGCCACGTCGACCCCGAGCGCCTGTTCGCGTGGGCAGGCGCGACGGCGAGCTGGCCCATGCGCACCGAGCCGGGAGGGAGCCGTGGCCTGGACGACTACCTCACGCGCGACTACGACCGGGGCATCGGTGCCGAGATCATGGGCCGCAACAAGTTCGGTCCGCAGCGCGGCCCGTGGGAGGACCTCGACTGGCAGGGCTGGTGGGGTGACGAGCCGCCGTTCCGCACCCCGGTCTTCGTGATGACGCACCACGTGCGCCCGTCGATCACGCTCGGGGACACCACGTTCCACTTCGTCGACGACGACGCGGCCTCGGTCCTGGCGCTGGCCAGGGAGGCGGCGCACGGGAAGGGCGTCCGCCTGGGCGGCGGGGCGACGACGATCCGGCAGTTCCTCGACGCCGACCTCGTCGACACCCTGCACGTCGCCGTCTCGCCCGTGACGCTCGGGACGGGGGTGCGGCTCTGGGAGTCGCCCGACGAGCTGCTCGACCGCTTCCACCTCGACGTCGTCCCGAGCCCGAGCGGCGTGGTGCACCACCTGTTCTGGCGGCGGTGACCGGCCCTGTCGCCCTGACGGGGTGGGCGGGCGGCGAGCCGTCCGGACGGGGGGCGCGCCGCCGTCGGGCCGGGAGCGTGCGACGCGCGGGCCGTGATGCATCGGGTCAGGCCGTGCGTGCGCCCTCGCGGAGCGGGACGAGCGCCTCGCTCCATGCGACGACCTGGTCGAGCAGGGTCGCGACGGCGGGCAGGTTGTAGTCGCCGGGCTTGAAGACGGAGAAGTTCTCGAACTCGGTCGCGAGCGAGAGGGCGACCTGCTGGCGGACGTCGGCCATCTGGAGCTCGCCGGCGATGAGACGCAGGTGCTCGACGGCGCGGGCGCCGCCCACCGAGCCGTAGGACACGAAGCCGACGGCCTTGTTGTTCCACTCGGCGTACACGAAGTCGAGCGCGTTCTTGAGGACGCCGGACGTGGAGTGGTTGTACTCGGGCGTGACCATGATGAAGCCGTCGTACGAGTCGATCTTCCGGGCCCAGGCGAGGGTGTGCTCGTTCTCGTACTGGCCCATGGAGGCGGGCATGGTCTCGTCGAGGTGGGGCAGCGGGTAGTCGCGCAGGTCGATCAGGTCGAACTCGGCGTCGGTCCGCCGGCTGGCGATGTCGAGGACCCACCGGGCGACCTGCTCGCCGTTGCGGCCGGGACGCGTGCTGCCGAGGATGATGCCGATCTTGACCATGGAAGACCTCCGGGAAGAGTGGGTACTTGTTACGGCAATCAAGTAACCACACGACGAAGTACTTCGTCAAACAAGTACTCTGGGGGGATGCCCCAGACCGCGCCGACCCCGAGACTCGCCCCGCTGACCGACGCCGAGGAGGCCTTCATCCGGTCCTTCACCGCCGCGGCGGTCGCGATGCCTCGCGCCTTCGACGCGGACCTGGAGCGCGAGCAGCGCATGTCCCGCAACGAGTACCTCGTCCTCGTGCACCTGTCCGAGGCGCCCGACCGCAAGCTCCGCATGAGCGATCTCGCCGATCGCGCGGCGCTGTCGCTCAGCGGGATGACGCGCATCGTGCAGCGCCTCGAAGCGCTCTCGCTCGTCGAGCGTCAGCGGTGCCCCGAGGACGGCCGCGGGTGGAACGCCGCCCTGACGGCCACCGGGCTGGAGCGGTTGCGCGAGGCCTGGCCGACCCACCTGGCGAGCGCCCGGCAGCGCGTCTTCACACCGCTCGGTGAGGTCGATCTCACAGCCCTGGCGGCGGCGCTCCAGCGCGTCGCGGAGGCCTGCGAGACGGGCACCACGCCGAGCTGAGGGCTCCCGCACGGCGGTGACCCGGGCACGAGGCTGACGACCTCGCGCGGACCCGGCGCCGTCGGGCCTGCTCCACGGCCGCCCTCGCGCCGACCCCTCGCCCTCCGAGTGCGCTCCCACGACCGCGGTGGGAGCATCACGGAGGGTTCCAGAGACGGGCGGGTGCGCGGATGGATGTCGACGACGTCGAGCAGGTGGCAGCGACCGGGGCGCTGCCCCGGTGGGACCGGGTCGAGCACCTGGTCGTCGAGGCGCACGCCCGGTACCGCGACCACGCCGCCGGAGACGTCGCCGACTACATCCCGGTGCTCGCAGCGGTGGACCCAGCGCTGTTCGGCGTGAGCGTCGCCGTGGTCGACGGCGAGCTGCACGAGGCCGGGGACACCGGCGTCGAGTTCTCGGTGCAGTCGATCTCGAAGGCCTTCGTCTACGCGCTCGTGTGCGAGGCCTACGGGCACGAGACCGTGCGCGACCGCGTCGGCGTGAACAACACCGGGCTCCCGTTCAACTCGGTCATGGCGCTCGAGCTCAACGACGGCCACCCCATGAACCCCATGGTCAACGCCGGCGCCCTCGCGACGACCGCGATGATGCCCGGCGGGACGCCCGCCGAGCAGTGGGAGAACGTCCGGACGGGCCTCTCGCGCTTCGCGGGACGGCCGCTCGAGCTCGACGGCGTCGTCTACCGGTCCGAGTCCGAGACGAACATCCGCAACCGAGCCATCGCGCGCCTGCTCGAGAGCTACGGACGCATCGAGACCGACCCGCTCGAGGTGGTCGACGTGTACACGCGCCAGTGCGCGCTACGCGTGACCGCCCGCGACCTCGCGGTCATGGGCGCGACCCTCGCCGACGGCGGCGTCAACCCCGTCACCGGGGAGCGGGTCGTCTCCGCGCAGGTCTGCCGGGACACCCTCGCGGTGCTCGCCTCGACGGGCCTGTACGAGCGGTCGGGGGAGTGGCTCTTCGAGATCGGGCTCCCCGCGAAGTCGGGGGTCGCGGGCGGCATCGTCGCGGTGGCGCCGGGCAAGGGCGCGATCGGGACGTTCTCCCCACCGCTGGACTCCGCGGGGAACAGCGTCCGGGGCCAGCGCGCGACGGCCTACCTGTCGCGCGCCCTCGGCCTCAACCTCTTCGCGTCGTCCGTCCACGTCCCCGAGAAGTCGGAGAGCCGCCCATGAGCCGTGTCAGCGAGGAACCCGCCGCAACCGAGACCCGCCGGTCCTGGGTCCCCATGGTCGGCCTGTTCCTGGCCCAGGTCCTGATGTCGTTCAACGTCGCGGCCCTGCCCGTGTCGCTCGGCGGGATGGTCGAGGAGTTCGGCGTGCCGCCGACCGTCGTGAGCTCGACGATCGTGGTCTACGGGCTCGCGGTCGCGGCGCTCGTGATGACGGGAGCGAAGCTCGGTCAGCGGATCGGGTGGGTCGTCGTCTTCCGCGTCGTGGTGGCGACGTTCGCCGTGTCCGCGCTCATGATGATCTTCTCGCCCACCGTGGGATGGGCCATCGCGGGCCAGGCCGTCGCGGGCGCGTCCGCCGCGATCATCGTGCCGGCGCTCGTCGCGCTCATCGCCGAGAACTACCACGGACCCCAGCAGGCGACGGCGATCGGGTCGCTCGGTTCGGCCCGAGCGATCTCCGGCGTGAGCGCCTTCTTCATCGGCGGCGCGCTGGGCACCCTCGTCGGCTGGCGCCCCGTGTTCGGAATCGTGCTGCTCCTCGCGGTCGTCGTGTTCCTCTTCAGCTTCCGGCTGCGCTCGGACCGGGGCGACCCCGGCATCCGGATCGACCTCGTGGCGGCCGTCCTGATCGGCGCGGCGATCGTCCTGCTGACCCTGGGCTTCAACAACCTCAACGCGTGGGGCCTGCTGTTCGCCTCGCCCGACGCGCCCTTCTCGGTCGTCGGGGTCTCGCCGGCGCCGCTGTTCGTCGTCGTCGGCGTCGTGCTCGGGCAGACGTTCTTCTGGTGGACGCGGCGGCGGGCGGCGGCCGGGAAGGTGCCCCTGGTCGACCTGACCGTCCTCGGGTCCTCGAGCGAGCGGGCCGCGGTGTACGCGATGTTCATCGTCGTGGCGCTCGAGGCCGCCCTCAACTTCACCGTCCCCCTGTACATCCAGATCGTGCAGGGCCGGACGCCCTTCGACACCGCGCTCGCGATGATGCCGTTCAACCTCACGGTGTTCGTCACGGCGACCCTCGTCGTGCGCTTCTACGGGCGGTTCAGCCCGCGCACGATCGGGGTCTTCGGGTTCGTCCTGACGACGGGCGCGCTCACCTGGCTGTCGTTCGTCGTGACGAACAACTGGGAGACGGTGCCGACGATCCTCGGGCTGCTGGTGTTCGGGGTCGGGCAGGGCGCGCTCGTCACGCTGGTGTTCAACGTGCTGGTCACGGCCGTGCCGAAGACGCTCGCCGGGGACGTCGGGTCGATCCGCGGGACCACGCAGAACCTCGCGTCGGCCGTCGGGACCGCGGTCGTCGGGGCGCTGCTCGTGACGGTCCTGGGCATCAGCGTGGCCCGCTCCGTCGTCGAGCACCCCGAGCTGCCGCCGTCGCTCGTCGCGCAGGTGGACCTCGACAACGTGAACTTCGTGAGCAACGACGAGCTGCGCGAGGTCCTGGAAGGGACCGACGCCAACCAGGCCCAGGTCGACGCGGCCGTCGCGGTCAACGAGCAGAGCCGGCTCGACACGCTGCGCATCGGTCTGCTGATCCTCGCGGGCATCAGCGCGACCGCGATCCTGCCCGCCAGCCGGCTCCCGCGCTACCGGCCCGGGGAGATCCCCGACCCGTCGCCGGAGCCGGCGCCCGAGCCGTCGTCGGAGGCGTCGGCGTAGAGCGGCTCCCAGCGCAGGACGTCGCCCGGCTGGCAGTCGAGCACGCGGCAGATCGCGTCGAGCGTCGTGAACCGCACGGCCTTGGCGCGGTTGTTCTTCAGGACCGCGACGTCGACGGGGGAGACACCCACGGCGTCAGCAAGGTCGACGCGGGGCGGTAGCGGGACCCGCGGACGCGCGCACCACGGCGACCCCGGCCATCATGGGGGCATGACCTCCCTGCTGCAGGTCGTCCGGTCCTTGGTCGCCCCGCTCACGCGCACGCGGGCGTTCCGCCGGGTCGGGCCGGTCGTCCTGCCCCCGGCCGAGCGTGTGCTCGCGCGGGTGTCGGGCGGGCGGGTGCAGCTCAGCGCGTTGCTCGTGCCGTCGCTGGTCCTGCACTCGACGGGTGCGCGGTCGGGCGAGCCGCGCAGCACGTACCTCATGTACACGCCCGACGGCCACGGGCGGGCGATCGTCGCGGGCACGTCGTTCGCGCGTGACAGGCACCCCGCGTGGACGTACAACCTGCTGGCGAACCCGGACGCGTCGATCACGGTCCGCGGCCGGGACATGCGCGTCCGGGCCACGCTCGTCGAGCCCGACGACGAGCGGGAGGCCGCGTGGGACCTGATCCAGGCGCAGTGGCCCGGCTACCGCGCCTACGAGAGGGACTCGGGCCGGGTGGTCCGCCTGTTCCGGCTCCAGCCGCTCGCCTGACCGGGGCCGGGCGACCTGCGGTCGTCGAGTGTGCAGTTCCGGCTGTCAGGCGGGGCCGACAGGCGACCAGAACTGCACACTCGGCGTCCGGGACGGCCCCAGGACCGCCCGCCGTCACGCCAACGGTTCGACGACGGAGCGCTCGTCGGGCAGCCCCGTCACCCGGTCGAGGGGCTCGCCCCGCCCGCGCGGCCACTCCCGGAAGTCGCGGAACGTGATCGGCACACCGCGCGCCACGAAGAAGTCGGCGCTGTCCGTGACCTGCACGTGCACGTGCGGCTGGGTCGAGTTCCCCGAGTTCCCGCACGCGGCGACCTGCTGCCCGGCGCGCACCGCGTCGCCGACCCGGACCCGCAGGCACCCGCGGCGCAGGTGCACGAGGGACACGAACGCACCGGAGCCCGCCAGCGCGACGGTCACGTGGTTCCCCGCGACGGCGTGCACCCCCTCGCGCAGCCGCGCCGCGGCCCCGAGCGCGTAGGGCACGAGGGCCAGCTGGGAGCGACGGGCCGCGTGGTCGTCCTCGCCGTCGTGCACCCGGACCACGACACCGTCCGCCGGCGCGAGGATCGGGCGACCGAACGCGACGAAGCGTTCGGGCGGCTCGGTCCCCAGGGCCGTGCGCCAGTCGCGGACCGCGGCCGTGCGGTGCCGGGAGTCGACGCCCACGAAGTCGATCGCGTACCGCTGGCCCAGGACGTCGACGCCGTGGCTGGGCACGCGCCGGGCCGGGCTGTTCTGCACGAGCCATCGCCCGTGGAACGGCAGCGCGAGGGTCACGGTCATCGTGTCAGGGGCGGTCGGCCCGAGCGCGTCGCAGGGCGCTGAACGCCCCCGTCGACCACAGCGCCCACGCGACGAGCACGGGCTGGAAGAACAACCTGCCGAACCGCTTGGCGTCGGTGTCGAGCCCGAACCCGTCCTTGTGCTCGAGCCACTGCCCGATGTTCCCGGGAAAGATCACGACGAAGAACGCCGCCGCGATCAGCCCCACCGCGACGCGCTGCCGCGACAGCACGACCAGGGACGAGCCGAGCGCGATCTCGACCGCCCCTGACGCGAGGACCGTGACGTCCTCGTCCACCGGGAACCAGTCCGGCACCTGGGCCTGGAACTCCTCGCGCGAGAAGGTCAGGTGGCTGATCCCGGCGAACACGAGGGCCAGACCGAGCGCGACGCGCCCGATCCGGCGAGGCAGGGTGTCGGGCGGTGGGTCGGCGGTCAGCAGCTTCGTCATGCGGCCATGGTCCTCGCGGTCGGGTCGGCTGGCATCCGGACGTGGGCCGCGCGCGCGAAACCACTGTTAGCGTGACGATCGCCCCCGGGCCACCGGTGGTGTCGTCGAGAACTCTGGAGCAGGGATGAGTGCGCCGAACGTCCGGACGGACCCTGGACCCGAACAACCCGGCGACGGCACCCGCGGACCGCGCGGCGGCCTGGTCGGTCGCCTCCTGCTCGCCGTCCTGGGGGTCGGGCTGGTCGCCGCACCCGTGTGGGTCGTGGCGACGACGGGGGACACCGTCCGCCACCAGCACTGGGCGCTCACCGCGGTCCTGGTGGTGAGCGCGGTCGCCGGTGTGCTTCTGCTCCTGGCGACCGTCGTGCGTGCTCGGCGGCCCGCTCGGCGCCCGGAGCGGTCGCGATCCCGGTGTGTGCTTCGCGGGATCTCCCTCGGTGCAGGACTGATCGTGCTCGTGGCGCTCGCTGCGTCGGTCGTGTGGCTCAGGCCCTTCCCTGCGACCGCGCCGGCGCTCGCGGCCCTCGAGAGCGACGGTTCGGTCGAGGTGCTCGACGAGCCAGGTTGGATCGCATTCGTCCCGCGCGGTGGCGACGCGTCCACAGGCCTCGTCTACTCGCCCGGGGCTCGGGTGGACGTGCGCGCCACGGCTGCCGTGCTTCGGCCGCTCGCCGAGGCGGGCTACCTGGTCGTGGCGCTCAAGGAGCCCCTGGGGATCGCCTTCACGTCCCCGAACCAGTCGGCCTCCGCGATGGCGGCGTTCGACGTCGTCGACACCTGGGCGGTGGGCGGCCACTCCCTGGGCGGCGTCGTCGCCGCGTCGTTCGCTGCGACGCACGACGACGAGGTCGGCGGCCTGCTCCTGCACGCCTCGTACCCGTCTGGCGACATGAGCACCGCGGACGTCGAGGTGACCTCGGTGTGGGGATCGCGCGACGGCCTGACGACGCCCGACAAGATCGAGGCCTCCCGCGCCGACCTGCCTGCCACCACCGAGCTCGTCGAGGTCCCGGGGGCCGTCCACGCGTTCTTCGCCGACTACGGTGCGCAACCAGGGGACGGTCGGCCGACGACGAGCCGGGCCGACGCACAGGCGCAGATCGTCGAGGCGTCGATCGGGGCGCTCGACCGACTGGCAGCGTCGAGACCCTGACGCGACCGGTCCGCCCCGCCGATCATGCCCCCGCGTCGAGCAGCGACTCGTACGGTGCCGTCTCGACCACTCCCCGGACGGCCCGGGCGAGCTCCACGTCGGCCGTCACGAGGGCATCCCCCTGGAGCTGCGTGAGAGCCACGTACTCGGCGTCGTAGGTCGAGGACCAGCCGAGCCGTTCAGCCACCGTCCACGCGGTGCGGCGCAGCACGCCGTCGCCGAGGAGCCGGATCTTCAGACGGCCGACGCGGGCCAGCCGCTCCCGTCCGACCTCGACGGACAGGTCACCGCGATGCACGGCCTCGTGCAGAGCGGACAACGTCTGCGACCGCAGGAGGGTCGGCGCGAGCAGCTCGTGCGTGTCCGAGACCTGGGCGTCGTCGGCGACGAGCCGCAGGACCGTGCCGGGGTCGATGACGAACCGGGTCATGGAGCACCTCGCTGGTCAGGGGCTGGTCAGGGGAGGAGGGGACGTGCCTCCGCCATCGTCCCGCTCTACGGCGACCGACGCACCCGGGTGCGTGACGTCGTCGGGCAGCGCGGGGCGAGCGTCAGGCCGTGACGCGCACGCGGAGCGGCGCGAGGGCTCCTGCCGCGAGCGGGGCCGCGCACCGCGGAGGACGGCCTCGGAGTCGTCCCCGTGGAGGACGGGGTCAGCGCTTTCCCGGCGTCGTCGACACAGCGTCCGCAGACCCGCGGCGGTACCGGTCAGGTGGGCGATCTCGCTGACAGTCGTGGCCAGGTCGTCGTCGGGGAGCATCGAGGACTCCTCCAGGACTCCGCCCGCGAACGCCGGGCGAAGAGGGGACGTCGCCAGGCTCGTCGGCCGGTGGAACCACGGCCCGCACGGCTGTCCACAGGACGGAGGGCCCCGCCGTCTGGTGGTGCGCGCTGCGCTACTGTGCGGTGCGTCGATCGACGCGAGGGTGCTTCAGGGGGCGTGTGGTGGCGAGTGATCTGAGCGTGTCGTACGCGGCGTTGAGCGATGGCTCGACGCGCATGTCGGCGTTGGTGGGGCAAGTCCCGGAGCGGGCGCAGGCGTGGTGCGAGGACGTCGGGAGCCCGGCAGTGGCCGCAGCGGTCGAGGAGTGGGCGCTGTGGTTCTCGACCGAGCTCATGCTGGGGCGCGGGGAGCTCGAGGGGCTGGCCGCGCAGGTGAGCGGGGTCGTGGACGCGATGGCACAGGCTGATGCCGGGTTGGCGCGGGTGGTGTCGTGATCCGGTGGGACGAGGAGGATCCTGGGGCCGGGGTGATGAGGGGGCCGACGGGGTTCGCGGCGGTGCTGCGGGGGCACGAGGACGTGCTCGCGCAGGTCGAGTCGGGCATCGGCGGCGTCCAGGACGCGCTCGGGCCGAAGGTCTGGACCGGGGAGGCCGCGAACGCGTGGCAGTACGAGGCGGGGCACACGCGAACGCGCCAGAGAGAGCTGTCTGAGCTCGCCAGGCCCGTGCACGCTGCGCTCGACGAGTACGCGGACGCTGTCGTGAGTCTTCGAGCCCAGGTGTCGTTCCACCGGCAGGCGCGCGAGGACGCTGAGCGGATGCGGTACGCGGTAGGCGGGTTCGACGGGAGCACGAGCCCTGCGGTCGAGGCGCGTCGCGCGATGCTGGCCGAGCAGGCAGAGATGGACGCGCACGTGGCCGGGGCCGCGTTGCGGGACCTGGCCGTGCAGCGTCAGGCGTTGGACGACAGGTTGGTCGGCGCCCTGGCGATCCCGGGGGCCACGGGGTGGGCTCAGCGCAAGGAGGTGCTCTCGCGCGCCGGGATCACCGGGGTCGAGGCGTTGGACACCGCCAAGCTCGTGGCGGCGTACAAGAGGTTCACCGACCAGGCGCTGGACGGGGACCTGAAGACCGGGGACGTGACCTACCTGCAGGACTTCTTCACCGTGTGGGGCAAGGACCCCGCGGTCATGGACGCCTACTTCCGGTCCCTGGGCGGAGAGCGGACGCGGGAGCTGGTGAACACGCTCGGGACGTCGATCACGGACGCGGACCATTCCGTGGACCCACAGTCGTTGCACGGGCTCGCCACCGCACTCCGGCACGGGCTGTCGAGCGCGTCGCACACCTGGGACGTCACCACGGCGAGCACCTTCGCAGCCGAGATGTTCTCCGGGGCGACGGGGACGATCGGGGGTGGGCTCTCCGTGATCGGGTGGCTCTTCCACGATCGAGACAGAGCGCCCATGAGCGCCACGTTCGCGACTGCGATGGCTGACCAGATCGATGCGGTCGAACGGTCACCGGGCAGGCCGGGCGAGCTGGGGCTGCTCGACACCAGCGTCGTCGCCGGCGGCCGCAGCCTCATGTGGTTCGAGTCCGACTCCACAGACGCCATGCCGTCCGACCGCCCGGCGGAGCAGGTGTTCGCCACCCTCGCGCTCTACCCGGAAGCGACGCTGGCGTGGTTCGGACACTCAGGGCCGGACGAGGTGGCACAGGGACGGAGTCTTGGCGAAGGACGAGTCAGATACTGGTTCGGCGAGCGCGACTGGAGCGAGTCGTCCACCGGGGACGGGTTCGAGACCCCGGCGACGCTGTGGACCGCGCTCCAGAGCGTGCCGGGCGCTCCCGCGAGCGGGACGTACGACCCGGAGGTCTGGACGACTGCCGAGATCGTCTCCGGAGGCATCATCCGAGAACTGTCGGGCAACCCCCGGTTCATCACGGACCAAGTCTCCGATGACGCGGCGATCCGGATGGTCGCATCTCTTGCCGTCGAGATCCCGATGCTGACCGAGTGGGCGATTGTCCGTGGTGGAGACGATATTGAGACGGTCGTAGATGATCGCCTTCCATGGATGGGGGAAGACCGTGCCGTCGCAGCGGTCAGCCGGACGACTCTCACGGACTTTGCCGGGACGCTCGGGCAGCACCAGACCGCTGGCTGGTATCTCACGCAAGCGGTCGACCACTATCAGCAAAGTCTGATCAGGGTGGCGGCGAGCGCACCGGGGTCCTTCATTCAGGACGGTGTCGAGGTCTTGGACGGGGACGGTGTCTTCGCGCGTGTCGTGGGACTCCAGGCCCTCGTCGACGGCGCGACTCACGGGGTCGACATCACCTCGGCTGCGGCGATCGACGCACGCCATCAGAAGCTTGTCGAATGGCCCGTCGCAGTGATCGAAGAGGCTGTCCCGATACCGGGAACGGACAAGATCCTGGGAAAGGGGGTCGGCTGGGTGGCTGACCTCGCGCTCGGAGAGCTCGTTTCAGCGGGGGTCGAGCAAGGGAACAAACGCGCGGAGGTGCTGTGGGCGGGCAACGAGAAGCAGGCCGTGATCGAGTCGGACGCCGAGTGCATGGACCGGGCCGATGAGATGAAGTACCTCTCGGCGCGGATCGTGTTCCAGGTCGCACCCGAGAAGTTCGCGACCGAACAGGGCGCGATCGAAGCGTACGACCAGCAGGCTCAGAAGTACCTCGATGTCTACTCAAGTGCCCGGGACATGACGGATGGAAGCGCAGGAGACGCGGTATGCACGCAATGAGTCGGTGGACGGTTGGCGGCGTGGTCGTCATGTCAGGTGTGTTGGTGGGATGTGGGGGTCCGGAGGTTCCTGGGCCTGCTCCGACGCCGTCGGTGGTGTGGTCGGCGGGGGAACCGACTGGTGAGCTCGAGTCCGATCCGTGGGTTCAGGCAGTGCGCGCCGCTGCGCTGCCCGAGGCAGTGGCGTTCAATGGACTGGACACGCGGTCGTCGTCACTGCATGCAACCTGGACCCCCGATGCAATACGCGAGTTGCAATGGACGCTCGGGAAGTTCTCTCGGGAGAACAACGACAACGGTGCCTACCGGGTGCCTGGCCCTCGGCCCTTCGATCCGGTGAGTGTGGAGGTTGCTCCGGACGGGAAGAGTGCCAGGGTGGTTGGGTGCACGGTCTTTGATTGGTCGTTGACCCGGGACGACGCGGCGTTTGACGATGATGATGCGGATCCGGTCAGCGGAAGGTTTGAAGTTGTCAGGCAGACGGATGGTTCCTACTTGGTCGATCAGTTTGTGCCGTCAGGCACTCGGTGCGAGTCGCAGAACTTGACGGTCGGGACGTTCGATCCCTTGCCGGACGGGGAGTGGGAGTACTGGCAGGAGGACATCCTCAAGGGCGGCTTCGCGGAGGATCCTTCCGAGGCTCCGTGATCAGTTCGCTGATGGGGTACCGACCGTCGCCCGTCGCAGCGCACCGTGCGGACCGGTCGTCCTCACGTCGCGCCGAGCAGGCGGATCGGCAGGCGGCCCACCTGGGCCCGTAGTTCGCGACCCGTCTCGGGGGACAGGGCGCTCGACACCTCGGCGGAGGTCTCGACGAGTCGCAGGACGGCGCCGGAGTCGACGACGAAGCGGGTCATGGTGCGCCTCGCGGGTCGGTGGTGCGTGCCTGGTCATGGTCCCGTGCCGGCGTGACGCGAGCACCCGGGCACGCGACGCCGTCGGGCTGTCCCAGGCCCCGGCTAACCTGCACGTATGGTGCTGACCCCCGACCTCCTGGCGCGGCTGGACGCCGCGGTGGCCCTCTACGGCGCGGGCGAGCCCTCGACGTGCGACGAGATCGAGGAGGCCGTGAGCGGCCTCGACGTGGTCCTTGACCCTGGGTACGTGGAGGTGGTCGGGCGGCACGGCGGGTGCTTCGTGGGCGTCCCCGTCCACGGCCTGTGCAACGCGTCCCCGCTCGAGGACACCGACGTCGCGGCCCTCACGCGCGCCTTCCGCGCGGACGGCTGGGCCGTCGCGGACGAAGGGCTCGTGATCGGGTTCGACGGCTCGGGCAATCCCCTCGTGATCACGAACGACGGCCCCGTCGTGACCTTCGACCACGACACGGGCGAGCGGCACACCCTCGCCGAGACCTTCGCGGACCTGCTCGACCAGAACCTGCCCGACCTCCCGCCCACCGGGCCGCCCGCATGATCCTCGTGCAGCGCAACGTCCTGGGCGGCCCCGACCGGGACGTCGGCGCGGTAGTCCGGCTGCGCCGCGCGCTCCAGGCCGAGTGCGCCCCGCTCGACGTCCCGGGCCTGGGCGAGCTCGACGTCATGCTCGCGCTCGGCGGCTCGGTCACGCCCTCGGCCGGCCCGGCCGGTGTCCGCAACGTCCGGTTCTCCCGGTCGCGGCGACGGATCACCGCCACGGTCGTCGTGCCCGCGCACGAGCTCGACGCGACGACCCCGGAGCTCGACGCCCTGCTGCCCCACCTCGCCGAGCTCGCGGCGACGGTGGCCGCGCGCTGCACCCCCGACGCCCCGGATGCGGTCCGTGCGGCGCTCGCGGGCGCTTTCGAGCGGGCCGTCGCGACGGCGACCCGCGCCTGAGCGGAGCGGGGAGTCGAGGCGCGGGCGCAGTCCCGGACGCCGGTATCGGCCGTGGGACGATGTCGCGCATGACCGAGCTGACCCTGCACGACGACGCGAAGCGGCGCATGGTGCGCACCAACCTGATGCTCATCGGGATCCTGGCGCCGCTCCTCGGGCTGAACGCGGTCACGCTCGCGATCACCACGCGGAGCATCGCGCTCCCGCTCGTCTTCCTGGGCCTCGTGCTCGCGATGATCCCGTTGACGTACGCCCTCGCCCGCCAGGTGGCTGACAAGTCGCGCGTCACGTTCGGTGACGGGACCCTCACGGTCCAGGGGTGGGGTCGGTCGAGGACTTTCACGGTCGAGGACATGGAACGCGTCGTCACGATCGACAGCATGGGTTTCGCCGGCGCCGCGCCCACCCATCACCTGGTGGTCGTCGGACCGCGCAAGCGTCTCCTCCTGCTCGTGGGACAGATGTGGGACCGCGAGCAGCTCTCGGCCCTCGCGCTCGACCTCGCCGGTCGCGGCGTCCCGCTCACGCCGATTCGTCAGCCCGTCACGCCGACCCAGCTACGTGCCCTCGACCCGCGCCTCGTGCCGTGGCGCCAGGCCCACCCCGTCGCCGTCAGCCTGCTCGTCGGCCTCGGTGTGCTCCTCGTCCTCGTCACGCTGTTCGTCGTCGTGGTCGCGATCCTGGTCTGACCAGTCGTCTCGCCGAGTGTGAAGTTCGGGCTGTCCCCGGCGTCCACGGGCAGCCCGAACTGCACGCTCGGCGCAGGAGCGGCAGGAGCGGCAGGAGCGGCGGGCCGCGCGTCCCCGGGGGATGCTGGGCGGATGGAGATCGAGGCCGTCGGCGAGGTGTGGCACTGGCGGGGGCCCGCGCCCTTCCACTTCGTGACCGTGCCCGACGACGAGAGCGCCCGCATCCACGAGGTCGCGGCCCTCGTGACCTACGGCTGGGGCATGATCCCGGTCTCGGCACGCATCGGGGGCACGACGTGGACCACGTCGCTGTTCGCCAAGGACGGCCTGTACGTCGTGCCGCTCAAGGACGCGATCCGTGCGGCCGAGGGCGTCGAGCTGGGCGACACGGTCACGGTGCTGCTGACGCTCGACGTCACGCGGTGAGGGCGTCCCGGGGCGGGTCTCCGGTGGTGCTCGCGGGCAGGGCTGCAGCCCCGGCCTGAGCCCGCGCGACGTGCGAGCGCGCGTGCTCGATCGCGGGCGGCAGGTCGGCGAACAGGTGCTTCTCGTGACGCAGCTCGTCGAGCACGCCGACGCGCGTGAGCACGGGCAGGTGGGCGGGCTGGATGCCCTTGACCAGGACCGTGACGCCCGAGCGCTCGAGGTCCGCGACGAGCTCGCCCAGCGCGTGGGCGCCGGTCGCGTCGACGAGGCGCAGGTGCGAGAGCCGCAGGACGACGACCAGGGCGTCCTGGTCGTCGCGGATCTGCGCGTGGATGCGGTCGGCGGCGCCGAAGAACATGGCGCCGTCGAGCCGGTAGAGCGCGATGTGCTCGTCGCCCGGCAGCGCCGGCCCGGGCAGTGGCTCGCGGTGCACGGCCGCCGCCTTCGCGACCGACCGCAGCGCGAAGAACGCCGCGACGAGGAGCCCGATCTGCACGGCCTCGATGAGGTCGACCGCGATCGTCACGACCGCGGTCACGACGAGCACGACGGCGTCGGCCCGGGTCGAGGTCAGCACGGCACGGAGGGTCGCGACCGAGACCATGCGCACCGCGGTGACCATGAGGACCCCGGCCAGCGCCGCGAGCGGGATCACCGAGACGGGGCCCGTCGCCAGGTAGATGACGCCCAGGATCACGACCGAGTGCACGACGGCGGCGAGCCGCGTCCGGGCACCTGCGCGCACGTTGACCGCGGTCCTCGCGATCGCACCGGTCGCGGGCATCCCGCCGAACACGCCGCTCGCGATCGACGCGAGCCCCTGGCCGACGAGCTCACGGTCGGGGTCGTAGCGGTGGGAGGCGTCGTCGGGCACGGTCGTGGCACCCGACGGGCCGCGTGGCGACCTGACGGGCCCGCCCTGCGCGGGCGATGGCATGGCTGCGGCGACGCGGGCCGAGAGGAGCGACTCGATCGCGGCGAGCGCCGCGACCGCGACCGCGGGGCCGATCAGCGACCGCAGCATGCCCGCGTCGAGGTGCGGCACGGTCGGGAGAGGAAGGGAGTCGGGCAGTGCCCCGATGCGCGCGACGGGGGCGCCCGTGAGCTGGACGACGACGGTCGCGAGGACGACCGCGACGAGCGACGCGGGCAGCGCGGGTGCGACGCGCGGCAGGACCAGCATCACGACGGCGACGAGCGCCACGGTGCCGAGCGTCCACAGAGCCGTGGGGCCGTTCGCGAACGCGGCCACGACCGAGTCGACGGCGACGACCAGCGGGTTGCCACCCACCGCGCCCGAGACGCCCAGGGCCGCGGGAACCTGCTGGAGGAAGATGATCGCGGCGATCCCGGCCGTGAACCCCTCGACCACGGGCCACGGGATGAACGTCACGACGCGCCCGAGCCGCGTCACCCCGGCCAGCAGCACGACGACGCCCGCGAGGATCGCGACGAGCGGCACGGCGGCGGGGCCGTGCTGGGCGACGATCGGGGCGAGGACGACGGCCATCGCGCCGGTCGGCCCGCTGACCTGGACGCGCGAACCGCCGAACACCGCGGCCACGACGCCCGCGACCACGGCCGTCACGAGGCCAGGACCGGGCCCGACCCCGGCACTCACCCCGAAGGCGAGGGCGAGCGGCAGGGCGACCACGCCGACCGTGATGCCGGCAAGGAGGTCGGCGCGCAGCGTCCGCGGTCGCAGGTCGACGTCTGCGCGCGAGGGGAGCAGGTCGCGCGGGGACCGGGCGGAGCGGGCCGAGCGGGTCGGCGGGGTCGAGCCGACGGGGAGGGTCGGCCCTGACGGCCGGGGCGCCCGCGTCACTGCCCGGTCCGTTCGCTCTCCCCCTGGAGGGGAGGCAGCTCGTCCGCGGCGGCGAGCTGTCGCCCGGACGCGTCGAGCGTCTCGCGCAGGAACGCGCGCGCGACGACGAGCAGCTCGGCGACGAGCGGCCGGCTCAGCCGGTAGACGACGGTGTTGCCCGTGCGCGACGACGTCACGACGCCGGCGCGCTTGAGCACCGCGAGGTGCTGGGACAGGACCGAGGCCTCGGCGCCGGTCGCGGCGAGCAGGTCGCTCACGGGGGCCTCGTGGTGGGGCGCGGCGCTGAGCACCTCGAGCGCCTGGATGCGGGTGGGGTGCGCGAGGGAGCGGAACAGCTCGGCCTTGATCGCGTAGAGCGGCGCCGTGGTGGCGGTGGTGGGCACTGGACCTCCTGGGGACTTGGCGAGTTTAGCAACTCCTCAAACCACCCGGTCTCGCACCGGCCGTGGCATCACCGCGGCGTGCCCCTCCTCACCGAGCCCACCGTCCACCCCGGCCGCCTGAGCGCACAGCCGATGCCCGTCCTCGCGGGCGACGGCCTGACGCTGCGCCCCTGGGTCCGGGCCGACGCGCCGAGCCTCCTCGCCGCGTACCAGGACCCGGCGATCCAGCTCTGGCACGCTCGCGCGATGGCCGACGTCGCGGAGGCGGAGCGGTGGATCGACTCGCGGCACGAGCACTGGGTGCAGGAGGCGGCCGGAGACTGGGCGGTCGAGTCCGACGGCGTCGTGGTCGGCCGTACCGCCCTGCACCACCTCGACCTGCACGAGGGCGGGGGAGAGGTCGGCTACTGGGTCCTGCCTGCCGCGCGGGGCCGCCGGGTCGCTCCCCGGGCCGTCGGGCTGCTGGTCGCCTGGGCGTTCGAGGACCTCGGCCTGCACCGGCTGCGACTCGTGCACTCGACGCGCAACGAGGCGTCGTGCAAGGTCGCGCTCGCCGCAGGGTTCGTGCCAGAGGGCACGCTCCGGGAGAGCGGCAAGCACGTCGACGGCTGGCACGACATGCACCTGCACGCGCGTCTCGCGGGCTGAGCACGGCCTCATCTGGCCCTCATCAGCGATGGCTACGCTCGCCGAGCCATCACATATCCGGACGTCACGGTGCTTTCGCCACAAAGCGCCGCACGTCCGCACGCTCTCGACGAGGAGACCAGATGCCTGCTGCCGGACCCCAGACCTTGCTCCCGCCGCCCTCGACCGCCACGCCGCCCTCGCCGCAGCCGCCGCCCCTCACCAGCGCCCCACCAGCGCGGCCGGGGCTCGTGGGGCGGGCCGACGCCGTGGTCGTCGCCGTGGCCGTCCACCTGACGCGGTGGTCGGTCCCTGCGCTCCGGGTCACGCTCGGCCTCGTCTTCCTGGGGTTCGGGGTGCTCAAGTTCTTCCCCGGCGCGAGCCCGGCGGAGCAGATCGTCACGCAGACCGTCGGGGCGCTGACCTTCGGCGTCGTCGAGGGGGCGGCGGCGGTGGTCCTGACGGCGGTCGTCGAGACCGTCATCGGGCTGACGCTCCTGACGGGGCGATGGTTGAAGGTGGGCCTGGTCGTGCTCGCGGTCGCACTGGTCGGCATGATGTCACCTGTGGTGCTCTTCCCCGGCGAGCTCTTCGGCGACGGTATGACGCTCCTGGGCCAGTACGTCCTCAAGGACGTCGTGTTCGTCGCCGCGGCGGCCGTGGTCGCTGCCGCCACGCTGGGCGCACGGCTGACGTGCGACGCGCGCTGACGGGCTGAGCCCGCCGCAGCCCGACGGCGCCACGCGGGTGACGCCGTCGGGCCGGGGGGAGGAGCGACGCGCCTCAGGAGTCCCAGATGGCGCCGAACGCGGGGATGCCCCGCGACTCGAGGCCCTCGACGACCTCGAACGTCGTCGGACGGTTCGAGATGCAGATGACGGCCTCGGCGCCGGTCGTGCGCACCGCGTCGAGCGCGAGGGCCACGAGGTCGGGCTTGCCCAGGGCGCGGGTGTCCCACACGAGGGCGTCCGGCAGCGACTCCGTGATCTCGGCGACGAGCCCGGGGCCGAATGTGGCCTCGGGCGTCCGGGTGACCCACACCAGGTGGGCGGGCGCGCCCGCGAGCAGGCTGGGCAGGCACGGGCCGATCCCGCTGCCCGTCGTGATCCACACGACCTTGCGGAAGAGCTTGCCGACGTTCCCGGCCCCGGCCGTGGGCACGCCGCGGACCCAGACGTGGTCCGGCGGGGAGTCGATGAACGACCCCGTCCAGTCGCCCGCCCGGGAGATCGCAAGGCGCAGCTCGGGGCGGCTCGGCGTGACGAGGTTCGCGAAGGGGTGCCACTGGCCGAGCGGGTGCCGGGCGATCGTGGTCGAGGAACCCACGAACGTCCGCGAGCCGTGGTGGAGGCGCACGATCGCGACGTGGGACGAGGGCGTGTGCACGTCCACCGCGACCTTGCGCAGGTGCAGCCACGGCAGTCCCACGCACACGATCACGACCGCCAGGACCCACGTCGCGGGGGCTGAGAGGATCGCGGTCCACGGGTCGCTCGGCGCGAGGTCGTGCGCGAACAGGACGGTCAGTGCAGCGAAGCCCGCGAGGGTCGACCAGCCGCCGAGCCGGTGGCTCATCTCGAACAGGTCGTGGCGCATGCGGCGCAAGGGCGCCGTGGCCAGAGCGGCGATCGTCAGCAGCAGCAGCGCGAGGACGACGACGACGCAGAGGGTGGGCCCGGACAGCTCGCCTCGCCCGGGCGGGCTCAGCGCGGTCGCGGCGAACACGGTGAACCACGCGGTCGCGGAGATCGCGGCCCCGACATGGATCCCGCCCAGGTGGTAGACCTTCGCGAGCCCCGCGCGGACGCGCAGGGGCCACGTCACGGGCGCGCTCGTCGCGAGGCGGAACAGCAGGTTGACGACGTGCTGCTGCCGGATCACGGCCGCGGCCCCGAGGTTCAGCGCCGCCGCCGTGAGGGTCAGGTCGAGTCGCTCTGGTGTCGACGTGCCCGGGAGCAGGGCGACGGCCGCCGCGACGTTGATCGCCAGGACCAGGACGACGAGCCGCACGTACGGCATGAGTGCCGGGCGCGTCCACAGGCGCCGCCACCCGGTGAGCAGGGGCGGAAGGTCCGCCTGGTCGGCGGCGCGCGCCACTGTGGTCGTGGCCGAACGGTGGTCTGTGGACCGTGGGGAAGTCATACGGTGGCCTCCTCGTCGAGTGCGCTGACCATACTGTGACGGGGACCGCCGGGGCGCGGGATCCACAGGGTGATCTGGCGGCGCACCGCCCGTGGGGGCACAGCCGGCTCCCAGACTTCGCACCTACCCTGGTCGGACGCTCGCCGGAACCGGCGCCCGCGTGCCCCGGCGATCCCGAGACACACCGGAGTCCTCCTTGAAGAAGCTGCCCACCGCCCTCACCGCGCTCGTCCTGACCGCCGCCCTCGCGGGCTGCTCGACGGGGAGCGGTTCGCCCTCGGAGGACGGGAGCCCGCCCGCCGCGAGCGGCTCTGCGGGAGCCCCGGCCGAGGTCAACGACATCGACACGCACTTCGTCGCGATGATGACCCCGCACCACGAGCAGGCCGTCGAGATGAGCGAGATCATCCTGGCCGTCGACGGTGTCAGCGAGCCGACGCGCGACCTCGCGCAGCGCATCCTCGACGGTCAGACCGAGGAGATCGGGACCATGCTCGGCTGGGCCGACGCCTGGGGGATGGACGACCTCATGCAGATGCACTCCGTGCACGTCGCGAACGGCATGCTCACGAGCGACCAGATGGGGTCCCTCGAACGTCTCGCGGACGCGAGCACGGGTGACGCGACCGCCGTGACCGAGGCCGAGGCGACGTTCCTCGAGCTCATGCACTCGCACCACGAGGGCGCGATCGCGATGACGCAGGGCGAGATCGAGGGCGGCGGCCACGCCGGGCTCCGCGACCTCGCGCAGGTCATGGTCGACGTGCAGACGGCCGAGATGGCCGAGATCGACACGCTGCTCGGACGGTAGGTCGCGCTGCGTCCGGGGCGCGGGGGCACGGCTCCGGGGGTCCGCCCCGGAGCAGCCAGGTGACGGGGTCGGCCAGGAGGGTCGGGCTCGGGCGGCGGACCGATGAGTTCCGGCCGCCCTACCGGTCCACCCCCTCGACCACCCGTCCTGCGCACCCCCGGAGGTTCCCGTGACCGACACCCCGACCGTCTCCGCGACCTTCCCCGCGACCGCCCGGACGCTGCAGGTCCCGGGCGCCACGCTCCACCACGAGGTCAGGGGCCACGGGCCGCTCGTGGTGCTCGTCGGCGCACCCATGGACGCCGACGCGTTCGCGCCGCTCGCCGACCTGCTCGCGACCGACCACACCGTCCTGACGACCGACCCGCGCGGCATCCACCGCAGCACGGTGGACGACCCGGACCGGGACACGCTGCCCGAGGTCCGGGCCGACGATCTCGCGCGGCTCCTGACCCACCTCGACGCTGGCCCCGCGACCGTCGTCGGGTCGAGCGGCGGCGCCGTGACCGCGCTCGCCCTCGTCCAGTCGCACCCCCACCTGGTCAGGACGGTCGTCGCGCACGAGCCGCCGCTCGACGCCCTCATGCCGGACCGTGAGCGGCTGCACGCCGCGACCCGCGAGCTCGTGGACGACCACCGCGCGGGCGACGTCGTCGGCGCCTGGCGGAAGTTCTTCGCGGTCGGCGACATCGACGTCCCGGACGAGATGGTCGAGCAGATGTTCGGCGGCGAGCGCGACCCGCAGCAGGTCGCGGACGAACGCTTCTGGTTCGCGCACGACCTCCTGGGGACCACCCTCTTCGAGCCCGACGTCGAGGCGCTGCGCGCCTCTCCCGTCCGCGTGGTCGTCGGGGTCGGCGAGGACTCGACGGGACAGCTCTGCGACCGGGCGTCGTCGGCGCTCGCGGCCCTGCTCGGCACCACGACCACGCTCTTCCCGGGCGACCACACCGGCTTCGTCGACGACCCCGCTGCCTTCGCCCAGCGCTTGCGCAGGGCGCTCGGTACCGCTTGAGTCGCACCGGACCGGCAGCTCAACCCCGACCCACCCGAAACGAGGAGAACCATGTCATTTCAGGCCTACCTGGACGCGGTCGAGGACAAGACCGGCCTCACCCCGCGACAGCTCGTGACGATCGCGCAGGAGAAGGGCTACGACGACCCGGCCGTGAAGGCCGGCGTGATCGTCGAGTGGCTCAAGGAGGACTACGACCTCGGTCGCGGTCACGCGATGGCGATCGTCCACGTCGTCAAGAAGGGCCCGACGATCGACAGCAAGCACGTCGGCTCGACCGGCACGCACCGCGACGAGTCCGACACCCTGTGGCTGGACGGCAAGGCGACCAAGCCCGCCTGAGCGTCGCCCGGCCAGCCTGCCCGACGGCGGGCCGCGTCCTTCGCGCGCGGCGAGCGGGCAGGCGGGCAGCAGCGGGCGGTTCGATATCCTCCACGACATGCGTATCCCCAAGGTCGTGGTCGGGTGGACGGTCGCGGCCGTCGTCGTCACGACACCGGTCGTCGTCTGGGTCGCGAGCTGGACGACGACCGAGCGGACCTGCGTCGTCGAGAGCGACGTGGCTCCGCACACGAACCGTTCCAGGACGTACTACGACGTGCGCACGTCCTGCGGCCTGCTCGGGGTCAACGAGAACCGCCAGAGCCGGTTGGACGACGCGATCGACCCGGGGCAGACGTACCGCATGACGATCGAGGACCGGACGATCGCGCAGTGGCTGATCGAGGTCGAGGAGCTGTGACGGCTTCGGCCGGTGGGGGACCGCGGAGACGTGGCCTGACCGCGGGCGGGGCGGAGAGTCAGCCCACGAAGAGGCAGAACGGGTGACCTGACGGGTCCGCGTAGACGCGCAGGGGCTCCTCGGGGTCGTCGGACCGGTCCCGGAGCAGGCGGGCGCCGAGCGCCAGGGCGCGTTCGTGCTGGGCGTCGAGGGCCTCCCGGTCAGGGACCGTGCAGTCGAGGTGGAGCTGCTGGGGGACGGCCGGGTCGGGCCAGGTCGACGGCGGCAGGTGCTCGACCTGCTGGAACGCGAGTGGCACCCCGCCCGGCGAACGCAGGACCAGCCAGTCCGTGCCGGCAGGGTCCGGCCGGCCGGTCGCGGGCGGCTCGTCGCCCGCGCGGTACTCCAGGCCGAACAGGGCGCGGTAGAACTCGGCGAGGCCGCGGGCGTCGGTCGTGTCGAGCACGACCTGCCGGATCGTCGGGAACGTGGTCATCGTGGACGCCTCCTGGGAGCGATGGACAGGCTCCCACCGTGCGCCGGGTCCGGGCAGCCCGCAATCCGCGCCGCATTGGTACGTTCCTGCCGTGGACACGCCACCGACGACAGCGCTCGACCGCCTGGCCGGCCTCACTGCCGACCTGCCCGAGGTACCGAGCCCGCAGGAGGTCGAACGCGTGGTCGCGGCGGTGCGGGCCGCGGTGCTCGACGGGGCGTCGACCGACCAGATCGCGACGGTCGGCCACCTGTCCGTCCGCTGGGTCGAGGAACTCCTCGGGGACTCGTCCGCGAACGGCTGACGGCCCTCACGGCTCCCGCGCTCGCCGGCGTCCTCACCGTGCCCGCGGTCGAGTGACACCCGGGAGGCGCTGAGCACGACCGCAGGGCCGACCGCCGGTCGGGCGTCCGGGATCCGTCCCGCGAGGCTCGGTCGGCGGTCGGTCCTTCGTCGCGCGGGCGCCGTGACATCCTGACCGGGTGCGTGTCGAGCC
This sequence comes from Oerskovia sp. USHLN155, assembly GCF_037145535.1. NCBI lineage: Bacteria > Bacillati > Actinomycetota > Actinomycetes > Micrococcales > Cellulomonadaceae > Oerskovia > Oerskovia sp. USHLN155. Next base: position 142,744 of record NZ_JBBCXG010000010.1, read on the forward strand.
GGTCAGCCAGGAGGTCCTCGTCGCACGGGTCGCCGCGCTCGTCGTCGAGCGCTCGCGCGGCGACGCGACGGCGACGAGCGTCCTCGTCGACGGCCACCCCTCGACGCACCCGGAGACGCTCGCCGACCAGCTCGTCGAACCCCTGCGCGTCGCCGGCCGCCCGACGGCGCGCGTCAGCGTGCGGGACTTCCTGCGGCCCGCGTCGTTGCGGCTCGAGCACGGGCACGAGGACCCGGACTCGTTGCTCGACGAGTGGATCGACGTGGGGGCGCTGAACCGGGAGGTGCTGGCCGCCGTCGGGCCGGGCGGGGACGGGCGCTACCTGCCCAGCCTGCGCGACCCCGTGACCTCGCGCTCGACGCGCGCCGGCTACGTCGAGGCCCCGCCGGGGCTCGTCGTCCTGCTCGACGGGTCCCTGTCGCTCGGGCGCGGGCTCGACGTCGACCTGACCGTCCACCTGGCCCTCCAGGACGCGACGCTGGCACGGCGCACGCCCCCCGCGGACGCCTGGACGCTGCCCGCGTACGCGCGGTACCGGGCAGAGGTCGCCCCGGAGCGTGACGCCGACGTGGTCGTGCGCGTCGACGACGCACGGCGCCCCGCCTGGGTCGCGCGGGGGTGAGGTGGTGCGCCGGGGTGAGCGGCAGGTGAGCGGCAAGGGCCACGACGCCGACGGCGGCACGCACCCGGGCGGAGGAGGTCCGGTAGGGTCTGCGCAGCGTCGCGTGCCGGTGGCAGACCGTGCCAGGCATGGAGGCGCCGGACACGAAGGAGCACGACGATGACCACGTCGCCCCCTTCGCCCTCGCGTGACTGAGGGCGAGAAGACCAGGCTCGTCGCCTGGAGCCACGAGCTGCGCGCCGTGCACGACCGGCTGCGCGAGGCGCTGCGCGTCACCCGGGCCGCGCTCGACGACGGAGCGGCCGCCGAACCTGCGACCCGCGACCTGCTGCTGTTCTGCCACGGCTTCTGCACGGCTCTGACGGGCCACCACGAGGGCGAGGACCGCGAGCTGTTCCCCGCGATCGCGGCCGCCCACCCCGAGCTGGTCGGGACGTTGCGCACCCTGAAGCAGGACCACTCGATGATCGCGCACCTGCTGAGCGGGCTCCTGGCAGCGGTCGACCGGGCGGCGACGCCGGACGAGCTCGACCGTCACCTCGAGGGGATCGCCGCGATCATGGAGTCCCACTTCCGCTACGAGGAACGCATGCTGCTCACGGTGCTCGGCACGCTCGCGCTCGACGCGGACGCCCGCGACGTCCTGGGCCCGCTCTGACGGGTCCTCAGCCTCGCGAGACCATGACCCGCCCGTTGGACGAGGACGCGTCGATCGTGAACTCGCCGTCGGGGTCGTCCGGGACGGTGACGTCGGTGCCGCCCAGGTCGGTCTCGGCACGTACCCGGTAGCTGCCGTCGGGGACGGTGACCTCGACCCTGCCGTTGTCGGTCGTCGCCCGGACGTCCTGCGGGGTCGCGAGGGTCAGCTCGACCGCCCCGTTGGACGTCTCGGCGTCGACGCCGGCGGTGCCGCCGAGCCGTGTCCCCGTGACCTTGCCGTTCGAGGTGCGCGCGACGATCCCGTCGTCGATCCCGGTGAGGGTGATGGACCCGTTGGACGTCTCGACGTCCACCGCACCGGTCGCGGTCAGGTCGATGCTGCCGTGCTCGGTCCCGCCCGTGACGGGCAGCCCTGCGGGCAGGTCGACCGAGTAGCTCGCCGAGCAGTGCCGTCCGCACCCGGACAGGACCAGGACGCCGTCCTCGACGCGGTGCGTCTCCTGCTCGGGGTAGGCGCCCGCGTAGTCGACCGTGCGCTCGATGCCGACCTCGGTCGCGGACGCGTCCCCGCGCAGCGTGACGGACCCGGCACTGAGGTCCAGTCGTACCGACGTGATCTCGTCCGGGACCGTGTAGGTGTCGGTCGCGATCGATCGCGGTCCGAACCCGCACGCGCCGAGCGTGAGCGCCGTGACGGCGACCAGGCCCGCCGTCACCGGTCGCCGGTTCGTGGTCCGCATGTCGATCCCCTGTTCGTCGTGTCCGAGGTGTTCGTGAGGTCGTGGTGGGGGCCCCACCCCCCGGCGGGGCCCACCACCATCGAGGCTAGGGCGGAAGGGGCTCGGGGCGACATCGGGTGTTCCCCCCATTTCGCCCTCGGGGTCAACCCCGAGTGCGGCGCGCCGTCCGGCGACGGCGACGCGGGGTGAACCCTGGCGATTCGCCGAGCGGTCACGAACCTCCGCGGGGTACTCTCGCCCGGGTAGGGAGGTTTCCGACCTACTCATGTCCAGGGGAACGACCGTCGACGGAGACCGGTAGACATGCTTCTTGCAGGAGATCAACGACTGCTCCGGGAGATCAACGCCCGCGCAGTCCTCGAGGTGCTCGACGCCCACGACACGCTCGGACGACCCGAGATCGTCGCGGCCACGGGCCTGTCCAAGACCACCGTGGCCCTCGCGCTGCGGACCTTCGTCGAGCACGGGCTCGTCGAGGAGGCCGGTCTCGACCACGACCGACGCGGCCCCGCGGCCACGCTGTACCGCGTCGACCCCGAGCACGGCTACGCGCTCGCGGTCGACATCGGCCACGTGCGCGTCCGCGTCGCACTGGTCGACCTCGTCGGACGGGTCCGGGCCCGGGCCGAGCAGCCGCTGTCCGCGAAGGAGCCCGAGGCGCGCGCGAGCGCGGTCGAGAAGCTCGCCGCGCACTGCGTCGCCGCGGTGCGCCACGACACGGGCGCCGCGTCCGTCGCGATCCGGTGCGCCGTCGTCGGGCTCCCGGCGATCGTGGGCGCCGACCACGCCATGGTGCGCCGCGTCCCCGGCCTCGAGAAGGGCGGACCCACGCTGCACGCCGCCCTCGAGCAAGGCCTCGGCTGCCCCGTCGTCCTCGAGAACGACGTCAACCTCGCCGCGATCGCCGAGCAGCGTACAGGCGCGGGCAAGGGGCTCGACTCGTTCGTGCTGCTGCGCCTGGGGATCGGGCTGGGCGCCGGGATCGTCATCGACGGCAAGCTGCACCGCGGCGCGTCCGGCGGGGCCGGCGAGGTCGCGTTCCTCCCGCAGCCCGGTCGCGCGCTCGGCGCCGAGAGCATCGGCGCCGCGTCGCTCGCGACGTCCGCCAAGGAGGCGGGCCTGCCCGCGGGCCTCGCGCCGCACGAGGTCCTCGACCTCGCGGCCGACGGCGACGAGCGTGCGGTCGCGGTCGTCGACGAGCTCGCCGGGCGCCTCGCCGTGCTGATCGCGTCGGTCGCGCTCCTGCTCGAACCGCAGAAGATCGTCCTGGCGGGCGTCGCGCGCGAGGACGCGGTCCTGGGTCGCGTCCAGACCTACCTCGCCGAACGGGTCGGCATCCTGCCGATCGTGGTCGAACCCAGCGCCGTCGCGGCCGACGCCGTGCTGCTCGGTGCGGCGGCCCTCGCCCGGGACACGCTGCGGGACCAGGCGTTCACGGCCGCGGTCCGGCGCGCCGCCGAGTCGGAGGACCTGCCCGACGACGACGCACCCCTCGACGCGGACCTCGCCACCGGCCACGCCCCCCGAGGAGCCGACGATGCGCGCACCCTCTGACCTCGTGACCCGGCTCGGCCTCCCGCCGGACTCCCGGGCCCTGGTCCTCAACGCCGACGACCTCGGCATGTGCCGCGCCGCGAACCGCGCGATCACCGAGCTGCTCGTCGCGGGCCACCTCGACTCCGCGACCCTCATGGTGCCGTGCCCCTGGGCGCCCGAGGCGCTCGCCTTCGCGGCCGACCGCACCGACCTCGACCTGGGCGTGCACCTCGTGCTCACGAGCGAGTGGACCCGGTACCGGTGGCGCCCCCTCACCGGGGTCGGGACGACCCTCGTCGACGACGCCGGGTACTTCCCGGCCGACTGCCGCAGCGTCGAGCTCCGGGCGAGCGACGCGGACGTCGCGGCCGAGCTCGCCGCCCAGCTCGACGCGGCCCTCGCCGCGGGCATGGACGTCACGCACCTCGACAACCACATGGGCTCGGTCTACGGGCTCGAGACGGGCCGCAGCTTCCTGCCGCAGGTCTTCGAGCTCGCGGCCCGTCACGGCCTGCCGTTCCGGCTGCCGCGCACGGTCGGCCTGGGACTGCCCGACACCTACCGCTCGGTGCTCGACCAGGCCGCGGCCGCGGCCGACGCGGCCGGCGTCGTGATCCTCGACCACCTCACGACGCACCCGTTCGAGCTGCTCGGGGAGGGGACGCCCGACGAGGAGGACTACGCCTCGATGAAGGCGGGCTTCCTCGACCTGCTCCGCGCGACCGAGCCGGGGGTCACCGAGGTCTTCCTGCACCCCATGCTCGACGACGACGAGCTCGGCGACGTCGCCGACTACGCAGTCGCCAAGCGCGGCTTCGAGCGCCGCCTGCTGGCCGACCCCGACGTCGCCGCGACCCTCGCCGAGGAGGGGATCGTGCGCGTCGGCTGGCGCGACCTGCGCGACGTCCAGCGCGGGCTCGCACCCCAGGTGCGCGACGCCTCGGGCACCCCGGTCGCTCGGGCGAGCGACGCCGTCGGGGGTGCTCGATGAGCGCGCTCACGGCCCTGCGCGACCGCCGCCTGACCGGCCTCCCCACGCGTGGCCGGACCCTCGCCTACGGCGCCTCGGCGTTCCCCGCGAACCTCATGGCGCAGACGTTCTCGGCGTTCGTCGTGTTCTTCTACGTCGACCACCTGCGGCTCCCCGCCGGCTGGGTCGCAGGTGCGATGGTCGCGCACGGCATCCTCAACGCGCTCCTCAACCCGCTCGTCGGCGCGGCCTCCGACCGGCACCGCACGCGCTGGGGGCGACGCGTCCCGTGGATCGGGCTGGGGATCGTGCCGCTCGTCGCGGCGTTCTCGCTCGTGTGGATGCCCCCCGAGGTCAGCCCCGCGGGTCTGCTCGTCTGGTTCCTCGTGGTGGTCGCGGTCTACGACGTCGCGTACGTCGCAGTCGTCCTCAACACCTCGGCGCTCTTCCCGGAGATCTTCCGCACGACGGCGGAGCGCGCCCGTGGCAACACGCCGCGCCAGATCTTCGGGCTGGTCGGGATGATCCTCGGTACCGCCGCGGCACCGCTGCTCTACGGGTCGCCGCTCGGGTGGGTCGGCATGGGGCTCGTGCTGGGCGCGCTGTGCCTCGCGTTCTTCGTCTGGTCGCTCGCGGGCATGGTCGAGCGGCCCGTCGACGAGGTCGAGGTCAGGGCTCGCGAGGCCGCGCTGCCGCTGCGGGACCAGCTCCGGTACACGTTCGCGAACAAGGCCTTCGTGACGTACGTGCTGGGGTCCCTGCTGCTCCAGTCCACGACCGCGATCCTGCTCGCGTCGGTGCCGTTCTACGTGCGCTACGTGCTCGGCGGCGCCGAGGCCGACGCGACCCTCGTGCTCGCGCCGATCTTCGTCGTCGCGATCCCCTCGATCGTCGGCTGGTCCTGGGTGGTCCGCAAGGTCGGCCCGCGCCAGGCGTTGCTGTGGTCCGTCGCGGCGTACGCCGTGGCCGTCGGCCTGTTCATGCTCCCCGGCTCGCTGCCGGGGGCCATGGCCGTGGCCGGGCTCGTGGGCATCGGCGTCGCGGGCATGATGCAGCTCCTCGAGGTCGCGCTCGGGCAGGTGATCGACGACGACGAGCGGCGCACCGGGCTGCGCCGCGAGGGCATGTACTTCGGGGTCAACGGGTTCGTGGTGCGCGGGTCGGTGATCGTGCAGGCGGTCGTGATCGCCGTGGTCCTCGGCGCGACGGGCTACGACGCCGGTCTCGCGGTGGGGGCCCAGCCGGAGACGGTGTCGACCGGGATCCGGGTGCTCATGGGCGGCGTGCCGCTCGCGGTGGCGGGCCTGGCCTGGCTCTGCTTCTGGGCGTACCCGCTGCGCGGGCTCGACGTGCCGCCGGGTGGCGCAGGGGACGCGGGTGACCTGCCGGGCGCGGCCGGTGACGACGAGCCGCAGGACGCCGAGGTGCTGAGCCGTTGACCCCGACGCCCCGATGACGTGTCAGAGTGGGCGTGACCCATGGGCCATGCTCGTCCTGACGCGTCGGTCATGACAAGGCCTCGACGAGGGAGAGGACGACCCCGATGACGTGGTGGATCTGCCGGACGTGCGCCGTCGAGCACGCCGAACGTCCCGAGGTGTGCGCGATCTGCGCCGACGAGCGCCAGTGGGTGCCCGCGGACGGTCAGGCGTGGACGACGCTCGACGAGCTCGCGGCCGAGGGGCACGAGGTCTCGGTGACCGAGCTCGAACCGGACCTCTTCGCCCTCGCGGGGCACCCCGGGGTGGGCATCGGGCAGGAGTCCAAGATCGTGCGGACACCGGCCGGGATGCTGCTGTGGGACCCGGTCGGGTACCTGGACGACGACGCCGTCCGTCAGGTGCGCGACCTGGGAGAGGTCGTGGCCGTCGTCGCGAGCCACCCGCACATGTTCGGCGTCCAGGTCGAGTGGAGCCGTGCGCTCGGGGGCGTCCCCGTGCTCGTCGCCGAGGCCGACGCCGGGTGGGTCGCCCGCCCCGACCCGGTGATCGAGACGTGGTCCGAGGACCGCGAGATCCTGCCGGGCGTGACGCTCTCCCAGCCGGGCGGGCACTTCCCCGGCAGCGCGGTCGTCCACTGGGCGGCCGGTGCGCAGGGGCGCGGCGTCCTGCTCAGCGGCGACACGATCTTCGCGAACCCCGACCGCACGTCGGTGAGCTTCATGCGCAGCTACCCCAACCGGATCCCGCTGTCGGGGGCCGTGGTGGACCGGGTCGCGACCCATGTCGAGCGCTTCGCGTTCGACCGGCTCTACAACAACTTCGAGGGCGTGATCCCGGTGGGTGCGCGGGGTGTCGTGCGGCGTTCCGCGGAGCGGCACGCGGCCTGGGTGCGCGGGGACTTCGACCACCTCACGTGAGTCCGGCAGGCTCTTGCCGTGCGCTTCGCTGCTGCGTGCGCCGAGCGTGCACTTGGGGTCGTCATCGGCCTCCACGAACAGCCCGAGCTGCACGCTCGACGAACTGGGATGCCGACGGCAGGATGTCCGTGTGAGCACCGGACCAGCGCTGGACCCCGAGATCCTCGACTTCTACACCGACCGCTACCGCGAGGAGCGTCGCCTCCACGCGACGGCCCACGGTCGCCTCGAGCTGCTGCGCACGCGCGAGCTCCTGAGCAGGTTCCTCCCGGCAGCCCCTGCAAGGGCGGTCGACGTCGGGGGTGCGACCGGTGTGCACGCAGCCTGGCTCGCCGACGCCGGGTACGACGTCGACCTGGTCGACCCCGTGCCGTCGCACGTCGCCAGGGCGGCGGAGATCTCGGGGGTGCGGGCGCAGGTCGGGGACGCACGGGAGCTGCCTTTCAAGGACTCCTCGGTGGACGCGGTGCTCGTCCTGGGGCCGCTCTACCACCTCACGGAGCGGTCCGACCGGTTGCTCGCGCTGCGCGAGGCGGCCCGCGTGGCACGTAGCGGCGGCACGGTGGTCGCCGCGGCGATCAGCCGGTACGCGGGGCTCCTGGAGCTCGCGGCCGTGGGGGAGGTGTCGGACGAGACGGAGCCGTCGCTGCGTCGCGCCGTCGCGACCGGCCTGCACGACCCGCGGTCCGGCTTCACGACCGCGTACTTCCACCGTCCCGACGAGCTTGCGGGGGAGCTCGAGGAGGCAGGGCTGGGTGCGGTGGCGGTCTACGGCGTCGAGGGGCCAAGCACTCCGGCCCTCGACAACCTGCCGCTGGACGAGGCCGAACCCCTGCTGGGTTCCGCGATCCGGGCGGCGCGCCTGCTCGAGCAGGACCCGGCGCTGATCGCCGCGAGCCCGCACTTCCTGGCCTTCGGCCGGGTGGGCTGAGCATCCCGCCGCCGCGACACGCTTGTGCAATCTGTCACAAGCACTGCTGCTTCGACGCCCGAAGATGCGACGATCGAGTCAGGCCGAGGTCCCACGACGGAGGAGACTGCCATGAGACCGCTCGTACGACGGACCGCCGCCACGGCGTTCCTGGTCGGAGCGCTGCTCCTGACCCGACGCATGACCATGACCTGGGGGACCCGCGACGGTGAGCCGTCCGAGCCGCTCGCAGGCGACGAGATCGTCCCGTGCGCCGACGCGGTCGCGACCCGTGCCGTCACGATCGACGCCCCGCCGCGCGAGGTGTGGAAGTGGGTCCTGCAGCTCGGCCAGGGCCGCGGCGGGTTCTACAGCTACGAGTGGCTCGAGAACCTCGTGGGCTGCGACATCGAGAACGCGGACCGCATCGATCCCCGGTGGCAGCGTCTCGCGGTCGGCGACGACGTGCGTCTGCACCCCGACGTCGCGCTGCGCGTCGCCGCGATGGTCCCCGACCGGCACCTCGTGCTGCGGGGAGCCGTCCCGGTCGGCGCGTCGGCCCCGCCGTACGACTTCACCTGGTCGTTCGTGCTGCGCCCCGTCGCGGACGGCGCCACGCGTCTCGTCGTGCGCGAGCGCTACGGGTACACGCGCTGGTGGTCCGGGGCGATCGTCGAACCGGTCCTGCCCGTCAGCTTCCTCATGAGCGCGCGCATGCTGCGCGGAATCCGCGACCGCGCCGAGGGGCGCGTGGGCGAGAACGCCGCCTGAGGCGAGCGGCGCCGTCGGGCGGGAGATCCTGCCCGACGGCGCCGCTCACCTTCAGCGGTGTGCCCCCGCGCCCGTCGCCGGCCGGCACGGGCGGAGGGCTCAGCGGGTCACGACCGGCGCCGTCGAGCGGCGACCCGCAGCGTCGCACCGCCCGCGACCAGGAGCACCGCGCCCCCGAGGAGCGCGAGCGGCACCGTGACGCCGGTGTTGGACAACCGGTCGACGCCCGGACCCGGGCGCGCCGGGCTCATGTCGAGCGTGTTGGTCACGACGACCCCGACCACGGTGCCGTCCCCGACGCGGACCTGCTCGGTGCTGAGGGCGGCCTCGGTCCAGGTGGCACCGTCGACCGGCGCGGGCGCCTCCTCGACGAGCGTCACGAGGGCGCCGTAGGGGAGGGGCTCGCTGACGACGGGCACGCCGTCGGCCGCGACGACCACGGTGCCCTCGCCCGCTGCGAAGCCGTCACCCGCGGGGTACGCGTAGCGCACGACGAACTCGGCGTCGGGCGGCAGGAGGTGCGCGGCGGTGCCGACGACGTCCTTGCGCACCGAGAGGTACCCGGTCGTCCGCTCGATCGAGTTGACGACGTCGAGCGCGTAGGTCGCGTCCTTCGTGACGACGAAGCTGTTCGCGGCCTCGTACGTCGGGGCCGACCATGCGCCGCCCTCGACGGCCTCGGGGGAGTTCTCCCTGACCGTGACCACGGCCCCGGCAGGGACGTCGCGGACCGTCACCGTGGTGCCGTCACCGGGCACCGAGACCGTCGTCGGTTCGAGGCCCGACCAGGTGTCCCCGGCGGGGTAGGAGTAGGTGAACGTGTACCCGTCCTGGGGTGCGACGAGCGCGGCCCCGGACCCCTCGACACGCTTGGAGAGCGCGAACGCGCCCACGTCCCGCGTGATCGTGTTGGTGAGCGTGACCTCGCTCGTCGTCCCGTCGCCGATCGTCACGGCCGCGGGCGCGAAGATGCCCACCTCGCCCCAGGTCGCTCCTGCGACGTCGGCCGGGGGGAGCTCGGAGAGGGTCAGGACGGCGCCGTAGGGCAGGGGGCCGCTCGTGACGGCCTCGCCGTCCGCCGGCACGACGAGCCGGCCGTCACCCGCCGCGAAGCCCGTGCCTGCGGGGTAGGTGTAGTGCACGACGAACGTGTCGTCGGCGGGCACGAGCCCGGCGCCCGTCCCCTCGATCGCCTTGCGGACCGAGACGAACCCCGCGTTCAGGGTGATCAGGTTGTCGAGGTCGACGGCCACGACGTCGTCCTTGATCACGGTGAACGTCTGCTCGCTGAACGTCGGTTCGCCCCAGGTGCCGCCCTCGACCTCGTCGAGGACCTCCGCGAGCGTGACGCGGGCGCCTGCGGGCACCTGGTCGACCACGACCGCGGGCTCGCCGGCCGTGACGGTCACCTCGCCGGTGCCCGGCTCGTCGATGCCCTGGGACGGGTCGGCAGGGTAGGACCACCGGACCGTGAACGTGGGGTCTGGGACGAGCCCTGCCCCGTCCCCCGCGAGGCGCTTGGTGAGGCTGAACGCGCCGAGGTCGCGCGTCAGGGTGTTGGTGACCGTCACGTCCACGGTGCCGCTCGCGTCGGTCACGAGCACCTCGGAGGGCGAGACGGCGGGCGACGACCAGGTACCGCCCGGGACCTTCCTCGGGGCGGGCTCGGTGAAGCGGACCGTCGCCCCGACCGGGAGGTCGGGGACCGAGACCTGGTCACCCGCCGCGGGCAGGGTCACGCGGCCGCTGCCCGCCCCGATGCCGAGGCCGGGGACGGCGTCCCAGGCGTAGGCCAGGGTGAACGACAGGTCCTGAGGGAGGCGGAGCCCGTCGTCGTTGACGACGACCTTGTGGGCCTGGACGCCCGCGCGGGCGAGGGTCGCCCGGTTGACCAGGCGGATCTCGGTGACGCCACCGAGGTTCGACCGGTCGGCGCCGAAGGTCAGCTCGAGCCGCTCGGAGGTGGTGCCGTCCGGCTGGACGAAGACGGGGTCGGCCCAGGTGACGTTCTCCGGTCCGGTGGGTGCGATCTCCTCGAGGCGGACCGTGGTGCCCTTGAACAGCTCGTCGGTGAGGAAGGTCTGACCGTCGCGCAGCTCGACGGTGCGCTCGTCGGTGACCTGGCCGTCGAGCAGCGCCGTGTAGCGCACGCTGAACGCCGAGGTCAGGGTCGTGTCGCCGTGGAGCTCCTTGGTGAGCTGGAGCTTGCCGAAGTTGCGGCCGACGACGGTGCCGGAGCCCGACCAGCGCGTGGCCTGCCCCGTGACGACGTGCGAGACGTCTCCCTCGATCGTGTACCGGGCGGTGTTCGCGTACGTGGTGGCCTTGCCCTCGTCGAGGGCGCGGACGGTCCACTCGACGCGGTACACCGACCCGGACAGACCGGTGTGACCTGCGGGGAGCGGCTCGCCCGCGGCGCCGGCGACCGAGGTGAACTCGACCCGGAGCCCGTCCGGGGAGACGGTGACGTCGGAGGGCTCCTTGGCCCGGAGGTCGGCCTGTTCGCGGCCGAGCCGGTCGTAGCTCGTGGACCGGCCCTCGTAGACGGTCGGCGTGCCGAGGAGCTCGTACGCGGTGGGGTCGAGCACGTCCTCGACGACGACGTCGAGCCCTGCGGGCATGCCGTCGCCGGGCGCGGGGACGGACACCGTCCAGGTGATCGTGTCGGTGAGGTTGTCGTACCAGCCCCACTTGCCCTGGTGCTGGCCCTGGTAGGTGCAGCTCTCCGTGCAGCGGTCGGGGTTGGGTGTGACGGTCACGGCGAGGGGGCCGTCGACGGTGCCGAAGTCGAACACGTGCTCGACGGTCTCGAGGTTCTCGAGCCAGACGTCGGCCCGGACGGTGAACTCCCCGCTCATGGCGAGCTCGTGCCCGTCGACGTACGCGGGGTCGACCGTGCACGTGATGGTCGTGGCGCCGACGACGCACTCACCGGCGGGGCCGCCGTCGGGGGAGATCATCGCGAACCGGTCCGCGCGTCCGGTGAGCCCTGCGGGCAGGTCGACGGTCACGCTGACGGGGTTCGTCGCCTCGCCGGGGACGCTCCACCGCACGGTGAGCTCCTGGGTGCTCCCGTCGGGGAACTCCTGCTTGCTGAACGAGATGCTGTCGACGGAGATCGGGGTCCCGGTCGCCGCCTGGGTGGGGAGGGTGCTCGTGGTCACCACGGAGGCGAGCACGAGGAGGAGGGTCAGCAGGAAGGCGACCGGTGATCGTCGTCCGGGGTACGTCCTCCGGTCGGGCAGGGCAGTCACGTCTCACGGGTCCTCTCGTCGCGCGGCGGTGCCGCGGCGCGCCCGGCGGGTCCGGACACTCCCGGGGAGACGTCGCCCGTGCGCGGACATGACGCCGCAATCCGGTGATACCGGTCACAAACTTAGACGTGCGTACCAGAATCTGTGGTGTGTGACCAGCTCCCGCCGCGTCCTCCCGCCGCGCCCCGCCGACGCGGGATGATGGTCCGGTGCCCACCGCCCCGCACCGAGGTCTCGTGGTGAGCCCCGCGCTGACGATCCCGGACGCCGAGCTCACCTGGCGGTTCTCGCGCGCCTCCGGCCCCGGCGGTCAGGGCGTCAACACCACGGACTCGCGCGTCGAGCTGTCGTGGGACGTCGCGTCGTCGGCCGTCCTGAGCGACGCGCAGCGCGCGCGCCTCGTCGAGCGCCTCGACAAGAGGCTCGTCGGGGGAGTGCTCACCGTGACGGCCTCGGAGCACCGCGAGCAGCTCCGCAACCGGGCCGCTGCGCGGACCCGCCTCGCAGCGCTCGTCGCGGACGGCCTCGCCCCGCCCGCGCGGCAACGGCGTGCGACCCGCCCCACGCGCGGCTCGCAGGAACGTCGCCTCGCCGCGAAGAAGCAGCGGACCACGACCAAGCAGATGCGCCGCCGCCCCACGGACTGAAGGCGCCCGACGGCCCGACGGCGGCGCCCACCGGTGCGCCCGCCTCACCGTTCCGGCGGCGGCCGGGACAGCACGACGGCGGCGCACCGGTCCGTGGACCGGCACGCCGCCGTCGTTCGACGGGCTCAGAGGCCCGGAGAGCTGCGGATCAGAAGAGCGGCTCGGTCGAGATCTCCTCGGCGGACGGGGCGACGACCTGCAGGTCCTCGCCCCAGTGGGAGAACGTCATCTCCATGCTCGTCCCCATGAGGTCCATGACGACCTTGCGCATGAGGTCGTCACCGTCGATCCAGTACTGGTACGTCAGCGTCTCGGGGAGAGCGGCGCCCGCGGCCTCCGCCTGCTCCGCCACCGAGCCCGTGAGCTTGGTGGTGTCGACCACGACCGTGTAGGGCTGGGCCTTGACGCCGTCGACGTCCACGGGGTCGCCGTCCTTCTCGACGCTCTTGATCGCGCCGTCGAGCGCCTCGACGCTCGCCGTGGGGTCCATCTGCTCGGTGAGGCCCTCGAACTGGGACGCCATGGGGTTGGACTCGTCGGCGGGGTCGATCGCGACGAACTTGTTCTGGCTGAGCTCGCCCAGGTTCATGTAGAAGACGCCGTCGACGAAGCGGATCTGCATCTCGCCCGAGCCCGGGACCGTCATGGTCATGGCGAGGTTCTGCGAGCCGTCCTTGAAGACGATGTCGCCGGTCATGTCCATGCTGGTGCCCTCGACCGAGGTCGAGGTCGCCATGGTCACGCTGCCCGCCGCGAGCTGCGCGTCGGTGATGCGCTGCACGAAGTTCTCGGCGGTGAGGTCCGACGACGAGTCCTTCGCGGGGGCCTTCTCCCCCTCGGACGTCGCGGCCGAGGAGGACGCAGGGGCGTCGGTACCCGACGAGCAGGCGGCGAGGCCGAGGACCCCGACGGACGCGACGGACAGGACGGCGATACCGCGGACGAGACGCACGAAGAAAGCTCCCTCAGGGGTGGTGGGTGAGTGGTGGCTCGGTGGCCACGAGATCAACTGTGGGGGGTGGAGGCTGTTCGCCGCAATGGGGAGCGCTCCCCATGGCGGGTGATGTGCGCCGTGGAGGGCCTGACCGGGGCAGGATACGCAGTGACCCGGTACCGACCGGTGCCGGGAGCCGACGGAAGGACGAGGACATGAGCGAGTCGAAGGGTGGCGCCCTGGGCGGCCTGGGCGGGTTCGTCGAGAAGGCCAAGGAGGCCCTGACGGACGAGCGCATCGACCAGGTCGCGGACCTGGTCAAGGGCCGCACGTCGGACTCGGTCGACAAGCACGTCGACACGGTCGCGGAGCAGGCCAAGAAGCTCAACAACTGAGCCGAGCGCCAGGAGGGGCGGTCCCGCTGGGGGCCGCCCCGTCGTGCGTCGCGGGCAGGTCCGGGCGCCCCGCCTGCCCGACGGCGCCGCTCACCGCCGCGGTCGGGCCGCCCTGCGCGGGTGGTCGCCGCGGGGACGCGGGCGGGGCTCGGCGGCCGGGGCCGCCGGGGCCGCCGGGGCGGCGGTCCAGTGCCCGGGGCGCTCGAGCCCGTCGGGCAGGCGGGTGGTCGTGTCGCCGCGGGCCGCGTTGACCTGGGCCTGGGTGAGGAACAGCGCGTCGGTGAGGTCCGCGCCGCGCAGGTCGGCCCCCCGCAGGTCGGCCCCGACGAGGTCGGCGCTGCGCAGGTCCGCGCCGCGCAGGTCGGCCCCGACGAGCAGGGCTCCGCGCAGGCTCGCCCCCCGCAGGTCGGCGCGGGCCAGCCGCTTCCCGACCAGGTCGGCGCCGCGGTGGTCCGCACGCCGTCCCCGGGGCTGGTGGCGCGAGCGTGCGCGAGCCACCTCGCTCGCCCGGAGCAGGAGCGGGTTGAGGCCGCTGCGCAGGGCGTCGAGATCCTGTGCGAGCAGGTCCTGCGGGGTACCGAACGAGAGGCGCTCGACCCGGTCCACGGCGGCGCGCAGGTCGGCGGTCAGCGCCGGGTCCGGGCTGCTCTCGCCGGCGCCGGCGCCGTCCCTGCCCGCGGCCAGCGCCACGGCCTCGGTGAGGTACCAGAGCAGCTCGTGGACGTGCCGCAGCACGGGCAGCAGCGCGAACATCGACGACCGCACCTCGGGGTGCTCGCGCCAGTCCTGCCCGGCGAACGTGACCCGGGAGATCTTCTGCCCCGCGCCGAAGCAGTCGTAGACCGTGCAGCCCACGAACCCGCGCTCGCGGAGCTCCGGGTGGACGCCGCACCGGTGGTCGGGCCGCAGGTTGCGGCACGGTTCGCCCGCGTCCTTGTCGATCGGGAAGTCCGCGGAGCGCGTGAACGCGAGCGCCACGCAGCACAGGCCGAAGCAGCTCACGCAGTCGGCGTGCAGGCCGAGGCGTTCTCGTTCGGTGTCGAGACTCGGGGACGACGACATGGGACTCCTGGCGGGGTGGGGGCGGCTCGTCCCAGTAGACCGCGCGCGCCGCCCGCGAGTCGAGCGAGTTCCCGGTGTCCGGTTGTCACCCTGCGGGGGACGCCGGTACGCCGCAGTGCCGACGCACCTGCACGGAACCTCGTCCGCACCTCGCCCGCAGGGTCGATGCGTGCCCCGGTCCGCACGCCTAGCGTGGGAGCAGCGCACCCGGCGCCCCGTCCCACGGACCGGAGGCACCGCGGTGCGCCCGACGGCGCCGCACCCGGCGTCCGTCCCCGTCGGCCCCGCGCACCCCGCCTCGGCCGCAGATCATCCGGAGTGTGCTGTGCAGAGCAAGGTCGGTCCTGTCCTCGTCGTCGTCGGTTCGATCCTGGGCATCGCCCTGCTCGTGGTGGGGTTCCTGGCGCTGCGCACGGCGATCATCGACCGGCCGATCGACTCGTACTTCCTCACGTACGAGGTCACGTCGGACGCGGGGGTCGAGTCGGTCGTCTGGACGCAGGCCCCCGCGGGCGACCGTACGGGCGCGTCGGTCGAGCAGAGCGCGTCCGTTCCTGTCGAGTCGCCGTTCACGACCGAGGCGGTCGTGGCGGCCGGGCAGCCGGCCCGCGTCGTGGCGACCCCCACCGGCGAGGGCACCGCGTCGTGCCGGGTCCTCAAGGACGTCGGTCGCACCAACGAGGCCGTGCTCGTCGAGGCCACCTCGGCCGCTCCGGGCGCTCCCGTGACGTGCGACGTGACGCTGCCCACCGACGGCACGTTCGAGAAGTGAGCCGGTCGTCGAACGACGTCGCCCTGCCCTGGTCGCGGCCGACGTCGGTCCTGTGGGGCGCGACCACGATCGTCGTCCCGTACGCGGTCGCGTTCGGGCTCTACGTGTACGGGGCCGTGCAGATCCTGTCCGGCACGGCGTCCTCGGGCTCGCCCGACGCAGGCGCCATGGCGGTCCTGTGGGGGACGGCGCTCGTGGGCGTCGCCCTGGCGATCGTGCTGGCGGCCCGAGGCGGTGTGGACCGCGCGGACCTGGGGCTCGTCCGTCGTGAGCGGTCGGGCTGGTGGGACCGGCTCGGGTTGTTCGCCGTGGCGTACCTGTTCCTGTGGATCGCGTTCCAGGCCGCGTCCTTCGCCCCGGTCCTGGAGCAGGCGGGGTCCGGCGGCGGTGAGCGTCCCGGGGCGTTCATGGTCCTGCTCTACGCGCTGCACGCGGGCGTGGCCGAGGAGATCCTGATCCTGGCCGTCCCCGTCGCGGTCCTCACGCGGCTGCGGGCACCGGGCTGGGTGCAGGTCGCGGTGATCGTCGTGCTCCGGGGCCTCTTCCACCTCTACTACGGCGTCCCGATGACCGTGACCCTGGTGCTCGTCTGGTCCGTCCTCTTCTGGGTGCTGTACTCGCGTCACCGCGACGTCTGGCCCGTCGTGGCCGCCCACGTCCTGTACGACGTCGTGGTCGCGAACTCGGCGTTCGGACCGGTGGGCAAGGTCGTGGTGCTCCTCGCCGTCGCGACCCTGGCCCTCGGCGTCGTCACGTGCGTCCGCGCGGCTCTCGCGTGGCGGTCGTCCCGCTGACCGGTGGGCCGTGGGCGTCCTACCGACGGTTGTCCGAGATGTGAAAGAGTTGCCGCGCGCACGTCGACCGGTGTGCGCATCGTTCGCCGAGAGGTCGTCATGGGTTTGCTGAGCTGGTTCAAGGGTCGTCGGAAGAAGGCGGAGGCCGCACCGGTGGTGAGCGTCGCGTCCCTGTTCGACGGCACCCAGAAGACCGCTGCCGACACCACTCCTGCGCAGGCACCGGCCCGCACGACGGCGCCGGTCGCCCCCGCCGCAGCGGCCGAGCCTGCGACGACGCCCGTCGCGATCGCCGTCCTGGAGCCGGAGACCGCGCCGAAGGTCGAGGCGCCGGTGGCCGTCGAGCCCGCCACCGCGGTCGAGACGGTCGAGACGGTCGAGGTCGCCGAGGTCGTCGAGACCGTTGAGGTCGCCGTGGTCGAGACCGGGACCGAGACCAAGACCGAGGCGGTGGCAGCGGTCGAGGTCGTGGAGACCGAGCCCGTCGTCGAAGCCACCGAGCCGGAGCCGGCGGCCGAGCCGGTCGCAGCCGTCGAGGTCGCCGAGACGGAGGCAGTGGCAGAGGTCGTCGAGGTCGAGGTCGCCGAGGCACCCGAGCAGGTCGAGGTCGTCGAGACCGGAGCCGTCACGGTCGAGGTCGTCGAGTCGGTCGTCGTCGAGGAGGCCCCCGAGGCTGCTGCCGAGCCCGAGCCCGAGCCCGAGCCCGAGCCCGTCGCCCCCGCAGTCGCCCCCGCCGCGACGACGGCGCCCGCCGCCCCCGAGGCCGCTGCGGCCCCGAAGAGCACCGGCTACCTCCTGCCGGGCGAGACGACCGCCGAGATCCGCACCTGGGCGCTCGCGAACGGCCACACCGTGAGCCCCAAGGGCCGCCTGCCCAAGGCCGTCCTCACCGCGTACCGCGCGGCGAACGGCGAGGCCCCGGCAGCGGACTGACCCCCAGCATCCTCCGCCGGTCCACGGACCGGCCCGCGACGGCGGCGCTCCCGGACGAAGGCTCCGGGGGCGCCGCCGTCGTCGTCCCGGAAGAGCCCCCAGGTGCGGCGGTGGCCTGATCCTTTGGGGTGACCCTGGGTCGTCCCCACTGGCGATGTGCACCGCCCGCCCGCGCGCATAGTCTCGCCGCATGCCTCCTGCTCCGCCGATCCGCTACGTGCCCTACTCGGCCTTCGACCTGTCCTGGCGGCTGGCGGCCGCGTTCGGGTTCGGGGCGCTGCTCTTCCTCGCCTCCGCGCTCCTCACGGCGGAGGACCCTCAGGGGGCGACCTTCGAGCAGTGGGCGGCGATCTTCCTGCTCGACCTCCTCCTCGGCGTCGTGGCGCTGGTCCTCCTCCCGGCGGTCCGTGCGGCACCGCTCACCGTGGCTCTCCTCATGGCGGTGGTCGGCGGCTTCACGACCTTCGGTGCGGGGGCCGTCGTGATCGCTCTGATCTCGCTCGCGACCCGTCGGCGGTGGCGGGAGATCGCGGGCGTCGGGGTCGTGTACATGGCGTCCAGCCTGGGGAACGAGGCACTCTTCCGGTCGATGATCCCCGAGTGGGCGCACACGCCGTGGTGGGTGTGGCTCGTCGTCGGGGCGCTCGTGTACGGCCTGGTCGTCGCGATCGGCGTCTCGATCGGGAACCGCCGCGACCTCGCGGAGTCCTGGCGCGTGCGGGCCGTGACGGCCGAGCGCGAGCAGGCCGCGCGCGTCGACCAGGCACGGTCGACCGAGCGCACCCGGATCGCGCGCGAGATGCACGACGTCCTGGCGCACCGTATCTCGCTCGTCGCGATGCACTCGGGGGCGCTCGCGTACCGCACGGACCTCACGCCCGAGGAGACGGCAGTGGCCGCGGGCGTGATCCGCGACAACGCTCACCTCGCGATGACCGAGCTGCGCGAGGTCCTCGGCGTGCTGCGCGAGACCGACGTCCCGGGCGCGGCCCCCGAGCGCCCGCAGCCGACGCTCGCCGCCCTGCCCGACCTGCTGGCCGAGGTACAGGGCCCGGACGGCTCCGACCCGGTCACGTGCGAGGTCGCACCGGGCACGGCCGAGCACCTCGCCGGGCTGGGTGACCAGGTGAGCCGGAGCGCGTACCGCATCCTGCAGGAGTCCCTCACGAACGCCCGCAAGCACGCGCCGGGCGAGCCGGTCCGCGTCGAGATCGACGGCGCCCCGGGGGAGGGGCTCACGGTGCGGGTCACCAACCCGCTCGTCGCGGTCCGCGTGCCCGACGACGGCGACGGGCCGTGCCCGTCCGGTGCGCCGCCGTCGGGCCTGGGGCTGACGGGGCTCGCGGAGCGTGCGCGCCTCACGGGGGGCGAGCTGACCGCGGGGCCCGACGGGCCGGGCCGCTTCGTCGTGAGAGCGTGGCTCCCGTGGACCTGACCCCGCTGACTCCTGCCGCCCCCGAGACCGTGCCGACGGACACACCCCTGCGTGTCGTCCTGGTCGACGACGACACGCTCGTCCGCGCGGGGCTGCGCCTCATCCTGGGCGGCGACCGGGCGATCGAGATCGTGGGCGAGGCCTCCGACGGGATCGCTGCCGTCTCGGAGATCGCGCGGACCCGGCCCGACGTCGTCCTCATGGACATCCGCATGCCCCGCCGCGACGGGCTTGCGGCCCTGGAGATCGCGCGCGCGGCCGACCCGACGCTCAAGGTCGTCGTCCTGACGACGTTCGACGCCGACGACATGGTGCTGACCGCGCTGCGGCTGGGCGCGGCGGGCTTCCTGCTCAAGGACACGCCGCCCGCCGAGCTCGTGGCGGCGGTCCGGCTCGTCGCGCAGGGGCGGTCCATGCTGTCCCCGTCGGTCACGCAGCAGCTCATCACGGCGGTCGCGCGTCAGCCCGTCGACGGCCGGGAGGCCGCCGCGAAGGTGCGCCTCGCGCGGCTGACCGAGCGCGAGCTCGAGGTCGCGGTCGCGATCGGGACGGGACTGTCCAACGCGGACATCGCGGCGAGCCTTTTCCTGAGCATCGCGACGGTCAAGACCCACGTGGGGCGGGTGCTCGACAAGCTCGGGGCCGACAACCGCGTGCAGGTCGCGATCTGCGTGCACGACGCGGGGCTCGCCTAGCGGGTCAGGGCACCTCGTAGAGCAGCAGGGCGACGTCGTCCCGCGCGCCGTCGGCGAGGAGCTCGGCGAGCAGCGCGTCCGGCAGGTCGGAGGCCGGGCGCTCCTCACGGATCGCGAGGGCCGCGTCGGCGAGGCGGCGCAGGCCCTGCGAGAGGTGCTCGCCGCGGCGCTCGACGAGCCCGTCGGTGTACAGCACGACGGCGTCGCCGCTGTCGAGCGCCGCGGTCGCCTCGGGCCGCGGTGCGGTGTTGAGGGCCAGGGGCGTGCCCCGACCCTCGTTGAGCCAGCACGTCTCGGCCTTGTTGACCACGAGCGGAGGCAGGTGGCCCGCGGCCGAGTAGGTCAGGGTGCGGGCGTTCTCGTCGACGATCGCGCACAGGACGGTCGCGAGCTCGGCACCGGGGAGCGTCCGCGCGAAGCGGTCGAGGCCCTCGAGCGTGGCCGCGGGTCCCAGGTTCTCCAGGAGCAGGGCGCGGCTCGCGCTGCGGAGCTGTCCCATGACGGCCGCGGCGCGCAGCCCCTTGCCCACGCAGTCGCCCACGACCAGGCCGAAGCGCCCTCCGGACAGGTCGACGACGTCGTACCAGTCGCCGCCGATGAGGAGGCTGTCGTCGGCCGGACGGTATCGGGTGTGCCACCCCGGGGCCGTCGGGTCGTCGGGGAGCATCGCGTCCTGGAGGGCGTTCGCGACGTTGCGCAGCTCGTCGACCTGACGGATCTGGGCGAGCGTGCTGCTCAGGGCGGTGCCGACCGCGGACGCGACGAGCTGGAGGAACGAGCGCTGGTCCTCGTCGTCGGGGCGCTGCGGGTTCCCCTCGAGGACGATCACGCCCGCCGCGGCACGGTCGCGGGTGGCCGCGAGCGGCGCGACGAGCGCGGGGCCGACGTGCTCGAGCCGTCGCTCGTCGGCGACCTCGCGCAGGATCTGCGACGGGACCGACTCGTCGTGACGCTCGTGCGTCGACGCGAAGGCCACGAGCCCGGCCGACGTGTCGAGGTAGAGGTCCGCACGCGTGACGTCGACGCTGCGCCCGAGCACCCCGACGGTCGCGGCAGCGAGCTCGTCGACGTCGCCCTGGAGGCGCTGGAGGGTCGCCGTGAGGGTGCCGAGGGTCTGGAGCCGACGGCGGTCGACGACGTGGCCCGTGGTCTCGGTCGCGACGTCCATGACCCCGCGGATGGTGCCGTCGTCGTCACGCAGCGGGCTGTACGAGAACGTGAAGGCCGTCTCCTCGTCGAAGCCCGAACGGTTCATGATCAGGGTCTGGTCCTCGGACCACGTGGGTTCACCGGTCTCCAGGACCGAGGCGAAAAGGGGCTCGATCTCGTCCCAGATCTCGGCCCACACCTCGCCTGCGGGGGCGCCCATCGCGCCGGGGTGCTTGTCCTGCCCGAGCATGGGCCGGTAGCCGTCGTTGTACAGCATCACGAGGTCCGGTCCCCAGGCGATGAAGATGGGGAAGCGGGTGCTGAAGCACAGGCGCACGGCGGCGCGCAGCGTCTTGGGCCAGGTGTCGGGGGAGCCGAGCGAGGTGGCGGACCAGTCGATCGACCGGGCCAGCTCACCGCTCTCGGTGCCCTGGGTGGCCAGGTCGAACCAGTCGGAACTCACGACTCATGATAGGAGGTTTCGGCAACACCCTTCGCATCCTGTGCAGTGCACACCGGGCCCGTGGAGAGCGCGGGCCGCGTCGAGCGTGCAGTTCGGGTCGTCAGGCCTGCCCGGTGGGCGACCGGAAGTGCACGCTCGACGGACGGGACGCCGACGATCCGGCCGCCCGGGGTCACCCGCGCTCCGACAGCCCGACCAGCCCCGACTCGTACGCCGCGATCACGAGCTGCACGCGGTCGCGGCACCCGAGCTTGCGCAGCACCTCGGACACGTGGGACTTCACGGTCTGCTCGGTGATGAACAGCTCGGCCCCGATCTCGGCGTTGGACAGCCCCCGGGCGACCGTGAGCAGCACCTCGCGCTCGCGTCCCGTGAGGTTCTCGATCCCGGGCGCGGCCCTGGTCGTGCGCTGCGCGAAGTCGCCGACCAGGCGGCGCGTCACGGTGGGCCCCAGCAGCATCGACCCGTCCGCGACGAGCCGCACGCCCTCGACCAGGCGAGGGGCCGGGGTGTCCTTGAGCAGGAAGCCCGAGGCCCCGGCCTGGAGCGCGTCGAACACGTACTCGTCGAGGTCGAACGTCGTGAGGATGAGGACGCTCGTGCCGGGGTGGCGCGCGCAGATCGCGGCCGTCGCGGCGATCCCGTCCATGACGGGCATGCGCACGTCGACGACCGCGACGTCGGGCCGGTGGGTCGCGACGACGTCGAGCAGCTCGGCCCCGTCGCTCGCCGAACCGACGACCTCGATGTCCTCGGCCGCGTCGAGGATCGCGGCGAATCCGTACCGGACCACGGGCTGGTCGTCCGCGACCACGACGCGGGTCACGCGTCGGTCCCGTCCACGGCGTCGGGAAGCGGGGCGGCCAGGTCGTCGCCCGTGGAGCCGTACCGGTAGGTCTCCGTGCGCTCCGGTGCCGTGGCCGGTTCCGGCTCGCCGACCGGGAGCGAGAGGTCGACGACGAACGAGCCGTCCTCCTCGCCCGCCGTGAGCGAGCCGCCGATCGACTCGACCCGCTCGCGCATCCCGAGCAGCCCGCGGCCGGGGGCTGCGGGGGAGGTGCGGGGGACCAGGGGGTTGGAGACGCGCGCGGTCACGACCGTGCCCGACGACGTCGCTCCCGTCCCGAGGGCGAGCGTCACCGGCTGCCCCGGGGCATGGCGACGCGCGTTCGTGAGCGACTCCTGGACCGCGCGGTAGAGCACGAGCCCCTGGGCCGACGGAAGGTCGGGCACGCCCGCCACGACCGTCACCTGCTGCCCGGCCGAGCGGGCCGCGTCCACGAGCGCCACGACGTCACCGGCCCCGGGCTGCGGCGCCCGGTCGGCGCCCTCGGCGCGCTGCAGCACCGCGAGCACCTGACGCAGCTCGCCCAGCGCGTGCCGCGCGTCGTCGGCGATGTCCGCGAGCACGACCCTGGCCTCGGCATCCATCGACGGGTGCACGTACGGTGCCGACTCCGCCCGGACGGCGACGAGCGAGATGTGGTGCGCGACGACGTCGTGCAGGTCGTGCGCGATCCGGGCCCTCTCGACGGCGACGGTCTCGACCGCGAGGGCCTGGTCGGAGACGAGGGCGGCGGCGGCCGTGCGCAGGCGGGCGCGCTGCCCCGCCCCGACAGCGGCACTGGTAGCCACCGCAGCGAACGACATGACGACGTAGAGCACGAACGTCACGTCGCTCTCACGGCCGGAGGTCACGGGGCCGATCGGCAGCAAGGCGGGGATGTCCGAGGCGCAGTAGATCGCGACGACACTGGTGGCCAGTGCGAACGGGAGCAGCGTGCGATGCCACGCGTCGTGCGCCGCGACGACCGCTACGGCCAGGAGGGCGAGCCACCAGGCCCAGACGAACGTGCCGATCAGGGGGAGGAGGAGGAAGGGCCAGCCGGCGAGCACGCAGGCCAGCAGGGCGGAGCGGCGCGCGACGAGCACCCCCACCACGGCACTGAAGCTGCCGAGCGCGACGACGGGCAGGACGAGCGTGGGGTTCGCGATCATGTTGGTCCAGAGCCTGCCGTCATAGGGCAGCTGGATCGGGGTCACGAGCGTGAACAGCCCGACGAGCAGCGCGAGCACGCCGGGGAAGATCCAGGGGCGCCAGTCCTCGCGCTCGGTCGCGGCGGCTCCGGTCGTTCGCGACCGGTCGGGTGCGCCGTCGGAGACGGGTGGCGGCGAGGTGATGGGCGCGGGGGCCCGGGCGGCGGTGACCATGTCGACGATTGTTGCGGGTCCGGCGCCCGGCACGGCACCGGCACGCGACGGACCTTGTCTCCCTCCTGCGGGGGAGGTCGACGGGGGCCGGACCGCCCAGGCCAGGCCAGGCCTGGCGTGGCGCACCGGCCCGACGGCAGGATGGGCCGATGGCCCCTGACGACGCGGTTCCCTCCACGCCCAGCTCGGCCCTCGGCTCGACCGATTCCTCGCACGCAGCCTCGTCCGTGTCCGTCGCACCACCCCTCCCGCACGCGCTCGCCCGCGCCGTGCTCGGCGCGGCCGTCATGGGCGTCGGGCTCGGCGCCTCGGTCGCGCTCGGCATCGCGGCGGCGGAGCACTGGGGGCTCGACGGGTTCCTCGCCCGACTCGTCCCCGCGCTGCTCGTGACGTCGCTGGTCGTCCCGACGATCCTGTTCCTCCGGCGTCGGTTCGACCGCCGGTCGCTGCGTGGCATCGGGTTGGTCGGACCGCTCACAGCGGTCCGGACAGCCGGCCTCGGGTTCGCCGTCGTCGTCGCCGCTGCCGTCGTGGTCCTGGGTGGGGCCACCGTCGCGGGGTGGCTGACCTGGGGAGCGGTCGACCGGGGAGACCTGCTCCTCTTCCTCGTGACCAACACGTCGATCGCCTTGCTCTACGAGGCGGTGCCCGAGGAGGTCTCGCTGCGTGGCTACGTGCTCACGACGCTCCGGTCCCGGTATGCGCGCTGGGTCGCGATCGTGGTCACGACGGCCTTGTTCCTGGCCGCCGCCTCGACGTCCGTCGTGGTGGGTGCCGGGCTCACGCGCCTGCTGGATGTCGAGCCGTTCCCGTGGGGCGTCGTACCGGCGGGGGAGGACCCGGTCTCGTACTTCATGCTGCTCGCGGTCTTCGGACTCATGCTCGCCTACGCGCGCGAGGCGGACCCGACGGCGAGCGTGTGGACGTGCATCGGCGCTCACCTGGCCTTCCTCACGGTCAACCGGGTCGTGCTGTCGGTGGGCGGGACGGGCGTCGAGGTCGAGCTCGCGAGCCCCGACGTCCTGCTGCTCGTGCCGCTCTACGTGGGTCTCGCGATCGTGGCGTTCGCGTTCCTGGGCGAGCGCACACCCCGTCCCAGCCCGCGAGAGGTTCCGCGAACTGCTTGACCGGCCCGGTGCCCCGGCCTACGGTCCGCCGACGCGCGTGACCCGCGACCTCTTCGACCGACCGGCCCACCGGGCCCCCGAGGACCGGCCGCAGGAGGGTCCGCGCCGGACGGAGGAGACATGACCGCGGCGATCCACTGGTTCCTGCCGACGTCGGGGGACGGGCGCACCGTCGTCGGGTCGTCGCACGCGGCGACGACTCCCGGGACGGCGCAGGCCTTCCGCGCCCCGACGCTCGACTACCTCACCGACGTCGCCCGCGCGGCCGACCGTCTGGGCTTCGAGGCCGTCCTGACCCCGACCGGCACGTGGTGCGAGGACGCGTGGCTGACGACCGCGGCGTTGCTGCGCGAGACGCAGCGGCTGCACTTCCTCGTCGCGTTCCGTCCGGGCCTGGTGTCGCCGACGCTCGCCGCGCAGATGGCGGCGACGCTCCAGCGGTTCTCGGGCGGGCGTGTGCGCCTCAACGTCGTGACGGGCGGGGACGAGAGCGAGCAGCGCAGGTTCGGCGACTGGCTCGAGCACGACGAGCGCTACGCGCGCACGGCCGAGTTCCTGGCGGTCGTGCGCGGCCTGTTCTCGGGCGAGCCGCTCGACCTCGACGGGCGGCACTACCGGATCCGCGACGGCCGGGTCCCTGTGCCGCCGGACCCGGCACCACCCATCTACTTCGGCGGCTCCTCGGACGCCGCGCTGCCCGTCGCGGCCGAGCACGCCGACGTCTACCTCACGTGGGGTGAGCCGCCTGCCCAGGCCAAGGCGAAGATCGACCGGGTGCGGGAGCTCGCTGCCGAACGGGGGCGGACCCTGCGGTTCGGCATCCGGCTGCACACCATCAGCCGGGACTCGTCCGCCGAGGCGTGGGGCGTCACCGAGAAGTTCCTCGACGCGTGGTCGCCCGAGCAGGTCGCGGCCGCGCAGGCCCAGTTCCGTTCGTCGTCCTCGACGGGCCAGCGGCGCATGGCCGCGCTCAACGGCGACCGCTTCGACGGCCGCTCCCGGTCGCTCGAGGTGCACCCGGGCCTGTGGTCGGGCGTGGGGCTCGTGCGCGGCGGGGCCGGGACGTCCCTCGTGGGCAGCCACGAGGAGGTCGCCGATCTCGTGCAGGAGTACCACGAGGCGGGCTTCGACGAGTTCGTGCTCTCGGGGTACCCGCACCTCGAGGAGGCGCACTGGTTCGCCGAGGGCGTGCGACCGATCCTCGACCAGCGCGGGGTCACGCGTCCGGTCGGGGCGCGCGACGAGGCCGCGCTCAGGACGCACTCGGTGGCGTTCTAGGCGCGGCCCCGGGCTGTGCTGGGGGGAGGCGAGCCGTCAGACGCGCACGACCATCTTGCCTGTGTTCGCGCCGCGCATGAGGTCGAGGAACGCGTCGACCGAGTTCTCGATCCCGTCGACCACGGTCTCGTCGAAAACGACGTCGCCGGCCTGGAGCCACGCGCCCATGTCGCGCGAGAACGCGGGGAAGTGCTCGAGGTGGTGGCCGATCGTGAAGCCGCGGAGCATGAGGCTGCGCGTCACCATGTTGCCCATGTTGCGGGGGCCGGGTGTGGGCTCGGTCGTGTTGTACTGCGAGATCGCTCCGCACAGCGCCGCGCGCCCGAAGTCGTTGAACGCGCCCAGTGCTGCTTCGAGGTGGTCGCCGCCGACGTTGTCGAAGTACAGGTCGATCCCGTCGGGTGCGGCCGCGGCGAGCTGGTCGGCGACCGGCCCCTCCTTGTAGCTGAACGCCGCGTCGTAGCCGTAGCGCTCGGTCAGGAGCGCGACCTTCTCGGGCGTCCCGGCGGACCCGACGACGCGGCCCGCGCCCTTGAGCCGCGCGATCTGGCCCGCGGCGGTGCCCACGGCCCCGGCCGCGCCGGAGACGAACACGGTGTCGCCCTCGCGCAGGCCCGCGATCTCGAGCAGCCCGACGTACGCGGTGAGCCCGGTCATGCCCAGGATCCCCAGGTAGGCGGACAGCGGCACGCCCGGGATCTCGGGGACCACGCGGAACGCGGCCGCGTCGCCCTGGGCCACGTCGCGCCACCCGAGCTGGTGCAGCACGACGTCGCCGACCGCGATGCCCTCGGCCGTCGAGGCCTCGACGCGTCCGACGGCGCCGCCGGTCATGGTCTCGCCGAGCGCGAAGGGCGGCGTGTAGGACTTCACGTCGTTCATGCGCCCGCGCATGTACGGGTCGACGGACACGAACTCGTTCCGGACGCGCACCTGGCCGGGGGCGAGCTCGGGGAGCTCGACCTGGACGGTGCGGAAGTCGTCGTGCGTGGGCCAGCCGGTGGGGCGGGCGACGAGCTGGATCTGCGTGGAGGTCATGAGGGTCCTTCGGTTGCGGTTCTGGGGGAGCACGCCCGACGGCGTCGCAACAGCCGGGTGGGCCGGTGCGGCGGGAGTGGTGGCTCGGGCGGCGGGTGGTCGGTGTGCGGGGCTGGTGGCGGTCAGGACACCAGGGAGATCACGAGCAGCAGGATCGCGATCGCGGGTGGGACGAGCTGGACGAGTGCCGCGCGGGCCTTGGCGGGCGAGGAGACGATCAGCACGAGCCCGGCGAGGACCATCGAGCCGGTCGCGCTCAGGACGAGCGCCGCGCCGACGTCGGTGTGACCGCTCGTGACCAGCACGATGCCGATCGCGGTGATGGCCGCGAGGAACAGGTTGTAGAAGCCCTGGTTGAACGCGAGCTCCTTGGTGTCGCGGGCCTCCTGCTCGGTGGTCCCGAACGTGGCGCGGGTCCGCGGTGAGGTCCAGGACACGGACTCGAGCACGAAGATGTAGACGTGGATCAGCGCGGCGAGGCCTGCGAAGACCAGTGCTGTCGCGGTCATGGGGTGTCCTCCTGGGTGAGGGGCGGGCTCTCGCGCCTGCCGCTGCCGGCGGGAACGGTGTTCTGAACTGATCGGTCTACTAATCGACGGTACAGTTGTGTACCGGTCGGTGCAATTCGAGAAGCGGAAGGTGAGGCGGTCCACATGGGCAGGTCGCAGTCGTTCGACACCACCACGGTGGTCCAGGCGGCCAGGGACGTGTTCTGGGACCAGGGCCTGGACGGAGCATCCCTCCCGGACCTCGAGCGCGCCACCGGGCTCAACCGCTCGAGCCTCTACCACGCGTTCGGCTCCAAGCGCGGGCTGTTCGACGCCGCCGTCGACGACTACCTCGACACCGTGATCCGACCTCGGCTGCGCCCGCTCGTCGCCGCAGGCCAGGACGCCCCGGGCCAGGGGAGCGCCGGCTCGCCCGAGGCCGGACGCGCGGTGGTGACGTACTTCGACCGGCTCGCCTCCGCCGTCGGGCAGCTTCCCTCCGACTCCCCGCGGCTCGGCTGCCTGCTCGTGGGATGTGCGACCGGCGCCGCGGGGCACGACGAGGCGCTGCGCGCCGCGGTCGACGCCTACCGGGCCGAGCTGACCGACGCCCTCGTCGGGGCGCTGCGCGCCGCGGACCCGGCGCTCGCGGACGACGTCGTCGAGCAGCGCGCGCGCCTGCTGCTCTCGCTCCAGCTCAGCGCGCTCGCGCTCGCGCGCGTCAACCAGGACGAGGCCGTCGCGATGCTGCACGCCGCGCGCGGCCAGGCGGCAGAGTGGGTTCCGCGCGACGCGTAGCGGTGCGGGGCGCAGGTGCTTCGTCTGATAGGAAGTAATTCCCCGAGCGAGACGAGAAGCCCATGGAGTTCGCCCCCTACCTGATCGCCGGCGTCCTGGCGGTCGTCGGCGTGACCGCGCTCGCGCCCCGCCTGGGGGTCGCCGCCCCGCTCGTCCTCGTGCTCCTGGGCGTCGCGGTGTCGTTCCTGCCCGCGGTCTCGGCCGTCGAGGTCGACCCCGAGTGGATCCTCGCGGGCGTCCTGCCCCCGCTGCTCTACTCGGCGTCCGTGAGCATGCCCGCGATGGACTTCCGGCGAGACCTCAAGGCGATCAGCGGACTGTCGGTGGTGCTCGTCGTCATCAGCGCCGTGGTGCTCGGCTTCCTGTTCCACCTGCTCGTCCCGGGGATCGGGCTCGCGACGGGCATCGCGCTCGGCGCGATCATCAGCCCGACCGACGCGGTCGCGACCTCGATCGTCAAGAAGGCAGGCGTCTCGCCGCGCGTCGTGACCGTGCTCGAGGGCGAGAGCCTGCTCAACGACGCCTCCGCCCTGGTGCTGCTGCGCTCGGCCATCGCGGCCACGGCCGCGACGGTCTCGGTCGGGCAGGTCGCGGGCGACTTCGTCTACGCGGTCGCGGTCGCGGTCGTCATCGGCTTCCTCGTCGGCAAGGCCAACCTGTGGCTGCGCTCGCGCGTGCGCGAGGCCACGTCGAACACCGCGATCTCTTTCGTCGTCCCCTTCATCGCGTTCCTGCCCTCGGAGCACCTGGGGGCCTCGGGGCTCGTCGCCGTCGTCGTCGCCGGGATCGTCACGGGCCTCGGCGCGCCCAAGCACCTGAGCCCGCAGGACCGCATCGCCGAGAAGGCGAACTGGCGGACCGTCGAGCTCCTCCTGGAGGGTGGAGTCTTCCTGCTCATGGGGCTCGAGGTGTTCGGCCTCGTCGAGGAGGTCCGCGAGGAGCACGGCAGCCTGTGGACGGCCGCGGGGCTCGCGCTCCTGGCCGCGGTCGTGGTCGTCGCGCTGCGCTCGGTGTTCGTCGCGGTCCTGCTGTGGCTCATGAAGCGCTCCAACCGGCGCAACCCCGAGGTGCGCGAGAAGCTCTCGGCCGTGACCGACAAGCTCGACCGCGGCGAGCTGCCGACGGTCGAGGACCGCGGGCCGGGTCGAGGGAGACGGCGTCGCCGTGCGCCGCGAGGTGACACGGCAGGCGGTCCGGAGGTCGCCGCGGCAGGCGGCCCGGGCGCGGACCGGACGAGCGCGCGCATCCCCGGCCTGGGCGGCCCGGGCGGGCTCGCCGGGGCGCGCGGCGGCGCCGGGCGGAGCACCGGTCCGGGGGAGGCGCCCTCGCTCGACGACCCGCGCGTCCAGACGCGCATGGCCCGCGTCCAGACGTTCCTCACGCGCCGCATCGCCGACATCGACTACCTGGCGGCCGAGCCGCTCGGGCGCCGCGAGGGCGTGCTGCTCGTGTGGGCCGGGATGCGCGGCGTCGTGACGCTCGCGGCGGCGCAGTCCCTCCCGGCCGACACCCCGCACCGGGCGCTGCTCGTCCTCATCGCGTTCTTCGTCGCGGCCGGGACGCTCCTGGTCCAGGGCGGCACGCTGCCGTGGGTCGTGCGGCGCCTCGACCTGACGGTCGACACGTCGACCGAGAACGACGAGCGGCTCGCGCTCCTCGGCGAGCTCTCGCGCGTCGCTTCCGAGGCGATCGACGCGCCCGGCCTTGCGCGCCCCGACGGGACGCCCTACGCGCCCGAGACGATCGAGCGCGTACGCCAGGAGATCGCGCACGACGACCTCGTGGACCGCGAGGCGACCGAGGCCGACGAGCAGCACCGGCAGTACCGCGAGCTGCGGCTCGCGGTGCTCGCGGCCCAGCGCGAGGAGCTGCTGCACGTGCGCGACCACGGCACCTACAGCTCGGGGGCCATGGACGAGACGCTCAAGGTGCTCGACGCGAGCCAGATCAGCGTCGAGATGCACGCGCCGGCCGCCGAGCGGTAGCCCTGCGCGGTACTGCGGGGCGCGCTACGCCGTCTGCTCCCGTGCGATCCGCACGAGGTGCAGCAGAGCGTCGAGGTCGATGTCGGCGAGCGACTTGAAGCCCACGCTCGAGCTGCCGATCTTGGCGCGCCCCAGCGTGTGCGCGTACTTCTGCGCGACGTACTGGTCGTCCTCGACGGCGTTGACGTACACGCTGAGGTAGTTCTGCTGGACGGCGAGGCCGACGACGAACCACTCGACGCTCCCACCGCGCGGGCGCGGCTGGAGCAGGTCGCCGTACCCGACGATCCGCTGGTCGGTCCCGCCCCAGAAGACGCCCTCCCACAGGACCCGGGAGCGGCCCGACATCACCTCCGAGATCGCGGCGTCGAGGCGCAGGGCGTCGTCGCGGAACCGTTCGGGAAGGGTCGTCAGGTACTCGTCGGGGTCGGTCTGGGTCTTCTGCACGAAATGCTCCATCCGGTCGGTCGGCTGGTCGAACGAGGCTATGCGTGCTCCCTGGGACGGGCGAGCGGGCGCGCCAGACCGTGACCGGAACGTAGCCGGCTGCCCCCTTGCATCTAAGATGCTATGGTCGCAAGATGTCGCCTCGCAGGAAGTCCGACGACCAGGCCCCCAGCGCCGTCGAGCGCGCCTTCGCCGCGGTGTCCGCCTCGATCATCACGGGCGAGACGGCCCCCGGGGCGCTCATCACCGAGGGGGAGGTCGCCGACGAGCTCGGCATCAGTCGCACCCCCGTCCGCGAGGCGTTCCTCCAGCTCCAGACGTGCCGCCTGCTCACGCTGTTCCCCAAGCGGGGAGCGGTCGTCGCCACGGTCGCGGACAAGGAGGTCGCGGACCTCCTCGCGGTCAGGATCATGCTCGAGTCGTCCGCGATCCGCGCGCTCGACGGGAACCCCCTGCCCGACGACGTCGCGCACGACCTCGACGACCTCGTCGCCCAGCAGGTGGTCGCCGAGCACGACGGCGACCTGCTCGCCTTCTCTCAGGCGGACTTCGCGTTCCACTCCCGGGTCATCCGTGCCGGGGACAACGACGTGATCGAAGACCTCTTCGCGCAGCTCGGCCCGCGCCTCGAGCTCCTGACCCACCGCGCCGTCCGACGCGACGCGACCTCGCCCACGCGACTCCTCGCCGACCACCGCGTGCTCGCCACGCTGGCGCGTGCCGGGGACGCACAGGCCTACGAGGCCGCGCTGCGCGCGCACGTCCAGCGAGGCAACTACGGCTGACGGGCGCGTCGCCCGCCTGGTCACCATCACCTCGCCCTCCGCTCGGCCGCCTGTCGTGGCCGTGCCATGCCCGTCGACGGGCTGCCGTCCCACCGTCCTCGTCCCCGAGAAAGATCATGAACCGCCACCGCTCGTTCCCCGGCTGGCTGCGTGTCGCCCCGGCCCTCGTCGTCATGGCGTGGGGTGGGAACCACTTCACGCCGCTCCTGCACATGTACCAGGACCTCGGGAACTACTCCGTCGTCATGGTCGACCTTTTCCTCGGGATGTACGTCCTCGGTCTCGTGCCGGGACTGCTCGTGGCCGGACCGCTGTCCGACAGGTACGGGCGCAAGCCGCTCGCCGTCGTCGGCGTCCTGGGCGGGATCGGGGCCAGCGCCCTGCTGGCCCTGGGCTTCGGCAGCGAGGTCGTCATCTGCCTGGGGCGTCTGCTCGCCGGACTGAGCGTGGGTGTCGCGATGTCGGTCGGCACGAGCTGGGTCAAGGAGCTGTCGAGCGCGCCGTTCGACCTGGGGACCGACCCGACGGCCGGGGCTCGCCGCCCGTCGCTGTCCCTGACCCTCGGGTTCGGGATCGGCGCTGGGGTCTCGGGCGTGCTCGCCCAGTGGGGTCCGTGGCCGACGATCACGCCCTACGTGGTCCACGTCGCCCTCAGCGTGGTCGCGCTCGTCCTGCTGGCGACCGCCACCGAGACGATCGGGGGACACCGGTCGACGACGTCGCTCCTCGCCGACCTCCGGGTCCCCGCCGCCTCGCACCGCCGGTTCGTGCGTGTCGTCGTGCCTGCCGCCCCCTGGATCTTCGGGGCCGCCGGGATCGCCTACGCCGTCATGCCGCAGCTCGTGACCGAGCAGACCGGCGACCTGTCGCTGGCCTACGCGACCCTGCTCACGGTCCTCACGCTGGGTACGGGCGCGGTGGTCCAGTCGTTCGTCGCGGCGATCGACCGGGTCACGGGCGGACGGGCGCTCGTCGTCGGGATGGGCCTGATGCTGCTCGGGATGGCGCTGGCCGCGACCAACGCGACCGTCCTGTCGCCCGTGCTCGGCGGGCTCGCAGCGGTCACCCTCGGCGCCGCGTACGGGATCTGCGTGGTGGCCGGCCTGATCGAGGTGCAGGCCGTCGCGACGCCCACCGACCTCGCGGGTCTCACGGGCGTCTACTACAGCCTGTCCTACGTGGGCTTCCTGCTGCCCGTGGTCCTGGCCGGGGCGACGGCGCTCGCCGGGTACACGCTGCTCCTCGTCGTGGTCGCGCTGGCCTGCGCGGGCTGCCTGGTGGCGGTCGCGCGAGGGCTGCGCGCGACCGCGTGAGCCCGACGGCGTGAGACACCCGACGGCGTGACGGAGCCGTCGGGCACGAGCGGGCGAAGGTCGAGACGTTCGGACGAGGGCGGTCGATCCGAAGGGGTGAGTCGGCGACCCCCTGCCGGACGAGAACGTAGAGGGGTCAGGGCGCGACCAGCGCACACACCCCTCACGTAGGAGCTCGACGATCATGAAGGTCCTTCGCACCGTCACCACCACTGCTGTCTCCGCCGCGCTCGTGCTGGGTGGTGGAGCCGCAGCGTTCGCCGCCGAGGGGACCGACGTCCCCGAGGCCGGCGCCCCCACGACGACCGACCCCGAGGCACCCGCCGAGCAGGCCGCGCCCGTCGCGGACGTACCCGCTGCCGAGGTGCCCGCCCCGCAGAGCACGACGCCGGTCGACCCGGTCGTCGCCCCGGCCGCCGAGGTCCCCGCAGCCCCCGCCGTGCCGGCCGACGAGGCCGCTCCCGCCGAGGCGGCGCCCGAGGCGCCCGTCGAGGAGGACGAACCCGTCGCCGAGACACCCGCGGCGGACCCCGGGGACGAGACCGCGCCGGACGTGGGCGTCGTCGAGCAGGCGACGGACGCGTCGTCCGCGGCCGGGCCGACCGCCACCCCGCTGGCCGCCACCTCCGCGTTCGGCGCGCTGCAGTCGACGCCCGTCTACCCCGACGCCGACTACCACCCGCACTGGGAGGACGGCGGCGAGGACGGCTTCGGGTGCGACTACTGGTACTTCATGGAGCTCGGGGACAAGACCTCGGGACGTGACTGGCAGGGCTGGAGCGGCACCCCGCAGCTGCACATCCTGCACCACACGCTCAAGGACGACGACGGCACGGTCCACATGGTCTACGACCGCGACATCGCCAACTACTGGTACCACGTGTGGTCCGGCGACGAGACCGTGACCCCGGACGCCGAGGGCATCCACTGGGAGAACACCTCCGCCCAGCAGACCGTGCTCGTCAACGGCTACAAGGGCGGCTCCGACGAGGCGGCCCGGGGGATCGACGCCCAGGCGCTCTTCGCACGGGCGGGTGTCGTGCAGAACCCCGTCACGATCGAGCAGTACCAGTCGTACATCGACAACGGCTGGTGGACGCAGGCCCAGGCCGAGGAGTACGTCGCGTCCGAGAACGCGCGCCGTGCCGACTACACCGCGTACGAGGCCACGCAGTTCGCGGTCTGGTACTTCTCGACGGGCCACGACGTCATGGGCCTGTTCTTCGACGTCGACGCCGCCGGGCACGTGACCCTGAGCCAGAAGGCGCTCGACCAGTTCACCGCGCAGGAGGTCCCCGAGAACCCCGACGAGACCTTCCAGCAGGACTGGACGCGCAACTGGGACCAGAACAGCCAGAGCGACCGCATGGCCACGCTGCAGACCGCGGCCTGGCTCATCGAGCAGGGGCTCACCGCGAACGTCGTCATGCCGCAGCCGGGGTTCGTCTCGCACGGGTACGTCCGGAACACCGACGGCTCGACCGACTACGGCTTCACGGCCTCGCTCGTCGGCGGGACGGGTGACGTCCACGTCGAGCTGCGCACCGCCGACGGCTCGGCAGTGCCCGCCGGCGTGACCCTGGTCGACGCCAACGGCGACCCGGTCTCGTCCGTGACGCCGGGGCAGCGCGTGTTCGTCCGCGTCCCCGCGGGCCTCGACGTCGCGACCCTCCCGCAGTTCCAGCTCTGGGGCTCGGCGCAGGGCACCGAGCAGGGCAGCCCGCACTTCTACACGGGCAACGACCACAACAACCACGGGACCACGGACGAGAACGGCCAGTGGATGCCGGCGACGTTCCCGCACTGGCTGATCGGCCTCGGCGAGCTCGACCGCCCCTCGACCGCGTGGGACTGGGTCGGCATCAGCCTGGCCGACGAGCCCGAGGCGCCCGTCACCCCGGAGGACCCCACGGATCCTGAGACCCCGGTCGTGCCCGAGGACCCGACGACCCCGGTCGTGCCCGAGGACCCGACGACCCCGGTCGTGCCCGAGGACCCCACGGATCCTGAGAACCCGGTCGTGCCCGAGGACCCGACGGCACCCGTCGTCATCGACGCGGTGGACCCCGTCTTCGTCGGGACCGACGGGACCGTCCGGACCGTCGCCTCGTCCGACCCGACGAACCTGGGTCTGACGGACACCGTCCCGGTGGCCGCCGCGGCCCAGCGGACCGAGGCTGCGAACCTCGCCACGACCGGCGTGAACACCGGCCTGCTCGCCGTCGCAGGAGCGTTCATCGTCCTGACCGGCACGGGGCTCGTCCTCGCAGGGCGTCGCAAGACGGCGACCAGCACGGACCGATGAGCGCTCGCTGTCCGACCGCATGACGCGACCGCAGGGCGCTCCCTCCGACACGGAGGGGCGCCCTGCGCGCGTACCTGCCTCTGGGCAAGGTCGTCCCGCTTCGACCGCCGTCCCCCGGCGTTCCTGGCTAGCCTGGCAGCATGCAGATGCCCGCTCGGGCCTGGACGACGCGCCGCGACGTCGCGGTCGCGTCGTTCGCCGCGCTGGCAGGGGTCGCCGTGGCGGTCTCTCGCTCGGTGGTCGGCGTCCAGGGCGCGCCGTTGTGGGCCGAGCTGGTTGCGCAGCTCCTGGGCGCAGCGCTTCTCCTGCGGCCGGCGCTCGTCGGACCGGCTCTCGTGGGCTGTGCGCTCCTGTCCTGGATCTCGCCGATCCCCGCGCTCGTTCTCGCGGCGTTCGCCGCAGGAGAGCGGCTCGGTCCACGACGCAGCACGGCGTGGGCGGTGACCGGCGCGATCCTGGTCCTGCCCGCTGCGCCGCTCGCGTTCGGCAGGTCTGACGTCGCGATCGCGACAGTGCTGGTCCTGCTCGTGCTCGGGCCGTGGCTCGCGGGTCGGAGCCGACGTGCGGAGCGGGTCGCGGAGGCCGCGATCCGGGACCGGGGCATCGAGGCCGCGGAGCACGTGGCGACCCAGGTGCGCACGACCGAGCGCGAACGGCTCGCCCGCGAGATGCACGACGTCGTCGCCCACCGGATCAGCTACGTCGTGCTGCAGACCAACCTCCTGGAGACCAAGGTCGACGACCCGCAGGTCCGCGACGACGTGGACCGTATCCGGGACACCGCGCGCGAGGCGCTCGAGGAGATGCGGGGCGTGCTGCACCTGCTCAGCCGGGACGGGAGCCCCGCGGGGCTCGAGCAGCCGTCGTTCCGGGACGTCGCCGTGCTGGTGGCGGAGGCGCGAGCCGTGGGTCAACCGGTCGAGGTGGACGCCGACGTCGACCCGGGAGAGCCCCCGGGCGTCACCGAGCGCACGGCCGTGCGCATCGTGCGCGAGGCGCTGACGAACGCGGTGCGGCACGCGCCCGGCGCCGAGACCTCCGTGGCGGTCCGCGAAGAGGCGGACTCGTTGCGGGTCGAGGTCCGCAACGGTCCGACGGCGATCCCCGAGATCGAGCTGCCCACGGGTGGTCACGGGCTCCAGGGCATCCGCGAGAGGGTCCAGCTCGTCGGTGGGAGCTCCACGATCGGACCGACGTCCGACGGCGGCTTCCGGGTCGAGGCCGTGCTGCCGTGGGGGCCCGCATGACCCGGGTCGTGGTCGTCGACGACGAGAGCCTCTTCCGCGAGGGGATGGCCGCCCTCGTCGACGCAGCCGACGACCTCGACGTCGTCGGGACGGCCGCGAACGGCCGCCTGGGGGTCGAGGCGGTGATCGCGCGCCGCCCCGACGTCGTCCTCATGGACATGCAGATGCCCGTCATGAACGGCATCGAGGCCACGCAGGAGATCCGCCGCGTGGCGCCGGAGGTCGCGGTCGTCATCCTCACGAACTTCCAGTACGACGAGTACGTCGTGCCCGCGCTGCGGGCCGGTGCCGCAGGCTATCTCCTCAAGGACAGCACGGTGAGCGAGGTGCAGCGCGGGATCCGGGCCGCGGCGGAGGGGGACGCGATGCTGTCGCCGGCCGTGACCCGCAGGCTGCTGGACTCGCTCGGCCCGGCCATGACCACGCGGCAGGCGGAGGCGCGGGCCAGGGTGGGGGAGCTGAGCGAGCGGGAGCGGGCCGTCGTCGGTCTCCTTGCCACGGGCCTGTCGAACGCCGAGATCGCGCGGGCGCTCTACATGGCCGAGCCGACGGTCAAGACCCACCTGACCCACGCCATGGTCAAGCTCGGGGTGACGAACCGGACGCAGGCCGCGATCCTCGGCCACGACGCGGGCCTGCCCGGCGAGGGCGCCGGCTGATCCCGTCGGGTCGAGAGCCGCCGGGCGGCAGGGTCGAGAGCCTGCCGGGCGACAACATGTCACGAACTCGCGTCATGGATCCGTTTCCATCCGGTCTCATCTACAGGAGCCGGAAGAGACCGGATCACAAGAGTGGGCGACGTGCGGCGGCCACTGACGGAGGAACCATGTCCATCACGGAGCGAACGTCCCCGAAGTCCCCACCTCCTGACGAGGTGCAGGAGGAGGTCGTGCTGTCCCGCCGTGAGCTGGTGGTGCTCACGCACCTCACGGAGGACATGACGCTGGAGCAGCTCGCGGCGATCCTGTTCGTCACGAGGAACACGGTCAAGTCCCAGCTGCGCAGCATCTACCGCAAGGTCGGCGTCTCGAACCGGGCCGACATCCTGCGCTGGGCGCGGGACCGCGGCATCTCCTAGGCCCGGCCCCGGCACCGGGCTCGCCGACGGGCGGGCGGGGGCGCACCCGAGGTGCGTGCAGGTCAGATGGTGGGATGCTCGAGGGACGCGCCGGTCGACGACGACGGGCCACGACGTTCCGAGGCGAGCATGGGACAGGGACGGCAGGAGCCGGACGACCCGACGGTCACGGATCCCGACCACTATCGCGTGGTCTTCGAGAACGACCGCATCCGGGTGCTGGAGTACGAGGACCAGCCAGGTACGCGGACGCACCCGCACCATCACCCCGACAGCGTCATGTACACGCTGAGCGGCTTCGAGCGGCGTATCTCGTCGGGTGATCGGGTCATGGACGTCGTGCTGGAGGCGGGGGAGACGCGCTGGCTCCCCGAACAGGTGCACGTCGGGGAGAACACCGGGACGACAGCGACTCACGCCGTCTTCGTCGAGCTCAAGGAAGCGGCCCCCGACCACCCGGCACGGGGTGAGCACGGAGGGGGCAGGCTCGGGGCCACTTCTTGACCCGTCGCCGCGACGGGGTCAGTGGAACTCGTGACCCG
Organism: Oerskovia sp. USHLN155; assembly: GCF_037145535.1. Lineage (NCBI taxonomy): Bacteria > Bacillati > Actinomycetota > Actinomycetes > Micrococcales > Cellulomonadaceae > Oerskovia > Oerskovia sp. USHLN155. Next base: position 180,487 of record NZ_JBBCXG010000010.1, read on the forward strand.
CGTCGTCGGTGCCGACTGCTTCCATCGTGACGTCCTCGCCCGGGGCGGAGGGCATTGCGACGAAGCGCATCTCGACCAGCACCACCTCCTGGCACTGCGGACACAGGCGTTGTTCTTTCCATCGGCGGTGCGGCATCGCGATCCTCGGTTCTTGCGGGTAGAGCACGGCCGTCGCAAACGCCCCTGACCGACGGCCGGTCAGGGGCGTTGTCTCGCTGAGGTGGCGACGCGGGCAGGGGCTCGCGTCGCCGTCGCTGATCGTAGCCCCTGGCGACGGTCCGCGGATACGGGGTGGGGGAGACTTCTCCGACCTGCTCCGACGCGGACACGATCAGCGCGCGAGCCGTTCCACGACCTTCCCGTAGAGCCAGGGCACGTGCGCCGCAAGCGGCACGATCGCCCGGCGCGCGGGTGAGGTCGCCCACGCGACGAGCCCCGAGGTCAGCACCCGGTAGTCGCGCGTGACGCGCGCCCAGTCGCGCTCGTACGCGCCCGGGTCGTCCAGGTGCCCGACGGCGGCGCTCGCCTGCGCGAGACCCACGCGCAGCCCCTCGCCCGTCAGGGCGTCCACGTACCCCGACGCGTCCCCGACGAGGCGCACCCGGCCCGTGCTGCGCCGTCGGGAACGTTGGCGGAGGGGGCCGGCACCGCGGACCGGGCCCAACGGCTCGGCGTCCCCCAGGCGCTCGGCCAGCCCGGCGAAGCCCGCGAGGGCCTCGTCGAAGTGCGTCCCGGTGGGGCCGAGCATCGCGATCCCGACGACGTCGCGCGCCACGGGCGTCACGTACGCCTCGACGTGGTCGCCCCAGTGGACCTCGACCAGGTCCGTCCACGCGGGCACGCGGAAGTGGCGGCGCAGGCCGAAGCGGCGCCGCGGGTCCGGGCCGGGGCGAACGGGAGGGGCGGTGCCACCGAGCTCGCTGGGGATGCGCGCGGCGTGCGGCGCCGCCTCGTCCCCGGGGCGGTCCGCCCCGTCGTGGCCCTCGCCGCCGTGGCGGCTCCGCGCCAGGAGCGACTCGTGCGCCGGCGCGTCGGCCCCGACCTCCAGACCCGCGAGGCGGCGCACGGTCGAGTGCAGCCCGTCGCAGCCGAGCAGCCAGCGCGCGCTGATCCCGGCGGCCGACACCCGGTCCGCGGTCTCGTCGATGTTCTCGACCCGGCCGGTCACGGTCGTGGTTCCGAGCGACGCCGCGCGCTCCGCGAGCGCGGCGTGCAACGTGGTCCGCCGCACGCCCCGGCCCTGCCCGGCCGTGAAGAGGTGGTCGGCGTGCCGGTGTGCGTCGCGGTAGCTGATGCCGCGCAGGACGTGACCGTCGGGGTCGACGTCGAGGGCCTGGAGCGCCCGCAGCGCGCCGGGCATGAGGCCCTCGCCGCACGCCTTGTCCACAGGGCCTGTGCGCGGTTCGACCACGACGACGTCGTACCCCGCGAGCCGCGCCTCGATCGCGGCGGCCAGCCCGACCGGCCCGCCGCCGACGACCAGCACGTCGGTGTCGGTCACGTGCGCGGGAGCGCGTCGAGCGCGCGCTCCTCGGCCGGGAGCCGGAACCGCAGCAGCAGCACGGCGTTGAGCACCGTGAAGACGAGCGCGGTCGTCCAGCACGAGTGGACGAGCGGCAGCGCGAACCCCTCGACGACCACCGCAACGTAGTTGGGGTGGCGGAACCAGCGCTGCCCGGGGTGCTGCGCGATCCATCGGTAGGGGCCGCGGTCGACCCACGGCAGCCCGGGGACCACGATCACGCGCGTGTTCCACCGCGGCCCGAGCGAGGTGATGCACCACCAGCGCAGTGCCTGGCTCGCGACCACGAGCACGAACGCGGGCCACCCGACCCAGGGGATGAACGGCCTGTCCGCGACGTTGACCTCGACCACGCACGCGACGAGCAGGCCCGTGTGCAGGGCGACCATCGCGGGGAAGTGGCCGCGCCCGGTCTCGATGCCGCCACGTGCGAACGACCACCGCGCGTTGCGCGCCGAGACGACGAGCTCGGCGAGCCGTTCGAGCGCGGTCGCCCCGACCACGACGTAGAAGAAGACGAGCATCAGCCCTCCAGCGGCGACGCGGGCAGGCGGAGCAGCACGAGCTCGGCGCTCACCCCTGGCCCGAACGCCATGAGGACGCCGTGCCGGCCGTCGGTCGTGCGCGGCGCCGCGAGGCGCCGCCCGGGGTACGCCTCGCGTGCCGCGAGCGTCGCAGCGAGCACGTGCAGCACCGACGACGACGACAGGTTCCCGACGGCGGCGAGCGACTCCCGACTGAGGCGCAGGTCCGCCTCGTCGAGACCCAGCGAGTCGCGGACGACGTCGAGGATGCGCGGCCCGCCCGCGTGCACGACCCACGTCCCGACGTCCTCGGTCGCGAGGTCGTGCTCGGCGAGCAGCGACTTCACGTCCCCCGCGAGGTGTGCCGCGATGACCTCGGGAAGGCCCGCGGACAGCACGATCCCGAAGCCGCTGTCGCGGATCGTCCAGCCGAGGTGGTCGGCCGTCTCGGGGTACAGGCGGCTGCGGGTGTCGAGGACCTCGACACCCTGGGCGGCGCCGTCGGGCAGCCCGGGCCGGGGGTCCCCGGACTGGCCGTCCACGGGCGGGAAGCCCGCCCGGTGCGCGTCGCCGACCATGACCACGGCCGCCGCGCCGTCGCCGAACAACCCGGTCGAGACCAGGTTCGCCATGGAGTCGTCGCCGTGCTGGAGCGTGAGCGAGCACAGCTCGACCGACACCAGCAGGGCGACGTCCTGCGGGTGCCCGGCGAGGTAGTCGTGCACGCGGGCGATCCCCGCGGCCCCCGCGACGCAGCCCAGCCCGAACGACGGCAGCCGCTTGACGTCGGTCCGCAGACCCAGGCGCGTCACGAGCTGTGCGTCGATCGAGGGCGCCGCGATCCCGGTCACCGAGGTGAAGAGCAGGAAGTCGACCTCCTCCGGGGCCAGCCCGGCGGCGTCGAGCGCGGTGCGGCACGCCTCTTCGGCGAGGTCCGTGCCGACGCGGATGAAGTGGTCGTTCGCGACCCCGAACGACGTGAGCCCCGCGTACTCGTCGAGAGCAAGGGCCGTGTGGCGGGTCCGCACGCCGCTCGCCTCGTGCAGCCGCCGCAGGACGGCGCGCTTGGAGGGCGACGGGGTCAGCAGGGGCCCGATCGTGTCCGTGATCTCGCTCTGAGGGTGTGCGACGCCCGGCAGAGCCGGACCGACCGCGAGCAACCGCGACATTCCCGCATCGTGTCACGGCGACGCGCGGGCCGCGCGTTGCTAGCGTCGGACGGGCGAGGATCCCCACGACGGCGGGGACGGCAGCGACGGCAGGGACGGCGGTGCGGTGACGAGGACGACGAGGGAGACGACCCTGACGACGGTGCGGGGGCTCGCGCTCGCGAGCCACGCGGGGCCCACGGTCGTGGTCACCGCCCTGGCCGGCTTCTTCGCCGCAGGAGTGGGCTCGGGCCCGACGACGACGGCGCTCGTGGTCGCCGCGGTCCTCACCGGTCAGCTCTCGGTGGGCTGGTCCAACGACTGGCTCGACGCCCGCCGCGACGTCGCGGTGCAGCGCACCGACAAGCCCGTCGTCGCCGGCCTCGTCTCGACGCGGCAGGTGCACGCCGCGGCACTCGTCGCGGCGACCCTGTGCGTCGTGCTGTCGGTCGCGACCGGGCTCGTGGCCGGGCTGGTGCACCTCGTGGCCGTCGCGAGCGCGTGGTCGTACAACGCGTGGCTCAAGTCGACCGTGTGGTCCTGGGCCCCCTACGCGGTCTCGTTCGGGCTGCTGCCGCTGTTCGTGGTGCTCGCGGCTCCCGGCGACCGGGTCGCAGCCCCCTGGGCCATGGCCGCGACCGCGCTCCTGGGGGTGGGCGCGCACGTCGCCAACACGCTGCCCGACCTCGAGGACGACCGGGCCACCGGCATCCGCGGGCTGCCGCACCGGCTCGGCCGGACACGAGCGAGCGTGCTGGCCCCGGTCGTGCTCGTCGCGGCCGTCGCCGTCGTGGTGCTCGGCCCGCCCGGACCGCCGAGCGTCGCGGCCTGGGTGGGCGGGATCGTGGCGGTGGCGCTCGCGGTCTCGGCGGGTGTGGTCGCCGTGCGACGGACCACGAGCCGGCTGCCGTTCGCGCTCAGCATGGCCGTCGCGGCGGTGTGCGCCATCCTGCTGGTGCTGGCCGGACCGGACGTCGCGCTGCCGGGGTGAGCGGCGCCGTCGGGCGTGCGGCACGGCGGGCTGCGACGGCCCTGCTCGACGGGCCGGCTCAGGACGGGACGTCGCCGCCGCAGGCCGGGGTCGCGACGCCGTCGACGCGCATCTGGGCGGTCCAGGTCCACCCGGCCCCGACGTCTCGGAGGTCGTTCGCGGGGAGCTCGATCGTGCCGGGGCTCGTGGGCTCGGTGCCGAACCCGTCGCCGTCCGTGCCGAGCGGCGCCGAGTACTCCAGCCGGGTGTCGTCCGGGGCCGTGAGGACCGCCTCGAGCGAGACCGCGGAACCTGCCGGGAGGTCGCCCTCCCAGGCGAGCGTGATCTCCGACGGCCCCGCGCCGTCGGTCGGGTAGGGGTGGGTCACCCCGAGGCGGCTGATCGTGCCGGGCGTCGTGCTGCTGAAGGACGCCTCGCCGAGCCGGGCCGGGTCGGGGCGGTCCTCGTGCTCCCACGTCGTGCAGGCCACCGACGACACGAACCTCCCGCCCGTGGTCGTCGTGGGGCCGTAGGCGTACAGCAGGCCGGCCACGCACAGGACGGTCGCCGCTCCGGTGACGACCTTGGACCCGCGTCGTCCCTCCCGGACGAACGGCGCGAGCAACGCGTGGGGCTCCGGCGCGACGGACCTCACGACGACCGTCGACAGCAGGCTGTCCGCGAACGTGCGGTGCTGCTCGTCCCACAGCGGACGCAGGTACCCGACGAAGCACAGCGCGTCGAGGACGTGCGCGAGCCAGCGCAGGACGGTGGTGAGGAAGCCGACCGGTCGGCCGGAGTCCCGGTTGACGACGACGATCCCCGCGGCCCGCTTGCCGGGCGTCGCGCCCGTGTACGCCTGGAGAAGGGCCATCGCGAGCACCGCCCCGATCATCCACGCGCTCTCGGACCAGGTCACGTCCTCGAACGCGGTGCCCATGCTGCCGTTGTTGTCCAGACCGGGGAGCGCGCTCGGCGCGCCCCCCGGGCCGACGACCACGAACATGATCGCGGCCAGGATCGAGTTGTCGAGCAGGAACGCCCCGACGCGTCGTAGCCAGCTCGCGTACGGGCCGACGAGCGGGGCGTCGTCGAGGTCGGTGAGGTCGAGCGGGAGGGAGGTGGCCAGGCCCGGCGGGAGGGCGGGCGAGGGGTGCGCGGCAGGCTCGGCGAAGCCGTAGGCGGGGGCGGCGGCCGAGGCCCCGACCGTCGCCGGGACAGGCCCGTGGTGGTCACCGTCGTGCGGTGTCGGCGTCGTCGCGGGGTCCCCCATGGGACGAGGGTCCCAGATTCGGTGCGGGTTGTCAGCCGACCTCCTCGTGGGGGCCCGTGCCGTCGCGCCGAGCGTGCAGCTCGGGTCGTCTGGGAACGCTCGGGACGACCCGAACTGCACACTCGACGACGGGGCCGCACCCTCCCGCGAGGGGGAGGGCAACGGCTCTCAGGCGGTCGCGCCCACGGGCACCGCGCTCGCCGACGGTTCGGCCGGAAGCTCGTGCAGCGCCGCGACGAGCGGCGCGAGCTCCTCGACCTGGCAGGCCTCGGTGAGCGCCTGCTCGAGAGCCGTGTCGTGCGTGGGCCGGGCCTGGCGCAGGAGCTGCTCGCCCTGCGGGGTGAGCTCGGTGTAGATGCCGCGGCGGTCGTCCTGGCACAGGATGCGCGTGAGGAGGCCGCGGTCCTCGAGGCGGTTGACGAGGCGGGTCGTGGCGCTGCTGCTCAGGGCTGCGGCGCGCGCGAGCTGCTGCATGCGCATGTGCCAGCCGTCCTGGCGCGAGAGCGCGTCGAGCACGGTGTACTCGACGACCGAGAGGCCGTGGTCGGCCTGGAGCGCGCGTTCGAGCGCGGTGTCGAGGATGCCGTGCAGCGCGGCGAGCGTGCGCCAGCCCTGCGAGCGGATCTCGACGGCGTCGTCCCCGATGCCCATGCGTGCCTCCTGTGCCTGTCGTGACGTCGCTCTCAACTATACCGCTTGTGTGAACTACCAGCGCGTGCAACTATTTATGAGGCGCCTGCAACTACTGCACGCGCCGGTTGTTGCACACACGCCGATGCGCGAGGTGCCAGACACAGACAAGGAGCAGCGCATGCCGCTGGGTCTTCTCGCCCTCGCCGTCGGGGGCTTCGGGATCGGGCTCACCGAGTTCGTCATCATGGGTCTCCTGCCGGAGATCGCAGGAGAGTTCGGCGTGACCGAGGCCGTCGCCGGCTACCTCATCTCGGGCTACGCGCTCGCGGTGGCGGTCGGAGCCATCGGCCTCACGGCCGCCGTGATCCGCCTCGACCGCAAGACGGTCCTCGGCAGCCTCATGATCCTGTTCATCGCCGGGAACCTGCTCTCGGCCCTCGCCCCCACCTACGAGCTGCTCCTCGGCGGGCGCATCCTCGCGGCCCTGTGCCACGGTGCGTTCTTCGGGATCGGCGCGGTCGTCGCGGCCGACATGGTCGCCCCGGCCAAGCGCGCGGGCGCCATCGCGACGATGTTCGCAGGCCTCACGACCGCCAACGTCCTGGGCGTACCGTTCGGCACGTTCCTCGGTCAGCAGTACGGCTGGCGCTCGACGTTCTGGGCCATCACCGTCATCGGCGTCGTCGCGCTCGTCGGGATCGTCCTGCTCGTGCCGTCCACGCGCCGGGCGTCCGGCGCGCACGGCGCTGCGGCAGCCCCCGGTGACGCAGCCCGCTCGGCCACCGCACACGGCGACCCCGCTCGCCCGGCGGGAGCGGCGCCGTCGGGCACGCCGTCCCTGCGGACCGAGCTCGCGGCCTTCCGCAACCCGCAGGTCTGGTGGTCGATCCTCGTGACCGTGCTCGGGTTCGGCGGCATGTTCGGCGCGTTCACCTACATCGCCTTCACGGTCACCGAGGTCGGCTCGTTCGCGACCACGAGCGTGCCGTGGCTGCTCGTGCTGTTCGGCGCGGGGCTGTTCGTCGGCAACTACCTGGGCGGCAAGGCCGCCGACCGGCGCCTGACCACGAGCCTGCTCGTGCTCCTCGGCGCGCTGACCGTGGTCCTCGCGGTCTTCGCGCTCACCGCGACGAGCCAGGTCATGACCCTGGTCTCGCTGTTCCTCATGGGGGCGTTCGGGTTCGCGACCGTGCCCGGCCTCCAGATGCGCATCATGGGCCACGCCCAGGCCGCCCCCACCATGGCGTCGGGCGCCAACATCGCCGCGTTCAACGTGGGCAACGCGCTCGGCGCGTGGATCGGCGGCCTGACCATCGCGGCCGGGCTCGGCTTCACCTCGCCCCTGTGGGCGGGCGCCGCGCTCACGCTGCTCGCGGTCGTGGCGCTCGGCGTCGCGACGCTCCAGGAGCGTCGGACCGCCGGCACGCCTGCCGAGGCGCCCGTGCCGCCTGTGCCCGTCACGGCGCACTGACCCACCCACCACCCGAAGGAGAACCCTCATGACCAGCACCACCACCGTCCCCGCGGTCGCTCTGCGCGGCGGGACGAGCATCCCGCAGCTCGGCTTCGGCGTCTTCCAGGTGCCCGACGGCGAGACCGCCCAGGCCGTCTCGCTCGCCCTGGACGCGGGCTACCGCAGCATCGACACGGCCGCCGTCTACGGCAACGAGAAGGGGGTCGGCGCGGGCATCGCCGCGTCGGGCCTGCCGCGCGACGAGGTGTTCGTGACGAGCAAGCTGTGGATCGACGCGATGGCGCGCGAGGCCGTGCGCCCCGCGTTCGAGCAGAGCCTCGAGCGGCTCGGGCTCGACCGCCTCGACCTGTACCTGATCCACTGGCCCGTGCCCGGGGCGGGCCGCTTCGTCGAGGCGTGGGAGGAGCTCGTCGTGCTGCGCGAGGCGGGGCTGGTCCGCGAGATCGGCGTCTCGAACTTCACGGCCGAGCACCTCGACGCGGTCGTCGCGGCCACGGGCGTGACACCGGCCGTGAACCAGGTCGAGCTGCACCCGGCGTTCTCGCAGCGGGCGCTGCGGGCGCACCACCGCGAGCTCGGGATCGTGACCGAGGCGTGGAGCCCGCTGGGCCAGGGGACCGTGCTGGGTGACCCGGTCCTCTCCGCGATCGCCGATGCGCACGGCGTGACCCCGGCGCAGGTCGTGCTCCGGTGGCACCTGCAGGCCGGGACCGTCGCGATCCCCAAGTCCGTGACCCCCGAGCGCATCGCGTCGAACCTCGACGTGCTGGGCTTCGAGCTGTCGGCCGAGCAGGTCGCGGCGATCGACGGGCTCGACCGCGCCGACGGGCGCATCGGGCCGGACCCGGAGAAGTTCGAGGGCTGACCCGCTTGTCTGGCGGCACCTGCCGCCGAGAAGTGAGTAGATGCCCCTGATCCTTGGGGATCAGGGGCATCTACTCACTTCTCGCCGGGCCTGGGCTCGGCGGGCTGGGCTCGGCGGGTCAGGAGCAGAGGTCGATCGCTTCGGTCGCGCCCTCGCGTACCTCGAAGACCTCCTCGTGTCCCTGGTCGTCGGTGAAGGTCGCGCGGTCACCCTCGACGAGCAGCCACCCCTCCTGGGAGGGGTTGTCCCATCCGCGGGGAGGGTTGCCGCCGCCGGTGTCGAGCGGACCGTCGACCCGCTGGTACCGGAGGCCTTCGTGCACGAGCTCGTCGATGCCGCAGTGGGTCGTGAGCTCGAAGGGAACGGCCCCAGGGTCGGGCTCGTACACCGCTCCGGCGCATCCGCCGACGAGCAGCAGCCCGACGAGCAGCGGCCCGGCGAGGGCGAGCGGCGAGCCTGCGCGGAGCGGACGTGCTGGTCGGCGGTGCGGCATGGGTCCCCCTGGGAGTGTGACGGTGTCACCCTGACTCTGTCCTGACGCCCCGGTTGCTTGCACCGCGAGATCGGGGTCGTTGCCGCCATACCGGGCGATCCAGCGACAACGAGCCCGATCTCGACGGTCGACGGTCGACGGTCGACGGTCGCCGCTCAGGCGCGGGCCGACCCGCGCTTCCCGACCGACCGCACATCACGCGGTGCCGCCGGGAACGCGTGCCGCCGCGCCCCGACCACGATCCCCACGACGGGCACCGCGAGCGCGAGCGTCGCCCACGGCAGCGCACCCGAACCGCCCGCGCCCAGCACCACGCCACCCACGATCCCGCCGAGCGCGAGCGCCCCGTTCCACGAGGTGACGAACGCGGACTGTGCGACGTCGGCCGCGGGACCTGCGGCTCGCGCGAGCGCCGTTTGGAACAGGGTCCCGCTGCCGCCGAACGCGAAGCCCAGCGCGGCGACCGCGGCGTAGACAGCGACGGGCGAGGCCGCTGCGACGGCCAGCGTCAGGCCCGCGACCCCCAGCAGGGTCGAGGCGAGGATCGTCATGATGCGCAGGTGCGTGTCGATCAGGGCGCCGATCACGACGAGGCTCGCGAACGACGTCGCCCCCAGCACCGCGAGGAGCACGCCAGTCTGCGCGCCGAGCCCGACGTCCTCGAGGAACACCGCGACGTACGTCGAGAAGACGTTGTAGGCGAGGACGGTCAGGCCCGTCACGAGCACGACGGGCGCGACGCCGGGCAGCCGCAGCGCCCGCCCGATCGGCACCTGCGTCCCGCGCGGCTCGCCCGGGAAGTCCCGCACGCCCCAGCGAACCCACGCCGCCAGCCCGAGGCTGAGGATCGTCATGGCGCCGAACGCCCAGCGCCACCCGACGGTCGCGCCCAGCGCGGTCCCCGCCGGGACGCCGAGGGCCAGCGCGAGCGGGGCGCCGCCCATCGCGATCGCGAGCGCCCGCCCGGCCTGCTCCGGAGCGGCGAGACGACGCGCGTACCCGGCGAGCAGGGCCCAGGTCAGCCCGGCGACGAGCCCCGCCGCGAAGCGGGCGCCGAGCGTGAGGGCGTAGCTCGACGAGACTGCCGTCACGGTGTTCGCGACCGCGAACCCTGCGATCGTCGTGAGCAGCAGGCGGCGCCGGGGCCAGCGGGCCGTGGCGCGGCTGAGCGGGATCGCGGCGACGATCGCCCCGATCGCGAAGACCGTGACGGTCTGCCCGGCGGCGCTCGCGGAGACCCCGAGGTCGCCGCTGAGCGCGGGCAGCACGCCCGCGGGCAGCACCTCGGTGAGGAGCGTGACGAACCCGGTCGCGGCCAGGGCGAGCAGCGGCAGCAGGGGAAAGCGCGTGCCCGACGGCGGAGCGTCCGTGGTGGCGCCGGTCCGGTCGGGGGGAGTGGTCGTCGGGGGCGCAGGCGGCGCTGTGGAGGTCGCGGACCCCGCAGGCGCGGCGGGCGCTGCGGACGAAGCGGGCGCTGTGGCCGTCGGGGGAGCGTCGGTCGACGGCTCCGTCGGAGCGGTGCAGGTGGTCATAGGGTTAGCATGAATGTCTGACATGGGTGTGAAGGTCAAGCCCGACCCGCGAGAGGGGTGCATCACATGCGCATCGGCGAGCTGTCCCGCCGCACCGGCACGGCCACGCGCCTGCTGCGGTACTACGAGGAGCAGGGGCTCCTGACCCCGCAGCGCGAGGAGAACGGCTACCGCGAGTACGGCGAGCACCTCGTCGACCGAGTGCTCCAGATCCGGGGCCTGCTCGAGGTCGGGTTCCCGACGCGGATCATCGCCGAGCTGCTGCCGTGCCTCAACCAGCCGCGCGAGATCCACCTGCACAACGCCTACCCGGACAAGATCGCGCTGCTCGAGACCGAGCTGGCCCGGATGACCGAGCGCATCGGCACCCTCACGAGGAACCGCGACGCGATCGCCGACTACCTGGAACGCATCCGGGTCGACGCGGCACCGGCCGCTCTCGCCGAGACGTGAGCAGATGCCCCCTGATCCGCGCGATTCAGGGGGCATCCGGTCACGTGTCGGCGGCTTTGCGGCCGGGTGGCCGTACCCGCCTCACCGCAGCGGGTCGAAGCTCCTGATCTCCGGCGGCACGGTCCCGCTCATGATCTGCTCGGCGAGCAGCCGCCCGGTCGCGGGCCCGAGCACGATGCCCCACATGCCGTGCCCGCCCGCGACGTACACGCCGGGAGCCCGGGTCGCGCCGACGAGCGGCAGCCCGTCGGGGGTCACTGGCCGAGAACCGACCCACTCGTCGTGCCGGTCGTCGAGGTCGACGCCCTGGAACAGGTCGCGCACGGACGCGAGGATCGCGTCGATGCGCCGCGGCTGGAACGGCTCGTCGGGGCCGCGGAACTCCATGGTCCCCGCGATGCGGAACCGCCCCTGGTAGGGCGTGCACGCGACGCGGCGCGACGGCAGGTAGATCGGCTGCTCGACGGGCACGTCGGTCTTGACGGTGAACGAGTAGCCGCGCCCGGCCTGGACGAGCGTCCGCACCCCGAGCGGCTTCGCAAGCCCGGGCAGCCACGCGCCGGTCGCGAGGACCGCGACGTCGGCGACCACGGGCTCCTGCCCGTCGACGAGCACCTGCACGCCGCGCCCCTCCTGGGCGCGCAGGCCCGTGACGGCCGCGCCGGTCAGGATGCGTCCGCCGCGCGCGCGGACCGCGTCACCCAGCGCGCCGACGAACGGTCCGGGCTCGATGAACCGCTGGCCCTCCAGCGCGTAGACGGCGCGCACGCGGTCGGTGAGCTGTGCAGGCCGCCCGACGGCGTCGCGCACCTCGGGCGCTCGACCGTCGCCCGGGTGCGACGCGCCGGAGGGGCGAGCGGCGCCGTCGGGCCGGTCGATGCGGCGCAGCGGGACCACCTGCCCCGCGGCTTCGACCTGGGCGATCTCGTGGAGGAACGGCGCGGCCTGCCTCTCGTCCTCGAAGCCGATGACGAACGGTCCGGGGGTCGAGCGGGCCGCGACGCCGTGCGCGGCGAGCTCGTCGAACGCGTCGAGCGCGAGCCGGTCGATCGGGGTGAGCGCGGCCATCGCGCGGTCCCACGCGCGCTGGGTCGCGTGGGTCGCGAACCGGGCGAGGAAGGACCACAGGCGCGGGTCGAGCCGGGCCGGGACGTGCAGGGGCGCGGTCGGGTCGAGCAGCGCCTTGGGGGCGTAGGTCCACAGCGTCGGGTCGGCCAGGGGCATGGCCATGCCGGGCGTGAGCCAGCCGGCGTTGCCCCACGAGGAACCTGCGGCGACCCCCTCGCGGTCGAGGACCGTGACCTCGACGCCGCGGCGCTGCAGGTGCCAGGCGGTCGCGAGACCCACCATGCCTGCGCCGACGACGACCGCGGTGCGGGGGGCGGGGGAACCAGGGGTGGTGCGTGACGGGGTGGTCATCGGGGGCTCCTTTGCCCTGAGACGTTGTCGACCCGGCCTCGAGGATGCTGAGGCCGGGTCGTGGGAGACGGGTTGCGCCTCACCCCCATGGTGGAGGGATCTTCGGTAGGGTTCAAGCAGGCTGACATGTTCTTCGTGAGAAGGGTGCCTGGCCGAACGATCTTCTCCAGGATGACGAGAGTGGGGGACCATGCCGAACGATCTTCGGGCCGGGTCGACGCAGGTCCAGGCGGCCGTGCTCGACGAGACCGACCGCCGCATCCTCGCCGTCCTCGACGCCGACGCGCGGGCCACCAACAAGGCCGTCGCGGAGGCCGTCGGGATCGCGCCGTCGACGTGCCACACGCGCATCCGCTCGCTCCAGGAGCGCGGTGTCATCCAGGGCTTCCGCACCGAGATCGACCCGGCGGCCATGGGCCGGAGCCTCCAGGCGCTCATCGCGGTGCGCCTGCACTCGCACGCCCGGTCGGGCCTCACGGCGTTCCGCGACTACCTCGCAGGGCTGCCCAACGTCGAGGGCATCTACTTCGTGACGGGCGACCGGGACTTCATGGTGCACGTCGCGGTGCGCGACTCGACCGTGCTGCGGGACCTCGTCGCGAGCACGCTCAGCGTCCGCCCCGAGGTCGCGGGCACGAGCACGACACTGATCTTCGACTACCTGCGGCCGTGACCCCCGGCCCGCGTGGAGCGTGGCCCAGGCACCGCGCGCGCTCTGACACGGTGCGGCCTCGCTTCCCGGCAGGGCGCGGGGGTGCCGGATAAGTTGGCGTCGGGTGCGGCACGTCGGTCGGGCCCGTCACGAACGGAGCGTCATGTCCTCACGTGCCGAGCTCTCGTCCCGGTGGCGCGTCGCGCCCACGGTCCCCGTCGCGGCGGTCGTGTTCGTCGTCTACTGCGTGGTCGTGATCGGCCTGATGCGGATCTCGGGCGTCGGGTACGAGGACTTCTTCGACACCGCCGGGTCCACGATGCGCTCGGTGGTCCTGCCGCTGGCGGCCGGGGCGGTCTGGCTCGTGGCCTTCCTCGCCTGGGCACGCTGGGACCACGTCTTCCGGGACGCGCGCCGGCTGCCGACGGGCTGGTTCCTGTGGACCCTGCCGGCCGTCATGGTCCTTGTCGCCGTGCTGCACCTCGCGGGGCTCGACTGGTCGCTGTTCGCTCCCGAGCACCTGCTCGCGGTCCTCCTGGCGAGCCTGCTGGTCGGCTTCACCGAGGAGACCCTGTTCCGCGGCGTCGTCCTGCGCGCGATGCGTCAGGGCGACCGCTCCGAGGGCATGGCGATCCTCTGGACGACGCTGTGGTTCGGAGGGTTCCACCTCACCAACCTGCTGCTGAACGAGCCGGGCGCCGTCATCCAGATCTTCTTCGCGGCACTCACCGGGACAGGTCTGTACCTCGCACGGCGCGGGACGGGGACGATCATCGCGGCCATGGCGCTGCACGCCCTGTGGGACTTCTCCTCGTTCCTGGCCGGGGTCCACCCGTCCGACGCCGGCGCCACGTTCGCCGCGAACTTCTTCATCCCGGTCGTCTACGTCCTCGCCGCCGTGACTCTCGTCGTTCTGGTCGTGCGCGAGCGCACGCGGCCCGCGCACGAGGCGATCACGCCGGTCTCCGTGGCATCGCCGAGCCCGGGAGCGCCGTCCTGACCACAGCAGCGTCGCCCGCGCCGCCGCCCGGCGACCGGTCGCGGCGCGCTGCGGAGCGCGCGGGCACGACGGCGACGGCCGGCCGCTCGGCCCAGGGCGAGATCGCGACGTTCGCCTTCGCGGCGGGCGTGGGTGCGCTCTTCCTCGCCTTCGCCGTGGCGGAGTCGCCCGACGCCCCGGCCTTGCGCTGGCTCGCGGACGCCGCTGCGGGTGTCGCCGCGTTGGCGCTCCTGAGGCTTCGTCGTGCGCGGCCGGTGCTCGTCGCGGTCCTGCTCGTCGTCGCCGCGGCGTTCTGCTCGTCGGCGCTGGGAGCCATGTTCGTCGCGGTGGCCTCGCTGGCCACGTGGCGGCGGTGGTGGCCCGTCGCGGGCGTCGGGGCCCTGTTCGTGGCGGGCATCCTGGTCGACGAGCTGTCGGGGGACGCCACGCAGCAGTGGTGGACGCGGGTCCTCGTCGCGGTCGCGGTGTACGCGACCTGCGTCGGGCTCGGTGCGTACCAGGGGAACAGGCGGGAGCTCGTCGAGGCGCTGAGCGAGCGAGCCCGGGCTGCCGAGCGGGAGCAGGCGGCGCGCGTCGAGCAGGCGAAGGTCGCCGAGCGCACGCGCATCGCGCGCGAGATGCACGACGTCCTGGCGCACCGGATCTCGCTGGTCGCGATGAACGCGGGCGTGCTCGCGTTCCGTCCCGACCTCCCCGCGGACCAGGTCGCCGAGGCGGCAGGTGTGGTCCGGGACAACGCGAACCTCGCGCTGGTCGAGCTCCGGCAGGTCCTGGGGGTCCTCCGGTCGTCCGACGCCGACCAGGGCACGCCCGTCCCCGACCGTCCCCAGCCGACGCTGGCCGACGTGGACGATCTGGCTCGCGAGGCCGTCGACGCCGGCACACCGGTGCGCGTCGAGGTCGCCGCCGCGACGCGGGAGCACCTGCCCGGGCTGCCGGGGCAGCTGAGCAGGGACGGGTACCGGATCGTGCAGGAAGCACTCACCAACGCGCGCAAGCACGCGGCCGGAGCGCAGGTCGTCGTCCGGGTCGACGGCGCACCGGGCGGGCTGCTGACGGTCGAGGTGCTCAACGCCCCGGGAAGCGCACGCACACCGCACCAGATCGAGGGAGGACGCATGGGACTCGTCGGGATCGCCGAACGAGCACGGCTGGCCGGGGGCCGGCTCGAGCACGGCCCGGACAGGCACGGAGGCTACGTGCTGCGGACCGTGCTGCCCTGGCCCGAGGAGGACTCGTGACGACTCCCGAGGTACCGATCCGCGTCCTCCTGGTCGACGACGAGCAGCTGGTCCGGGCCGGTCTGCGCATGATGCTCGGCGCGGACCCCGGCATGGACGTCGTGGGCGAGGCGGACGACGGAGCACAGGCCCTGCGGCTCGTCGGGGAGACGTCGCCGCAGGTCGTCCTGATGGACATCCGGATGCCGCGCATGGACGGCCTGGAGGCGCTGCGGCGACTACGGGCAACCCACCCGGACCTTGCCGTGATCATGCTGACCACGTTCGACACCGACGACATGGTCCTCACCGCGCTGCGCGACGGGGCCACGGGCTTCCTCCTGAAGAACACCGCACCGCCCGACCTGCTCGCGGCGGTCCGGGCCGTCTCGGCCGGTCGGCCGATCCTCTCTCCGTCGGTCACGGCCCAGCTCATCGCCGCGGTGTCGCAGCGCGCGGACCGTGGCGCGGTCACGGACGCACGCGAGCGCCTGGCGACCCTCACGGAGCGCGAGGCGGAGGTCGCGCAGGCGGTCGCGCGTGGACTGTCCAACGCGGGCATCGCGGCCGAGCTCTTCATGAGCATCGGGACGGTCAAGTCCCACATCGGGCACCTGTTCGACAAGCTCGGGGTCGACAACCGGGTGCAGATCGCCCTCATGGTCCGCGACGCCGCCGACTGAGGTCGCAGTCCCGAACCGGACACCGACCAAAGTCGGGCGTCCCGGTCGACGCCGGGTCGATCCGCTGGAAGCGGCAGAGCGGGACGCTGGAGACATGTCCTCGACAGACGCCCCCCGCCCCCACACGTTCCGCACCGCCGTCGCCCGCACCCTGCAGGTCGGCGCGCTCGCGCTCGCCGTCACCGCCACGCTGCCGCTGGTTGCACAGACCGCCCACGCCGAGACGGCGCCGGGCGAACCGACGTGCCAGGACGTCGGTGCTGCCGACCTCGGACGTGGTGACGACGGGCGGGTGGAGATCGGCACGACGGGCCTCGTGCTCGTCCTCCACCGCTCCGTGGTGTCGGTCGAGGGGGACGGGCCGGACGTCCGCAGCCTCACGGTCGTCACGGCCGAGGGGCGAGAGCTGCCGGGCTGGGGGGTCGGGGCGGACGCGCACGACGAGCTGAACGCGCCGACCTACGACCACGTGAGGGTCTGCTGGGAGGCTCCGGTCACCGAGCAGGTCGAGGTTCCCGAGACCACGCCGACGACGGTGCCGACGACGCAGGTCGACCCTCCCACCACGACCCCGTGGACGGACCTGGAGGAGCCCACCACGACCCCGTGGACGCAGATCGCCGGGCGACCCGGGACCACCCCGACGGCGACCGTCCCTACGAAGGGGTCGACGATCCTCGAGCCGACCGACGAGCCGACCACCCTCGTGGACCGGAAGCCCACGACGCCCGCCACCACGCAGGAGCCGACGACCCCCGCGACGCCGCTCGTCCAGCCCGAGATCCCCGGAGACGTGGCCGAGGTCGCCGACGGCACGCCGGCCCCGGCCGCGACCACCCAGCAGGCCGCCGCGCAGGCCGAGGCGGTCACCCAGGCCGAGGCACCCACCGAACGGCTCGTCCAGACCGGCGCCGAGACCATGCCGCTGGTCGTGGCGAGCACGTCACTGGTGGTCCTCGGCGGTGTGCTCCTGCACCTCGCGAGCCCGACGCGGCGGCGCGCCGCACGTCGGCGCAGCGCGCGGCGGTAGCACCGCCCCAGAGACTCGTGCCGGGGCGAGCGTGACGTCGAGGCCGCGCACGCTCCGGCACGACCGACCACCGCCACGGACAAGCCGTCGGGAGTGCACCGGGGGACACCCCGGCACGTCCCGACGACGGGTCCGTGGTCGCCCCCAGGGGGAGGGGGGGACGGGCCGTCAGCCCGCGAGCGCCCGCGCCTCCTTGTCCGGGTCGAGACCCACCCGGGGGCGGTCGGCGCGCTGGGGAGCGGCGCCGTCGGGCAGGGTCTCCAGCCAGGCCCAGGTGTCCGCGACCGTCTCCTCGACGGGCCGGTTGCGCAGGCCCGCCTCGACCGCGCGCGACACGTCGCCGCGGTGCAGGGTGTCGTGCAGCTCGCCCGGGGGGAGCCAGACGGGGAGCTCGGTCCAGGGCGCGATGCCCGCGGCCTCGATCAGCTCGGGCGTGGTCCAGCGCAGCTCGGCGTCCGAGCCGGTCGCGGCCACGCACGCGTCGAGCAGCTCGCCCATGGTCGCGTGCCCGCTGGGGCTCACGACGTTGAACGGCCCGCTCAGGCCCTGCTCGGTCGCGTCGAGCACGAACGCGGCGAGGTCGCGCGCGTCGACGTACTGCAGGGGCAGCGCGCTGGGCCCGGGCGCGAGCACGGGGCCGCCGCGGGCGATCCGCTGCAACCACCAGGGCAGGCGCCCGACGTTCTCCCGCGGCCCCAGGATCAGTCCCGCCCGGGCGAGGACCGCGCGGTGCCCGAACGCGTCCTCGACGGCCAGCTCGCCGCCGCGCTTGGCGCGCGCGTAGTCGACGTCGGCGCCGTCGTCGGGCGACGCGTCCACGAGGGGAGCACCCTCGCCTGCGCCTGCCTCGGTCGGGTAGGTGTACACCGACCGGCTCGACACGTACACGTAGCGGCCCACGCGGTCGGAGAGCAGGTGCGCGGCGTCGCGCACCGCGCTCGGGGCCCCGGACCACGTGTCGACCGCGACGTCCCACTCGCCGTCGGCGAGGGCGTCCAGGCCCCCGACGGCGGTGCGGTCGCCGTGCCGGACCCGCACCCCGTGCGGGGCCTCGTGCGTGCCCCGGTGGAACGTCGTGATGTCCCGGCCGCGGGCCAGGGCGTCGTCGACGACCGCCCGGCCCACGAACTCGGTCCCGCCCAGCACCAGCAACCGTGTCCCGTCCGTCATACCCACGACTCTGCCCGCTGCGGGCGTGGTGCGAAAGCGCACGCCGCACAGGGCACGGGCCCGGGCGCGTGCGATAGTGACCCGGCCGCTCGTCCAGCGGGCGCTCGCAGGGCGGGACGAGCAGGCTGTGAGCCGGGAGGGAGGACGTCGTGGCAGGTCGACGGGTGCGGGTGCCGCTGTGGGCGGTGGCCGTCGTGGTGGCCGCGTCCGTCGTCGCGGTCGGGTGGCTCCCGCTCGACGCCGCAGGCCGGCTCGCGGCCCGCGTCGGGCCGATCCTGCTGTTCCTCGTCGCGATCACGGTGGTCGCGGAGATGTGCGCGGCCGCCGGCCTGTTCGACGCCGCAGCCTCCTGGGCGCTGCGTCTCGCCCGGGGCGGCCGCCTGCGCCTGTGGGGGCTCGTGGTGATCCTCGCGAGCGCGTGCACGGTCGTCCTGTCGCTCGACACCACGGCCGTCCTGGTCACGCCCGTGGTCCTGACGATCGCGCGTCGCACGGGATCCCGGCCGCTGCCGTTCGCGCTCACCGTCCTCGCGCTCGCGAACACGGCCTCGCTGCTGCTGCCCGTCTCCAACCTGACGAACCTGCTCGCCGCCCACCGCCTCGCAGGGCTCCAGCCCGGCGTACCGTACGCCGCGACCATGTGGCTGCCGGCGCTCGTGGTCGTCGCGGTGACGGTCGCCTACCTGCTCGTGGTCCACCACCGCGACCTGCGCGGGACGTTCGACGCGCTCCCCCTGGTCGCCGAGCGCGACCGCGTGCTCCTGCCGCTCGCCGCGCTCGTGACGCTCGCGCTCGGGGTGTGCTTCGCCGTCGGGCTGCCCGTGGCCGCCGTCGCGGTGGGTGGCGCGGTCGTGCTGCTGGCCGTGACTCTCGCGCGGCGCCGAGACCTCGTGGCGCCCGTGGGCGAGCTCGTGCCCTGGCGGACCGTCCTTGTCCTCGCCTCGCTCTTCGTGGCCGTCGAGGCGTGGCAGGTGCACGGCCTCGGGGACCTGCTCGCACGGTTCGCGGGCACCGGGACCGGGACGGGGGACCTGCTCCAGGTCGCGGGGGCGGGCGCCGTCGCGGCCAACGTCGTCAACAACCTGCCCGCCTACCTCGCGCTCGAGCCTGCCGCTGCGGACGACCCCGCACGGCTCGCGGCCCTGCTCGTCGGCGTGAACGCCGGTCCGCTGATCACGCCGTGGGCGTCGGTCGCGACCGTGCTGTGGTGGGTCCAGTGCTCCCGGCACTGGATGGGGTTCCGCGAGGTCGGCTGGTGGCCGCTCGTCCGGCAGGGTCTCGTGCTCGCGCCGCTCGCCGTGGTCGCCGGGGCGCTCGCGGTCGCGGCGGTCGTGTAGCTGAGCGTCCCGCGCTGCGCGCCCCCGGTGCCGAGCGTCCCGGTGCCGAGAACGGGGTTGAGGCCGTCATCGAGGGATTGGCGACCTCAGCCCCGTTCTCGCGCGCACGGAACCCGTGGGTCGACGACGCGAGGTCGTCGCGAGCCGCCCCTCAGGCGCGCACGCCGATCCACAGCCTCCCGTGCGGCACGAGGTCCACGCTCCGGTGCTCCTCGAAGCCGATGCGCTGCATCCCCTCGACCCGGGCGGGGTCGACGACGGCCGTCAGCAGCGGACCGTCCGCGGGCGCCACCGGGACGCCGTCGGGCGTGCGCTCGGCGCGCGCGGGCGCGTCCACGAGCAGGCGCAGGGTGGCGGCGCGTTCCGTGCCCTCGACGTCGGGCGCGACGGCCGCGGCGACGAGGATGAGGCGCGGACGGACGGCGTCGAGCGCGTCGGCGATCACGGACTGGGCGACGTCCAGGGCCTGACGGGTCGCGACGCGGACCGGCTCGTCGTCGGCGGGCTCGTCGAGCGGGTCGACGCCCACCTCGCGCACCAGGACCCCGCGCAGCTCGTCCTCGAAGGCCGGGACCTCGGGCGGGAGCCACACGGTCGTGGCCAGCAGCCCGTCGGCGTCCTCGGCGACCCAGATCTCGCCCTGCTCCATGATCCCGTGGCTCAGGACGAGCCGGGTCGCGGACGAGAGCTGCTCGGGGTCGACCGGGGCGTCGGGGGTGCCGTCGCCGTCGAGGTCGACCACGGGGTGGTCCGCGGTGAGCAGTCGGGCCACGCCGGGCACGTCGACGAAGCGTGCGCGTCTGACGGTCACCTGCGCCGCCCGTGAGGGTGCCACGTCGTGCGCGTCGCCCTGCTCGGGATGCTCGGTCTCTGGGGTGGGCATCGGGGCTCCGATCCTTCGGGGACTGCGACCTCCTGCCAGTCTCGCCCGTCCGCCTGTGAGGGGGCTGTGCGCGAGAGGATGGGCGCGACCCTGCACTCACCCGTCGTCGCCCGAGGAGACCACCGTGACCGTCCTGCGCTCGATCCTGCTCTTCGGGGCTGCGGCCCTCTTCGAGATCGGTGGCGCGTGGCTGGTCTGGCAGGGGGTCCGCGAGCACAAGGGGTGGGTGTGGATCGGGGCGGGGGTCGTGGCGCTCGGGCTGTACGGCTTCTTCGCGACGCTCCAGCCCGACGCGAGCTTCGGGCGGATCCTGGCGGCGTACGGGGGAGTGTTCGTCGCGGGCTCGCTCGTGTGGGGCATGGCCGTCGACGGCTTCCGGCCGGACCGCTGGGACGTGCTCGGGGCGCTCCTGTGCCTCGTGGGCGTCGCGGTCATCATGTACGCCCCGCGTCCGCAGTGAACGAAATGTCCTCGACGGCCACGGCGGCGTTCGCCAGGATGTCGGCCATGCCTTCCCGCCTTCCGCGTCCCTCGTCCACCGGCACCGACGGGTCCACCAGCACCGTGGGGGGCGAGGGCGCCGCGCTCTCGGTCCGCGCCTTCGCGGCCGCCGACTACTCGTGGCTACGGGTCTGGTACGAGGACCCGGTGCTCGACGAGGAGCTCGGCCCGCTCGACGACGAGTGGCTCGAGTACGTCCTGGCCGACGAGACGGGCGAGGAGCTGGTCGTCCTGTCGGACGGAGTCCCGGTCGCGGTGGTCGGGATCGTGTGGGCGAACGGGGAGAGCACGGCGCACGCCGTCACCGACATCGCCGTCGACCCGGCGCGCCGGGGGACGGGCCTGGGGCGCGTGGCCCTCGACCAGGTCGTGGCTCACGTCGAGCGGGACGCCCCCGACGGTTGGGTCGCGTTCGTCGACCGGGAGAACCTGGCCGCGTTCGCGTTCTTCTCGGCACTGGGCTGGGAGCACGCGGCCGAGCCCGATCCCCAGGACGAGGACGGCATGCACTCGTTCGCGCTGCGCCCGTAGCCGCCGCCCACCCCTGGCCCGACGGCGCGGGGCGCCCGATCGCCCCGGGTGCGCTCCGCCGTCGGGCCGCGGGGAGAGGTGTCGCGTGACCCACGCCACCTCCAGGTTCGGGGAATAACCCCGGGACCTTCCCGGTTCTCCTCCAAGTACATGCAAATGCATCAACTTGAAGGACGAGGGAGCAACCCCCATGCAGTTCGGAATCTTCACCGTCGGCGACGTCACCACCGACCCCGTCACCGGTCGCACGCCCAACGACACCGAGCGCGTGCGGTCCATGCTCACCATCGCGAAGCACGCGGACGAGGCAGGCCTCGACGTCTTCGCCACGGGTGAGCACCACAACCCCCCGTTCGTCCCGTCGTCCCCGACGACGATGCTCGGCTACCTCGCCGGGCAGACGAAGAACATCATCCTGTCGACCTCCACGACGCTCATCACCACGAACGACCCGGTGAAGATCGCCGAGGACTACGCGATGCTCCAGGTCATCTCGGACGGTCGCATGGACCTCATGATGGGCCGCGGCAACACCGGCCCCGTCTACCCGTGGTTCGGCAAGGACATCCGTGAGGGCGTCAACCTCGCGATCGAGAACTACGCGCTGCTGCGCCGCCTCTGGGAGGAGGAGGTCGTGGACTGGCAGGGCAAGTACCGCACGCCGCTCCAGGGCTTCACGGCCACGCCGCGCCCGCTCGACGGCGTCGCGCCCTTCGTCTGGCACGGCTCGATCCGCACCCCGGAGATCGCCGAGCAGGCCGCCTACTACGGTGACGGCTTCTTCCACAACAACATCTTCTGGCCCATGAGCCACACCAAGCAGATGGTCCAGTACTACCGCCAGCGCTTCGAGCACTACGGCCACGGCAAGGCCGACCAGGCGATCGTCGGGCTCGGTGGCCAGGTCTTCATGCGCAAGAACTCCCAGGACGCGGTCCGCGAGTTCCGGCCCTACTTCGACAACGCGCCCGTCTACGGGCACGGCCCGTCGCTCGAGGACTTCAGCGCGCAGACCCCCCTGACCGTGGGCAGCCCGCAGGAGGTCATCGACCGTTACGGCGCCATGCGGGAGCACGTCGGCGACTACCAGCGCCAGCTCTTCCTCATGGACCACGCGGGCCTGCCGCTCAAGACGGTCCTCGAGCAGATCGACCTGCTGGCCGGCGAGGTCGTGCCCGTGCTCCGCAAGGAGATGGAGGCCAAGCGCCCCGCCCACGTCCCGAGCGACCCGCCGAGCCACGCCCAGCGCGTCGCCAAGGCCCGCGCCGAGGGCAAGATCGCGGAGCAGGTCGTCGCGGCCGCGGACCACTGGACGGGCAAGACCGCCGAGGACGACATCCTCGCGGCCGAGGCCGCCGAGGGTGCGGGGACCGCCCGCAAGGGCTCCGCGTTCGGTCTCTGACCGACCGTCCGCCCGGGGTGACCCGGGCGGGCCGGGCCGCCCTTGTGGCCAGGGGCGGCCCGGCTCCTCAGCACCACCGGCCACGCACCACGCACCACCCGCCGCACGCACCGTGCGGCACACTCGAAGAACCCTCACGAACCAGGAGCACCACCTCATGACCGCTCGCCAGATCGTCGCGATCTCCGCCGGCCTCGGCCAGCCGTCCTCGACCCGCCTCCTCGCCGACCGGCTCTCCGCCGCCACGGTGGCCGAGCTCGGCGACCTGGGCGTCGCCGCCGAGGTCACGACGGTCGAGCTGCGCGACGTCGCCCACGCCATCACCGACGCGATGCTCACGGGCTTCGCGAGCGGTGACCTCGCCGAGGTGAACGAGAAGGTCACGGGCGCCGACGCGCTCGTCCTGGTCACCCCGCTGTTCACGACCACGTACTCGGGCCTGTTCAAGTCCTTCGTCGACATCCTCGACAAGGACTCGCTCCAGGGCGTGCCCGTGCTGCTGGGCGCGACGGGCGGCACGTCCCGCCACTCGCTGGCCGTCGAGTACTCGATGCGCCCGCTGTTCACGTACCTGCACGCCGACGTCGCGACGACCTCGGTCTTCGCGGCCACCGACGACTGGGCGGCCGAGGGCGACAGCACGCACGACGCAGGCCCGCTCCCGGCCCGCATCCGCCGGGCGGCCAAGGAGCTCGCGACCACGGTCGCGGCCCGCGAGCCGCGCACCGCGACGGGCATGTTCGACGGCGTGCCGTCGTTCGCGCAGATGTTCGGCAAGTAGGGGCGCCCGAAGACCCACCGGCGCGCCGGGTGGTGGACCCGGTTGAGGGACCGGGGTGCGCGCCGGGGACCCGCAGCGGTGCGGGCGACGAAGGCCTCGACGGCCGAGCCGTCGAGGCCTTCGTGGTGCCGGAGCGGGCGGGTGGGTGAAACGTGGTGTGACCCGCATCACCCGTCGCCCGGGAGGGCTCCTTCTGGGTGTGCGCCCGACGACGAGGCGCCGACAACCCACCACCTCCCGAAAGGCACGTCCATGTCCACCCTCTCCGTCAACGGTCCGGCGATCTCCCGCCGAGGCTCCGTCTCGACCCACGTGAGCGACGCCGTCGACGCCCTCGCACGCTTCCTGACCCGCTGGTCCGTCCCGGCCCTGCGGGTCGCGCTCGGCCTGGTCTTCCTCGGGTTCGGGGTCCTGAAGTTCTTCCCCGGCGCCAGCCCGGCCGAGGTCGTCGCCGAGCGCACGATCGACACCCTGACCCTGGGGCTCGTCCACGGCACGGTCGCCGTGGTCGTGACCGCGGTCGTCGAGTGCTTCATCGGCCTCACGCTCGTCAGCGGGTACTGGCTGCGGGCGGGGCTCGTGGTCATGGCCGGCGCGTTCGTCGGGATCCTCGCCCCGACCGTGCTGTTCTTCGACGAGCTGTTCGGCTCCGGCATGACGCTGCTCGGCCAGTACGTCCTCAAGGACGTGGTGCTGGTCGCCGCGGCGACCGTCGTCGGGGCCTACGCGCTGGGCGCCCGGCTGCGCCGCACGGCCTGAGCCCGACGCGAGATGCGGCGACGGGGGGGGCCGCGGGGGGGGGGGGCGGGGGGGGCCCCCCGGCCGGCCCCCCCCGGGGGGGGGGGGCGGGGGGGGCCCGGGGGCGCGCCCCCCCCCCCCTCCCCCCCACCCCCACGACGGCTCCCGCAGCGGGGCGCGCCCCGTCCTCGTGCGCCGGCCCCGACAACCCCGGCCCCGACAACCACCGCCCCGGCAGCCGTCGCCCGGGCCGCAGCGCCATCGGCACCGCGACGGCCGCGGCCGTCAGGACCCACGCCGAGTAGTCCAGCCCGAGGAACGCCCAGATGCTGCCGTGCATCGCGGCGACCGCGAGCACGAACGGGACGCGCGTGACCCGGATCGCGAGCCACACCGGAGCTGTCAGCTCGAGCACGAGCGCCCCGCCCGCGAGCGCCTGCGTGAGCCACGGCTGGTCGGCGACGGCGTGGACCCATGCCTCCCCGAACGGGGACCCGCTCCCGCCCTGGCGCAGGACCCACGACATGTTGTCGCTGAAGACCCACCCGGTGCCGCTGTGCCGCAGCTTCTGCGCGCCGGTGAGGAAGTACACGGTGGCGAGCGCCGCGAGCGCGGCACGCGGTGGCCATCCCCAGTGCGGGCTCCGCCCGGTGGCGGGCAGCGCTTGCGGCGGGTCGGCGGCGAGGAGCAGGACGAACCCGACCGTGACGGTCAGGACGTCGGGATGCAGGACCTTGCCCGAGCTGCCCCACAGGGCAGCGAGCGCGGTGTACGCGCACCAGGCGAGCACGAACCCCGCGCGTCCGGAGCGGCGCGCCACGACGAGCGCCACCCCCAGGAGCCCGGCGCACTGCACCACGACGAGCAGCCACGCGGGCGGGGCGAGGAGCAGCCAGCCCATGACGGTCCCGTGGTCGGTGAGTGCGGCCGGTCGGTCGGCGATCCTGGTCCAGTCGCGGGTGGCCAGGCGCAGCCCGATCACGAGAGCGAGCAGCGTGCGCACCTCGAGCAGCCGGTGGGCGGGCCCGGGGGCCACGAGGGCGCGGTCGACGACGCGCGCCGCCCGGCACAGCGACGAGCCCGCGGGGCCGCTCACGGCACGACCTCCAGGACCGTCTCGCGCGACCGCTCGACCCAGGTGCTGGTCCCGTCGGGCAGCGTCCGCACCGCGCGTTCGAGCCGCACCGTGGTCACGGCCGCAGGGTCGATCCCGGCCAGGGCGAGCCACGCGGTCACCATCTCGCGGCGCCGTTCGGGCGTGGCCGGGGAGAGGTCCGGGTACTGGCGGGCCGTCGTGGCGAGGGGTTCGGAGCGGTCGGCCGGCTGGACGAGGACGTCGCCGTCGTCGGTCGCGGCCACGAGCTCGAGGCTCACGGTCGTGCCGGTCCGCACCGTGCTGAAGAGCCGGTACGCGGTGAGCGGCCAGACCTCGGCCTCGACGGCGGCCGTCACCAGCAGCGTGAGCACGATCCCGTACGTCACGGCGCGGGCTCGGTGCAGGTCGTGGCGCGTCGCCTGCGCGGCGCGGGTGGCGGCGTCGGGCCAGGGCGCGGTCCATGCGGGGCGGTGGCCGCGCGCGGTGCGGGCGTCGTTGCGGAGGGGCACCCGTCGACCTTCCCAAGGCTTCGCGCCAGGGACATCGGCCCGACGGCGGCACGCGCCCTCGCCTCAGGGCGCGGACCTCGCGGGGTGGGCTCAGCCCTGGGGCTGATGCGTCGCCGTCGGGCGACCGGCGTCGGCCCCGGGGCGCGCACCGACCTCGTGCGTGCCACGCTGGGCGCATGCCCGCGCGGGACGAGGATGCGACCCCCCACCCGGTGCCCGCTGCCGCCGCGGGCCAGCCGGACGCCCCTGCGCTGCGCACGCTGCTGCGGCTGAGCGTCCCGGCGGTGCTCGTCGGGATGATCTCGGCGCTCGTGCTCTACGCCCTCGACTGGTTGTCGGCCGAGGCCGAGGACCTCCTGTGGACGGACCTGCCGGGGTCGTTGGGCATGGACCCGGACTCGCGCTGGTGGATCTTCGCGATGCTGACCGGTGCGGGCCTGCTCGTGGGGCTCGTGGTGTGGCTCGTCCCGGGGCACGGCGGCCGCGACTCCGCGACGACCGAGCTCATCGCGCCCCCGCTGCCGCTGCGCGTGCTGCCCAGCCTCGTGGTCGTCACGGTCCTGGGCCTCGCCGGGGGAGTGAGCCTGGGGCCCGAGAACCCGATCATCGCGATCAACACCGCGCTGCTCGTGGCACTGGTCGCGCGGCTGTGGCCCCAGGTACCCACGGACCTCGTGGTGATGCTCGCGGCGGCCGCGACGATCGGCGCGCTGTTCGGGACGCCCGTCGCGGCCGCGCTCGTGTTCACCGGGGTCGTCGCGGGCTTCCCCCGGGGCGGCCCGCTGTTCGACCGGCTGTTCCTCCCGCTCGTCTCGGCCGGTGCGGGGGCCATGACCATGGACGCGTTCGGTCGCCCGTTCGCGTCGATGGACCTGCCCGACCTCGGGGTGCCGGACATCGGCGACGTCGGGATCTCGCTCGCGGTCGCGACGCTCGCCGCAGGCGCCGCCCTGCTGGGCGTGCTCGCGTTCCCGCACGTGCACCGGTTCTTCCACGGCATGCGCAACCCGGTCCTGTACGTGACGCTCGGCGGCGTGCTCCTGGGCGTCCTGGGCGCGATCGGTGGCCCGCTCACGCTGTTCAAGGGCTCCCAGCAGTCGTTCGAGCTCGTCCAGCAGCGCGCCGACTTCTCGACGTGGAACCTGGTCCTCATCTTCGCGGTCAAGCTCGTGGCGCTCGTGATCGCGGCCGCGGCGGGGTTCCGGGGCG
Organism: Oerskovia sp. USHLN155; assembly: GCF_037145535.1. Classification (NCBI taxonomy): domain Bacteria; kingdom Bacillati; phylum Actinomycetota; class Actinomycetes; order Micrococcales; family Cellulomonadaceae; genus Oerskovia; species Oerskovia sp. USHLN155. The sequence continues at coordinate 207,535 of NZ_JBBCXG010000010.1, forward strand.
GGCGGATCTTCCCCGCGGTGTTCATCGGGGTCGCCGCCGGGGTGGCCGTCAACGCGGCCTTCCCGGGCGCGCCGCTCGGTCTCTCGGTCGCGAGCGGCGTCCTGGGCGTGGTCCTGGCCGTGGGACGCGACGGGTGGATCGCGCTGTTCGTCGCGGTCGCGGTCGTCGGAGACGTCGGGGTCCTGCCCGTGCTGTGCCTCGCGATCCTGCCGGCCTGGCTCCTCGTGCGAGGCGCACCGGAGATGCTCGCGGCCCCCGAGGTGACCGACCACGCCGTGCCGCGGCGCGAGCCCGGCGTCGCGTAGCGGGTCGTCGGCCTCAGGGGTCGGCGCCGCAGTGCACCCGCCGGTTCCACAGGTCACCCGACGGTTCACCCGCCGGACGAGCCGTCGCCGCGCGCGGGGCACGTCCCACCGGACGTGTCCCCGGTCCCGGGCGTGGACGTGGGCACCGACGGTCCCGCAGGTCCCACCGGCTCCGCCGGGTCCGCCGGCACCGACAGCACCGACATCGACGATGTCGACACCGGGGCGCCCTGCGCCACGAGCTCGTACGCCGACACGGCGCTCGCGAGGATCCCGGCCCCGATGACCGCCGCGTACACGCGGTCCGCGAGGGACGGTCGGCATCGGTGGGCCGGGGGTGGGGGAGACGCAGCACGGGACATGTCCCGACCCTCTCCCGGCCCACGCCCCCCGGGCATCGACCCCGGGGCGGCCCTGCCCCTGGCCGCAGGGCGCGTCCCGCCCGGGCGCGCTCCCTCCCAGGGCGGACGCGACGCCGTCGGGCCCCCGCCCCAGGGCGGTGCCGGAGCGGACCCCGCCTCGCTACGGTGGGTCCGTGCACCTCGCCCTCCGCCGCGCGCCCGTCTGGGCGCAGGACCTCCTCGCGGCCCTCGCGGTCGGTGCGGTGTGGTTCGGGTTCGTCGGGTACATGTACCGGGGCGACTACTGGAGGCCGCACTTCATCGAGCCGTACTGGTGGACGGGGGCATGGCTCGTGGGGGTGCTCGCCCTGCGGCGCGTCGCGCCGGGGTGGGCGTTCTGGGGCACCGCGATGTTCTACCCCCTGTTCCAGTCCGGCGTCTCGTCGAGCCTGTTCCACCTCGCACCGTTCCTCGTCGCGGGCTTCTGCGCGACCCGGCAGGGAGCCGTGCCGCCGGCGCTCACGGCGATCGGGGCCGTCCTGTCGGGGTGGGCGCTCAACCTGTACCTCCAGTCCCTGCTCGGGTACGGGAAGATCAACTCGTGGGCGACCCCCTCGGACGTCCTCTCCACGGTCGCGCTGGCGCTCGCGGCCGTCGCGCTCGGGTGGATGGTCCGGCGCATCGCCGTGACGGGGGAGGAGCTGCGCGCGCGCAACGAGGAGCTCACGGCACTGCAGGGGGTGCTGGCACAGCAGGCGGTGCTCGCCGAGCGCACGCGCATCGCACGCGAGCTGCACGACGTCGTCGCGCACCACATGTCCGCGATCGTCGTCCGGGCGCAGGCCGCGGACCGTGTCGCCCCCAACCAGCCCCGGGCCCCGGCAGAGGCGGTCACGTGGATCGCGGAGGAGGGCAAGAAGGCGCTGACCTCGATGCGCTCGGTCGTGCACGTGCTGCGTCGTGAGACCGGGGAGGCGCTCGAGCTCGCGCCCGCCCCGGCGCTCGTCGACGTCCGGGCTGCGGCCGCACGTCTGACCGCGTCCGGACGGGACGTCGAGCTCGACCTGCCCGACGACCTGGGCGACCTGCGACCCGAGGTGAGCCTCGCCGTCGTGCGCATCGCCCAGGAAGGTCTGACCAACGTGCTGCTGCACTCGCTCGCCCCGCGCCTGAGCCTCGAGGTCGTCGCGACGCCCGGGTACGTGCGCGTCGCCGTGAGCGACCCCGGCCCGCCCCTGCCCGACAACCCCGACCTGCACGGCGGCAACGGGCTGCTGAACATGCGCGAACGCGCGCTGTCGTGCGGCGGCACGCTGTCCGCCGGACCCGACCACAACGGCGGCTGGCGCGTCCAGGCCGTCCTGCCCCGAGAGGCCTCATGACCCACGCCCCCGTCCCGCCTCCCCCTCCGGAGCCCGGCGCCCTGCCCGGGCTCGTCCTCGGCCACGTCGTCGCCGAGAGCCGAGCCTTCAGCGAGCCCGTGCGCGTCGTCGTGGTCGACGACCAGGCGACGATCCGCCTGGGCCTGCGCATGATCCTCGACAACGAGCCCGACATCACGGTCGTGGGCGAGGCCGCCGACGGCGCCCAGGGCGTCAGGATGGCCCACGCCCTGCGGCCCGACGTCGTCCTCATGGACGTGCGCATGCCGCACCTCAACGGGATCGACGCCGCCGCGCAGATCTCCGGGGACCCGGCGCTCGCGGGCGTGCGCACGCTCGTCCTGACGACGTTCGACGACGACGAGTACGTCTACGGCGCCCTGCGCGCGGGGGCCGCGGGGTTCCTGCTCAAGGACGCCGACCCCGAGGCCCTCGTGAACGCGGTCCACCGCGTCCGGGCGGGGGACAGCCTGCTGGACCCGGGCGTCACGCGGCGGATCATCGAGCGGTACGTCGAGCTCTCGGACTGGCACGCCGGCTCGGGCGTCGCGGCGGCCCCGCGTGCCGGGGCCGGGCTCGAGCTCGCGACGCCGCGCGAGCGCGAGGTGCTGCTCGCCGTCGCTCGTGGCCTGTCCAACAAGGAGATCGGGGACGAGCTGTTCCTCTCGGAGGCGACCGTCAAGAGCCACGTCCGCTCGCTGCTGACCAAGGTGGGGCTCACGAACCGGGTCCAGCTCGTGATCCTCGCGTACGAGGCGGAGCTGGTGCGGCCGGGGCGGTGAGGGCTGCGACGGCGCTGACGGCGCTGACGGCGCCGACGGGCGCGAGCGGGCGCCGACGCCGCCCCACCACCGCCGCCCCACCACCGCCGCCCCGGCGGTGCGGCGTACGCTTTCCCGGGGGCCAGGCCCGGTCCCACCACTCTTCCTCGAAGGACACAGGCAGCACCATGGTCAACCTCGCGTACGTCATCGCCGGATCGGAAGCCACCGGGGGAGCCGGTATCCAGGCCGACCTCAAGACGTTCCAGGAGCTGGGCGTCTACGGCGTCGGGACCCTGACGTGCATCGTGTCGTTCGACCCGAAGAACGGCTGGGGCCACCGGTTCGCCCCGGTCGAGCCGCAGGTCATCGCGGACCAGTTCGAGGCCGCGAACGCCACGTACGACCTCGACGTCGTGAAGATCGGCATGCTCGGCACGCCCGCGACGATCGACGTGGTCGCGGAGTCGCTCGCGAGCAAGCGCTGGCACCACGTGGTCCTCGACCCGGTCCTCATCTGCAAGGGCCAGGAGCCGGGCGCGGCCCTCGACACCGACACCGCGCTGCGCGAGAAGATCCTGCCGTTCGCGACCGTCATCACCCCGAACGTGTTCGAGGCGAAGATCCTGTCCGGCATGGAGAAGATCGAGTCGGTCGACGACCTGGTCGAGGCCGCCGAGCGCATCCACGCCCTGGGCCCGGACTTCGTGGTCGTCAAGGGGGGCGTCGAGCTGCCCGGCCCGGACGCGGTCGACGTCCTGTTCGACGGCCAGGAGATCACGGTCTTCTCCGTCCCCAAGGTCGGCGAGGAGCGCGTGAGCGGAGCGGGCTGCACGTTCGCGGCGGCGATCACGGCCGAGCTCGCCAAGGGCAACGACGTCGAGCGCGCAGTGGGCGTCGCGAAGCAGATGGTCACCGAGGCCATCGAGGCGCGCGTGAGCTCGCACGCGCCGTTCGACACGGTGTGGCAGGGCGCGTTCACGCACTGACCCCGGCCCGACGACGTCACGCGCCCGGGCGAGGTCTTCTCGCCCGGGCGTCGTGCTCGATCTCAGCAGCCCGGCGTTCGCCGTCCGGTCCGACGGATCGACCACCAGGCAGACGCCCTCGACATGCCGAGCCGTCGAGCGCCTAGGCTACGGACCCGTGACCGACAACCTTTCCTCCGCATCCACCGACGGCAACGGCCGCACGGGCGCCCGGCACGAGGTCCCGGCGCCGCTGCGCGACGACGTCCGGCTCCTCGGCCGTCTGCTCGGCACGGTCCTGACGGAGTCGGGGGATCCCGCGCTGCTCGACGACGTCGAGCACCTGCGCGAGCTCTCGATCCGCGCGTACGGCGAGCACGCGGACGCCGCGCTCGAGGAGGCCGAGCGCCTCGTCGAGGGCTTCAGCCACGAGCGCGCCGAGCAGGTGGCCCGCGCGTTCACCGTGTACTTCCACCTCGCGAACCTCGCCGAGGAGCACCACCGTGTGCGCGTCCTGCACGACCGTGAGGCCGAGCTCGCGCCGTCGGTCGTCGACGACACCCTCCCCGAGGCCTTCACGCAGCTCGCGGACGAGGTGGGTCACGAGGAGGCCCTCGCCCGCCTGCAGCGGCTCGAGTTCCGCCCGGTCCTCACCGCGCACCCGACCGAGGCCCGGCGTCGGGCGATCTCGGCCTCGATCCGCCGCCTGTCCGGGCTGCTCACCGAGCGCGACTCCCTGCCGTCCGGTGGTGCGTCGCTCGCGGAGAACGAGCGCAAGCTCCTCGCCGAGATCGACGGCATGTGGCGCACGTCCCCGATCCGCGCCGCGAAGCCCTCGCCGCTCGACGAGGTCCGCACCGCGATGAGCGTGTTCGACGCCACCCTCTTCACGGTCTTCCCGACGGTCTACCGCCGCCTCGACGACTGGCTGCTGGCCGACAAGGCCGGCCACGACCGCCCGCAGGCGGCACCGTTCGTGCGCCTCGGCACCTGGATCGGCGGCGACCGCGACGGCAACCCGAACGTCACCGCGGAGACCACGCGCCAGGCAGCGGCCATCGCGGCCGACCACGCTCTCCAGGCCCTCGAGCGTGCGGCGCAGCGCATCGGGCGCACGCTCACGCTCGACGAGCAGGGCACGCCCGCGTCGGACGGGCTGCGCTCCCTGTGGCAGAAGCAGCGCCAGCTCTCCGAGGCCATCACGGCCGAGGCCGCCGCGGAGTCTCCCGCCGAGCCGCACCGCGCGGTCATGCTCGTCGTGGCCCGTCGCATCGCCGCGACCAGGCTGCGGGACGCGGACCTCGCGTACACGGTGCCCGAGCAGCTCGAGACCGACCTCAAGGTCGTCCAGGACTCGCTCATCGCGGCGGGCGCGCCCCGTGCCGCGTACGGCGACCTGCAGCAGCTCGTGTGGCAGGTGCAGACCTTTGGGTTCCACCTGGCCGAGCTCGAGGTGCGCCAGCACTCGCAGGTCCACGAGGCCGCCCTCGCGGAGATCGCGGAGCACGGCGTGCACGGCGCGCTGTCCGACCGCACGCGCGAGGTGCTCGACACGTACCGCGCGATCGGCTCGATCCAGCAGCGCTACGGCGTGCGAGCCGCCCGCCGCTACATCGTGTCGTTCACGCAGAAGCCCGAGCACCTGGCCGCGGTCTACCAGCTCGCCGAGCTCGCGTTCGAGGGCGCCGACGACGCACCCGTGATCGACGCGATCCCTCTGTTCGAGACGTTCGCGGACCTCGAGGCGAGCGTCGAGATCCTCGAGGCCTCGCTCGAGCTGCCGCAGGTCCAGCGCCGCCTCGCGGAGAACGGCCGCAAGGTCGAGGTCATGCTGGGCTACTCGGACTCGTCCAAGGACGTCGGACCGGTCTCCGCGACCCTCGCGCTGCACTCCGCCCAGAGCCGCATCGCGCAGTGGGCGCAGCGCCACGAGATCAACCTGACGCTGTTCCACGGCCGCGGCGGTGCCCTCGGTCGTGGTGGCGGTCCCGCGAACCGTGCCGTCCTCGCCCAGCCCCCGGGCTCGGTCGACGGCCGGTTCAAGCTGACCGAGCAGGGCGAGGTCATCACGGCCCGGTACGGCGACCCGACGATCGCGGCCCGCCACATCGAGCAGGTGGCCGCGGCGACGCTGCTGGCCTCCGCACCGTCGGTCGAGCGCCGCAACGCCGAGGCGACCGCGCGCTTCGCCGACGTGGCAGCCGCTCTGGATGCGTCGTCGCGCGAGCACTTCCACGCACTGGTCCGCAGCGAGGGCTTCCCGCAGTGGTTCTCCGAGGTCACGCCCCTCGAGGAGGTCGGCCTGCTGCCGATCGGGTCGCGCCCGGCCCGCCGCGGGCTCTCCGTCGAGTCGCTCGAGGACCTGCGCGCCATCCCGTGGGTGTTCTCGTGGTCGCAGGCCCGCATCAACCTCGCCGGCTGGTACGGCCTGGGCACCTCGCTCAAGGAGTTCGGCGACCTGGAGCGCCTGCGCGAGGCGCACCGCGACTGGCCGCTGTTCGCGACGCTCATCGACAACGTCGAGATGTCGCTCGCCAAGGCCGACGAGCGGATCGCGGAGCGCTACCTCGCGCTCGGCGACCGCGACGACCTCGCGGCCAAGATCCTCGACGAGCTGCGCCTGACGCGCGAGTGGGTCCTGAAGATCTCCGGGAACGAGTGGCCGCTGGCCGGCCGCCGGGTCCTGGGGCGCGCGGTCCAGCTCCGCAGCCCGTACGTCGACGCGCTGTCGCTGCTCCAGCTCCGTGCTCTGCGCGGTCTGCGCTCGGGCGCGGAGGGCCAGTACAAGGACGGCTTGCAGCACCTGCTGCTGCTCACGGTCAACGGCGTCGCGGCGGGCCTGCAGAACACGGGCTGACCTGCGCTGCCCTCTCGGTGCCGAACATGCGGTGGGCGTCCGTCTCTACCCTGAGACGGACGCCCACCGCATGCTCGGGCGACGCCACCCGCGAGTTCGCCGCGCGGTCGATCTCGACTCCTGCCGTACCCGCCCTGCCTGGCTCAGGTGACGCCGTCGGGCCGCTCAGCCCAGGCGCGCGCGCAGCCAGGCGATGTCCGGGCCCATGTCGCCGTGCGTCTCGCAGATCACGGGCGCCCCGGCCGAGGCGACGACCGCGACCAGCTCGTCGGGCGGGATGAGCCCGTCACCGAAGTGGGCGTGCCGGTCGGCGCCCGAGTCGAACGTGTCCCGGCTGTCGTTCGCGTGCACCAGGTCGATGCGGCCCGTCACTGCGCGGACCTGGTCCGCTGCGGTGCTCAGGTCGATCCCGCCCGCCCAGGCGTGGCACGTGTCGAGCGTGAAGCCGACCTGGTCGCCGCCCTCCGCGGCACCGATCGCGTCCCACAGCCGCCCGATGCTCTCGACCGTGCGGGCCATCGACCTGGCGCCGCCCGCGGTGTTCTCGATCAGGACGGGCACCTTGGCGTCGAGCGCGTCGATCGCCTTGCGCCAGTTGTCGTAGCCGACCGCGACGTCGTCGGTCGCGGTCACGTGGCCGCCGTGCACGATCACGCCCTTGGCACCGATCTCGGCCGCACCGTCGACGATCTTCTGGAGCGACTTGCGGCTCGGGATCCGGATGCGGTTGTTGGTGCTCGCGACGTTGATGACGTACGGCGCGTGCACGTACAGGTCGAGGTCCGCGGCCGCGGCGTCCGCGCGCAGGGCCTCGGCGCCGCCGGGGTACGTGAACTCGGCGCCCTTCCAGCCCTGGGGGTCGCCCAGGAAGACCTGGGCCTGGTCGGCGCCGATCGCTCGTGCCTGGTTGACGGCGTCGGCCTGGTCGACGTGTGCTCCGATACGCATGTGGCCCACGCTACGTGCAGCGGGCGACGCTCGGCTCGGCGGGGGACGAGACGTGTCGCCGAGTGTGCACTTCGGGTCGTCTTCTCGGCGCAGGGACGACCCGAACTGCACGCTCGGTGACCTCCGCCCCCGCCCAGCCCCCGAGAAGCGGCATGATGGCCTCATGGCCATCTTCGCTTTCTCCGTCGCCCCGCTCGGTGCCGGCGAGTCCGTCACTGACGCCGTCGCCGAGGCCGTCCGCATCGTCCGCGCCTCAGGGCTGCCGAACCGGACCACGTCGATGTTCACCGAGATCGAGGGTGAGTGGGACGAGGTCATGGACGTCGTCAAGCGAGCGACCGAGGCCGTGGGGGCTGGCGGGCACCGCGTCTCGCTCGTGCTCAAGGCGGACATCCGCCCAGGTCGGACGGGGGAGCTGACCGGCAAGGTCGAGCGCGTCGAGGAGCGCCTGGCCAAGGACTGAGACCGGCCGGGACGGCCTCGTCCCAGTGGGTGAAACGGGCTCGTTCGAGTCGCTCGCACGGGCGTCGTAGGCTATGCGGCAACGCCGCCGTCCCGGGCAGCGTTCGAGGTCGCTTCCCGAGCCGCAGGAGACCCAGATGCCCCTCTTCGAGGTGGACGCCGAGCGTCCAGTTCTCGTCCGCCCGTCGCAGCCGGCGGGTGGGGGCTTCGGCACGGTCGCGCAGCGCGTGGTCGACGGCCACCTGGACGGCCTGCTCGGCGAGCAGATCTTCCCCGTCAGGCAGGGGTCGTCGACGGACGAGCCGCACCTGCTGGCGCTCGACGCCGCGGGCCTGCCCGTCGTGATCGAGGTCGTCTCGGAGCTGACCGAGGAGACCCTGACCCGGGCCATGAACCACGCCGGCCGTGCGGGGCAGCTCACGCGGGCCGAGCTCGCGAGCCGCTACGTCGGGGGCGCAGCGCGGTTCCAGCAGGACGTCACGACGTTCTACGACAACGTGCCGCTCACACGCTCGCAGGCGACGTCGCGGGCCACGGGGGCCCGCCTGATCGTCATCTGCTCGAGCGCGGAGGACGGCATCGTCGACGCCCTCGACTTCCTGCGTCAGCCCGGGTCGTCGGTGTCGGTCCTCAAGCTCGGCGTGATGCACGGGGCGGACGGCCGCCGGTTCGTCGACGTCTCGCCCCTGGTGCCCGAGCGCACGGCGCGTCCTGCAGCCCCGGCCGCTCCTCGCCGGGCGGCGGTCGAGCCCACGCGCTCGGCGCAGCGCACCGCGGACTTCGCCGAGGGCGTCGCGGTGGGGCGCGCGCTCACCGGCAAGCTGCCGATCGTGACGCAGCGCTCGCGCGCCGACCGTCGTCGAGGTTCGGAGCTCGAGGCCGCCGCGACCGTCTACGGGAGCGCCGCGGGCTCGACGGACGTGACGGGGCCGCTCGAACCGATCCACGAACCGCTGCTCGGCGCGGACCGCGGTCTGCCCACCGAGCTCTCGGTGCCGCCCGTCCCGGAGGTACCGCCGGTGCCGCCCGTGCCCCTGCTCGCGTCGCCGCCCGCGGACGAGGCGGCGGAGTTCGGCCGCTACTCGTCGACGCAGTCGGCGGAGGACGCCCTGTCGTCGCGCACGCCGAGCCGCGCCTCGATCCTGACGCGCGAGTCCATCCGCACGCGCGAGTCGATCCGGACCCGGGAGTCGGTGCTGACGCGGGAGTCGTACGAGGCCGAGGCGCCCGCGTACGACCCGTTGTCGTACCAGCCGCCCGTGAACGTCCCGGTGGTCGACGCCCTGAGCACGATCGACCCGTTGGGCCAGGACCTCGTGCCGGCTCCACCCGCTGCGTCCGTCTCGGCGCACGGCCTCGACCTGGACGACGACCCGGACGACGACCCGGACCTGCACGCGCTCGCCCGCGCCTTCGGCACGCCCGTGTCGCTCGTGTGGTCGCGCCCGCGCCGCGGGCAGCGCTTCGAGGCGGTCCTGTACCCGGACGGTTTCATCGAGCTGACCGACGGCGCGCGGTTCCGTCACCCGGACGCGGCGGCGATCGCGGCGTCGGGCACGGCGACGGCCGACGGGTGGAGCGTGTGGCGCCTGGGCGACGGCGGGCCGACGCTCACGGACGCGTTCCGCGAGCAGTACGCCTGAACCCTCCGTCGTCCCGGGCGGCGTCAGTCCGTGCTGCGCACCATGGTCCGGATCCCCACGGCCAGCCCGACGGCGGCGGTCACCAGCGCGGCGACCCAGCCCCAGGCGGCGGTCGACGAGGTCAGGTCGCCCGCGAAGAGCGAGCGCTCGGCGTCGACCAGGTAGGTCAGGGGGTTGAGGTGGCCCGCGGCCCGCATCCACGACGGGCCGGTCTCGAGGGGCAGCAGCATGCCGGACAGGATCATGAGCGGGAAGAGCAGCGTCTGCTGCACGAGCCAGAACATCCACTCCTGCTTGCGGACGGCGAGGGCCAGGGCGTAGCTGAGCGACCCGACCCCGATCCCGAAGATCGCGAGCATGAGCAGCCCGAGCACCGCGCCCACGGGGTAGAGCTCGAACCCGAACGGCAGCATCACGAGCACGACCACGACGGACTGCGCAGCGATCGGCACCATCTCCTTGAGGGCACGTCCCACGAGCAGCGACGGCCGGGAGAGCGGCGAGACGAGCATGCGTTCGTGCGCGCCGGTGTTGAGCTCCTGCTGGAGGTTGGCGCCCGTGGTCGAGGTGCCGAAGAGCGTCGTCATCACGAGGATCGACGGCACGAACCACTGCCAGACGCTGCCTCCGAGCGTCCCGTCCGCGCCGCCGTCCTGCCCGCTGAGCGTGCCGACGAGCAGGGGGCCGAACAGCGCGAGGAACACGAGCGGCTGCACGAGGCCGAACACGACCGAGAACGGGTCGTGGAGCAGCGGGCGCAGCTCGCGGACCAGGACGATCGAGGTGTCGCGCGCGAGGTTCGCGAGCCGCCCACGGGGGCGGGCGCCGGGGCGTCCTGCGGTCGGGCCGGTGCCGCGCTGCGTGCGCGTGGGAGAAGGGCCGTGGCCCGTGGTGGTGTCGACGGTGCTCATGCTGCGTCCTTCCCGGAGAGCGTCGCGCTCTCGGTGGTTCGTGCGGAGGGTGAGGTCGCGCCGGGGACGTCCGGCGTCCCCGTCTCGCGCAGGCTGCGACCGGTCAGCGCGAGGAACACGTCGTCGAGCGTGGGGCGGTGGACCTGGGCCGTGGCGACGACGACGCCCCCGTGGTCGGCCGCGCGCAGGAGCGCCGGGAGCAGCGCGGGCCCGTCCGCGGCGCGGGCCGTGACCTGGGCGCCGACGACCTCGACCTCCCGGACCCCGTCCGCGCGGGAGACGAGCTGCGCGAGGCGGGCGCCGTCGTCGGGCGTCGTGGCGTCGAGGACCACGCGGTCCCCGGCGAGGTTCGACTTGAGCGCCTCCGCGGTGTCGTCCGCGATGACCTCGCCGTGGTCGACGACGACGACACGCTCGGCCATGGTGTCGGCCTCGTCGAGGTAGTGCGTGGTCAGGACGATCGTCATGGGGTCGCCCGTGGTGGCGAGCGCGTCGGCCCGCATGCGCAGGACGTGCTCCCACAGGTTGGCGCGGTTGTGCGGGTCGAGCCCGGTCGAGGGCTCGTCGAGGAACAGGAGCGAGGGCGAGTGGACCAGGCCCATCGCGACGTCGAGACGGCGACGTTGCCCGCCCGAGAGGTCCGCGACCTTGCGTGTGCGCAGCGCGGTCAGGTCGAGCGCCTCGAACAGCTCGTCGGCGCGGCGGCGCGCGGCCCGGCGGTCCAGGCCGTACACGACGCCCTGCGTCACGAGCTCGTCGACGGCCCGCTGGTTGTGGCCCGCGGCGTTGCCCTGCCCGACGTACCCGATGTGGTGACGGACCTGCGCGGGGTGCGCGACGACGTCGTACCCCGCGACGGTCGCGCTGCCCGAGGTGGGTGCGACGAGCGTCGTGAGCATGCGCAGGGTCGTGGTCTTGCCGGCCCCGTTGGGGCCCAGGACGGCGACGAGCTCGCCCGGCTCGATGTCGAGCGAGATCCCGCGCACGGCGTGCACGGTCTCGTGGCGGCTCACGACGAAGTCCTTCGTGAGGGAGCGGGTGTGGATCACGGTGTCCTCCAGGAGTGGGTGATGACTCCACCCTGGTGGAGGTAGCGGTCAGGTTCTGTCCGCTACCTCGTGCGACGCTGGGACCATGCTCGAGACCTCGGCCCGGCTCCTCGCCCTCCTCTCCCTGCTGCAGGCCCGCCGCGACTGGCCGGGGGAGGCGCTCGCCGAGCGCCTGCGCGTCAGCCCGCGCACGGTGCGGCGCGACGTCGACCGCCTGCGCGAGCTCGGCTACCCGGTGCGCGCGACCAAGGGGCCCGACGGCGGGTACCGACTCGACGCCGGTGCCGACCTCCCGCCCCTGCTGTTCGACGACGAGCAGGCCGTCGCGGTCGCCGTCGCCCTCCAGACCTCCCAGGTGGGCGGACTGGAGGAACCGGCGCAGCGGGCGCTCGCGACGATCCGCCAGGTCATGCCCGCGCGGCTGCGGGGTCGGATCGACGCGCTCGAGGTGACCGTGGTGCGGTCGTCCGCGCAGGCCGCGCGACCCGACGTCGACCCGGCCGTGCTGGTCGCGGTGGGGAGCGCCGTGCGGGCGCGCGAGGTGCTGCGCTTCGACTACGACGGCGGGTCCACGCCGCTGCTCGGCTCGGGCGACGCGGCCTTCCGGCCCCCGCGCCGCGCCGAGCCGCACCACCTCGTGACGTGGGGCGGGCGCTGGTACCTCGTCGCGTGGGACCTCGAGCGCCAGGACTGGCGTACGTTCCGCGTCGACCGGATGACCCCGCGGACGCCCACGGGGCCGCGGTTCGCGCCGCGGGAGCTGCCGGCGGTGCCGGCGGGCGGTGGGGCCGCCGGTGGAGGAGCGGCCGGGACGTCGCGCGGTGGCGGACCGGCGGGCGGTGGTGCGGACGGAGCGCCGGGTGCGCGTCCGGGGAACGGCGGGGGAGCGTGGGGGGACGGTGCGGGGAGGTCGCGGCGCACCCGTGTGCCGGGCCCTGTGCCCGACGTCGCCGCGTACGTCGCGCACCAGTTCTCCCGTCCGCGGTGGCCCGCCGAGGGCGAGGTCGTCCTGCACGCCCGGGCGGACGACCTCGCGCCGTGGGTGGGGGACCAGGGACTGATCGAGCCGCTCGGGCCCGACCGGTCCCGGCTCGTCGCCGGGTCGTGGTCGTGGCGCGGGCTGGCCGCGTGGGTCGGCATGTTCGACGTCCCGTTCGAGGTCGTCGGGCCGGCCGAGCTGCGCACCGCGGTCCGCGAGATGGGGGAGCGGTACCGGGGGGCCGTCGGCGGCTCGGAAGGTGACTCGGACGGTGGCGCAGGTCGGTGACCTGGTCGAGGTGCGCAGGCGGCGGCCTGTCGGTGGTGTGGTGATGTGAGGTGGTGACCTGCTTGACGACCCCTGCTCGGTGGCCTTGCTCGGCGGCCTTGCTCGGTGACCGGGGTCACGCGGGGCCGGGTTGACCGGAGCGTTCACCTCCCCGTAATGTTCTCGAAGTCAGCCCGGCAGGGAGAGACAGACACCACTGCGAAGCTCTTCGGAGCCGCCGCGAAGTGGCTGTTGCCCCGGACTGAAATCCGACATCTTGATCTGGATGCCTCGCGCCTCCAGAGCCTGACGTCGGGGATCGACCTCCGAGTTTGACCCGGTACGCCGGGTTTGAAACGAAGAAGCCGGTCTGGTAGGTTAGAGAAGTTGCCCCGAGTGAAGGCCCCTGGTGGGTTGGAGTCGGTGCGTGTCGGTTGCTTGAGAACTCAACAGTGTGCTTGATAGTTAATGCCAATTGT
>NZ_JBBCXG010000011.1:0-163814 GCF_037145535.1 Oerskovia sp. USHLN155
TCTGCTCAGCACCCGCAGCCACCGTCCGCACGTTCTGCGACACCTGCTCCGCAGCCGCAGCCACCACCCCCGACTGCGCCGCCGTCTCCTCCGACGACGCCGAGAACTGCGCGCCTGCGTACGACAGGCGGTCGGCCGCTCCGGCCACCTCCTGGGCCGTGCCTGCGACCGTCGAGATGATCGCCCGCAGGCTCGCCTGCGCGGTCGCGAGGGCCACGGCCATCTGACCGATCTCGTCGCGGCTGTCCACGTCCGCACGGACCGTCAGGTCGCCCTCGGCGAGCGCGACCAACGAGCGACGCACCTTCTCGGCCGACCGGCGGATCCCGTTCGCGACGACGAGCGCGACGACGAGCGCGACCACCAGACCGGCCAGCCCGAGGACGATCATCGTAACGACGGTCTGCTGGGCGTGGGCCGCGGCCTCGTCGGAGACCGACGCGGCGTACTCGTTCGCGGCCTTGCCCGCGGCGGAGAGCGCTGAGACGTGCGCCGCGATGAGAGCGTCGTTGCGCGACTGGATCTCGGAGGTCACCGCCTTGTCCTCGACGGCCGGCATGAGCGTCGAGTCCCGGTAGGAGACCCAGTCCGCCCACGCCGTCTTGAACGTCTCCCAGTTCGGCTCGGCCATCGTGCCGAGCATCGCGTCGTACGCGGCGATGTCCTCCGCCAGGTCAGCGTCGGTCGCGTCCATCTGCGCGACGACCGCGGACCGGGCCGACCCCTCGACGAGGTCGTACTGGTACGTCAGTCGCCACGCTTCCTGCGCACCGTGGTCGATCTGGGCGTTGAGGCGCAGCGCGGTGTTCCCCACGTCGGCCACGGTCGCGGTGTCCTCGAGCGTCGAGCGCAGGCCCTGCAGGGCGACGGCGACGGTCCCCACGAGCACGAGGACGAGGACGCCGAGCGCGACGATGATCCGGGTCCGGACGGAGAGGTCGCCGAAGCGGGAGCGGCGCGGCCGCGAGGTCGCGGACGTCAGGGACGTGGACATGGGTACTCCTGGGCGGTGTGATGAACGGGGAGGGGTTTGCCTGCTCGACCTTCGTGCGTGCGCACGGTGCCGATCACGACGCGCTCACGACGCCACGGCGTCGACGTCGAGCGCGAGCAGCAGCTGGCCGGAGAGCTTGTAGGTGCCGAGGATCACTGCTCGCAGCGCCTCGGACAGGGTCTGGGGAGGCAGTTCGAACTGGTCCTCGTCGACCACGAGCACGTCGCCGATCCGGTCGACGAGCAGGCTCACGGTCTCGTCGCCCACGAAGACGACGGCCATCATCTGCTCGCCGTCGTGCGCGGGCATGCCGAGCCGTCGTCGGAGGTCGACCGTGAGGACGACCTGGCCGCGGAGGTTGACGAGGCCCGCGACGTCGTCGGGCGCGAGCGGCACGCGCGTGCGCGGCCGGCTCGGCAGGACCTCCTGGACCCGGTCGACGGGGATGCCGCAGAGCCGGTCGCCCAGCGTGAAGGTCACGAGTCTCGTGCTCATCGCACACCTGCCAGGAGGTCGTCGTCGAAGGCCGCCCGGTCGGCGAGGCCGTCCGGGGCGTCGGGGTCGTCCGGGTCGTCGTCGAAGAAGCCCGCATCCGCGGCGCGCACGGCGCTGCGCACGTCGAGCAGCTCGGTGACGCGCTGGTCGAGGACGGTCGACCCCACGAGGCCGTGGTCGTCGATGTCGCTGTGCAGCCGGGCGTCGTCCTCGACGATGTCGAGGATCTCCGACACGGCCATCGCGATGCTGCGACCACCACGGGTGTACACGACGACGTCGAGCTCGTCACCGGTCGGGCCGCCGACGGCGCCCAGCACCCGGTCGAGCCGGACCAGCGGGACGAGCGCACCGCGGTACTGGAGCACCTCGCGCGTCCCGACCTGCTCGATGCGGTCCGTGCGGATCCGTTCGAGCCGCGTGACCGCGGACAGCGGGATCGCGACGCGACGGTCGCCGGCGGCGACGACCAGCACCTGGTGCGTCGCCTTGGCGGCCTGCACCGTCGTCTGCCGACGCACCTTGGCGAGCTCGGCGATCTCGGTGCTGAGCACGCGCCGCGCGATCGCGGGAAGGTCGAGGATGAGGGCGACGCCCCCGTCGCCGAGCACCGTCGCGCCCGAGTACATCCCGATCTGCTTGAGCCGGCTCGCGAGCCCCTTGACGACGATCTCCTCCATGTTGAGGACGCGGTCGACGATCACGCCGAACCGCTGGTCGTCGGCCTCGACGACCGCGATGACGCGGCCGGCGGACTCGGGGGCGAGGTCCAGGACCTCGGCGAGCGAGACGAGCGGGAGCAGCGTCCCGCGCAACCGGAACACGGGGGCGGTGCCGACGTGCTCGATCCGGGTGTCCTGCCCCCCGAGCGCGACGAGCTCCAGGAGGCTGACCTGCGGGATCGCGTAGACCGAGCCGCAGCACGTGACGGTGAGCGCGGGCATGATCGCGAGCGTGAGCGGGATGCGCATCCGCCACGTCGTGCCCTTGCCGACGCTCGACTCGACGTCGACGGACCCACCGATCGCCTCGATGTTGGTCCGGACGACGTCCATCCCGACGCCGCGGCCGGAGACGTTGGTGACCTTGGCCGCGGTCGAGAACCCGGGCAGGAACAGCAGGTCCAGCACCTCGGACGACGACATCGCCGCGATCTCGTTGGCGCTGCGCAGCCCCTTCGAGACCGCCGAGCGTCCCACCTTCTCGGGGTCGATGCCCGCGCCGTCGTCGGTGATCTCGACGACGACCTGGCCGTTCGAGTGGTAGGCGCGCAGCGACACGAGGCCCTGGCTCACCTTGCCCACGGCGCGACGCTGGTCGGGCGCCTCGATCCCGTGGTCGACGGCGTTGCGCACCAGGTGCGTCAGGGGGTCCTTCACGGCCTCGAGCAGCGAGCGGTCGAGCTCGGTGTCGCCGCCGGTCATCTCGACGCGTACCTCGCGGCCGAGCATCTTCGCGAGGTCCCGCACGATGCGCGGCATCTTCGACCACACGTGCTCGATGGGCTGCATGCGGGTGCGCATGACACCCTCCTGCAGCTCGGAGGCGATGAGGCTCAGGCGCTGCGCGGACCGCTTGGTCTCCTGGTCCTCACCCGCCCCGGCGATGCGGTCGAACTGGTTGCGGACGAGCACGAGCTCGCCGACCTGCCGCACGAGGGAGTCGAGGAGGTCGACGTCGACGCGGATCGACCCGTCGGCGGCGTTGCGCCCGGGAAGCTCGATCTCCTCGTGCTTGGGCGCGGGGACGGTCGAGGCGGGGGCTGCGGGCTCCGGCGGGGCCTGCACGGGGGCAGGTTCGACGGCGGCGGGGGCCACGGGCGCGTGGGCCTCGGCCCGCTCGGGCTCAGGCTGGGGAAGGACGACGGCGTCGGGCTCGAGCGGCGCCGGGTCCTCAGCCGCAGGCGCCACGGCCACAGGCTCCTCGGACGCCGGCTCCTCGGCGGGCGCGGCCCCCTCCTGCACCGCCACGATCTGGGCGACCATCGTCTCGACGTCGACGTCGTCCCCCGCGCCGGCCTCGACCTTGGCGAGGATGGCGCGCAGAGTGTCGACCAGCGCGAGCAGCACGTCCGCAACCTGCGGGTCCATCACACGCTCGCCGTCACGCAGCTCGGACAGCAGGGACTCCCCGACGTGCGAGACCTTCTCCAGGTTGCCGAACCCGAGGAAGCCGCTCGTGCCCTTGATGGTGTGCACCGTGCGGAAGATGCTGCTGAGCAGCGCGCGCGACGAAGGGTCGCTCTCCAGTGCCACGAGGTCCTGGTCCAGCTGATCGAGGTTCTCGTAGGACTCGACCAAGAACTCGTGGACGATCTCGTCCATCTCGTCCACGCCCGCACCTCCACGCCATCGCTGGCATCGTCGTCGTCGCTCGGAGCGACCTGTCGTCAGGGACACCGGTCCCCCAGCCCTGGCGTCCGCCGGGGCTGTCGTCGGTGACTGTCGGTCGTCTCGTGCGGTTGGTGGGGGTGATACCGCGCGCCTCGGGTGGGCCCGTCGACGCTCGCGGTCAGGCGGCGCTGTCGAGCGCGCGCGCGAGGGCGAGCGCCAGCGCGATGTCCTCGTCGAGGGTGCGCCGTTCGTCGCGCACTCCGTACCCGGCGGTGACGATCGCGCTCTCGTGCACGCGGTAGTGCGGGTCGCAGAAGAGGAGGATCCCCTCGTGGGCGACGGTCACCCGGACGCAGGCCGTCGCGCCGCACGCATCGCACCGGTCGCACCGGTCGATCGCGTCGTGCGGGTCGGCGTCCGGGGGCTCCCACGGTCGCCGCAGGTGATTCATGCCGCGGTGGCCTTCTGGGCCGCGCGGTTCACGAGCCCCGCGGCCTCGGCGCGGGTCAGGCCTTGGATGACGAGCTCGTCGACGAGCGAGGCGATCTGCTCGTGCACGTCGCCGGGGTAGAGAGGGGCGCCTGCTCGTCGGCGCGCGAGCTCCTTGGTCAGTGGCGCGCAGCGCTCGGCGATCGTCTGGGGTCTTGGGCGTGCGGGGGTGGCAGCCATGGGGTGCTCCTCTCGGTGCCTCTGGTCGAGGCGTCGACGGTCCTGCTTCCTATGCAGCGGGATCGGCCGTCGTCCGGCCTGGCTGCGAAGGTCGGTCAGCCCGCCTCGGCGACCCTCGTCGTCTGGCGCGCCGCGGCGACGACGTCCGCGAGGGTGCTGCGCACCTCGAGGGGCGTGCGTCCGAGCGGTGCGCCGGGCAGCGCGACGGCTGCCGCGAGGGCCCCCAGGTAGCGCGCGGTGTCGCGCGTCGACTCACCGGTCCCACGGTCCGGGTCCCAGGCGGAGCGTGCCTCGTGCTCGTGCTCGACGAACACCGCGGTGAGCTCGGTGATCCAGGCGGCGTCGACCCCGCAGCCGGCGACGGCCTGCTTGACCGCGACCCGGGTGCGGGACAGGGCGGGCCGTCCCGGGCGTGCACGGTCTGCGAGGACGTCGTGCACGAGGAGGTGGGCGATCTTCTGCCCGTACTCGTGCGAGGCGACGGTCTCGAGGTGCTCGTCCTCGTAGGTCGTCCACAGTCCGGCGAGGGTCGCCACGCGCGGGTCCGACGGCGACGCGGTGAACGCGAGGACCGAGCGCAGGGCGAGCCCCTCGTCCTCCTCGATCCACGCGAGCATGCGTGCCCGCACGTCCGGGTCGAGAGGACGCTCGAGGGTGGGCAGGGCGAACGCGTCGCGGATCGCCGCGGCGTCGACGTGCATGCGCAGGACTCCACGCTGGCGGGTGGCAGCGCTCTCGTGGGCAGCGTAGAGGCGGTCGAGCTCCTCGTCGCGCCCCGCGTCGAGGACCTGGACGGCCAGGTCGGGGACCACGGGGAGCTCGTGCACGAGCCCCGCGAGGCGCCCCTCGGCGTCGATCGTGCCCTCGAGGAGGTCCGTCGAGACGATCTGGCCGACCTTGCGGGCCGACCGGACGCTGCGCAGCAGGGTCCGGTGCATGAGCGTGTAGTCCCCGAGCGCCTGGCGGATCGATCCCGCCGCGCTCGCACCGCCCGCGAAGACCTCGAGGTCGAAGAACTTGGTGCCGTTGCGCCCACGGGAGTCCCCCTCGGCACCGTCGGTGCTGGGCAGGTCGAGGATCTTGCGGGTGTAGAAGTCGACGGCCGCATCGACCATGTCGTCGTGCAGGAAGCGCGCGATGCCGTGGCGGTGGCAGTAGCGCGTGGTCTCGGAGCGCACGATGCCCGTGCGGAAGACCGCTTCGAAGATGATCATGCGGGCCTCACGCTCGGTGAGGTCGCCTGCGCGCACGCGACGAGCGACGTCGGTCGTGGTGCGGTCGAGCTCGTCGCTCGCGCGGTCGTGGACGGACGTGCGGGCAGCGGCGGTGACATCGACGTCGACGTCGGCGGTGACGGTGATGGTCTGCATGGCACGTGTGTGTGCGGCGCGCTCGCGAAATTCGGGCCTCCGGGCAGCTCTGGTGATGTGACGTCCGTCACAACCTGCTCAAGGGCGCGCCTCCCCGCCACGCAGGCTGGCGCATGCTCACCCGGCATAGGCAGCCCCAGACGGTCAGCGAGGAGAGGACGAACGTGGAGCACAGGCGCCGAGCGCTCGACGTCGGACCGGGGGAACACCTCCTCCTGCCCGCGTCGACGCTCGACACGACGGGGCGGCTGCATCTGTGGCGCGCCTTCTCGGGGCTGTACGACGGCGAGCTCCTGCTCTCCCCGCTCACGGCCAGCCCGCTGCCGATGCCGTGGACCGTCCCCGCCGGACACCGCCGGTGGCCCGGCCTGCGACCCGCCGCCATGTGGCACCCCCTCCTGTGGCTGCCCGCGCGGCTGCGGTCTCCGATCACGCTCCGCGACCCCCTGACGGGCGAGACCTGGGGCGAGACCTACGACGAGTGGGCCACCCGGGTCGCCCTCGAGATGACCGAGTCCGGTCCCGTGGTCATCGACGGCGAGCAGTGGGTGCTCCTGCACGACCCGCACCACGGGCGGCACGTCCGGCCCCTCGGCCCCGACGACGCGAACCTCGTCCCGCTGTACGACCCGATCACCGGCACCTGGCTCGACGTGCTCTCGACCGTCGGGCTCGACGTCGACGACCCCGATCACCTCGCCCGGGTCGAGAGGTGGCTCGCGGGCGACGACGACGAGGCGCTCGACGCCGTCGACCTCGACGTGTTCCTGCAGGCCGCCGACCGCGACCCGGCCTGGGCCCTCGACCGGACGCAGCGGCCCCTCGCCGAGGGCACCGGGTACCGCACCTACGTCGAGGACCTGCGCGACGCGTCCTCGACGCTCGTCGCGCGCGAGCTCGACGACCGCGTGACCGACCTCGCGTCCGCCCGCCTGCCGGCCCGTGAGCTCGGGCAGCACGTCGGCGCCCTCGCCCGGGCCGCGTCCACGCTCCTGTCGGCGGGCCCCGACGTCGTCGAGGACCTCGGCCTGAGCCTCGGGCTCGTCACCGCCCGGGCCGACCGCGCCACGACGGTCGAGGCGGCGTCGGCCGCCGTGGCCGACCTGCGCGTGCTGCTCGGCACGGTTGCCGACGCCGCGTCCTTGGGCCTCGACCGCATCGAGCTGCGCGTCGAGATCGAGACCGCCGAGGTGCTGGGACAGGTCGCCCAGCTCACCCGGCCCGCCGGACCGCCCGACGACGCCGCGCGCCCGACGGGAGCCGGTCAGCCCTCGCGCGGTGCGTGCTTCTCGAGGAACGCGTAGACCTCCGAGGCGTCCACGCCCGGGAACGCGCCGGAGGGCAGCGCGGACAGCACGTACTGGTGCATGCGCGCGCTCGGCCAGGCGACCTCCTCCCAGTGCCGCGCGAGCTGGGCCGCGGGCCTGCGGCAGCATGCCTCGTCCGGGCAGGTCGAGGCACGGCGCGCGGTCGTCTCACGGCCCCGGAACCACTTGGCCGAGGCGAACGGGACCCCGACCGTGATCGAGAACTCGCCCGTCGTCGTCGTACCCGTCTGGGTGCTGCACCAGAACGTGCCCGCAGGCGTGTCCGTGTACTGGTAGGACTCCGTCGCGCGGTCGCGGCGCGTGAAGGCCTCGCGCGCGGCCCACCGGCGGCACACGAGCTGCCCCTCGATGGCCCCCGTGACGTCTGCCGGGAACGGCAGGCCGTCGTTCGCGTACCCGCGGTACAGGGCGCCGTCGTCCCCCACGCGCATGAAGTGCACCGGGATGCCCAGGCGGGACGTCGCGAGGTTGGTGAAGCGCTGCGACGCGGCCTCGTGCGAGACCCCGAACGCGTCGCGGAAGTCCTCGACCGCGAGGTCCTTGTCCTTCTTGCGCTGCTCCAGGAACTCGACGGCCGCCGACTGCGGCATGAGGCAGCACGCCGCGAAGTAGGTGATCTCGACGCGCTGGCGCAGGAAGTTCGCGTACGACGTCGGGCGCTGGTGCCCCAGCACGCGGTGCGCGATCGCCTGGAGACCGAGCGAGCGCAGGCCGTGGCTGCCCGGGATCGAGGCGGGCGGAAGGTAGATCCGGCCGTTGCGCAGGTCCGTGACCGTGCGCGTCGAGTGCGGCAGGTCGTCGACGTGCAGCAGCGTGAAGCCGAGCTGCTCGGCCATGCGCGCGACCGTGCGGTGCGTCAGGGCGCCCGACGTGTAGCCCGCGCGGCGCGTCATCTCCTCCGCGAGGTCCTCGAGCTCGGGGATGTAGTTGTTGCGCGACTGACGTTCCAGGCGGAGCTCGGTGTTGGCTCGGCGGGCCTCCTCGGGCGTCGCGATGGCCTCTGACGCGCGACGGGCCAGCTCGCCGTGCAGACCGACCAGGTTCTCCAGGACCGGCATCGGAAGCTTCTGCGACGCCTTGACCGAGGGCAGTCCGAGGGTCGCGAACAGCGGGCCGCGCTGGGCGCGGTCCAGCTCGATCTCGAGCGCGGCCCGGCGCGACGGCGGCTCGTCCGCGAGCAGGTCCCCCACCGCGACGTCGAGCGCGCCCGCGAGCGCCTGGAGCAGCGAGAGTCGCGGTTCGCGCTTCCCGTTCTCGATGAGCGACAGGAGGCTCGCGGTGGTTCCCACCTGCGCGCCGAGCGCATCGAGCGTGAGCCCGCGACCGGTCCGGAAGTACCGGATCCGGCGCCCCAGGGTGATGAGGTCGGTGCTCGCCGGGGTGTGGACCTCGGGGCTCGTGGGGATCTTGCGGTCTTCGTCGACGGCCATTCCTTGACTCTATGTCAAGATCAGCGATTCTTGACAGTGCTCCAGGTGGAAAACCGGCGTGTTCCGGGTCGAAGGTGGAAACAGCAGCACCGACACCCACCGGGTGGACCCGACGACCGCCCAGGACCGGAGACCCTCATGACCGCGACCGCCAATCCCCGCCGCACCCGACACGCCGCCCTCACGGAGGAGCTGCCCGACGTCCTCACCACCGCGATGGCCGGTGCCGCGTTCGGTCCCGGGGGCCGGCGCGCCGCACGCGACCCGCGCGCCTGGGTCCGGGAGATCGCCGAACTCACCGAGCCCGACGCGGTCGTGTGGTGCGACGGCTCCGCGGCGGAGAAGCAGCGGCTCGTCGACCTCATGGTCGACGCCGGCACGCTCCTGCCCCTGAACCCCGAGCTGCGCCCCGGCAGCTACCTCGCCCGCTCGAACCCGAGCGACGTGGCCCGCGTCGAGTCCCGCACGTTCATCTGCTCGCGCGACGAGGCCGACGCTGGCCCCACCAACAACTGGCGCGAGCCGGACGCCATGCGCGCCGAGCTCCGGGACGTGTTCGACGGGTCGATGCGCGGTCGCACGATGTACGTCGTGCCGTTCTCGATGGGTCCCGTCGGCGGCCCCATCTCCCAGGTCGGCATCCAGGTCACCGACTCGCCCTACGTCGTCGTCAGCATGGGCGTCATGACGCGGGTCGGCAGCGACGTGCTCGCGCTGATCGACGCGGGGGCGCCGTTCGTGCCCGCCGTGCACAGCGTGGGCGCGCCGCTCGTCGACGACTCGGGCGCCGTCACGCAGGACGTGCCCTGGCCCTGCAACGACACCAAGTACATCGCGCACTTCCCCGAGACCCGCGAGATCTGGTCCTTCGGCTCCGGCTACGGCGGCAACGCGCTGCTCGGCAAGAAGTGCTTCGCGCTGCGCATCGCCTCGGCCATGGCCCGCGACGAGGGCTGGCTCGCCGAGCACATGCTGCTCATCCGGGCCACGTCCCCCGAGGGGCGCGCCTACCACCTGGCCGCGGCCTTCCCCTCGGCGTGCGGCAAGACGAACCTCGCGATGCTCCAGCCGACCGTCCCCGGGTGGAAGGTCGAGACCATCGGGGACGACATCGCCTGGCTGCGACCGGGACCCGACGGGACGCTGCGCGCGATCAACCCCGAGGCCGGGTTCTTCGGCGTCGCCCCCGGCACGGGGATCGACACCAACCCCGTCGCGGTCGCGACGTTCGACCGCGACACGATCTTCACCAACGTCGCCCTGACCGACGACGGCGACGTCTGGTGGGAGGGCCTGACGCCCGAGGCGCCGGCCCACCTCACGGACTGGCTCGGCAACGACTGGACCCCGGGGGCCCAGACACCCGCAGCGCACCCCAACTCGCGCTTCACGGTCGCGGCCGCGCAGTGCCCGACGATCGCCGACACCTGGGAGGACCCTGCGGGCGTCCCGATCGACGCGATCGTCTTCGGCGGTCGCCGTGCGACCAACGTGCCGCTCGTCGCGCAGGCGTACGGCTGGGAGCACGGCGTGTTCATGGGCGCGACGATCTCGTCGGAGCGCACCGCGGCCGCCGAGGGCGCACTGGGCGAGCTGCGCCGCGACCCGTTCGCGATGCTCCCGTTCTGCGGCTACAACATGGCCGACCACTGGGCGCACTGGCTGAGCGTCGGCGCGGGCCTCGACCCGGAGAAGCGGCCCAAGATCTTCCAGGTCAACTGGTTCCGCAAGGACGCCGAGGGCTCGTTCCTGTGGCCCGGTTTCGGGGAGAACTCTCGCGTGGTCGAGTGGATCGCGCAGCAGGTCGACCGCTCGCGCGGCCTGCGGACCGATGCGGGGGCCGTCACGAGCCCCGTGGGTCTGCTGCCCGCACCCGGTGCGCTGGACGTCGACGGCCTGGACCTCCCCGAGGGCGACCTGGAGGCGCTCTTCGAGGTCGACGCCGCCTCGTGGCTCGCGGAGACCGAGCTGACGAGCCAGTTCTTCGACACCTTCGGCAACCGCGTCCCGGACCAGCTGTGGGCACAGCTCGCGCGCCTGCGTTCGCGACTCGGGGCCGAGTGAGCCCCTGCCCCGAGAACCGGGGCGGTCACCCCGGCCGCCGACGGTGACCGACACGCCCGCCGACGGTGACATCTGATGTCACCCTCGGCGGGCTGTTGCGTCACCCTCGGCGGCAGCGCACGTCACCCTCGGCAATCCGGGACAATAGGCCCCATGCGTGCCGAGAACATCACCGGTCCCGTCGCCCACCACGGCGAGGGGCCCGTGTGGTCCCCGACCTGGGGCGGTCTGCGGTTCGTCGACATGATGGCCGGCGACCTCCTGACCCTGCAGCCCGACGCCACGGTGGCCCGCCGCCACGTGGGCGACCTCGCGACCATGGTGCGCCCGCGCTCCCGGGGGGGCTACGTCGTCGGGCTGGAGCGTGGGCTCGCGCTCGTGGACGACGAGGCGCCCGACTCCCCCGTACGTCCCTTCCCCGAGCTGTGGAGCGACCCGACGGTCCGACTCAACGACGGCTCGACCACCCCGGACGGCGCGTTCTACGCGGGGTCCATGCCGTTCGACGACCGGTCGGGCGCGGGCGCCCTGTACCGCGTCGAGCCCGACGGCGCCGCTCGCCTCGTGCTGTCGGGCGTCACGTGCTCGAACGGGCTGGGTTTCTCGCCCGACAGCACGCTGGCGTACTACGTGGACACGCTCACGTGCCGGGTCGACGTGTTCGACTACGACGCGGGCGCGGACGAGCCGCTCGCGAACCGGCGGGTCCTGGTCGAGATCCCGCGCGAGGACGGCCTGCCCGACGGGCTCACGGTCGATGCCGAGGGCGGTGTGTGGGTCGCGCTGTGGGGCGGCAGCGCGGTGCGCCGCTACGCGCCGGACGGGACGCTGACCGCTGTGGTCGAGCTGCCCGCCTCGCACGTCACGGCGTGCACGTTCGGCGGCGCGGACCTCGACGAGCTGTTCATCACGACGTCGCGGCTCATGATCGGCGAGCCGTTCGAGCCCGAGCTCGACGCGGGGTCTGTCTTCCGCGTCGTCCCCGGGGTCACGGGGCTGCCGGTCCTGCCGTTCGCGGGCTGATCACCGCGCCGAGATGCTGCGCGTCGTCGCCGTCGTGGTGGACGGGGCGACGACGAGCAGCATCTCGGCGGGCGCAGGACAAGATCACACGACCGCGTCGCGGACCTTCTGCTCGCAGCGTCCCAGGCCCTCGATCTCGACGGCCATCACGTCGCCGTCGACCAGGTACGGGAAACGGCCCGAGAGGGCGACACCCTGGGGAGTGCCGGTGTTGATGACGTCCCCCGGCTCGAGGACCATGTACTGCGACAGGTGCCACACGAGGAAGTCGACGTCGAAGATCATGTCGGCCGTCGAGGAGTCCTGACGGATCTCCCCGTTGACCCACGAGCGCAGGCGCAGGTCCGAGGCGTCGACCTGGTCGGCCGGGACGAGCGCCGGACCCAGCGGGTTGAACGTCTCGCAGCTCTTGCCCTTGGACCACTGGCCGCCCGAGACGGCCATCTGGTAGTCGCGCTCGGACACGTCGTTGGACACGGTGTACCCGGCGACGTGTGCGGCCGATTCCGCGGGCGACGCGAGGTAGCGGGCCTTCTTCCCGATGACGATCGCGAGCTCGACCTCCCAGTCGACCTTCTGCGCGCCCGGGGGGAGCAGCACGTCGTCGTCGGGCCCGACGACGGTGTTGGAGTGCTTCCAGAAGATGATCGGGACGGTCGGCGGCTCGGAGCCGGACTCGGCCGCGTGCGCGGCGTAGTTCATGCCGACGCACACGACGGCCGTGGGACGGGCGACCGGGGGGCCGACGCGCAGCGCGTCGGCGTCCGCGACGACGGGCAGCTCGCCCGCGGCGAGGGCCGCACGGACCCGGGAGACGCCGTCGTCCGCCAGGAACGCGCCGTCGACGTCACGCGTCAGGGAGTCGAGGGAGTACGTGGTGCCGTCGGCGGTGCGGACGACGGGGCGCTCCTGGCCGGGAAGGCCGAGGCGCATGAGCTGCAGGTGCTGCACGGGGTTGCTCCAGGTGTCGGGGGACGGCGCTGAGCGCCCAGACGAGGGAAGGTCAGCGTGCCAGGGCGCGGGCGTAGTCCGGGTTGACGATCGAGCCGACGGGACGACCCGCGAGGAAGTCGATCGCGTTGCGCGCGGTGTGCACGGGCAGGTCGGCCATGGCCTCGGGCGAGAACCACGCGGCGTGCGGGCTGAGCAGCACCTGGTCGAGCGTGCGCAGGCGCGAGTCGGCGGGCAGCGGCTCGTGCGAGAACACGTCGAGGGCCGCGGCGCCCAGGTGCCCTCCCTCGAGCGCGTCGGCGAGCGCCTCCTCGTCGATCAGCGGGCCGCGGCACGTGTTGACCACGACCGCGCCGGGCTTCATGGTCGCGATCGACGCCGCGTCGAGCAGGTGACGCGTGGCCTCGCTGAGCGGCGCGTGCAGGCTCAGCACGTCGGCCTCGGCCACGGCCTGCTCACGGGTCACGGGCAGGTAGCCGGCGGCGGCGACCTCGACGTCGGGCACGAAGGGGTCGTGGACCAGGACCCGGTAGCCGAGCGCGGCGCAGCTGCGCGCGACGAGCGACCCGATCCGGCCGTACCCGATCACGGACACGGTGGTCGCGGACAGGCGAGCGGCCATGGGGCGCGGGGCGGTCGCGGCCCAGACGCCGTCGCGCACGGCGCGGTCGTAGCCGACGAGCCCGCGGCTGAGGCCGAGGACCATCGCGACGGTGTGGGACGCGACCTCCTCGATGCAGTAGGTCGGGGTGTTGGCGACGGCGATGCCGCGCTCGGTCGCGGCGGCGACGTCGACCATGTCGTAGCCGATGCCCATGCGGCTGACGAAGCGCACGCCCTCGATCTCGTCGAGGACGCGGGCGGTGAGGGGCGCCCACTGGACGACCAGGGCGGACGGGGCGGCACCTGCGGCCGCGGCGTCGCGGACGAGGGCGATGACGTCGTCCTCCGTGCGGGCCGTCCCGCGCACGACACCGAGGCCGGCGGCCGTGACGGTGTCTTCGCACGCGGTGCCCGGGAGGTCGCAGTCGGTGATGACGACGGTGTCGGGGTTCATGAGCCGAAATGCTATAGCATCTAGCACCCGACGGCCAGCGTCCGTGGACAGGACGCTTGCAGTCGGCGCAATTTGCTATAGCGTTCAAGTCATGGCTCGACGACTTGCGCTGATCACAGGCGCCAGCTCCGGGATCGGTTCCGCGACCGCTCTCCAGCTCGCCCGCGACGGATACGACCTCTGGCTCACCTACGCCCACGACGAGCTCGGGGCCCGCACCACCGCGGACCTCGCGACCGAGCTGGGCGCGAGCTGCCACGTCTCGCGCCTCGACCTGCGCGACGTCACGTCGGTCGACAGGCTCGTCACCCAGGTCACCCGCCGCTGGGGAAGGCTCCACGTCCTGGTCAACAACGGCGGCATGTGCCCCTACCGCGCGCTCGACGACATCGAGATCGACGAGTGGGACGCCGTCATGGAGACCAACGCCCGCGGCACGTTCGTCCTCTCGCGGGCCGCGCTCCCCCTCCTGCGGGCGGCCGCGGCCCCCGAGGGCGAGGAGCCGGTCGACCGCAGCATCGTCAACGTCGCCTCGATCGCGGGCCAGCAGGGCGCGCTCAAGACCGGCGTCCACTACGCCGCGAGCAAGGGCGCGCTCCTCGCGATCACGCGGAGCTTCGCGCGCCTCCTGGCCGCCGAGGGTATCCGCGCCAACGCGGTCACGCCCGGCCCGGTCACGAGCAACATCACGAACCAGCTCGACGACGCGGGCCGCGAGGCCCTCACGTCCTCGATCCCGCTGGGCAAGTTCGGCACCCCCGACGACGTCGCGTGGGTCATCGCGTCCCTCGCCTCCCCGCGGGCCGGGTTCGTCACGGGCGCCACGTACGACATCAACGGAGGCGTCCGCATCGACTGACCCGCCGGCCCCCGGCCGCACCCCGGCCGGCAGGACCCGAGCGCGCGCGACGCGCTCCGCCGTCGGGCACCTTCGCCTGGACGGCGCACGACTCCCCCCCCCGAGACGAGGACCCGCATGACCCAGCAACCGACCGCCCACGCCGTGGTCACCGAGCAGGTCGACGCGTTCAACGCGCACGACCTCGAACGCTTCCTCGCGACCTACGCCCAGGACGTCGTGGTCGTGGGCGTGACGCCCGAGCCGATCGTCGGCAAGGACGCGCTGCGCGCCTTCTACGGCCCTCGCCTTGCAACCGGTGATGTGCATTGCACAATCGACGCCTCCGTGGCGTACGGTGACCGGTGGGTGGTCGCACGCGAGATCGTGTCGACCTCGAACGGGTCGGGCGAGACCATCGCCACCTTCGAGGTCCAGGACGGCGTCATCACCCGGGCGAGCATGCTCAAGGCCTGACGCCCCCACGGACGCGGAGCCCGGTCGGTCACCCCCCTTGATCGACCGGGCTTCGCTCTGTCCGGACGCACCTGGGCGACGGGCGGCCCGGCCGCCCCGGCCTACCGCCCGAGCGACGCCGCGAGCGGGCACGTGAACGGCTCCTGCGCCCGCAGACCCACGCGGTTGAGGTAGCGCACGACGATCCCGTACGACCGGAACAGGCCCACCTCGGTGTACGGCACGCCCACGTCCTCGCAGTAGGAGTGCACGATCGGTCGCACCTTCTTGAGGTTGGGCCGCGGCATGCTCGGGAAGAGGTGGTGCTCGATCTGGTAGTTGAGCCCGCCCATCACCGCGTCGACCGCGTACCCGCCGCGCACGTTGCGCGACATGAGGACCTGGCGCCGCAGGAAGTCCAGCGTCACGCCCGGGGGCACGATCGGCATGCCCTTGTGGTTCGGGGCGAAGGACCCGCCGAGCAGCACCCCG
The DNA here is from genome assembly GCF_037145535.1 of Oerskovia sp. USHLN155. NCBI lineage: Bacteria > Bacillati > Actinomycetota > Actinomycetes > Micrococcales > Cellulomonadaceae > Oerskovia > Oerskovia sp. USHLN155. Next base: position 15,501 of record NZ_JBBCXG010000011.1, read on the forward strand.
AACACGGCGAGCTGCACCCCCAGGAAGGCCGCGGCCTTCCCCGGAGGCAGGAGCAGCACGAGCACACCCACGTAGACGACGAGCCTCCCGAGCACCAGGGGAGCCTCGACCCCTCGGTGCGGCACCGATCCCCTGCGCAGCACGGTCCGCACGCTCGCGACGTGCAGGTTCAGACCTTCGAGCGTCAGCAGGGGGAAGAAGAACCAGCCCTGGTGACGGGTGAACCACGACCGCCACCCCGTCCTCGCGGCCAGGGCCGCAGGGGTGAACGCGATGACGCCGGGCGAGATGTCAGGGTCCTGGCCCTCCTGGTTGGGGGCCGAGTGGTGCTGCTCGTGCTTGGTGCGCCACCAGCCGTAGCTCAGGCCGACGAACCCGCCCGCGAGGACACGGGCCGTCCAGTCGTTCCAGGCCCTGGACCGGAAGATCTGCCGGTGCGCGCTGTCGTGCCCCAGGAACGCGATCTGCGTCACGACCACGGCCATCGCGGCCGCCAGGACGAGCTGCCACCACGAGTTCCCCACGATCGCGACCGCGACCCAGATCCCCCCGAAGGCCAGCACCGCCAGGACGAGCCGCGTCCAGTAGTAGCCGTAGCGTCGGCGGAGCAGGCCCGCCTCCCGGACGAGCCGGGCCAGCGCCGAGTACTCGTTCGTCACCCGGCGGGCTGCTGGTCGCGCTCTCGAGGGGACGCTCGGCACGGTGTCCATGGGGTCCTCGTCACTCGACAGCCGCTGTCGGTCACTCGAAGCGGATCTGCTCCGCCTCCACGAGGACGACGGCGGCGCGCCGGTCCTCCTCCTTCTGCAGCTCCGCGATCTCGGCCGCCAGGCGGTCGTGCTCGGCGACGAGATCTCGACCGAGGTCGCGCAGGACGTTCGCGATCTCGTGCGCGAGGCCCCCCTTCAGTGCGGCGAGACTCGTGTGCCCGATGAGCAGCCGACGGTCCGAGACCGTCAGCTCGACGTCCTCGAAGCCGGCGTCCGCGAGGCGACGCCTGACCGCGTCTGCCTCGATCGCGTCCTGCTCCTCCCGTGTGACCCGCCGGGAGAGGACCCCCGGGACGGTGTACGTGACGGGCTCGTGAGGCGTGCCGAGCTCGGGGGGCAGCGCCGTCGCCAGGACGCCGGTCACCCGGAGGGCGTCGGGGTCGGGAGGCGGAGCCGGGTCGTGGCCGGCGGCACGCGGGTGGTGGGCGACGTGCCCGCGCTCGTGCCCGCCTTCGTTGTCCCAGTCGCGGGTCGCGTCGTCCTCCTCGGCCGGACCGTCCTCCTCGACAGGGCGCCAGGCCGCACCGGTCGACTCCGCGAGCGCGCCGCGTCCCCCGGGGCGAAGCGTCCCGGCCGGTCCGTGCGTCTCGTTTCCGGACATGTCTCGACGCTACGCCCGATCCGGCGGGGCGCCGGGTGCGCCGACGTGCAGGTTGAGTGTGGGTCGGACGCGTCACCGTCGGCGAGGGGGCACGACGACGGCCCCGGTCCGCGATGGACCGGGGCCGTGCGTCTCGCGACTGCGGAGGTTCTCAGACCGCGTCGTCGAAGGCCGCGCGGAGCTTGGCCTCCTCGTCGGACGACAGGTTCGTCTGGATGAGCTCACCGTGGATGCCCTGCGCCTTGAGCGCGTCGTGCACGCGGTCCATGACCCCACCGGACGTCATGACGAACAGCGCCGACGTCCCGGGCGTCACCTTGGACCGCACCGAGTCGATGAAGTCGTCGTCGATGCCCACGTCGGTCAGCGACCCCGCGAGGGCCCCGGACGCCGCGCCGATCGCGACGCCGATGAGCGGGATGAAGAAGATGATCCCGAACAGCAGGCCCCAGAACGCGCCACCCAGCGCGCCGATGCCCGTCGTGTTGTTCGACTGGTGCGTCTTGGGCTTCTTCTTCCCCTCCTCCCACGACACGATCGCCGCGTCCTGCACCTGGATGAGCTCCTGCTTCTGCAACGCCAGCAGGGCGTCCTCCGCCTGCTGCGCACCCTCGGGAGTCTCGAACTTCCACACGGTCAGTGTTGCCACCACACGCCTCGTTCCGTCGTCGGTACTCGGAGGACGCCGTCCGGTCCGGGCGGGTCCTCCTCGACCGTAGGTCGGGTCGTCCGGGGCCGCCATCGGAGCCGGCCCGGTCGGGCGTCAGTCGGGGCAGCAGGTGCACCCGCCGCCGTCGGGCGTCGCGCCGCCCGGGCGGGCGTCCATGCCCGACGGCGCAGCCTCCCCACGCTCGTGGCGCGCGTCGGGCGTGAGGTGCGGTGCGACGCCGTCGGCGTGCAGGCCGGCGACCGGCGAGCAGCACGCGTCCCCGCGCCAGGCCTCGACGCCCTCCTTGACCGCGACGGCCGCGATGACGAGGGCCGCGATCGGGTCGGCCCATGTCCAGCCCAGGGTCGAGCTGAGCACCAGACCCACGAGCAGCACCGCGGACAGGTAGGTGCACAGCAGCGTCTGGCGCGAGTCCGCGACGGCCGACGCCGAGCCCAGCTCGCGACCCGTGCGGCGCTCGAACCAGGACAGGAACGGCATGATCGCGAGGCTCACGGCCGCGAGCACGATCCCGACGGTCGAGTGGTCGGGCTCGGAGGCCCCCAGGAGCGTGCGCACCGCGTCGACGCTCACGAAGACCGCGAGTCCGAAGAACGACACCGCGATGAGGCGCATCGCGGTCCGCTCGCGGCGGTGCGGGTCGGGGGCCGCGAACTGCCATGCGACGGCTGCGGCGGACAGCACCTCGACGACCGAGTCGAGGCCGAACCCGACGAGCGCGGCCGAGGACGCGATGCGCCCGGCGGTGATCGCGACGACGGCCTCGACCACGTTGTAGGCGATGGTCGCCGTGACGATCCAGCGCACGCGACGCTCGAGGAGGGCCCTGCGGGCGGGGGCGAGGGGGGCACGGGTGGAGCGAGGGCCCACCGTCACGTCGGTCACGAGCAGGTGCACCCGTCGGGCGAGCAGCACGTCGGGTCGACCGTGACGACGAGGCGGAGCAGGTCGTCGAGCGCGGGCGCGAGGTGGCTGTCGGCGAGGCGGTACCAGGTACGGCGTCCGTCGGGGATCGCCTCGACGAGCCCGCAGCCGCGCAGGCACGCGAGCTGGTTGGACATGACCTGGCGGGAGACGCCGAGCGCGTCGGCCAGGTCCGAGGGGTAGGCGGGGGCCTCGCGCAGCGTGAGCAGGATGCGCGTGCGCGTCTCGTCGGACAGCGCGTGCCCGAGGCGTGCGAGCGCGGCCGTGTGCGTGAGGGTGACGGTCTCCATGCGTCGGACAGTACACGCGATCCTGAATCCAGGAAACCGTGTATGGAGAGCGGCCCGTCATGACGGAGCCCTGCGAACCCCGCCCACCCTGCCGGACATTGACCAGGACGAGGGGCCCCTCGCACCCGTCCGTCCACCGAGCAGGGAGCCAGCAGATGGCAGCGACCGAGCACCGAGCGATCCTCGACGAGGTCTACCGCGCGTTCAACCGCGGCGACGTCGATCGACTCAAAGAGCTCTTCGCCGACGACATGACCATGGTGATCCCGGGAGCGACCCAGATCTCGGGCACCTTCCGCGGCCACGACGAGGTCTTCGGCGCCTTCGCGCAGATGGCTGCGATCACCGGCGGCACCTCGCACGCCGCCGTCGAGCGCGTCCTGGTCGACGACACCGGCGGGGTCGTGATCGCCGTCGACTCGGCACGGCGGGACGGCGAGGACGTGAGCGCCCGGTTCGCGGACGTCTACCGCATCGAGCAGGGACGCGTGACCGAGCTCCGCCCCTTCCCCGAGGACCCGATCGCGATGAACCACTTCTGGCGACGAGGAGACCGACCATGACGACGAGCCAGCACGAGCCGCGCCCTGCGCTGACCGGCACCACCGACGCCCGCGCTGCGACAGGCGGGCCGACCCTGGAGAGGGTCCGCAACGCCTCTTCCGTCCCCCACGCCTTCGACGCCGTCGCCGACGCCTGGCCGAACCGCAGCGCCGTCGAGTGGGACACGGGCCGCTGGACCTATCGAGACCTGCAGGACGCCTCCCGGCAGGTCGAGCGCCGGCTCCGGTCCGCAGGCGTCTCGCCCGGTGCTGCCGTCGCGGTCCTCGGTGACCGGTCCGCAGAGACCTGCGCCACGATGCTCGGCATCCTGCGCACAGGGGCCGCCTACGTGCCGGTCGACGCGAACCTGCCCGCGGTGCGCGTCCGCGCGATGCTCGACACCGCAGGCGTGACCCTCGCGGTCCGCCCGGCCGGGAGCCGGGCGGCCGGGCCCGCCGGGGTCGAGGTCGTGGACCTCGCACCGAACCTCACCGGGGCGGACCGCGCACCGGACCGCACCGGGCCGGACCGAGCCTGGCGACCGGGCGACGGGCTCGCAGAGGGCCCCGTCCCCAGCGAGCACTCGTCCGACCTCGACCGCACGGCGTACGTGATGTTCACGTCCGGCTCGACCGGAACGCCCAAGGCCGTGGCCGTGCGCCAGCGGGGCGTCCTGCGCCTGGCGACCGACAACGGCTTCCTCGTCCTCGACCCCGCGAACCGCTTCATGCACGCGGCCTCCCTGTCGTTCGACTCGTCGACGCTCGAGATCTGGCCGACCCTCCTCTCGGGGGCGTGCCTCGTGATCGTCGACCAGTCGCTGCTCCTCGCTCCTGCCGCGCTGCGCGACACCCTCCGGGCCGCGGCGATCGACGCGGTCTTCTTCACGACAGGGGTCTTCCACCACGTCGCCCGGTCCTGCCCGGAGGTGTTCGACGGGTTGCACTACGCGATCGCCGGCGGCGAGGTCCTCAACCCGGCCCTCGCCGCGCGCGCCGTGGGTCGCGCCACGCACGTCGTCAACGGCTACGGGCCGACGGAGACGACGGTCGTGGCCGTGGCGCACGTCCTCGGCGAGGCCGACGACGGGCCCGTACCGATCGGCACCCCGCTCCCCTACGTCTCGGTCGCCGTACTGGACCCGGACGGCTCCCCGGTCGCCCCGGGCGAGGACGGCGAGCTGCACATCGCCGGGGACGGCCTCGCGGCCGGGTACCTGGGCGCCCCGGAGGAGACCGCCCGACGCTTCGTGCACCTGAGCATCGACGGCGCTCCCCCGGTCAGGTACTACCGGACCGGCGACCAGGTCCGGTGGGACGAGGCCGGTCTCCTGGAGTTCCGCGGACGGCTCGACGACCAGGTCAAGGTCCGCGGTCACCGGATCGAGCTCACCGAGATCGAGAGGGCGCTGTCGGGGGTCGAGGGCATCGGAGAGGCCGCCGTCGTGGCCGTCGAGGACGGGACGAGCCGGGTCCTGGTCGCCTTCTGCACTCCCGCGAGGCCCGAGGCACCGGTCCCCGATCTTGCGTCGGTCCGCCGCGCGCTCGCTGCTTCCCTGCCCCACTACATGCTCCCGGCGGAGGTCGTGCCCGTCGAGGCTCTCCCGTTCACCACGAACGGCAAGGTCGACCGACGGGTCCTCGCCGGCCGGGCGTCGGCCGCCGCGACCCGCCCCGCCACGGAGGACCTGACGGCCGCTCCACGGGACGCCCGCGACGCCGTCGAGCGCGCCTGGCGCGTGACCCTCGCGCTCGACGACGTCGACCCGGACGGCGACTTCTTCGCGCTGGGCGGCAACTCGCTCATGGCGGCGCAGCTCATCGCACGCGTCCAGTCGTCGTTGTCGCTCGACGGCGCCCACGGCCACGAACTGATCCGTGGCCTGCTGTCAGACCCACGCCCGGCGGCCTTCGCCGCTGTCGTCGACGAGATCCGGGTGCGCCCGACCGAGGATCCGGTTGCCGACGGCACGGACCGGTGGCGCCCCGACGTCCGCCTGCTCTCCCAGCCGGCCCCGGTCGACCGGCCCCCTCGGTCCACCCCGCCCGCTGAGGTGCTGCTCACGGGCGCCACGGGGTTCTTCGGTTCCGCGCTGCTGCGAGAGCTCGTCGACCGCACGGACGCCACGGTCCGCTGCCTCGTCCGCGCTGCCGACGAGGACGCCGCCATGGCTCGCGTGCTGGCGGCACAGCGCAGGTACGGCCACGGGCCGCTCGACACCGACCGGGTCGTGGCCGTGCCCGGGGACCTCACGGCCCACCGCCTCGGGCTGGACGACTCGTCGTGGGAGGCGCTCGCCGCACGCACCGACCTGATCTACCACTCGGGCGCCCACGTGAACTTCGTCTACCCGTACGAGTGGCTGCGGCGGACGAACGTCGACGGCACGCGCAGCCTGGTCGAGCTGGCCGAGGCCGGCGGCGGCGTCCCGCTGCACTACGTCTCGACCATCGCCGTGCTGGCGGGCTCGGGCTCCGCGGCCGTCCGGCACGTCACCGAGGCCACCCCGCTCGACCACGTCGAACGGCTGTCGATGGGCTACCCGGAGAGCAAGTGGGTGGCCGAGCAGATCCTGCGCGCGGCGTCGGCGCGCGGACTGCCGGTCGTGGTCCACCGGCCCTACGAGATCACGGGCAGCACGGTCGACGGCCACTGGAACACCGAGGCCGCGATCTGCGCGTTCTTCAAGGCGATCGTCGAGATGGGACGCGCTCCGGACGTCGACCTTCCCCTGGACTTCGTGCCGGTCGACCACCTGGCCCGCGCCGTGGTGCACCTCGCGCAGACCCGGCCCGCGCAGGGGCAGACCTACCACCTCACGAACCCGCGCTACGCGCTGCTGGGGCTCATGGTCGAGCGGCTGCGCGAGCACGGTCACGTGATCGACGTCGTCGACTACGACACCTGGCTGCACGACCTGTCGGAGTTCTGCAGGACGCACCCGGAGCACCCCATCGTGTCGTTCCTGCCGATCTTCACGAACATCGCGTCGTCGAGCACGCTCACGGTCAAGGAGCTGTACTTCGAGGGGACGTTCCCGCGGTTCGGACGGGAGCGGGCGGACGAGGACCTCGCCGGGAGCGGCATCGTCTGCCCGCCGGTCGACGCCGAGATGCTCGACTCGTACGTCCGGTGGTTCCACTCCGTCGGGTACATCGACCGGCCCCGGGTGGGTGCTCGCTGACGGGGCTGGCGGGATCGAGGGACCAGGCCCCGGGCACGGACGCCGCCTGGGGCCGCTTCCTCTCGCCTGCGCGGGGCCCGCAGGTGACGATGGTCGGAGGGGTGCCACCGTGCGGGCAGGGGCGGAGCGGTACCCGCAGGCGGGTAGCACCAGGGGGCAGTGATGCGTGAGCAGTCGTCGGTGTTCGACGAGGGGTCCGTGGCCGAGGTGGACCTGTGGAGCCGGGTCCAGGAGGGTGACGAGCAGGCGTTCGCGGTCGTCTACCGGCGCTACTCGCGGCGCGTCCACGGCCTGTGCCGTGCGCTGCTGACGTCGGGCGGGCTGCACGACGACGTCACGGGGCGGTGCGAGGACCTGACCTCGGGCGTGTTCCTGGCGGCGTGGCGCCGTCGGCGGGAGATGGTCGTCCACGACTCGGTGCTCCCGTGGCTCCTCGCGACCGCGGCCAACCTCTGCTCGAACGAGCAGCGAGCCGCTCGGCGGCACCGCTGGCTGATCGCCCGCGTCGCGCAGGTGCACGGTCGGGCCGCGCCGTCGGCGGACGGTGCCGAGGCGAGCGTGCTCGCGTCGATCCTCGCGGGCCGTGCCCGCCGCGAGATCGCGGCCCTTCCCTCCGCGCTGCGCGAGGTGGCCGACCTCTGCATCCTTCACGACGTCACGACGCGCGACGCGGCCGCGTTCCTCGAGCTTCCCGAGGGCACGGTCAAGTCGCGGCTGCACCGGGCGCGACGCCACCTGGGCCGGGCTGTCCTCGACCGCTAGGGCGCCCGGCTGCAGCGGCCGGGACGCCCGTCAGTCGAGCCCGTACCGCGCGTCGAGCCCGGCGTCGTGCGGCAGTGTCCCGAACGACGCGGTCCACGCGCCGTCGGCCGCGATCGACTGGCCCGACACGTACGAGGACTCGTCCGAGAGCAGGAACGCGACCACGGCCGCGATCTCGGCCGACTCGGCGATGCGTCCGAGCGGCGGGCCCTCGGCGAGCCCGCGCTCCTCCGCCTCGGGGTCGACGGCGTTCGCGATCTGTGCGTCGAGGTGCGGCGTGCGCACCCCGCCCGGTGCGACCGTGTTGGCCCGGATGCCGTACCGCCCGTACGTGACGGCGACGCTGCGTGCGAGCGCGTCGATCCCGCCCTTGGTCAGCTCGTAGGCCGCGTGGTCGACGAACGAGGACCGCCCGTGGATCGACCCGACGTTGACGATCGACCCGCCGCTCGCCTGGTCGGTGAACGCCTCGACCGCGGCGGCGGCCCCCCAGAGGTAGCCCAGGCCGTTGATCTCGACGACGTCGCGCGCCGTGCGCTCGATCTCCTCGGCGCGCGCGGGGTCGCCGAGCGCGTGCAGCGGCGTGGTCCGGGTGATGCCCGCGTTGTTGACCCAGCCCGCGAGCGGCGCGAGGCCCCGGGCGACGCGTGCGGCCTCGCGGTGCGACTCCCGGTCGCGCGAGTCGGCGAGCACCACGGCAGCACAGACGCCCTCCTCGACGGTCCCCGAGCCTGCGCTCCGTTCGAGCCCGACGACGGTCCACCCGTCCGCGGTCAGCCGCGCCGCGATCGCCCGGCCTATGCCCTTGCCGCTCCCGGTCACCACGACGCTGCGGGTCGCGGCTGGTCCTGGCACGGGGGCTTGTCCGGTCGGGTTCTGGGCGGACACCGGTCCTCGCTCGTCGTCGTGCCCGACGGCGGAGCCCGCCCTGGGCGTGCCGGTCGGGTCGGTCATCGGTCCTCCTGGTCGTCGAGCATGCGGTTGTCGTCGGTCGAGCATGCGGTTGGCGTCGTTCCGGGGCCCGTTTCGGACGCCAACCCCATGCTCGGCAGCGAGGGGTCGGACTCGAACGAGAAGTACGACGGCGAGAGGGCGAAGCCCAGACCGGGGGCCTCGGGCGGCAGCGCCGTGCCGGACGAGAACTCGGGACCGCCCTCGACGAGCAGCGGCGCCGGGTCGTAGGGGTTGCCCTGCGGCGACCGCTCGAAGGTCTCGACCCCGATCCCCGCGGCGCCACCCAGGTGCACGCTGACCTCGGGGTACACGTGGCTCGACGTCACGAGCCCCGCGTCCTGCCAGGACCGGACCAGGGGTTCGGCCGCGGTGATGCCGCCGATCCCGACCACGTCCACGCGCGCCACGTCGAGCGCTCCGAGCGCATCGAGCCGCGCGAGGACCTCGGGGTCCGTGACCTCGTCGCCGATCGCGAGCGGCAGCCCCGTGGCCTCGCGGATGCGCGCGGCGCCGGCGGCGTCCTCGGGCAGCACGGGGTCCTCGAGCCACGCGAGCGCGGGCGGCTCCCCGGCCGGTGCCGGAGCGCCGATCCCCCACGCGTCGAGGTCCGCGAGCGCCTCGTCCGCGTCGCGCCAGCCGAAGCCCACGTCCACGACGAGACCGCTGCGACCGGGCTCGCTCTCGCGGCCCGTCACCCCGGGAAGCTCGGCGCGCAGGATCGCGAGCAGGTCGCGCATGAGGTCGCGGTCGGGAGACCGCGAGATCTTGAGCAGCGACCAGCCCTCGCGGGCACGGTCGAGCACCTCGTCGGCGACGGCGCGCGCCGTGCGACCGGGGGTCGGGTAGGCCGCGACGAGGATCGCGGGCCGCGGCGCCGGGACGACCGGCCCGGCCGGGTCCCCGCTCGGCCCCTGACCAGGGCGGGCCGACGGCGGGACCTGAGCGGCGCCGTCGGGCACGGGGGGCACGACGGGCACAGGGGGCACGGCAGGTTCCAGGAGGCGCCACACCGGGACGCCCGCGACCTTGCCCGCGACGTCCCACAGCGCGACGTCGACCAGGCCGATCGCCCGGCGCACCAGGCCCACGCGCCCCACGATCGCCGACCCGCGCAGCGCGGCGTCCCACGCCGCGCGCACCCCCGCGGCCGGGTCGTCGACCGGGAGGTCGCGACCCACGACGTGCGGCGCGACGAGGCGCTCGACGATCTCCGCCATGGGCGCCTCGCGCGTCAGGGCGTAGGAGACGCCCGTGATCTCGGTGCCGTCCGGCAGGACTGCACGGACCTGGACCCCCACGTACTCGCGGCGCGTGACCGTCATGGCCCCGAGCTGCAGGGGCTGCGGCAGCGCGACGACGGTCGTCGAGGTGCGGACGTCGGTGACGCGCGCGATCCCGCCCGGGCTCATGGCTCGGCCCGTCATTCCGGCTTCTTCGCGAGCGGGACGCCGTAGTCGACGATGAACCCGCCGTCGACGTAGAGGGTCTGGCCGATCACGTACTGCGACTGGTCGGACACGAGCCAGCTCACGGCGTTCGCGATCTCCGAGGCGTCGGCGAGGCGGCCCGCGGGGATGCGCGCGAGGATCGTCTCCTCCTTGAGCGTCCCGGCCGCGACGCCCTGGCGGAAGACGCCCGTGTCGATGTACCCGGGCGCAACCGCATTGACCCGCACCCCGCGCGCGGCCCACTCGGCCCCAGCCGTCGAGGTCAGGCCGATCACGGCCGCCTTGGTCGTCGAGTACGGGGCCCGACCCGCGGAGCCGCGCGCCGAGACCGAGGAGATGTTGACGATCGCGCCACGGCCCGCGGCGAGCATGTGACGGCCCGCGGCCTGGAGGCAGGTGAAGACGCCGTGCAGGTTGACGTCGACCACGGCCTTCCACTCGTCCCAGCTCAGGTCCTCGATGCCGCGGTGGCGCTGGATCCCGGCGTTGTTGACCAGGACGTCGATGCTGCCCGTCGCGGCGGCGACCGCGTCGAACGCCGCCCCCACAGCCGCGTGGTCCGTGACGTCGAGGGGCATCCAGACCAGGCCCGGCTCGGCGGGCAGGGCCGCGAGGTCGAGCGCGGGCAGGTCGTGCTGGACGACGTCCGCGCACACCACGCGGTGGCCGTCCGCCGCGAGCCGCTCGGCGATCTGGCGGCCGATGCCCGCCGCGCCGCCCGTGACGATCGCGGTGCGGAGCGGGGTGCCTGCGGGTGTGCCGGTCGGGGTGGTCGTGGTGCTCACTGGTCCTCCGTGGAAGTCTGCGCTGGTGCGGGCGTCGTCGCCGCCAGGGTGTCGACGAGGTGGTTCGCGTGCTGCTCGAGCCGTGCGAGCGAGCCGGGCGCGAGCGGCGACTGCCACGCCTGGTAGGCGCCTCGCACGTACGCCTGGTCGGTCGGCAGGTACACGAAGCCCGGGCCGTTGGTCAGGTTCGCGACCACCACGGGGCGGTCGCCCGCGTGCTCGCGGACCGTGCGCTGGAAGCGCGAGTACGCCTCGCCCGGGTGCGCGACGAGGAATCCGTCCCCGATCTGCCACACCCACGTGGGGTGCTCGACGGTCGGGCCGGTCACGTAGCCGTCGCGCAGGTTGCGCGCGCGGCGCAGCCGCTCGTCGCGGCTGCGCGGGTCGATGTCGGCCCACTCGGCCTCCATCTGCGCGAGGGTCGGCAGGTCCCGCAGGTCCAGCACGACGGCGTCGCTCACCGCGCGCAGCACGCGCGAGCCCTCGACGGGGCGCGGCTCCCACATGCCCAGCGGCGCGCCGGACTGCACGACGTGCGTGAGCTCGAGGGCCGTGCCGGGGGGCGGCAGCTCGGCGAGCGCCGCGAGGACCGCGTGCCCGAGCGAGGTGCCGTGCCGGTCGGCGACCGCCACGTCCCCCGTGTACTGCTCGCGCGGGGCCAGCTCGCCCGAGGCCCCCTGGAAGAACGCGACGGGCGCCCCGGTCGCCTCCTCGACGAGGGCGCGCATCGCGCCCACGTAGTCCGGGGAGACCAGGGTGTTCTGCCACGCGAGCGTCGTGGGGTGGCACGCGTAGTTGACGATCGTCGCGAGGGGCGTCGTGGTCGGCAGGGGCTTGCCGGGGGCCGCCGGCTCGACCCGGCTGAGGCGGCCGATCACGACCGTGTCGTCGGCGGCGGCCCGCGGAACCGTCGGGTTGAAGCCGATCACGGGGAGCCCGAGGTCCTCGGTCACGTCCGCCGGGGCGCCGGACAGGCCGGGCGCCGTGTCACCAGAACTGGCGGACGGCGTGTCGACGGGCTCGCCGTGCGACCCGCCCGCGCCGAGGATCAGCTCGCGGTCCGCCGCGAGCGAGCAGTACCCGGTCGTCCACTCGAGCGTCGCGGGGGCGACCGAGGCCACGGCCTCGCGTCCGGCGTCGACGGCCTGCGCCGCGAGGTGCTCGAGGTAGGCAGGGACGAGCTCGCCGCCCTCGAGGTCGGCGTCGTGGCTGCACAGCACCGGGCCCGCGTGCGTGTGGGACAACGAGATGAGCAGCCGCTCGGGCGGCAGGCCGAGGCCCGCGAGGACCGCGTCCCGAACGCTGCGCTCGTCGTCGACGCGGCGCCACCACGTGGCGTCCACGGTGATCATGACCAGCGGTTCGCCCCGGGGAGCGCCGGTGCGCTCGGGGTGAGCGGCGCCGTCGGGCGTGCGGCGCGCGGGCGAGACGCCCGAGCCGGGCGCCTGCTCCTCGGCGAGGGCGATCGCGGTGAGGGTCATCGCGCGGTGCGTGCCCCGCGAGGCGTTCCAGTCGGCGGGGCCCCAGTTGCGGGCACGGATGCCCACGGGCGGCGTGACGTCGCGGCGGGCTACGCCTGCCAGTCCGCGGAAACCGGGCACCGTCACCCGGTCGTGCAGGGACACCATGGATCCTCCTCGAGCCTGTGCGTCAACCCTCGAATGCTATAGCATGTAGTGAGGGGGCAAGCCGTCCGGTGGCCCTTCGCCTCGATGGTGGCACAACGGTGCGCCCCGCGCAGACCTCGCCCCCGGCACGCACCGCGGGCGAGGAGCCGGGCCCAGTTCGCCGACCGCTATCCTTCGGGGCACCTCCCGGATCGGACCGCAGAACACTACGGAGAACCCATGGCGCTCAAGAGCGTGCCCGACCTGAACGTCGCCGACCGCGTGACCGTCGAGCTGCGAGAGGCGATCTTCAGCGGCGACCTCGCGCCCGGCTCGCGCCTCGTCGAGCGCAAGCTCGCCGAACGCCTCGGCACCAGCCACATCCCCGTGCGCGAGGCCCTCACCCGCCTCACCGAGGAAGGGCTCGTCGAACGCCTCCCCCACCGTGGCGCCCGCGTCGCCGCGCTCACGAGCCGCGACCTCGAGGAGATCTCGAGCCTGCGCACGCTCCTGGAGCAGTTCGTCGTCGTGCGCGTGCAGGCCGAGTGGGACGCCAAGACCGAGGCCCGCCTGCGCAAGACCGTGCAGCAGATGGTCGACGCGGCCGAGCGCGGCAGCTCGGCCCGCGTGTTCGAGCTCGACCGACGCTTCCACGAGCAGCTCTGGGAGCTCGCCGACCACCGCATGCTCATGACCATCACGTCCCAGCTCCGTTCCCGGATCACAGGCTTCCTGCGCGCCGCGAACGTGGCCCTGGACCCCGAGGCGCGCGTCGCGCACGCCGAGACGCACCACCTCATCATCGACGCGATCGCGAGCGGCGACCCCGAGCGGGCGCGGACCGTCATGGCCGAGCACATCGGCGAGGCCGCGGCACGGCTCGAGAGCCACACCGAGGAGGGTGACGTCGCCGAGGAGCCCGCGGCAGAGGCCGGGGGCGTCTGACCGGGGCGGAGGCGCCGTGGGTGCCGGGACGTCGCTTGCGTCGAGCGTGCAGTTCGGGTCGTCACGAACCTGGTCCTGACAGCCCGAACGTCACACTCGGCGCGCCTCGCGGGACACGTCGAGGAGCGCGTCGAGCACCTCGACCGTCGAGCCGCGCACGACGTCCGGCGCCCGCTCCTCGCTCCAGACCCGGCCGTGCGCGACCCACCCGGTCCGCAGATCCGCACCCCGGCCCCCACCGACGTCCGCGACCGGGTGGTCGCCGACCATCCACGCGGCCCCGACCCCGGGGGCACCGGGCACCAACGGGACCCCCGCCACCGCGAGCGCTGCCGAAGATCCGCCGGTCGCTTCGCGAAGGCCCCGGCCCGATCGACGAGGGTGTTGTCGAGGTCGACGAGCACCGCCCCAGGGGCGGTGCGGCGATCGTCGAACATGCGCAGAGCGCTCCTCGAACATGCGGTGGGCGTCGGAATCGGGGTGATTCACGACCGTAGCCACATGTTCGGCAGCGAGGGGGGTGGTCGAGGGATAGACACTTCGTGCGAGGTCCAGCCCGACCTCGCACGTGCTTCGTTGCCGTGCATCGTTCACTCGAGAACGTGGATGCGAGACTATTCTTGCTATAGCAAACCGTCAAGGCGAAGCTACCGGGCGCCTTGCGCACGCGCCCCACCTGCACCGACACGCACCCGCTCATCGAGGAGCCCCATGGATTTCCGCACCGCGACGCCCGCCGACGTCCCGTCGCTGTACGCGCTGTGGGCCGCCGCGTTCGACGCGCCCCTCATGGTCCCCGTCTACGAGACCGACGGCGGCCGGCTCGACCGTACGGTCGTCGCGGTCCTCCCCGGCCCGACCCCCGCCGAGGACCGCGTCGTCGCCTCGGTCTGCTGGACCCCCCGCACGCTCGTCGGCATCCCGGGCGCCGACGGGGCGACCGCCACGCTCACCGTGGGCGGCGTGGCGAACGTCGCCTCGGCGCCGGACATGCGCGGGCGCGGTCTGGTCCGCCTCGCGCTCACCGAGGCGGTCGAGCAGATGCACGCCGCGGGCATGGACGCCTCGCTGCTGTTCACGGGCACCCCGGGCGTCTACCGCCCGAGCGGCTGGGAGACCTTCGAGGTCCCCGTCACCCGCGGCCCCCTCCTGCCCGACGGCGCCGCTCGCCCCGAGCGGTCGAGTGCCACGGTCGTGGCTCGCCACGAGCGGCCGCCGCGCACGGAGTCCCTTGTCCCCACGACCTTCCCCGCCTGGGACACCGACCTCCCGTGGCAGGACCTCGCGGCCCTGCACGACGCGTTCCATGCCGCCCCTCTGACCACGCGCCGCACGGTCGAGCACTGGGAGCGCCGGATCCCCCTCTGGTACTCCGCGGCCGAGCTCCTCACGGCGCGACGCCCCGACGGGTCGATCGTGGGCTACCTGGTCGTGGAGCTCGAGGGCGAGGTGCTGCGCGTACGGGAGCTCGCCGTCGGGCCTGGTGACGCGACGGCGCCCGAGCGGCGCGAGGCGCTCGACGCGCTCGCGCTCGCCGTCCGTTCGCTGGCCCGCGAGCACGGGGCGACCCGCGTCGAGGTGCGCCTGCCACGTGTCCCGGCCGCGGCGGTGCTCACCGACGCGCTGCTGGCTCCGGGCGGTCGCGAGACGACGTCGGACGCGACGGGCATGCTGCGCCCGGTCCGGCGTTCGACGGCGGAGATCGATGCCCTGCGCGCCGCGACGAGCGGCCCCACGGCGGGCTTCCACTGGCCCGGCGACTACCTGTGAGACGGCCGCCGGCGCGGCTCCCCGGGCGCGCCCGGCGGACCTGGCGAGTCGTCACCAACCTCTTGACATTGCTATAGCACCGGCCTAATCTCCGGGAAATGCCCGGTTCATCCGGACGCAACGAAGCGCATCCATCCTGCTGTCGCGGCCTGCCGCGCCCAGCCTGAACCGTCCCTCTCGCCCCGTCCCCCGGTCACCGCAGCCCCGGCCCGCCGGACTCCACCCGCACTCCCGTTGCCGCGCGTCGGCCACCCCTGAACGGACCCGTCTCATCGACCCGTCCGAAGGGTGACCCACGTGAAGACCCCCCTGACTGCCCGCGCCAGCGCGACAGCCCCCGACCTCTCCCCCGACCCCGACCCCACCGACCCCTCGCGCCGCAGCCTGCTGCGCGTCGCGGGCATGGGCGCGCTGACCGCGACCGCGTTCGCGCTGTCCACGGGCCTCGCCCCCTCCGCGCTCGCCGCACCGCTGGGCCTGAGCAAGGACAGCGAGCCCGACGACGAGCTCACCGTCGCGACGTCCGTCGCCCAGCTCATGGGCTGGCGCGCGAAGAAGATCGACGACGGGACCGTCGTCCAGCTCCTCGGCCACGCGACCCCCGGCGACGGCGCCGCACGCCTCGTCCGGTTCGACGCGAAGAGCACCGCGGCCGCCAACGGCGGCACGGTGCTGGCCCCCATCGGCGCGGCCGGTCCCGGCCGGTGGCACACCCTCCACACGGGCACGGCCGACTTCCGCTGGTTCGGGATCTTCGGCACCGACGCCCCCACGGGCAGCGCCGACGAGGCGCTCGACGCGCTCGTCGACGACCCGACCGTGAGCCGCATCGAGGCGCACACCGACCTCAACTTCGTGCGCCGTCACACCTACACGCGCTCGCACCTCGAGCTCGACTTCGGCGGCCGGACGATCACGACCGAGGGCATCGAGCGCAACTCGCACGACAACCCGTTCGGGGCCGTGATGTTCTTCCAGGGCACCGTCACGGACGTGACCCAGCAGCGCACGCTCGCCGAGACCATGCCCGACCAGCGCGACGTGTTCGAGGTCGCGGACTCGTCCGCGTTCGCGGTCGGCGACTGGTGGACCGTGCTGGTCGATCCCCGGCCGGGCGGCGGGCGCGACGAGCGCGAGCTCCAGCGCCTCGTGCAGGTCACCGAGGTCGTCGACGCGGCGCACGTGCGCGTCGACTACCGCAACGGCTGGGAGCTGGCGCCGGGCCGGGTGCTCGAGTGGCGCAAGGTCGTGCCCGTCGAGCAGGTCCACGTACGGAACATGACCTTCATCGGGGCCGGGCCGTACGACGGCCCGCTCAACGGCGAGCTGCCCGACGACCGCGAGCACACCGGCTCGCACCCGGTCGCCTACGAGTTCGCGGTGCGCTGCGACGTGTCGGACGTGCACGGCTCCAGGACGTGGTGGCCCGTCATCATGCGCCGCTGGAACACGTTCTTCGCGACCGAGCGCTGCTCGGTCGCCAACCCGCCGACGGTCTTCTACGGCGGTGCGGGCTACCTCACGCAGCAGATCTACTGCCTGTACGGGCGCATAGCGGACTGCCGCTCGCACAATGCCCGCCACCTCAACGACCTCACGGCCTCGGCCTACTGCCTCGTCGAGAACTGCCACGGTGACGGCGACGACCAGGGTGGCAACCCGTTCACGACGCACGGCCAGTACGAGCACGACCTCGTGTTCCAGGGCAACAGCGGCCTCATGGACATCGCCAACTCGGGGGCGCAGTGGGGCATCAGCGCCAAGCGCATCACGGTCAAGGGGCACGTGGCCTCCTGGTTCACGGTGAGCACCAAGATCACGGACCTGACCCTGGAGGACGTGCACGTCGTCGCGCGCTCGACGTTCGACCAGCAGGGCAGCCTGACGGTCAACGCCGACGGCGTGCAGATGCGCGGGTGCACCGCGTCGTTCTTCGCGGTCGCGCAGCGCTCGAGCCTGTCGAAGCGGCCCAACGTCATCGAGGACTGCCACTTCTCGCTGCCGGTCGGCAGCGTGCTGCACCAGACGCCCGTCGCCAACCCGGTCCACTTCGTCCGGACCGGATTCACCGGGTTCGACGGCACGGTCCTGCGCGGCGCGGGACCTGTCACGTTCACCGACTGCACGTTCGTCGGCTCGACCGACGAGGCCGCCCCCGCCGCCCCCGCGCTCGTCGGGTCGGCCGACGTCACGATCAGCGGCGGGACCCTCACCGGCACGGGCATCCGGCTCAGCGGCGTCCGCGACCAGCGGCTCACGGTCCGCGGGGCGAAGATCTCCGGCACGACGACGGCCGGCGCCCTGGTCTCGCGGGCCGCGGGCCCCGGGACGGTCCAGGTGGACCTGCGCGGCGCGACGCTCGCCGCGAGCGGGACCACTGCGCACGTCGCCCTCGCGGGCACCGACGCGCTGACCGCGGTCGGCACGCGCTTCAGCGGCGGCCGGTACGACCTGGCACCGACCACGCGCGTGCTCCAGTCCGGCTGCGTCGAGCAGGGCGTCGACCGCACCGGCTTCCCCGAGGGCGACCACGTCCTCGTCACCGACTCCCTCGCGCTGTGAACCGCACGAGCTCCCCCTGCCCACCCGGAAGAACCCCTGATGAAAGGCCCCTGCAGATGACGAACCTCATCACGTCCGGACAGACCCCCGGCGAGCCGGCGACGACGCCGACCTCGCCCCGCCAGGCCCCCACGGTCGAGGCCCCCTCGCGCCGCAACCTGCTGCGCGTCGCCGGGATCGGCGGCCTCGTGGCCGCCGGCGCCCTGATGGGCACGCACTCGGCCGCAGCCGCCACGCCCGCTGCCGCTGCGCCGTCGGGCGTGCTGCCCCTGAAGAAGGACGAGCCCGACGACGAGGTCCTGGTCGCGGCGTCCGTCGCCCAGCTCGTGGGCTGGCGCGCGAAGAAGATCGACGACGGGACCGTCGTCCAGCTCCTCGGCCACGCGACCCCCGGAGACGGCGCCGCACGCCTGGTTCGCTACGACGCGAAGAGCGAGGCGGCGGCCAACGGCGGCACGGTGCTGGCGCCGAAGGACGTCCAGGGCAAGGGAAGGTGGCACACGCTCCACACGGGCACCGCCGACTTCCGCTGGTTCGGGCTCTTCGGGAAGGACACCCCGGCCGACGACGCGCTCGACGCGCTCGTCAACGACCCGACCGTGAGCCGCATCGAGGCGCACTCCGACCTCAACTTCGTGCGTCGCCACCGGTTCACGCGCTCGCACCTCGAGCTCGACTTCGGCGGGCACACCATGACGACCGAGGGCATCGAGAAGGCCGGGCAGGACGACCCGTTCGCGGCCGTCCTGTTCTTCCGCGGCACCGTCACCGACGACGTCCGCACGAACAAGCTCACGGCCGTCATGCCCGAGCTGCGCGACGACTTCGAGGTCGCCGACTCCTCGAAGTACGCCGTGGGCGAGTGGTACGCGCTCGAGGTCAACGCGCTCGCGGGCAAGTGGGAGCGCGAGCTGCAGCTCCAGGTCCAGGTCACGCAGATCGTCGACGCGACGCACGTGCGCGTCAACTACCTCAACGGCTGGGAGCTCGCCGCGGGGCGCACGCTCACGTGGACCAAGGTCGAGCCCGTGCAGCAGGTGCACGTGCGCAACCTGTCGTTCGTGGGTGTCGCGGGCGGCGACCAGTACACGGGCTCGCACCCGCTCGCGTTCGAGTACGCGGTCAGCTGCGACGTCGAGAACGTGCACGGGGTGGCGACGTTCTGGCCCCTGGTCATGCGCCGCTGGTCGACGCACTTCACGACGACGCGCTGCTCGCTCGCCAACCCGGCCTCGATCACGTGGGGCGGCGCGGGCTACCTGACGCAGCAGATCTACTGCCTGTACGGGCACGTGTCCGACTGCCACACCTCGAACTGCCGCCACCTCAACGACTGGACGGCCTCGGCGTACGGCCTCGTGGAGAACTGCCACGGCGACGGCGACGACCAGGGGCCGTTCGTCACGCACGGCCAGTACGAGCACGACCTGACGTACGTCGGGAACTCGGGGCTCATGACGTTCGCCAACTCGGGTGCGGCGTGGGGCTCGTCGGCCAAGCGCATCACGGTCAGCAAGCACGTGTGCTCGTGGTTCGTCGCGCGGGTCAAGGTCACCGACCTGACGCTCGAGGACGTCCAGGTCATCCGCAAGGAGGGCCTCGCGGGCTCGGGCATGCTGTGGGTCAACGCCGACGGCGTCCAGCTGCGCGGCTGCCAGGCCGACGACACCCTGATCGTGTCGCAGGCGTCGAGCCGCTCGAAGCGCCCCAACGTCATCGAGGGCTCCCGCTTCGACGTCCTGCCGGGGACGCCGATCACGCAGGCCAACGTGACCACCCCCGTGCACCTGGTCCGCACGACCTTGAACGGGCTGGAGGGTGCGTCGTTCGCGGGCTCGGGGCCCGTTGTCCTGGACCAGTGCACGCTCGAGGCCGCCGAGGGCAAGGGCACCGTGACGGCGTCGGGAGACCTGACGATCCGTGGCGGCGTGGTGCGCAACGTCGCGGTCGTCGCGGCGGGCACCACCGAGCAGACCGTCCGGGTCGGCGACGGGGCGCGGCTCGAGGGCTCGCCCGCGGGTGGCACGTTCCTGAGCCGGGCGAAGGCTGACAAGCCGGTCACCTGGAACCTGGACGGTGCACGATCGGTGGCCGCGTCGGGCGACACTGGTCACGTGAAGCTAGACACAGGTATCAATCGCTGGTCGGCCGTGGGGTCCACCTTCACGGGTGGCCGCCTCCAGCTCGCCGACGGCGCGTTCGGCGCGGGCTCCTACCTCCTGCACACCGGCAACGTCGAGTCCGGCGTGCAGCGCGTCGCGATCCCGGCCGACGGCCCGACGGTCTCGACGGCGGGCACGCTGGTGCTCTGACACGGCGTAGCCCCGCCTCGACCACGGGGTTGAGGTCGTCAATCGTGACCTGACGGCCTCAACCCCGTTCTCGGCACCGACCGAAGATAACGACTCGGTCGCAAGTTGACCTCGCGGGCTGTCAGGGCGCAGGATCATCTGGCATAGTTGCTATAGCAAATAGCAAATGAGGCCGTACTCGCCCGGCTCTCCGCCCGCACCGACCGTTCGACCAGCACCACCAGCACCACCCCCGCAGCCCCCGCAACGACGCAAGGACCGCTCGTGACCCGCAATGATGCACCCGTGACCGTCGCCCTCGTGGGCGCCGGCAACCGGGGTCAGACCTACGCACGCTGGATCGCCGCGCACCCCGACCGTGCGCGCCTGGTCGCTGTCGCAGACCCGCGCCCGTTCCAGCAGTCCCTCGTGAGCGACGGCGCGGCCTCGGCGAACCCCGACGCCGCCCCCGTCGCACGGTTCGCGGGCTGGGAGGACCTGGTCGCGGCGGGCGCCTCGGCCCCCCTCGCGGACATGGTCATCGTCGCGACACAGGACCGTGAGCACCGCGACCCGGTCGTGGCCCTCGCTGCGCAGGGCTACGCGATCCTCGTCGAGAAGCCGCTCGCCCCGAGCGCCGAGGAGTGCCGCGACGTGGTCGACGCGGTCGAGGCATCGGGCGTCCTGTTCGGCGTGTGCCACGTCATGCGGTACATGCCGTACACGGACCTCATGAAGTCGGTCGTGGACTCGGGCGTGCTGGGCGAGATCGTCAACGTGCAGCACCTGGAGCCGGTCGGCTGGTGGCACGACGCGCACTCGTACGTGCGCGGCCCGTGGCGCTCGGAGAAGACGTCGAGCCCCATGCTGCTCGCGAAGTCGAGCCACGACCTGGACTGGATCCGCTACGTCACGGGCAAGCGCATCCAGACCGTCGCGAGCTTCGGCTCGCTCAAGCACTTCCGTCCGGAGGAGCGCCCGGCAGGCGCCGCGGACCGCTGCCTGGACTGCCCGCTCGAACCGACGTGCCCGTACTCTGCGCCGCGCCTGTACCTGGGCACGCTGCGCGAGAAGGGCGCGATCTGGCCGGTCACGGTCGTCACGGACGGCACCGACGAGGCGTCGGTGATCGAGGCGCTGCGCACGGGGGACTACGGCCGGTGCGTGTACGCGTCGGACAACGACGTGGTCGACCACCAGGTGGTCGCGATGGAGCTCGAGGGCGGCGGCGCGGCGACGTTCACCATGACGGCCTTCTCGGAGCAGGACCACCGCAAGACGCAGATCTTCGGGACGCACGGCTGCCTCGACGGCGACGGCGAGAAGATCCGGGTCACGGACTTCCGGGACGGCTCGGTCACGGTCCACGACTCGGGTCACCACGGCGCGACCAACGCGGCCGACGACCACGGCGGCGGCGACTCGGGCGTCATGGACGCGTTCGTGCGCGCCGTCGCGACGGGCGACCCGAGGCACGTCCGGTCGGGCGCCGTCGAGTCCCTCCAGAGCCACCTCGCCGTGTTCGCGGCCGAGGAGTCGCGGCACTCGCGCACCGTCGTCGAGGTCCCGGCCCGTTAGCAGCACGTCCCGTCCGTGCGGCCCTCCGGCCGTCCGGGCAGAGCAGCACCCCGCAGGCGCGACGATGCGCCGGGCGGGCTCAACAGCACACGGATCAACCAGCACGGTAGTCATCATTCGACGTCAAAGGAGCACGAAAATGACCATGCCGAAGAAGCACGTGGCGACCGCCATCGCGGCGATCGCCACCCTCGGCGCCCTGACCGCCTGCGGCGGCGGCGACGCGGCCGGCGGATCGACGCCCGTCCCCTCGGACGGCGCGGCCTCGGGCTCCGTCACCATGTGGACCTACCCCGTCATCGCCGACGAGGCAGCCCACAAGGCCTTCTGGGACAAGCAGATCGCCGAGTTCACCAAGGAGAACCCGGACGTCGACGTCAAGGTCGAGATCTACCCGTGGGCGGGTCGCGACGAGACGCTCGCGACCGGCATCGCGGGCGGCAAGGGCCCCGACGTCGTCTACCTCATCCCGGACCAGCTCCCGAAGTACGCGAAGTCCCTCGCCGCGGTCGACAACTACGTCACCGACAACACGGGCGACCTGCGGGAGAACGCCGCGAAGTCCGTGAGTATCGACGGCGCCATGATGGGCGCGCCGCTGATCATGAACTCGAAGCCGCTCGTGTGCAACGCCGCGGCCTTCGACGCGATCGGGGAGTCGGGCAACTACCCCGAGACCTGGGACGACCTGATGACGCTGGCCCCGAAGTTCAAGGACGCGGGCTACGACGTCACGAACTACTGGGGCGCGGTCGACGCGACGCTCAACGAGTCGTTCTACCCGCTGCTGTGGCAGGCGGGCGGCTCGGTGTTCTCCGAGGACGGCACGAAGGTCGCGTTCGACTCGCCCGAGGGCGTCGAGGCGCTCCAGTTCGTCACGGACCTGGCCGAGGGCGGCTTCGTCGAGAAGGACCTGCTGACGACCATCCCGGCGTTCGAGCAGACCCGCACGGCGCAGGGCAAGATCGCCTGCACGTGGCAGCAGGGCCCCGGCGACGTCGCGACCTTCTGGGGCGAGGAGAACACGGTCGTGCTCCCCTCCCTCAAGCAGGCCGAGTCGATCGGCTACGGCACGGTCGGTTCGCTGGCCCTCATGAAGAAGGCCGAGAACCTGGACGCTGCGGGCAAGTGGCTCGCGTTCGCGACGCGCCCCGAGGCGTCGGCCGAGTACGCGAAGGCCGCGGGCTGGTTCACGCCGTACACCTCGCAGACGGGCCTGTACGGCGACGACGCGACCATGGCCGCGCTCGAGGCCACGCTCGACGCGACCACCTCCGGCGACCTCAACGAGAAGTCGCGTGAGGTCATGGGCATCCTCGCCCCGGAGATCCAGGCCGCGCTCATCGGCCAGAAGACCCCTGAGCAGGCCATGAAGGACGCGGCCGCTGCCGCGAACCCGCTCCTCGGCTGATCTCGCACCACACCCACCGGGCCGGGTGGCCGCCGCTGAGGCGGCCCTCGGCCCGGTGAGGCGAAGGAGAAGAACCCCATGACAGCAACCACCCCGTCCGGAGACGTCCTCGGGCCAGGCCTCGAGGGCTCCGTGCCCGACGGCGCCGCGCCCGTCGCGCGGTCCACGTCCGGTGGGCCCTCGGGCCCGTCGCGCGGGAACGGACCGACAGGACCGTCAGCATTCCGCCGCACCATGGCCCGCCGCGAGGCTCGGATCGGCCTGCTCTTCGCTCTCCCGGCCTTCCTGCTCTTCCTCGCCTTCCGGTTCGGACCGGCGATCGCGGGCGTGGGGCTCAGCTTCTTCGAGTACACGATCGGCGGCACCGCCGAGTGGACCGGCCTCGACAACTTCGAGCGCATGGTCAACGACCCGATCTTCTGGTCCGCGATGCGTGTGACCCTGATCCTCAGCGTCCTGATCGTGCCGTTGTCGCTCGCGATCTCGACGTTCATGGCGCTGCTGGTCCGTCGCTCGTTCCGCGGCTCGGGCTTCTACCGCTCGGTGTTCTTCCTGCCGGTCGTCACGAGCCTGGTGCTCGCCGCGACGGTGTTCACGTGGGTCTTCTCGACGGGCGGCCCGTGGTCGCAGCTCATGGGGCTCATCGGCCTGTCGACGGACTCGTGGCTGGGGAGCACGACCCTGGTCCTGCCGGCCCTGGCGCTCGTGTCGATCTGGTCGCGCTTCGGGTACGGGATGCTCATCCTCCTGGCCCGCATGCAGGACCTGCCGCGTGAGCTCGAGGAGGCCGCGGCGCTCGACGGCGCGAACGCCTGGCACCGGTTCTGGCACATCATCATGCCGCAGCTCAAGCCGACGCTGTTCTTCCTGGCGGTCATCGAGACCACGGCGTCGTTCCAGATCTTCGACCTGGTCTACACCATGACGGGCGGCGGGCCCGCCCGCGCGAGCTACAGCCTCGTCTACCAGATCTACGACCAGGGCTTCAAGTACTTCGACCTCGGCTACGCCAGCACGCTCGGCGTTGCGCTGTTCATCATCACCATCGTCGTTGCGTTGGTGCAGCGTCGCCTCATCGGGAGGGACAAGTGACCACGCTCGCCACCCCCGGCACCCCGGGGCACCCCGGGACCGCTGCCGGCACCACCAGCTCGACCGGCCTGACACCACGCCGTCGGCGCAGCAAGAGCTCGGGCATGGACCTGACGTGGCGCGGCAAGGTCGTGCGCTACGTCGTCCTGAGCCTCGCGGCCGTCGTGACGATCTTCCCGTTCTACGCGATGGTCGTCCTCTCGCTCAAGCCTGCCGCGGCGATCCAGTTCCCGCAGAGCCTGATCCCCACGAACCTGGGCTTCGCGGCGTACGACCGCGTGCTCGGCGCGGGGAACATCTGGACCTGGTTCGGGAACACGCTCATCTACTCGGTCGTGTCCGTGGTCCTGGTCCTGGCGTTCTCCGCGATGGCCGGCTACGCGTTCGCGAAGAAGAAGTTCCCGGGCCGCGAGGCCATGTTCTGGTCGTTCCTCGCGATGGTCATGGTCCCGTACCACGTGACCCTGATCCCGACCTTCATCCTCATGGCGCAGGTCGGCGGCCTGGACACCTACTGGGGCCTGATCCTGCCGACGCTCGCGAACGCCCAGGCGGTGTTCCTCATGCGGCAGTTCATCATGGACATGCCCGACGACCTCTTCGAGGCGGCCAAGCTCGACGGCGCGTCCGAGTGGCGCATCTTCACGCGCATCGTGCTGCCGCTGTGCAAGCCGATCCTCGCGACGCTCGGCACGTTCGTCTTCCTGTGGCACTGGAACGACTTCCTGTGGCCGCTCATCATGGGCCAGGGCACCGACCACTGGACCCTGACCGTGGGTATCGCGTCGCTGCAGCAGCAGGACGTGCCGCTCAACATGATCCTCGCCGGCGCGACCATCTCCTTCGTGCCGATCTTCGCCGCCTACCTCGTGGCCCAGCGCTACTTCCAGGAGGGCGTCACCATGTCCGGAATCAAGGGATAGCACTCGTGTCTTCGACCTCACCCAGACCCCTTCACGCTGCCGCCGTCGCTCCTGCCGGTGCCTGCGCCGTCGGGCGCTCCGCCGGTCCCTCGTCGCTCGCCGAGCTCGAGGACCTGCTCACCACGCCCTCCCCCGCGCTCGTCGCGGACATGGCCGCCCGCTCGGGCGACCTGGTCGTCCTCGGCGCGGGCGGCAAGATGGGCCCGAGCCTCACGGTCCTCGCCCGACGCGCGCTCGACGCCGCAGGGCGCTCGGGCGACGCGGTCCACGCGGTCTCGCGCTGGTCGGACCCGGCCCAGGCCGACCACCTGCGCGACGCGGGCGTGCACGTCGTGACGGCCGACCTCATGACGGGCGACCCGGCCGTCCTGGCCGGGCTGCCCGACGGCGCCGACGTCGTCTACATGGTCGGCGCCAAGTTCGGCACGTCGTCGGCCCCCTCGCTCGCGTGGGCCGCGAACGCCGCGCTCGTGAGCGACGTCGCGCGCCGCTACGCGGACTCGACCATCGCCGCGTTCTCGACCGGGAACGTCTACCCGCTCGTGCCCGTGTCCTCGGGCGGCTGCTCCGAGGACGACCCGACGGGGCCGGTCGGCGAGTACGCCATGAGCTGCCTCGGGCGCGAGCGCCTGTTCCAGCACGCGGCCCTCACGCGCGGCACCAAGGTCGCGAACATCCGCCTCAACTACGCGGTCGACCTGCGCTACGGCGTGCTGTGCGACGTCGCGGCGCCGATCCTCGCAGGCGAGCCGGTCGACCTGACCACGAGCCACGTCAACGTCGTGTGGCAGGGCTACGCGAACGAGGTCGCGCTGCGC
Organism: Oerskovia sp. USHLN155; assembly: GCF_037145535.1. Taxonomy (NCBI): domain Bacteria; kingdom Bacillati; phylum Actinomycetota; class Actinomycetes; order Micrococcales; family Cellulomonadaceae; genus Oerskovia; species Oerskovia sp. USHLN155. The sequence continues at coordinate 41,429 of NZ_JBBCXG010000011.1, forward strand.
GCGCTCGGCCACGCGTCCTCGCCCGCGTTCACGGTCAACCTCACGGGCCCGGAGACCGCGTCGGTGCGCCGCCTCGCGGGGCTGCTCGGCGCGGGCCTGGGCCGCGACGTGTCGTTCACGGGCGCCGAGGCCGGGACCGCCCTGCTCAACGACGCGAGCCTGTGCCACGAGCTGTTCGGGTACCCCGACGTCTCGCTGCGCACGCTCGTCGACTGGCAGGCGCAGTGGCTCGCCGCGGGCCTGCCGACGAGCGGCAAGGCCACCAAGTTCACCGTGCGCGACGGGAAGTTCTGATGGGCTCGGTGATCGACGCCATGAAGCCCGACTCGCTCGCGCTCCTGCGCGCCGGCACGGTCATCCCGGCCCAGCCGCTCGCGCTGACCGCGGACCGCCGGTTCGACGAGCGCCGCCAGCGCGCCCTGACGCGGTACTACCACGCCGCCGGGGCGGGCGGCGTGGCCGTGGGCGTGCACACGACGCAGTTCGAGATCCGCGACGTCGGGCTCTACCGGCCCGTGCTCGAGATGGCGGCCGAGGTCTCGCGCGAGACGCTGGGCGGGCACGCCCCCGCGGGGTCCACGGTCACCGGCCCGCGCCCGCTCGTCCAGGTCGCCGGGGCCTCGGGCCCCACGGCCCAGGCCGTGGCCGAGGCGCAGGTCGCGGCAGACCTCGGCTACGACGCGGTGCTCCTCGCGCCGCGCGTGGCCGGGCTGGGCGGCACGCGCGAGGAGGTCGAGCGCCACCTGCTCGACCGCGCCCGGGCCGTGGGCGAGGTCCTGCCCGTGATCGGCTTCTACCTCCAGGAGGCGATCGGCGGGCCGCGGCTCTCGGTCGACTTCTGGCGCGAGTTCGCGTCGATCGAGGCCGTGGTGGCCGTCAAGGCCGCGCCGTTCGACCGGTACCGGACGATCGACGTGCTGCGCGGCGTGGCCGAGTCCGGCCGCGCCGAGCAGATCTCGCTCTACACGGGCAACGACGACGCGATCATCGCGGACCTGGTCTCCGAGGTCGACGTGCCGGTCGCGGGCAGCGCGAGCCCGTACACGGCGCGCTTCGTCGGTGGTCTGCTCGGCCAGTGGGCCGTGTGGACGCGGGGTGCGGTCGAGACCCTGCGCCTCGCGCAGGCCGCCCGGGGCGTCACGGCCGACGGCACGCTCACCGTGCCCGACGACGCGGCCCTGCGCCTCCTGGTCGCCCGTCAGACCGGGCTCACCGACGCCAACGCCGCGGTGTTCGACTCCGCGAACGACTTCGCGGGCGTCATCGCGGGGGTGCACGAGGTCCTGCGCCGCCAGGGACTCCTCGAGGGCATCTGGTGCCTCGACCCCGCCGAGACGCTCTCCCCCGGTCAGGCCGACGAGCTCACGCGCGTCACGGCCGCGTACCCGTGGCTCGGTGCGTCGGACGACGCGTTCATCGCGGAGCACCTCGACGCGTGGCTGGGATGATCCTGCGATGAGCCGCACCACGAGCGTCATCAGCGTCTCCCCCGCGCTGCGGGCCGAGTTCTTCACGCCCGCGGCGTGGGAGACGCTGACGGCGCTGACCGACGTCGTCCTCGTCGACGACCCGGCGACGCTGGGTGCGACGCTCGACGCCGGGACGAGCGCTGCGCCGTCGGGCCTCTCGCGTGCGCAGGTGCTCGTCATCTCGTGGGGTACCCCGCGCCTCGACGCCGCGCTGCTCGACCGCCTGCCGGACCTGCGCCTCGTCGCGCACACGGGAGCGAGCGTCAAACCGTTCGTCACGCCCGAGCTGTTCGCGCGCGGCGTGCGCGTGACGCAGGCCGGGCAGGGCATGGCGCAGTCGGTCGGCGAGGTGTCGGTCGTGTTCGCCATGGCCCTGCTGCACCAGCTCCCGCGGTTCCACCACGGCCTCGCGTCGGGCGCCTCGTGGGAGGTCGCCGAGGACGCGCCGCCGCGCCACGAGATCGCGGGCACGCGCGTCGGCGTCGTCGGTGCGTCCCGGACCGGGCGCGCGGCGATCACGATGCTGCGCGCGCTCGGGGCCGAGGTCGTGGTCGCGGACCCGACGCTGTCGGCCGCGGACGCCCAGGCGCTGGGCGTCGCGCTCGTGAGCCTCGACGACCTGCTCGCGACGAGCCGCATCACCATGCTCCACGCGCCCACGCTGCCCGAGACGCACCACCTGGTCGGGGCGCGCGAGCTCGCGCTCATGCCCGACGGCGCCGGACTCGTCAACACCGCCCGGTCGTGGCTCACCGACGAGGACGCGCTGCTGCGCGAGGTCGCGAACGGACGGATCGACGCCGCGCTCGACGTGTTCGACGCCGAGCCGCTGCCCGTCGACCACCCCTTCCGGACCCTGCCGAACGTGCTCCTCACGCCCCACCACGCCGCCGCGACCGTCCAGGGGCGGCTGCGGCAGGGGTCGATCGTGGTCGAGGAGGTCGGGCGCTTCCTCGCGGGCGACCCGCTGCTCCACGAGGTCGACGAGGCCGCGCTCACGCAGATGGGCTGAGCCCCCGACACATCGGCCACGGGGCGGTGGGAGAATCGGGACCATGCCCGACGACGTCCCCTCCTCCCCCGTGCCCGCATCGTCGCCCGGGGTCACCGGCGCTGAAGACTGGCGGCCGCACCTCGGCACCGACGCCGGGCGCCCGGCCCCGACGCTGCCCCACCTCGTGTTCTTCGAGCCGCGCATCCCCGGCAACACGGGCAACGCGATCCGCCTCGCGGCCGTGACCGGCGCACGCCTGCACCTCGTCGAACCCCTGGGCTTCGACCTCGACGAGCCCAAGCTCCGCCGCGCAGGCCTCGACTACCACGACCTCGCCGCGCTGGAGGTCCACGCCGGCCTCGACGCAGCCCTGGCCTCGATGCCCGAGGCACGCGTCTTCGCGTTCACGACCAAGGCCACGACCCGGCACACCGACGTCGAGTATCGTCCGGGCGACGTGCTGCTGTTCGGCCCCGAACCCACGGGCCTGCCCGACGACGTCCTGACCCACCCCCGGATCACCGACCACGTCAAGATCCCCATGCTGCCCGGGCGCCGGTCGCTCAACCTGACCAACAGCGCGTCGATCGCGATCTACGAGGCATGGCGACAGACGGGGTTCGCGGGCGGCGTGTGAGGGATTCCCCGTACAGGGTGAAATGTCCATGGAAGGGTTTTCACGGATGTCCTGGCACCGGCGTCCAGGATGGACTGGACAGGTCCGGGGGACGACGACGTCCCCTCACCTGAAGCGAAGGAGCTCCATGCGAACCACCGGAAAGCGCGCCCTGGCAGTCTCAGCCCTCGTCGCCGCAGCCCTCGCCCTGGCGCCGGCCGCGAGCGCGGCCCCCTACGACGCCGGGCCGTGCACGTTCGACCTGACCCGCACCGGGAACACGTTCCGCCTCGACGCCGGCACGTGCGACTGGGTGCACCTCGAGGTGACGGCCAACGCCTGGGGCATCAACCTCTCCCGGTCGGCCTCCACGACCGACGTCACGACGTTCACGATCGAGGGACCGGCCTGGTCGGTCACCAAGGGGCTCGCCGTCGGGCGCCTCGGCGCAGTGACCGGACCCGTGGTGCGCGTGCTCTGACGAGCCCCCTCCCCACGGCCGCGCCGTCAGGGGCGGAGAAGGGGCCGCCGTTCCTCCGGGACGGCGGCCCCTTCGTCGTCCACCGTCGCACTCCGGCGACTGCACGAGAATCGTCCCGCCGGGACGGAACCGATCGGCCGCCCGCTGCGTGGTGGAGGGGTATGACGGGGAGCAGAGACAGACATGACCAGCGCTGAGGCCTTCATGGACGAGGAAGCGCTCTGGTCGGACGATGCCGCTGAGCGATACCTGTCCGCGGGACGGGTCCGGCGGGACGCCGAGTTCGTCGACTTCGTCGAGACGCACGGCGGGCGGCTCGAGCGCATCGCGTTCCTGATCAGCGGGGACCACCACCGCGCCGAGGAACTGTTCCAGGCGACGCTCGAGCGGACCTACCGGGCCTGGGGGCGCGCCCGGGACGGGGACCCGTTCGTCTACGCGCGGCGGATCCCACCGGGTCGCCCTGTGCCTCGACGGCTACTCACCGCGGCTCTACGGCTAGCCCGACCGGCCGTCGGGGATCGGCCCACCGCGGTCACCGGACGCATTCCTGGACAAGGGGTCCTTTTCTGACGCTCCGACCGCTACAGTCGTCGCGTGCTGTCGCCGGCGGTCGGTCTGCTGCGCGGGGTTCGAGCAGGGTTGCTCGCCACCGCGGTCGTCGGGCTGTCCCTGGTCTCGCACCGCCTCGCCGGGGGCGCGGCACCGGGAGCCGTCCCGGTCGTGGTCCTCGTGATGCTCACGGCCGTGATGCTGCGCGGCGTCCTGGGCCGCCGCCTGGCGCTGCCGCTCCTGCTGGGCGTCCTCGGTCTGGGCCAGGTCGTCCTGCACTACACGTTCGAGCAGTGCGCGCTCCTCGCGGCGTCCCCGGCGCCCGCGCACGTGCACGCCGCCGAGAACCCCGTGCCCATGCTCGCCGCGCACGTGCTCGCGACCCTCGTCGTCTCGGTGCTCCTGACCCATGCCGACCGGGCGCTGTGGGCCCTGTGGTCCTGGCTGACCATGCGCTCGGTACCTCGCCTCCTGCGTCGCCCTGCCTCCCGGGGGCGGGGCGTCCTCGTCCTCGCCTCGGCCCACCCTGCCCCCGCCGCCCCCGGCCGCGGTGCGGTCATGGGCCGTGCCCCGCCCGTCCTGGTCCACGCAGCACCTTGACCTCGGTCGCGGCTCCCCGCCGCGACCCGCTCCCTCCCGCCTCGACGGCGCACACGTCGTCGAGCCGCGCCCCCGTGCGTCCACCGACCGCGGGACCGCCGTGCCCGCGGCGGGAGCGACCCTGCGTTCGACCACGGAAGGCCTGTGCCTGAAGATCATGAAGCGTTCACCGAAGCTCCTCACCGTCGCCGCGGCGACGACCCTGCTCCTCGCGCTCGGCGCGAGCGGCGCGTCTGCCCACGTGTCGGTCAACCCCGACACGACCACCGCGGGCTCCTACGCCCTCCTGACGTTCGGCGTCCCGCACGGCTGCGGCGAGTCGTCGACGACGAAGGTCTCGATCCAGATCCCCGAGCCGATCACGAGCGTGACCCCCACGGTCAACCCCGGCTGGGACGTCGAGAAGGTCATGGTGACCCTCGCGACCCCGATCGACGACGGTCACGGCGGCCAGCTCACCGAGCGCGTCGGCGAGATCGTCTACACCGCGAGGACCCCGCTGCCCGACGGCTACCGGGACGCCCTCGTCCTGTCGACCAAGCTCCCGGACGCCGTCGGCGAGACCCTCGTCTTCCCGACGGTCCAGACGTGCCAGGAGGGCGAGTCCGCGTGGGTCCAGGTCGCGGCCGAGGGCGAGGACCCGCACGACCTCGAGCTCCCCGCCCCGACCCTGACGATCACCGAGCCCGAGGAGGCGCACGGGGACGTCGAGACGGTCTCCGACGAGGCCACCTCGGAGGCCGCGAGCGCCGACGGTACCGATGGCACGGCCGATGCGGCCGGGTCGGCGGACGAGCCGTCGACGCTGCCCCTCGTCCTGTCCGGGGTCGCGCTCGTGCTCGGCGCGGCGGGGCTCGTCCTGGGTGGCGCCGCGTTCGCCCGTCGCCCGAAGGCCTGACGCGGCCCATGAACGTCGCCCGCGTCCTGCGCGGGGTGACGGCGGTCGTGGTGTCGGCCGTGGCCGGGGTGGTGCTGATGCTCGCGTCAGCCTCCCCGGCCGCGGCCCACGCCGTGATCGTCGACAGCGATCCTCGGGACGGCTCCGTCGTCGAGGACTCCCCCGCCCTGCTGACCCTCACGTTCAACGAACCCGTCCAGGTGCCGCCCGGTGGCGTCGCACTGCTCGACGCCGCGGGGACGGCCGTCGCCGTCACGCCCACGGCGGTCGACTCCCGGGTGGAGATCGCGGTGCCCGCGGTGCTCGACGACGGCACGTACGTCGTGAGCTGGCGCGTCACGTCCGGGGACACGCACCCGGTCGCGGGCGCGTTCACGTTCTCGGTCGGAGCACCGAGCGACACCGTTGCCGCACCCCCTGAGCCGTCGACGTCGGCAGCGGTCTCGACGCTGCGTCGGGCGTCCCAGGCGCTCGTCTACGTCGGGACGCTCGGGGTGTCCGGCCTCGTGGTCTTCGAGCTCCTGCTGCTCGACGCGACGCCGGGCGCCATGCCCGTGCTGCGGCGTCGGCTCGACCGCACGCGCCGCGGGCTCGCGGTCCTCGCCGGGGCGGGGCTGCTCGTCTCGGTGCCGGTCACTGCCGTGTGGCAGGCGGGCCGCGGGGCCGACGCGCTGCTGGAGCCGGAGGTCTGGGCCGCGGCCCTCGGGTCCGAGTCCGCCCTGGCCGCGCTCCTCGGCCTGGTGGGGCTGGGTGTCACGACCGTGCTCTGCCCCCGGGCGGGGCGGGCTACACGCCGGCGGTGGCCCGTCCCGCTCGCGCTCGGCGCCGCCGCGCTGGCCGCGACGTCGCTGGCGGTCGTGGGGCACACCCGGACGTTCGGTCCGGCGTGGCTCGTGCTCGGCGCCGACGTGCTGCACGTGGCCGCGGGGTCCGTCTGGTTCGGTGGGATCGTGGGGCTGTGCCTCCTGCTCGCGCGCTCGTCGGGGGCGTCTGCCCAGCGCTCGGCGCGCACGGTCCTGCGCTTCTCGACCGTGGGCGCGTGGCTCGTCCTCGCGCTCGCCCTGAGCGGCGTGCTGCTGGCCTGGCGCATCCTCGGCTCGCTCGACGCGCTGGTGACCACCGGGTACGGCCGGACGCTCCTGGTCAAGGTCGCCCTGGCCCTGAGCCTCGTGGCGATCGCGGCGTGGAACCGGTACGGGCTCGTCCCGCACGTCGCGGAAGGCCCCGAGGGGCGCGTGCGTCTGCGCCGGACGGTCGTCGCCGAGGCGTCGATCCTCACGGTGCTGCTGGTCGTGACCGGGGTGCTCGTCTCCCAGAGCCCGGTCGAGGCGCGGACCCGGGCCCCTGTCCAGGCGCAGAGCACGGTGCCCGCCCAGGAGTTCGACGAACCCCTCGGGTCCGGGTCGCTCCGGGCCAGGGTCACCCCGGGCGCGCTCGGGATCAACTCGCTCGAGCTGACCGTGCTCGACGCCGACGGCGCCCCCCTCGACCCCGTCGCGCTCCCCGAGGTGGGGCTCACGCAGCCCGAGCTGGGCATCGGTCCCTTCACGCCCACCGTCACGCGGACGGGCCCCGGGACCTACCTGGCCTCGATCGACCTGCCGATGGCCGGGGCCTGGGACGTCACGGTCGGCGTCCGCACCTCGAAGTACGAGAACCCGGTCGTCACGCTTCCCGTGGAGGTCTCCCCATGACACGTCCTCCCCGGCCGGGCACCGGCCCGGCGGTCCACGGCCCCGGCACCGCCGGTCACCGCACATCGGCGCGGCGGCGTCGTGCGCGCGCGGCCGCGGCCCTGGGCCTCGCTGCGCTGCTGACCGTGACGGGCGTGCAGGGCGCGGCGGCCCACGTCCTCCTGGAGACCGCGACGCCGAACGGGGACGGCACCACCACGCTCACGTTCTCTTTCGAGCACGGGTGCGACGGCGCCCCGACGACGGGCCTCGACGTCACGCTCCCCGCAGGGGTCGAGGCCGTCTCGACCGCCGAGCCGGAAGGATGGGTGTCGACCCAGGAACCGGGAGGGGTCCGCTGGGAGGGGACCCCGGTCGCCGACGGCACCGCTGCCCGGTTCGAGCTCGTCGCCAGGGTCACGGGCACCGCCGGGCAGGCCTTCTGGTTCCCCACGACGCAGACGTGCACCGAGGGCTCGTACGACTGGGTCGACACCGACCCGGCAGGCGCACATCCTGCGCCGAGCTTCGTCGCGACCACCGCGACGCTCGCCCCGCCTGCCGTTCAGCCGGTCGCGCCGGGCGGGCCCGGCACCGGCTCCGGGCCTGCGGGCGCGAGCCTCGCGCAGACCCTCGCGGCGGTGGCGGCGGCCTCGCTCGCCGCGGCGGCCGCAGGGGCCTGGTACCTCGCCCGCCGTCGCCACTGAGCGGCGCACCGAGCCGTGCAGGGCGAAGGGGCCGCCGTTCCCGCAGGAATGGCGGCCCCTCGTCGCGGTCACGGGGACCACGGCGCGAAGTGCGCCGAGAGCACCCCCGACCTCAGGTCAGGTCGCGCACCGCCGCGTACCCCGCGCGGATCCCGGGCTCCGGGTCCGCGTCGTACCCCGTGCTCGACGACGTCTCCCACCGGGGAGCCTCCGCCTCGCCCGACAGCACCCACGCCGCCTGGCGAGCGGCGCCGTCGGCCACGTACTCGCCCGGCTCGGGGACCGTGACGGGCAGGCCGAGGACCTGCGGTGCGATGCGCCGCACCGCCTCGGACTGCGCGCCGCCGCCGATGAGCTGGAGGCGCTCGACCTGCACGCCCTGCGCGCGCAGGGCGTCGAGCCCGTCGGCCAGGCCGCACAGCATGCCCTCCACGGCGGCCCGCGCGAGGTGCGCGGGCGTCATGGTCGCGAGACGCATGCCGTGCAGGGTGCCGCTGGCGCCCGGCCGGTTCGGCGTGCGCTCGCCCTCGAGGTAGGGGACGAGCACGAGGCCGTCGGCGCCCGCCGGGGCCTGGAGCGCGAGCCGTGACAGGCCCGCGTGGTCCACGCCCAGGACCCGCGCGGTCGCGTCGAGGACGCGGCTCGCGTTGAGGGTCACCCCGAGCAGCAGGTAGTTGCCCGTGGCGTCGGCGAAGCCGTTGACGAGCCCGCTCGCGTCGGCCGTGGGGGACGTCGCGATCGCGGAGACGACGCCCGAGGTCCCGATCGAGACCGCGACGTCGCCCGCGCGCATGCCGAGGCCCAGGGCCGCGGCCGCGTTGTCCCCCGCGCCGGGGCCGATCAGGGCCCCGTCCGGGACGCCCGCCCCGGCTGCCGTCCCCGCCGCCACACCGCCAGACTCCCCAGGCCCGAGGACCCGGGGAAGGGCGACGTCCGACCGTCCGAGCGCGAGCTCGAGCAGGTCGGTGCGGTAGGCACCGCGCCCGCCGTCGGCCGAGGCGTCGAAGTAGCCCGTCCCGGACGCGTCGGACCGGTCGGTCACGAGCGCGCCGAGGTCGGGCTCGAGGCCCTCGCTCCGCGGCCCGTAGCCGGCGATCCGCCACGTCAGCCAGTCGTGCGGGAGCGCGACGGCCGCGACCCGTGCCGCGTTGTGCGGCTCGGCGTCGCGCAGCCAGCGCAGCTTGGTCACGGTCAGCGACGCGACGGGCACGGACCCGACGGCCTCGGCCCACGCCTTGGCCCCGGCGCCGGGGTCCCCGGCGCCGAGCTCACTGATCAGGTCCTGCGCGGCGCCGGCCGAGCGGGTGTCGTTCCACAGGAGCGCGGGGCGGATCACCTCGCCGTCGGCGTCGAGCACGACCATGCCGTGCTGCTGACCGCCCACGGCCAGGGCCGCGACGTCGTCGAGCCCGCCCACGACCTCGGCCGCGGTGCGGAACGCCGCCCACCAGGCGTCGGGCGAGACCTCGGTGCCGTCGGGGTGCGACGCCGAGCCCGAGCGCACCAACGCCCCGGTGCGCGCGTCACGGACGACGACCTTGCACGACTGCGTCGACGAGTCGACCCCTGCGACGAGGACGACGGCGGGCGACCCGGGAGAGCCGCCCATCAGCCGATCAGGTGCTTGAGCGCGAGCTGGTTGAGGCGCACGAAGCCGAAGTCACGCTCGGCGGCGGCCTCGACGTCGAACTCCTCGTAGGCGGCACGGTCCGCGATCAGGTCGGCGACGGTCTCGCCCGCACCCAGGGTGCTCTCGCCGAGCTCGAACACGCCTGCGTGCCTGAACGCGGCCTGGACCTCGGGGTCGGCCCGGTACTCGGCGGACTTGCGCGCGAGCATCGAGTAGGTCTCCATGTTGGCCTTGGCCGAGTCCCAGACGCCGACCTCGTTCTCGGTGCGCGAGGGCTTGTAGTCGAAGTGGCGGGGGCCCTCGTAGCGGGGTCCGCCGTTGGGGAAGCCGCTCTCGATGAGGTCGACCGTGAAGAACGCGGAGAGCAGGTCGCCGTGGCCGAACACGAGGTCCTGGTCGAACTTGATGGACCGCTGGCCGTTGAGGTCGATGTGGAAGAGCTTGCCGGCCCACAGCGCCTGCGCGAGGCCGTGCGTGTAGTTCAGACCGGCCATCTGCTCGTGGCCCGTCTCGGGGTTGAGACCCACGATGTCGCCGTGCTCGAGCTTCGCGATGAGCGCGAGGGCGTGGCCGATGGTCGGGAGGAAGATGTCGCCGCGGGGCTCGTTGGGCTTGGGCTCGAGCGCGATCTTGATGTCGTAGCCCTGGTCCTTGATGTACGCGGCCGTGAGGTCGAGGCCCTCGGCGTAGCGCTCGTGCGCGGAGTGGAGGTCCTTGGCACCGTCGTACTCGGTGCCCTCGCGGCCACCCCACATGACGAACGTCTTGGCGCCGAGCGACGCGGTGAGGTCGACGTTGCGCAGGACCTTGCGCAGCGCGTAGCGGCGGACGCCGCGGTCGTTCGAGGTGAGGCCGCCGTCCTTGAAGACGGGGTGGGAGAAGAGGTTGGTCGTGACCATCTCGATGGTCAGGCCGGTCTCGTCGGCGGCCTTCTTGACCTCGCCGAGGAGCTGCTCGCGGGTCGCGTCGTCGGAGCCGAAGGGCACGACGTCGTCGTCGTGGAACGTGAAGCCCCACGCGCCCAGGTCAGCGAGCTTGCGCACGGACTCGGCCGGGTCGAGGTGGGGGCGGCTGGCTCCGCCGAACTGGTCCTGGCCGGTCCAGCCCACGGTCCACAGGCCGAAGGAAAAGTTGATGTTCTGGTCGATCGCGTCAGCCACGACAGTCTCCTCGTCGAGATGGGCCGGCTCCGTCATCGAGCAGGCCGTCATTTGTTGTACGGATGAACTTATGCGGTCCTGTCGGTAAGGTCAAGACGTGAACCGCGACGAGTCCTCGACCGGCGTCAGGACGCCCACCCGGGCGCGCCCCACGGCCGCCCGCCAGCACACCCTGCGCGAGTACAACCTCGCCCTGGTCTCCCAGGCGCTCTTCGACGCGCCACGCCCCCGCTCGCGCGCCGACATCGCCGCCGCCACCGGGCTCACGCGCGCCACGGTGTCCGTGCTCGTCGACCAGCTCATCGAGGCCCGCCTCGTCCGCGAGCTCCCACCGGTGACTCCGCTGCGCGCCGGACGCCCCGCCGTCCCCCTCACGCCCGCCGAGCGGACCATCGTCGGGCTGGGCCTCGAGGTCAACGTCGACTACCTGGGCGGCACCGTCCTCGACCTCACGGGGCAGGTCGTCGCGCAGGAGGTCGTGCCGGGCGACCTCCACGGCAGCGACCCCGCCGAGGTCCTCGGGCGCCTCGGCGCGCTCGCACGCCGCCTCGTCGAGGACGTCGAGGCCCAGGACATGCAGGTCGCGGGCGCACGCCTCGCGCTGCCCGGCCTGGTCGACGCCCGCGCGGGCCGCCTCCAGGTCGCCCCCAACCTCGGCTGGTCCTCGTTCCTGCCCCTGCCGCTGCTCGGCCTGCCCGACCGCCTGCCCGTCGAGATCGCCAACGAGGCCAACCTCGCGGGCCTCGCGCAGCTCGTCGCGGGCACGCAGGGCCGCAGGCCCGACGACGCCGCTCCCCCCGTGCCGTCGTCGTTCCTCTACGTCTCGGGCGAGGTGGGCATCGGCTCCGCGATCGTGATCGACCGCGAGCTCTTCCTCGGGAACCGGGGCTGGAGCGGCGAGATCGGGCACGTCGTGGTCGACCCGCACGGACCGCGCTGCCTGTGCGGGGCCACGGGCTGCCTCGAGCAGTACGCGGGCAAGGACGCGATGCTGCGCGCGGCCGGCATCCCCGTGGACGAGCCCGTCGAGACGTTCCTCGACGCGCTCGCGGAGGGCACGCCGTCGGCCCGCGAGGCCGCGACCTCGGCAGGGACCGCGCTGGGGCGCGCGCTCGCGAACTTCGTCAACCTCGTCGACATCGAGACCGTGCTGCTGGGCGGCATCTACACCGACCTGCTGCCCTACCTGCGCGAGGCCCTGACGACCGAGCTCACGACCCGCGTGCTCGCGTCGCCCTGGACCGAGCTCGACCTGCGGCCCGCGCTCGTCGCGGGGCACGCGGCCATGATCGGCGGCGCACGCACCGTGCTGCGGGACGTGGTCGCGGCGCCGTCGGCGTGGACGACGAGCGACTGACCGGGGCACCCCGAGGCGTCGCGGGGCACCGGTCGCGGCTGGCAGCGCCCCCGGTGGACGGTGTGACCCGCGACGCACCGCCCACCGGGAGAACGCGGGTACCGTCGTTCGTTGGACCACCGGGGACACCCATGCCCCCGTATCGGTTGACCCACCCTCGGAAGGACCGGGCATGACGACCAGCCACATCCTGCAGGCGCGCGACCTCTGGGCCGGGCACGGCGGCGAGGACGTCCTGCGCGGCGTCTCGATCGAGCTCGCGGCGGGGCAGGAGCCCGTGGGGATCGTCGGCCCGTCGGGCGTCGGGAAGTCGACGCTCGTGAGCGCGCTGCTGGGCGAGGTCAAGCCGTCGAGCGGGACCGTGACGTGGGGCGGGCGGACCGTGACGCGCCTCGGTCGGCGCGACAAGAAGACGTTCAAGGCTGCGGTGCGGCGCGTGTCGCAGGACGGCCTGCCGGGCATCGACCCCGCGAGCACCGTGACGCACGTGCTCAAGTCCGGGCTGACCGACGCACGCAAGGGCGGGCGCCCCTCGGGGCAGTCGATCGAGGACCTGCTGGACCTCGTCGCCCTCGAGCACCGGTACGCGGACCGCCCGCTGCGCACGCTGTCGGGCGGCGAGCGCCAGCGCGTGGCCATGGCCCGTGCGCTCGCGACGCGGCCGGACGTGCTGCTCCTCGACGAGCCGCTCACGGCGCTCGACCCGACCATGCGCGGCGAGATCGCCGGGCGGGTCAAGGAGACGGCCACGCGCCTCGGCACGGGTGTGCTCCTGGTGTCGCACGACCTCGAGCTCGTGCACCGCATGACGTCGTCCGCGCACCTCCTGGTCGACGGCGAGTTCGTCGAGTCCGGCCCGCTGCAGCAGGTCCTCGCGGAGAGCGAGCACCCCGTGGTCCGCGAGCTCGCGGAGGCCGCGCCGCTCGCGGTCCAGCGCTGGAGCTGAACGCCGCGACGTGCGCGGCGTCCTCTGCTGCGTGGTGACCGAGACCGAGGTCCGTCGGGCGACGTACCGTCGCGGACCGACGAACCTCGGGTCCGGCTGCCGGGTCGAGCGGGTGGGCTCAGCGCGTCGTGCCGTCGACCGCGAACGGCTCGATCGCCGCGATCTCCTCGGCCGTGAGCGCGGGAGCGTCGAGCGCGGCGACGTTGTTCTCGAGCTGCGCGACGCTGCTCGCCCCCACGAGCGCCGACGTGATGCGCTCGTCGCGCAGGACCCAGCTCAGTGCGAGCTGCGCGAGCGACTGCCCACGCCCGGCCGCGATCTCGTTCAGCGCACGGGCGCGCTCGAGGTAGGTCTCGGAGATGGCGGTGGGCTTGAGGAAGTGCCCGACGGCGGCGCGCGAGTCCGCGGGCACCTCGCCCGAGAGGTAACGGTCCGTGAGCAGGCCCTGCTGGAGCGGCGAGAAGACGATGGTGCCGACGCCGAGGTCCTCGACGACGTCGAGCAGGTTCTCGCCGTCGTCGTGCCCGGCCTCGGGCAGCTCGACGTGCCGGTTGAACATCGAGTAGCTGGGCTGGTGGATGAGCAGCGGCGTGCCGAGGTCGGCGAGGATCTGCGCGGCCTCGCGGGTCTGCGACGGCGAGTAGTTGGAGACGCCGACGTACAGCGCCCGCCCGCTCACCACGGCCGTGTGGAGCGCACCCATGGTCTCCTCGAGCGGGACCGTGGGGTCGAACCGGTGCGAGTAGAAGATGTCGACGTAGTCGAGGCCCATGCGAGCGAGCGACTGGTCGAGCGAGGACAGCAGGTACTTGCGCGAGCCGCCGTCACCGTAGGGGCCGGGCCACATGTCGTACCCGGCCTTGCTCGAGATCACGAGCTCGTCGCGGTAGGGCCGCAGGTCGCGCGCGAGGTGGCGCCCGAAGTTCTCCTCGGCCGAGCCGTAGGGCGGGCCGTAGTTGTTGGCGAGGTCGAAGTGCGTGATCCCGAGGTCGAACGCCCGGCGCAGGATCGCGCGCTGGTTGTCGAACGGGTTCACGTCGCCGAAGTTGTGCCAGAGGCCCAGCGACAGTGCGGGCAGGGCGAGGCCGCTGCGACCGGATCGCCGGTACGTCATGGACTCGTAGCGGTCGTCGGCGGCGAGGTAGCGGGTTGCGAGAGGCATGCTGCCATTCTGCACCCGGGGTCCGGGCCCGGTCACCGGGATTGTGCTCAGGCCGAGTCGCGCACCACGAGCGTCGGGTCGAACACGACCGACCGCACCTGCCGCTCGCCCGCGATCTGGCCGACGAGCAGGCGCGCCATCTCGGCCGCCATCTCCTCGACGGGCTGCCGCACGCTGGTGAGCGCCGGGCGGCACAGCGGGGCGATCGAGCTGTCGTCGAACCCGACGACGGCGACGTCCTCGGGGACGCGCAGCCCGCGGGCCGTGATCGCGTGCACTGCCCCCTGGGCCATGTAGTCGTTCGCGGCGAACACGCCGTCGAGGCCGGGGACGGCGTCGAGCAGGCGTTCCATCGCGGCCTCGCCGCCCTCGAGCGTGAACTCCCCGGGCTCGGCGGGGACGTACGCGCGACCGTGCCGGGACACCTCGTCGCGGAAGCCTGCGAGGCGCTCCTCGGCGGCGTGCAGGCCGACCGGGCCGGAGATGACGGCGAGCTCGTCGCACCCGCGCTCGATGAGGTGCCGGGCGGCCAGTCGCGCGCCGTCGCGGTTGGCGACGTCCACGAAGCTGATGGGCAGCGCGGGCTCGGGGCGGGCGAACAGGACCGCGCGCTGGCCGGCCTCGACGAGCATGCCGGGCAGGGGGTCGTCGGCCTGCGCGGCGACGAGCAGCGCACCGTCGGCGTTGCCCTGGCGCAGGTAGGACATGACCTGGGCGCGGGCGTCGTCGGTCTCGGCGAGCATGAGCACGGGGTGCAGGTCGTGGGGCCGCAGGGCGCGCACGAACGCGGCGACGATCCGCCCGAAGAACGGGTCCGCGAAGACCTGTCCCGTCATCTGGTTGCCCTCGATCTCGGGGTCGACGCCCGAGATCACGACCGCGACCGTCCCGGTGCGTCCCGTGACGAGCGAGCGGGCCGCCCGGTTGGGCACGTACCCGGTCTGGGCGATGGCCTTCTCGACGACGGCCCGCAGGTCCGGGGCGACGCGGCGCTGCTGGTTGATCACCCGGGACACCGTGGCGCGCGAGACTCCCGCCACCCGGGCGACGTCCTCGAGCGTCGGGGGCGTCGAGACTCGGCCGTCCTCACGCATGGGGCGAGGCTAGCAGCGCGGGCGAGGGTCCTGGTGCATCGCGGTGCCCGACGGCGGCGCGCGGCCCGGGTGGGCGCCTCACCGTCGGGCGTGGGGCTTGGGGTGCGGGCGACGGGGCTCCGCGCGGAGCCTGCAACGCATCTGGGAGAGCGCTCTCTTGACGAGGGTCCCGCTCACCTGAATACTGACCGACATCGTGAGAGAGCGCTCTCTCACGCCGTGCGTCCCGCTCGACGTAGAGCCAGGACGCGGTCGACGACGACCTAGGAGAGAACCGATGCCCTTCTCGCCCCTTCCCACCGTGCCGCCACCGGCACCCGTCCCGCACCGCGGGAGAGCACGCACCCGTCGTGGCGCCGGAGCCGCCCTGGCCCTGGCGGTCGCGGCCGCAGGCCTCACCGTCCCGCTCGTGCCCGCCTCCGCGGCCGACGGACCCGCCCTGCTGTCCCAGGGCAAGCCCGCGACGGCCTCCTCGACACAGTCGCCCAACGGGTACCAGGCCGGCGAGGCGTTCGACGGCGACGGCGGCAGCCGCTGGTCGAGCCTGGCCACCGACCCGCAGTGGATCCAGGTGGACCTGGGCCAGCGGGCCTCGATCGACCGCGTCGAGCTCGACTGGGAGGGCGCCTACGGCAAGGGCTACCGCATCCAGACCTCGGACGACGGCTCGACCTGGACGACCGTGCGCACCGTGACCGACGGCGACGGGGGCGCCGACGTGCTCGACGTCGACGGCACCGGGCGCTACGTCCGCCTGCTCGGCGACGTCCGCGGCACGGGCTACGGCTACTCGCTGTGGGAGTTCCGCGTGTTCGGCGAGCCCGCCGGCGGACCGGTCGACCCGGTGGACCCGGTCGACCCCACGGACCCGAACGGCCCCACGGCCTGCCTGACCGACGTGACCGCGGGCGCGACCGCGACGGCTTCCTCCCAGCAGGGCGACTCGACCCCGGCCAAGGCGGTCGACCAGAACACGAGCACCCGCTGGGGCTCCGTGCTGAACACGACGACCTGGACCGGCCAGGACGACGAGTGGCTCCAGGTGGACCTGGGCGAGGCCAACGACGTCTGCGGCGTGAGCATCCTGTGGGAGGGCGCGTACGGCAAGGACTACGACGTCCAGGTCTCGACCGACGGCACCACGTGGACGACGGCCGCCCAGGCGCGAGGCCAGGACGGCGGGACCGACGTCGTCACGTTCGACACGACCTCCGCCCGGTACGTGCGGTGGCAGGGCCTCGCCCGCGGCACGACGTTCGGCTACTCGATGTACGAGTTCCGCGTGCTCGCCCCCGGTGCCTCGATCGACCCGACGACCGACCTGTTCGGCCCGAACGTCCTCGTGTTCGACCCCTCGATGCCGGACTCGGCGATCCAGCACCAGATCGACACCGTGTTCGCCCAGCAGGAGCAGGACCAGTTCGGCCCCGGCCGCTACCAGTTCCTCTTCACGCCCGGCGAGTACGACGTCGACGCCCGCATCGGCTTCTACACCTCGCTCTCGGGCGTCGGTCAGGACCCGACCGACGTGACCGTCAAGGGCGGGGACTGGGTCGACGCGCAGTGGTTCGGCGGCAACGCGACCCAGAACTTCTGGCGCTCGGCCGAGAACCTGTCGATCACCCCCGACGACGGCATGGCCCGCTGGGCCACGTCCCAGGCGGCACCGTTCCGCCGCATCCAGGTCAACGGCGGGCTCCAGCTCGACTCGTCGGCCTACGGCTGGTCCTCGGGCGGCTACATCGCCGACTCGAACGTGACCGGCGTCGTCGAGTCCTGGACGCAGCAGCAGTGGTACGCCCGCGACAGCTCGGTCGGCGAGTGGAAGGGCGGCGTCTGGAACATGGTCTACTCGGGCGTCGAGGGCACGCTGCCCACTGCTGCGACGTGGCCGACGCCCCCGGTGACGACGCTCGACACCACGGGCGCCGTCCGTGAGAAGCCGTACCTCTACCTCGACGGCGACGAGTGGGCCGTGTTCGTCCCCGAGCTGCGCGAGGGCACGACCGGCACCACGTGGAAGACCGGCCACACGGCCGGCACCTCGATCCCGCTCGACGACTTCTTCGTGGCCAAGGAGGGCGACACGGCCGCCGAGATCAACGCAGCCCTGGCCGCGGGCAAGAACCTGCTCCTGACCCCCGGCGTCTACCGCGTGGACCAGACGATCCAGGTGGACGACCCCGGCACGGTCGTCCTGGGCCTGGGCTACGCGACGATCATCCCCGAGCACGGGGGCGTCGGCATGCACGTGGCCGACGAGGACGGCATCACGGTCGCGGGGATCCTGTTCGACGCCGCGGTCACCGAGTCCCCGGCGCTCTTCGTCGTCGGCGACGAGGGCGTCCACACCGACCACTCGGACGACCCGATCGTGCTGCACGACGTGTTCATGCGCGTCGGCGGGGCCGTCGCGGGCAAGGTCGACGCGGCCATGGTCATCCACGCCGACGACACGATCGTCGACCACGTGTGGTCGTGGCGCGGCGACCACGGCGAGGGCATCGGCTGGGACCTCAACACGTCCGACTACGGGTTCGTGGTCAACGGGGACGACGTCTCGGCGTACGGCCTGTTCGTCGAGCACTACCAGAAGTACAACACCCTGTGGAACGGCGAGCGGGGCAGGACCGTGTTCTACCAGAACGAGCTGCCCTACGACGTCCCGGACCAGGCGGCCTGGCAGAACGGCGACACCCGCGGCTGGGCCGCCTACAAGGTCGCCGACGACGTGAAGAACCACGAGGCCTGGGGCCTGGGCTCCTACTCGAACTTCACGTCCGACACCGAGGAGACCGAGATCGTCGTCGACGGCGGCTTCGAGGTCCCGCAGGTCGCCGGGGTCAAGATGCACCACCTGCTCGTCGTCTCGCTCGGCGGCGAGGGCATCTTCGACGCCGTCATCAACGGCGTCGGCCCCCGTGCCGACGGCCCGGACACGATCCCGAGCTACGTCGACTTCTACGGCGGCGTCGACGTGACCCCCGCACCGGCTCTCGACGTACAGGCCTCGGCCGTCACGCGCTGCGTGGCGGGCAAGGTCCAGCTCGCGGTCACGGCGACCAACAAGGAGGGGACCCCGGTCGACGTCGCGCTCGCGACGCCCTACGGCACCAAGTCGTTCTCCCAGGTGGCGGGCGGCAGGCTCGCGGCACAGTCCTTCAACGCCCGGACGACGTCGGTCGCGGCGGGCAGCACCTCGGTGACCGCGACCGGCACCGTGGCAGGGCAGCCGGTCACGACCGTCGTGCCCGCGACGTTCGACGGGAGGACGTGCTGACCTCCTGACGGGCCGAGGCCGACCGGCCTCGGCCCGATCGGCCCGGCCCGATCGGCCCGGTCCGGTCGTCCCGCGACGCTCGTCGTTGGGACGGCCGGACCGTCGGCCCAGCCGTTCCCTCGGTCCGGCGCCTCAGGCCGAGTCGCGCACCACGAGCGCCGGCTCGAACAGGACCGAGCGGACCGCGAGCGACGGGTCCTCGATGCGTTCGAGCAGGAGCCGGACCATCTCCCCCGCCATCTCCTCGACCGGCTGGCGCACGGTCGTCAGCGCGGGACGGGCACGCTGCGCGAGCGCCGTGTCGTCGAACCCGATGACCGCGACGTCCTCGGGGACCCGTCGCCCGCTCTCCCGGAGCACGTCGATCACTCCCTGGGCCATGAGGTCGTTCCCGGCGAAGACCGCGTCGACGTCCGGCACCTGCCCGAGCAGCGCTCGCATCGCGGCGTCGCCGCTCTCGATCGTGAAGTTCCCCTCGACCGAGGGCACGTAGGCGTGCCCTCGCCGCGCGAGCGCGTCGCGGAACCCGGCGAGCCGGTCGTTCGCCGCGGGCACCCCGAGCGGTCCCGACACCGCGGCCAGGGCGGTCCTGCCGTCGGCCAGGAAGTGCTCGGCGGCAAGCGCTCCCCCGTCGCGGTTGGCCAGGTCGACGAAGCTGAGCGGGAGCGACGTCGCGGGACGCGCGAACAGCACCGCGGGCCGTCCGGCCTCGACCAGGAGGGCGGGCAGCGGGTCGTCGGCGCGGGTCGAGACGTGCAGGACGCCGTCGGCATTTCCCTGACGCACGTACGAGACCACCTGGGCCCGCGCGGCGTCGTCCTCGGCCAGCATGAGGACCGGGTGGACGTCGTGCGGCCGCAGCGCCCGGACGATGCCCGCGACGATGCGCCCGAAGAACGGGTCGTCGAACACGTGACCCGCGTAGCGGCTCCCGCCCGACCCGGGGTCGGTCGCAGGGTCGGTCTCGGGGTCCGTCCCGGAGATCACGAGCGCGACGCTCCCGGTCCGGCGGGTCACGAGCGTGCGGGCCGCCCGGTGCGGGGCGTACCCCGTCGCGGCGACCGCGCTCAGCACGAGCTCCTGGAGGTCGGGCGCGACCTTGCGCTTGCCGTTGATGACGCGCGACGCGGTCGCGCGCGAGACTCCGGCGACGCGCGCGACGTCGTCGAGCGTCGGACCGGCGGCAGGACGAGGAGATGTCACGGTGCGACGCTAGCACCTGCGGGATAGCGCTTTCCCACGTCGTGCGACGTGGAGACCGTCTCCGATCCCTCTGATTCCCACGATTCCGACGCGCCGACACCCCTCGTGCCGAGGGACGGAAATCACCCAGGCCCCTCCGACGTGGGAACCGTTCCCTTGACAGGCCACAGGAAGGTCGGAATACTCCGAATTCGGGTAAGAGCGCTCTCCCAGATGGATCCAGCTCGACGAAGAACTGACTCCCGGAGCCTGGCCGACGACGGCCAGGCTCCCGTCTCCCCCGAGAGGTAGAACATGAGACCCCCGCACACCCCTGCCCGCCCGCCGCACAGGAGACGGCGCAGCCTCACCGCGCTCGCGCTGTCGCTGCTCGTCGCCTCGGCGACCCTCGTGCCCGTCGGAGCGGCCGACGCGGCCCCGACCCTCCTGTCCCAGGGCAAGCCCGCCACGGCGTCCTCGGTCGAGAACGCCGACTACACGCCCGCCTCGGCAGCCGTCGACGGGAACGCCAGCACCCGCTGGGCCAGCGCCTGGTCGGATCCCCAGTGGATCCAGGTCGACCTCCAGCAGCGTGCGGCGATCGAGCGCGTCGAGCTCCAGTGGGAGTCGGCGCACGCCAAGGCGTACCAGATCCAGGTCTCGGACGACGCCACGACCTGGACCGACGTCTACTCGACGCAGAGCTCGACCGGCGGTGACCAGACGCTCGCCGTCTCGGGCGCTGGTCGCTACGTCCGGCTCCTCGCGACGCAGCGCGCCACGGGCTACGGGAGCTCCCTGTGGGAGCTCAAGGTCTTCGGCACGCCGGGCGCCGGACCGGTCGACCCTGTCGATCCGACCGACCCCGACTATGTGAACCCGGGCCACCCGAACGTGCCCGTGCCGGACTCCGGCCCGAGCACGGTCAAGGTCGTGGGCGGCTCCGGTGACTGGGACCTCCAGGTCGACGGCAGGCCGTACACGGTCAAGGGCTTCACCTGGGGTCCGTCGTTCGCCTCGGCGGACCACTACATGGGTCCGCTCGTCGCCATGGGCGCGAACACGGTCCGCACGTGGGGCACGGGAGCCGACACGAAGCAGCTCCTCGACTCAGCGGCCGCTCACGACGTCCGCGTGGTCATGGGCTTCTGGCTGCTGCCGGGCGGCGGACCGGGCTCGGGCGGCTGCATCAACTACACGACCGACGCCAGCTACAAGGCCACGACCAAGGCCGACATCCTCCACTGGGTCGAGACGTACAAGAACCACCCGGGCGTCCTCCTGTGGAACATCGGGAACGAGGCCATCCTGGGCCTGCAGAACTGCTTCTCGGGCGCGGTCCTCGAGGCCGAGCGCAACGCCTACGCCGCGTTCGTCAACGAGGTCAGCCTCGCGATCCACCAGGTCGACGCGAACCACCCCACGACCAACACCGACGCCTGGGCCGGCGCCTGGCCGTACCTCAAGGCCAACGCCCCGGACCTCGACCTGCTCTCGATCAACGCGTACGGCGACGTGTGCAACATCCGTGAGAACTGGGAGGCCGGCGGGTACGACAAGCCCTACCTGCTGACCGAGGGCGGCGCGGCCGGCGAGTGGGAGGTGCCGGACGACGTCAACGGCGTCCCCGACGAGCCGACCGACATCGAGAAGGGCGCGGCATACGTCTCGTCCTGGAAGTGCCTCATGGAGCACGAGGGCAAGGCGCTCGGCGCGACGTTCTTCCACTACGGCACCGAGGGCGACTTCGGCGGCGTCTGGTTCAACGTGATCCCGGGCGACAACAAGCGTCTCGGCTACTACTCGATCGCCAAGGCGTGGGGCGTCGACACGACCGCGACGAACACCCCGCCCCGCATCCTGAGCATGGACGTCCCGGGCTCGACGAGCGTCGTGGCCGGGTCCTCGGTGGACCTGAACCTGACCGCGACCGACCCCGACGGCGACCCGATCGACTACGTCGCCTTCTTCAACAGCAAGTACATCGACGGGGCGGGCGGGCTCGCGTGGACCGCGCTCACGCAGACCGCCCCCGGGAAGTTCACGGTCACCGCGCCCGAGCGCCTGGGCGTGTGGAAGGTCTACGTGTTCGCCGAGGACGGTCAGGGCAACGTGGGCGTCGAGACGCGCTCGTTGCGCGTGGTGCCGCCCGCGGTCCAGGGCACGAACGTCGCGCTGGGCAAGACCGCCACCGCGTCGAGCTTCGACCCGTGGAACGGCGACTTCTCGGCCGCCCGCGCGGTCGACGGCGACCTGGGCACGCGCTGGGCGAGCCAGTGGGGCCCGACGGCCTGGTTCCAGGTCGACCTGGGCTCGGTGCAGTCGTTCGACCATCTCCAGCTCGTGTGGGAGGCGGCCTACGGGAAGTCGTACGAGGTCCAGACCTCGACCGACGGCTCGACGTGGACGACCGTCAGGACCGTCACGGGCGGCAACGGCGGCGTCGACGACCTCGACGTCGCGGGGACCGGGCGCTACGTGCGCCTGAACCTCACGGAGCGCGGCACGGAGTGGGGCTACTCGCTCTTCGAGCTCGGCGTCTACCGGCGCTGACGAGACCCCGGGTGGGAGCAGCGGCCCCTGCTCCCACCCGGCCCGCGCCCGGGGGCCACCGCACGGTGGTGGGCGCGTCGCGCTCCGGCGCGACCTCCCGACGACGACGTCACAGGAGGAAGCATGCATCGCACCGTTCCCACGTCCCGCCTCGCGCGGGGACACACGTCCCGCCCGGCTCCCCGTGCCCGACGGCGCACGCGCGCCCTGGTCGGGTCGCTCGCGGTCGCCGCTCTGGTCACCTCGTCCGCGGTCGCGCTCGGCGTGGCCGGTCCGGCGACCGCCGCACCCGGGACCCTGCTCTCGCAGGGCGCCGCGACCGAGGCGTCGAGCTCCGAGTCCGGCGGGCTCGGTCCGCGGTTCGCGGTCGACGGCGACCGGTCGACCCGGTGGGCCAGCTCGCCGGGCGACGACCAGTGGTTCCGCGTGGACCTGGGCGGCTCGTTCGCGCTCGACCGGGTGGTCCTCGACTGGGAGGCCGCTTACGGCACGGCGTTCACGATCCAGGTGTCCGACGACGCCGCGACCTGGTCGACGGCGGTGACCGTCACGGCCGGCACGGGCGGGCTCCAGTCGCTCGACGTCGAGGCGACGGGACGCTACGTCCAGCTCGTCGGGACCGAGCGCGCCACGGGCTACGGCTACTCGCTGTTCGAGCTCCAGGTCTTCGGCGACGGCACGCCGGTCGAGGTCCCGGAGACCCCGGGGTTCGACGACGAGGTCACGCACCACGAGTTCCAGGCGAACTGCTCGTTCTCGCACTTCGCGAACGACGACCCCATCGTCTTCCCAGGCCAGCCGGGCGCCTCGCACCTGCACACGTTCGTCGGCAACCGGTCGACGAACGCCTTCACGACCCCGGCGTCGCTGTTCGCGAGCACCGACTCGACGTGCACGGTCCCCCAGGACCACTCGTCGTACTGGTTCCCCGCGCTGTATCGCGGGGACACGCCGATCGCTCCGGACATCCCCATGACCATCTACTACAAGTCGGGGATCGACGACTACACCCAGGTCGTCCCGTTCCCCGCAGGTCTGGAGTTCGTCGCGGGCGACATGATGGCCACGGTCGACTCGTTCCGGACGGCCCCGGGCGCGGTCGAGGGCTGGGAGTGCGGCGAGATCTCCAAGAGCTGGTCGATCCCGGACCACTGCGACCCGGGCAGCCAGCTCAACCTGCGCTACCAGTCGCCGAGCTGCTGGGACGGCAAGCACCTGACGCCCGGCGCGGCCTCGCACATGGGGCACGGCACGCACATGGCCTACCCGGTCGCGGGGCAGTGCCCCCTGACCCACCCGGTCGCGGTGCCCATGCTCGAGTTCAAGATCGCCTGGCCCGTGAGCGGTGACATGTCGGACGTGCGCCTGGCCAGCGGATCGGACCAGTCGTGGCACTACGACTTCGTCAACGCCTGGGAGCCGGACGTGCTCGCCGCGCTCGTGAAGCAGTGCATCAACGGCGGTCTCCAGTGCAACCCGCGCGGGTACGACCTCTACAAGCCGCACCGCGGGACGGTCCTCGACGAGGACTTCAACCTCGTGGGCTGACCGGCGACGACACGAGAACGACGCAGGGCCCGGAGCCGTCAGGGAGCGGCTCCGGGCCCTGCGCCGTGTCCCGTGGTGTCACCCGTGGGATCGCGGCCCGTCGGGGTCGCGGCTCGTCGGGGCGGCGGCCCGTCGGGGAATCAGGCGTCTGCCGGCGGGATCGGGAAGTTCGCCGAGAACAGGTTCGTCGGGTCGACCTGACGCTTGACCTGACGCAGGCGCGAGAGCGTCGGCTCGGGGAACGCCTCGCGCAGGCGCTCGGGACGCGGGTCGGTCTCGAACGACAGGTAGAGCCCGTCGGTGTGCGGGTGGACGAGCTCGTCCCACGCACCGTCGATCCCGCCGGGTCCGCGGCGCGACCCGAAGGCCGCGACCGAGAAGTTCTGCGTGCGGTGCGCGTACGCCGTCGCGTCGGGCGCGACGTCGTTGACCGCCCCGCCGACCGCGCGGAGCTGGAGGAGCTGCGCGCCGCCGCCGTCGAGGAAGCGGGCGAGGTCGCGGGCAGTGGCCTGGTCGACGTGCTCGATCAGGCCGGAGCGCGAGCCGGGCTCTCCGCCGCCCGAGTGCTGGGCGTCGGCCCGGCGCACGATGCCCGAGTACGGCGTCAGCACGGCCTGGTGGTCGAGCAGAGGGGCCGAGTCGGCGAGGGCCTCGAGCGCGCGGATCGCCGCCCCCGTGTCGTCGTCGGCCCACACGGTCATGAGCTGGGCCATGGGGCCGCGTCCGCCGCGCGCCCCGCTCATGTGCAGGAAGCTCGTGAGCTCGCGCGGCGCCGACTCGACAATCGCGGCCCAGCGCTCGAGCAGGCCCGCGGTGTCCGAGGCGTCGAGCACCATGGTCGAGTAGACGAGGTCGGTCACGGGTGTCGCCTCGACGTCGACCCAGGTCACGACACCCATGTTGCCGCCGGCCCCGCGCAGGGCCCAGAAGAGCTCGGCGTCGTTCTCGGCGTCGACGACGCGCACCCGGCCGTCCGCGGTCACGATCTCGGCGGCGACCACGTGGTCGATCGTCAGGCCGTGCTTGCGGCCCAGGAGGCCGATGCCGCCCGTCGTGGCGAGGCCGCCGACGCCCACGCCGCCCGAGTCGCCCGAGCTGATCGCGAGGCCGTGCGGGGAGAGCACCTCGGCGACCTGGCCCCACGTCCCGCCCGCACCCAGGCGCACGCGGTGCGAGCCGTCGTCGGGCACGGTGACCTGGTCCAGGGCGCCGACGTCGAGGAGCACGCCGCCGTCGTTGGTGGAACGACCGCTGATGCCGTGGCCCGCCGAGCGGACCGCGAGCGGCACGCCCTGCTCGCCGGCCCAGACGACGGCCTCGGCGACCTCGTCCGCGGTGCGCGGGCGCAGCACGATGCCCGGGGCGCCCGAGCGCATGTAGGTGTGGCGGACCGTGTCGTAGGCGCGGTCGCCGGGCTCGACGGCGCGCTCGGTCAGCGAGTCGGGCAGGCCGTCGTAGTCGATCCCGTCGCGGCGGGCCGCCAGCGCGAGGGCGCCGCGACGGCGACCGGCGGGAGCCGTGCCGACGGACCGGCGCTCGGCCGCGACGAGCTCGCGCAGCGCGGGGGCGACCTCCTCGCCGAAGACCTGGATCTCGCGCGGGTCGTCGGTCGCGAGGACGAAGCCGGAGACGCCGTCCTCGAGCGCGAGGTTGCCGAGCTCCTCGACCCACTGCTCGACGGGGCCCTGGAGGTAGCCCAGGCGGCTCGAGGTAAACCTGCCGTTGACGTTGACCATGCGGCGCACCGCGCTCGGGTCGCGTCCGGCCGCGACCGCGGCCTCGTCGATCACCGCGTTGCCCTTGGCGAGGTCGCCGGGCTGGAGGTAGGACAGCGACGGCAGCCAGCCGTCGCCCTTGCGGCCGATGAGCCGCTGCATGCGCGGCTTGACGGCGCCGATCCAGATCGGGATGTCGTGCGCGGGGGCCGGGCCGCGCTTGGCGCCGTCGACCTGGTGGTGCGTCCCGTGCACGCGCAGGGGCGTGCGGTCGCTCGTGTCCCAGATGCCGCGGATGATGTCGACGGCCTCGTCGAGGGCCGTGACGGCCTCGCCCGGTGTGAGGCGCGGCGTCCCCATGGCCTCGATCGCGTCCCAGAACGCACCGGCCCCGAGGCCCATGGCGTACCGGCCGCCCGAGAGCAGGTCGAGGCTCGCGGCCGCGCGGGCCAGGACGGCCGGCGGACGCAGCGGCAGGTTGAGGACGTTGCCCGCGACGTGCACGCGCTCGGTCGCCGCGGCGACCCAGGTCATGAGGGTCCAGGTGTCGAGGAAGCCCGCCTGGTAGGGGTGGTCCTGGAAGGTCACGAGGTCGAGCCCCGCGTTCTCGGTGATCTGCGCGAGGCGCACGGGCGCCTGCGGGTCGCTGTTCTGCGGGGTCAGGAAGGTCCCGAGGATGAGGTCGTGGCCGTAGTCCGTCATGCGTGCGCGCTCCGTGTGCCGCGGGGGCGGCGGTCGTCTTCAAAGATCATCTGAGTTACAGACGATATCACCAGCAACTCATCTTCCATCGAGATCATTCCGATGTATCCTGGTCCCGTGACCCTCGCGACGCCGGACACCACCCGCACCCCCAGCCCCCTCGGCTGGCCGCTCACCGCGCTCCTGCGCGAGTGGAGCGCGCGCGTCGACTCGCTCGCCGAGGACCTGCCCGACGGGACGCGCTGCTACCAGGTGCTCTCCGCCGTCGTGCACGACACCCCGCCCAGCCAGGCCGCGCTCGCCGCACGCCTCGGCATCGACCGGACCGTCATGACCTACCTCATCGACAAGTACGTCGACTGCGACCTCGTCGAGCGGCAGGCCGACCCGACCGACCGCAGGACCCGGCGCATCGTCGCGACCGACAAGGGGCGGGAGGTCCTCGCCGACCTCGACGCCCGCGTCGCCGCAGCCGAGGAGGACCTGCTCGGAGGCCTCGACGCCGCCGACCGCGGAACCCTGCGCCGCCTGCTCGACCGCGCCGCCGACGGGGCGAGCCACGACGAGAACCGGTGCGCCGTCGTCGTGCAGGGCATGGACGCCGCGTCCTCGCGGGCGCGCAGCCCGCGCTAGCCGCGCCTCAGGCAGCAGGACGCGGACCGGGCGACGCCGCAGGAGCCGGGGCGTCGATCGTGCGTCGCGACAGCAGCGCCGCGACCAGGAAGCACACCGCCCCCAGCAGCGTCCCGAGGTTCGCCCAGAACGCGCTCACGAGCGAGTCCGTCTGCGGCACCACGTACGCCCCCACGGCCGACGCGCCGAACGCGACCGACCCCACGAGGTTCAACCACGTCCCGTGCCACGTGCGCGCGTCGGTGTCCCACAGGTGACCACGGTCCCGGGTCGCGACGACCGCGAACGCGCTCGAGACGAGGAACGCGACCGACCCGTAGGCATCGGGCCGCCAGCCCGCGCCCAGGCGCGCGGGGTCGGCGATCGCCGCGCCCAGCGCGGCCGCGGTGCTGATGTTGAAGAAGAGGGTCCCGGCGAGCTGGACGGCCGCGGCCCACCAGTCCCAGCGGTCGGCCGGGTTCGTGCCCCGACGCGGCACGCGGCGACCGCTGAGGCTGAGCTGGATCGCCGCCGCGAGCGTGAAGAAGACCGAGCCCACGCAGAACGTCGCCCCGACCACGACGGGCCCCACGGCCTGCGCGTAGAACGGCACCGCACCGACCAGGAAGCACGCCGACCCGACGACGAACCCCCACGCCTCGCGGCGCAGTCGGCGCACCCGCACGTCACGAGCCATGCGCCCAGCGTGGCACGCCGGTGCGCCGCCGTCTCGGCGGGCCGGCTGCGTCAGGCGCGGTCCTCGCCGACCACGCTCAGCGCGTGGGCGTCTGCACGACCTGCCCGGCCCACGCGAAGCCGCCGCCGAAGCCGATGAGCAGCGCGGGCACACCCGCCGGGATCTTGCCCGAGTGCCACCACTTCGACAGGCCCAGCGGGATGCTCGCGGCCGACGTGTTGCCCGACTCGGTGATGTCCGTGACGACGACCTTGTCCTCGAGGCCCAGCGCCTTGGCGAGCGGCTCGATGATGCGCAGGTTCGCCTGGTGCGCGACGAGCACCTCGATGTCGTCGAGCGTCAGGCCGGACTTCTCGACCGCGGCCCGCGCCCGGTCCGCCGCACGCGTGATGGCCCAGCGGAACACCGCGCGACCGTCCTGCACGAACTTCTCGTCCGGTGCCTCGATGAGCACGGCGGGGGTCAGCTCGGGCTCCGAGCCCCACGCGACCGGCCCGATCCCCGGGGTGTCGGTGCCCTGCACCACGAACGCGCCCGCGCCGTCGGCCGTGAGGATGCACGTCACGCGGTCGGTCCAGTCGGTGAAGTCGGTGAGCTTCTCGGCACCGATCACGAGGGCGGTCGTCGCGGAGCCCGTGCGGATCGCCTGGTCCGCGAGCGCCAGGGCGTGCGCGAAGCCCGAGCACGCGACGTTGACGTCCAGGATCACGGGCCCGACGACGCCGCGCAGGTCGGGTGCGTCCTCCTCCTCGGGCGTGGACTGGCCGGGCATGACACCCGTGCGCAGGTTGTACGCCACGCGGCCCGCGGTGTTGGGCGACCGGTCACGCGCCGTGGCCGTCGCGACGATGACCATGTCGACCTCGCTCGCCGCGACACCGGCGTCCTGCAGGGCGTGCCGGGCGGCGGCGGTGGCCATGTCCGCCACGGTCTCGTCCTCGGCCGCGACGTGCCGCGTGACGATCCCCGTGCGGGACCGGATCCACTCGTCGTTCGTCTCGACCAGCTGGGCGATGTCGTCGTTGGTGAGCGTCCGCTCAGGCTGGTGGTGGCCGATCCCGACGATGCGCGAGCCGGCGGCTCCGGTGAGGGTGAGCATGGGTCGATCATTCCCCCGGGTGGGCGGATCGACCAAGTCGTCGGCGTCTCCTGCCCGGGAGCGGACCTGCGCCCCGATGAGCGGGACCGCCCGTCGGAGCCGACCATGGAAGGACGGGGGCACGACGCGGAGGCATGGCGAGCCGCGTCCGCCGCGATCCGCACCGACGACGGGAGCATCGCTATGTGTACGGGAATCAGGTTTTCGGACGGCCAGGGCAGCGTCTACCTCGCACGGAACCTCGACTGGACGAGCGGCTACGGCCAGCAGGTGGTGCTGACCCCCACCGGCTACGCGCCGAGGTCGCCGTTCGGCGCGGTGCCCGGCATCGAGCATGCGACGATCGGCATGGGCATCGTGGAGGAGGACACCCCGCTCTACTTCGACTGCGGGAACGACGCGGGGCTGGCCGTGGCCGGGCTCAACTTCCCGGGGTACGCGGCGTACGCCCCCGGACCTGTCGAAGGCTCGGTCAACGTCGCCGCGTACGAGTTCCCGCTGTGGGTGTGCTCGCAGTTCGCGAGCGTGGACGAGGTCGAGGCGGCTCTCGCGCACGTGGTGATCGTCGACAAGCCGATCAACGACAAGTACCCGAGCTCGCTGCTCCACTGGA
The DNA here is from genome assembly GCF_037145535.1 of Oerskovia sp. USHLN155. Lineage (NCBI taxonomy): Bacteria > Bacillati > Actinomycetota > Actinomycetes > Micrococcales > Cellulomonadaceae > Oerskovia > Oerskovia sp. USHLN155. Next base: position 70,769 of record NZ_JBBCXG010000011.1, read on the forward strand.
TCGTCGCCGACGGGGAGCGCTCGATCGTGGTGGAGCACACGAGCGAGGGCATGCAGGTCTTCGACGACGACGTCGACGTCCTGACGAACCAGCCCGGGTTCGCGTGGCACCACGAGAATCTTCGCAACTACCTCAACACCTCCCCGGAGTTCCCCCCGGAGACCGAGCTGGGCAGGGCGCGCCTCACCCCGTTCGGCTCGGGCTCGCACATGCGCGGCATCCCCGGGGACTACTACTCGCCCTCCCGGTTCGTCCGTGCCGCCTACGTCAACGCCCACTACCCGACCAAGGGGACCGAGGCGGAGAACGTGAGCAGGGCCTTCCACACGCTGCAGCAGGTCGCGATGGTCGACGGGTGCGCCGCGATGGGGTCGGGCGAGTTCGAGATCACGGTCTACACCGGGCTCTTCTCCTCCAGCACCGCGACCTACTACTGGAACACCTACGACGACCCGGCGATCCACAGCGTCGCGATGGCCGATCACCCGGTGGACGGCGAGAAGCTCGTCCTCGCGTAGCCGTCCGTAGATGGTCGGCGCCCGGCGGGGCCGTGCGCCGGCTAGCGACGGTCGAGCGCGGCCCGCTCGTCGTCGCGCGGCGCGAGGACAACGGGGTCGCCCTCGCCGTCGAAGACCCGCACGGGGCGGGACTCGTCCCAGCACTGCCAGCCCGGGTCGCCGGTCGTCGCGAACCCCACCCAGGCCGAGTGCATCGCGGTCGCGAGGGACTGCGGGGCGTCGGGCCCGGCGAGCGCGCGCGAGTCCGGCGTCGCCAGGCCGTCGAACACGAAGCCCAGCTCGACGGCGTGGGCCGCACCGAGGTCCGCGACCGGGCTGCGCCAGGCGAACTCGTAGACGTGCGTCTGCGCGCCTACGGCCCGGCGGGCGTCGGCGACCCGCTGGAGCGGGACCCGCAGCAGGACGTCCGTGGCGAGCGCCCCGAGGACGACCCCGACCGACGCGCCGGGCCGGTTGCGCCGGAACAGCCGCACGGCCCGGGCAGAGATCCCCACCTTGCGACGGGCCACCGCGAGGTGCAGGCGCTTGAACGTGCCGAGCAGTCCCGTGGGCACGAACCAGAGGCGGTACTCCTCGGTCGTGGCGCCCACGAGCAGCGGGATCGTGCGCCCGGCCCCTTCGACGAGCGCGTCCTCGGGGGTGCGGGGCACCAGGTCGTCGTCGAGGCACAGCGCGAACCCCGGACCTCCCGTGAGCGGGGTCGCCCCCGCAGTGACGCGGTCCTGCGAGGCGATCAGCGCCTCGGGCAGGACGGTCGCGAAACCTGCGCTCGTCGTCGGGACGGCCAGGTCCTTGCCCATGGCGCGCGTGATGCGCCCTGCCCGGGCGGCCGGCTGCGCGGACAGCGGCCCGCTCTGCACGATCGCGCGCGCGACGAGCCCCGGTGCCGAGGGGTGGGCCAGGATCGCCGCGACCGTGTTGCCGCCCGCGGACTGGCCCGCGAGCGTCACGCGCCGCGGGTCGCCGCCGAACGCCGCGACCTCGTCCTGGACCCAGGCCAGCGCCGCGAGCTGGTCGGCCAGGCCCAGGTTGCGCGGGGCGCCGTCGAGCACCGAGAACCCCTCGGCGCCGAGCCGGTAGTTGACCCCGACGAACACGACGCCGTCCTGCGCGAACCGCGTCCCGTCGTAGCCCGCGAGCGCGTTCGACCCGTGCGCGAGCGACCCGCCGTGCACCCACACGAGGACGGGCAGCAGCTCGGTGCCCCGCTCCGCCGGGGTCCACACGTTGACGTGCAGCACGTCCTCGCCGTCGATCGTCACGGTCGGCAGCAGCTCGCCGAGCGCACCCGGGTACGGGGACTGCGGCGACGTGGCCCCGTACCGGGTCGCGTCCCGCACCCCGTCCCAGGGCTCCGCCGGCTCGGGCGACGCGAACCGGCGGCCGCGGAAGGGCGGCGCCGCGTACGGCACCCCGAGGAACCGCTCGACGCCGTCCGCGACGGTCCCCTCGACCGCACCCTTGCCCGTCACGACCCGTACCCGGTCGGCGACCTCGCTGTCAGCACTCATCCCGCCATGGTCTCTCCGGTCGGCCTGAGGTGGTGGCGGCGCGCCGGTCGCGCGCGGGACGGGCGTGGCGCCGTCGGGCCTGGCGGGATCGTCCCGGACTTGCCAGACTGCTGCGATGCCCGACGACGCCGCGACGAGCCCCTCGGGGGCAGCGCGCCCGACGGCCCCCACTGCACCGGTCCGCCCGACCCATCCGGTCCGGCAGGCGGTGCTGGTGGCCGCCGCCGCGCTCGTGGTGCTGGTGTGGAGCGCAACCCTCGAGGTCGTGTGCGCCTCGGCCGGTGGTGGGCCGGACGGTTCCTTCGTCATGACGCCGCCCTGCCCCGCGCAGATCAATCGGACGGGCTCCGCAGTGGTCGCGGCCGTCGTCGTCCTCGGGGCGCTCGCTCTCCTGCGGAACGCACGCCGTCGGCCGTGGGCCCGGCGCCCAGGGACGGAGCGGGCCCTCTTCGTGTCGTTCGTGCTCGTGACCGTCGTCGCGGTCGTCGCGGCGGTCTTCTCGACCGGGTTCGCTCCGGCGATCTAGGCTTCGGTGGATGTCGAGCATCCAGCGGTTCCGCGGCCGCATCGCCGGGTGGGGCACGGCGTCGGGGACGCGGCTGGTCGTCGGCAGGTGGGACGTGTCCCCGTTCGGCGCGTTCGCCGACGTCATGGTGGAGCGGCCCGACGGCGAGCGCATCCTCCTCGCCCCGTCGCACCAGGTCGCGAGTCTCGTCGCGACGACGTACCGCTTCGACCGGGTCGAGGTGTGCCCGGTCACCGTGAGCCGCGGGGACGGGCCCGAGCACTGGCAGGTCGTCGCCGGGCCGCTCGAGGCGCGGGTCGACGTCGGACGCCGCACCGCGCTCGGCCGCGTGCTCCGCGTCGTGCCCCGTCGGGTCGCCGCCTCCCACCGGACGACGGTCCTCACCGACCCCGTCGCGCGGGTCTTCCTCCGCGGTGTCCGGACGCGCGGGAGCGCCGGACCCGGTCGGGTCGAGCACTACGGCGCCACGGACGTGCACGAGATCACGGGCGCCCGCACCGAGTGGGCCGGCGAGTCGCTGGGAGACCTGCGGGACGTCGACCCGCCGGTCCGGTTCGGGTTCGGTTCCACGCCGCGACGACCTGCCGTGACCGGCGTCGTGACGACGATCGTCGAGCGCTGACACGTGCACGGGTCTCCCCGTTGCCGGATGATCTGTCCCATGCGCAGCACACTCATGAACCACACCGAACAGCCGGGCGAACCGGGAAGCTTCCAGCTGCAGAACGACCGCATGCTCAAGGTCGACCTCGCGGGCACGGGCGGGTTCTTCTACGCCCGGCAGGGTTCGATGGTCGCCTACCAGGGCGACGTCGACTTCGCGTACGAGGGCTCGGGCGGTGTCGCGAAGATGTTCAAGAAGGCCTTCACGGGCGAGGGCATGTCCCTCATGAAGGTCTCGGGCAGCGGCGACGTGTTCCTCGCGCAGGACGCGGACCAGGTGTTCGTCCTGCACCTGGAGGACGAGGCCGTCACGGTCAACGGGTCCAACGTGCTGGCGTTCGAGAGCACCCTGACCTGGGACATCAACCGCGTCGAGGGCGCGTCCATGATGAGCGGCGGACTGTTCAACACGACGTTCACCGGGACGGGGTCCCTCGCCGTGACGGCCTACGGGACGCCCGTGGTCCTCGACGTCGACGAGCCCACGTACGTCGACATGCAGGCCGCGGTCCTGTGGTCGAGCTCGCTCACGTCCACGATCCGCAAGACCGCGAAGCTCTCCGCGGCGATCGGCCGTGGGTCGGGCGAGGCGTACCAGCTCGGTCTCACGGGGCGCGGCATCGTCGTCGTGCAGGCCTCGGAGGGGCACCCGGTCCCGACGGCGAAGTAGCGCGGGGTACCGGCGGCCGGGTCTTCGGGTCGCCAACGGGGCCGAGACCAGGAGGAGGCGGCCGTGATCGGACTCGAGCTCGTCGTGGTCCTCGGCGTGGTCATCGTCGTGTGCGGGATCCTCGCGCGCCGTACCCGGGTCGCGGACCCGATCCTGCTGCTCGTCGCGGGGATCGCGCTGGGGTTCGTCCCGGCGCTGCGGCAGGTGCACCTGCCGCCCGAGCTCATGCTGCTGGTGTTCCTCCCGGTGCTCCTCTACTGGGAGGCCATCACCATCTCGCTGCGGGAGATCCGCGCGACGCTTCGCGGGATCGTCCTGACGAGCACGCTGCTCGTGGTCGTGACGGCTGCCGCGGTCGCCGCGGCGGCCCACGCGCTGGGCCTGCCGTGGGGTCCCGCGTGGGTGCTCGGGGCGGCCGTCGCGCCGACCGACGCGACCGCCGTGGGGGTCCTCGCGCGGGCCCTGCCCCGACGCACGGTCACGGTCCTGCGGGCCGAGAGCCTCGTCAACGACGGCACCGCCCTCGTGCTCTACGGCGTCGCGGTGGGCGTGACAGTGGGTGAGGAGACGCTCAGCGCCGGGCACGTGACGTGGCTGTTCGTGCTCGCGTACGGCGGCGGCATCACGGTGGGCCTGCTCGTCGCGTGGCTCGCGGTGCTGGCCCGGCGCCGCATCGACGACCCCCTGCTGGGCAACGTCGTGGTCCTGCTCATCCCGTTCACGGCGTACCTGCTCGCCGAGCTGATCGAGGCGTCCGGGGTGCTGGCCGTGGTCGTGTGCGGGCTGGTCATGAGCCAGGTCGGGCCGCGGATCGGGCGCGCGGCGACGCGGCAGCAGACCGTCGCGTTCTGGTCGGTCTCGACGTACCTCATCAACGCGTCGCTGTTCGTGCTCGTGGGGCTCGAGGCGCAGTCCGCGGTGCGCAACCTGGTCTCGGAGGACCTCGTGACGGCGGTGGTCGGTGTCGCGGTCGTGTGCGCGGTCATCCTCGTGGTCCGGTTCGGCTTCCTCGTGCTCTCGGCGTACACGATCCGCCTCGTCGACCGGCGTCCGTCCCAACGCGGGCGGCGCGTCACGAACCGGGCGCGAGCGGTCAGCACCGTCGCGGGATTCCGGGGCGCGGTCTCGCTGGCCGCGGCGCTCGCCGTACCGACGACCCTGAGCTCGGGCGCGCCCTTCCCCGACCGCGACCTCATCGTGTTCATCACGTGCGGCGTGGTCGCGACGACGCTCGTGGTCCAGGGCCTCCTGCTGGCCCCCACGATCCGGTGGGCGCGCCTGCCCGACGACGACGGGGTCGCCCGCGAGCGCCGGCTCGCCGACGAGACGGCCGCCCAGGAGGCCCTCGACGCGTTGCCCGACGTCGCGGCGGCGCTCGGCACCGACCCGTCGGTCGTCGACCGCCTGCGCGGTGAGTACGAGGAACACCTGACGCTGCTGCGCGCCCGGGACGCGGAGGGCGACGAGGGCGGGGAGCCGGACCCCGCGGTGCGCCTCGACGACGAGTACACCGAGCTGCGCCTCGCACTGCTGGCCCGCAAGCGCGAGACGGTCGTGCGCCTGCGCGACCAGCGCGCGATCGACGACACCGTCCTGCGCCAGGTCCAGGCGCGGCTCGACCTGGAGGAGATCCGGCTCAGCCGGGGCGACCCCGCACCGGAGTGAGCGGGTCTCCGCAGCGGAGCGACCCGGCCCCCGCCGCGGCCAGTCGACCGGGGTGCTCGGCACGTGGTCAGCGCGGCCTCGATCTCGCGGGAGAATGGAGAGCTGGGTGCTGCGTCCCGCGCGGATGCGCCCCGCCCCTCGACCTCGATCGCGCAGGAAACTGCAGGAAGCCACAGGACGTTCCAGTGCCCTCAGCGGACCAGCCCACCACGACCTCCAGCACCACCGCCCCCGCGGCCGCCTCACCGGCGACCGCGGCGAAGGAGCAGGCGACCGTCCTCGCGGAGGCCTCGCGCCGCCGCTCGTTCGCGGTCATCAGCCACCCGGACGCGGGAAAGTCGACCCTCACCGAGGCGCTCGCCCTGCACGCCAACGCGATCCGCGAGGCGGGCCGCGCGGACGGCAAGGCGGGCCGGCGCACGGTGTCCGACTGGATGGACATGGAGCAGGACCGCGGGATCTCGATCACGTCGGCCGCGCTGCAGTTCACGTACCGCGACGCCATGATCAACCTCGTCGACACCCCGGGTCACGCGGACTTCTCCGAGGACACCTACCGCGTGCTGTCCGCGGTCGACGCGGCCGTGATGCTCGTCGACGCCGCCAAGGGCCTCGAGGTGCAGACCATGAAGCTGTTCGCGGTCTGCAAGCACCGCGGCATCCCGCTCATCACGGTCATCAACAAGTGGGACCGTCCGGGCAAGGACGCGCTCGAGCTCATGGACGAGATCCAGGAGCGCACGGGCCTGGTCCCGACGCCGCTCACGTGGCCCGTGGGCGTCGGCGGCGACTTCCGCGGCGTCCTGGACCGCCGCACGGGTCAGTACGTGCACTACACGCGCACCGCGGGCGGCACGACGATCGCCCCCGAGGAGATCATGGACCCGGACGCGGCCCTGGCCCGCGAGGGTGACGCGTGGACGACCGCGACCGAGGAGGCCGAGCTGCTCGCCGACACCAACGGCGACCACGACCAGGAGTCGTTCCTGGCCGGTCAGACGACCCCGGTGCTGTTCGGCTCGGCGGTGCAGAACTTCGGCGTGCACGCGCTGCTCGACGTCCTGGTCGACGTCGCCCCCTCGCCCTCGCCGCGCGTCACCGTGAACGAGGACACGCGTCCCGTCGAGGCGCCCTTCAGCGCGTTCGTCTTCAAGATGCAGGCCGGCATGGACACCGCGCACCGTGACCGCCTCGCGTTCGCGCGCATCTGCTCGGGCGTGTTCGAGCGCGGCATGGTCGTGAGCTCGGCCCGCACGGGCAAGCCCTTCGCGACCAAGTACGCGCAGCAGGTCTTCGGGCGCGAGCGCACGATCGTCGACACGGCCTACCCGGGCGACGTCGTGGGCCTCGTCAACGCCGCCGGCCTGCGCGTGGGCGACACGCTGTACCTGGACAAGAAGGTCGAGTTCCCGCCGCTGCCGACGTTCGCGCCCGAGCACTTCGCGGTCATGCGCGCCAAGGACGTCTCGCGCTACAAGCAGTTCCAGCGCGGCGTCATGCAGCTCGGCGCCGAGGGCGTCGTCCAGGTCCTGCGCTCGGACCTGCGCGGTGACCAGGCGCCCGTCCTGGCCGTGGTCGGCCCCATGCAGTTCGAGGTCGCCGAGCACCGCATGGCGACCGAGTTCAACGCGCCCGTGACGCTCGACCGTCTGGGCTACTCGATGGCGCTGCGCACCACGAAGGACTGGGTCGCGAAGCTCAACGAGCAGCCGGGCGTCGAGGTCCTCCAGCGCGAGGACGGCGAGTACCTGGCGCTCTTCCCGGACCGCTGGCGCGTGACGTCGGTGCGCAACCGCCTCGACGACGTGGTCCTGCTCGAGGACGAGATCTTCGGCTGACGCCCGGCGCGCGGCCCGGCCGCTCGGGCTCGACGCCCTGCATGCCCGACGGCGGAGCGCACCCACGTACCCGGGTGCGCTCCGCCGTCGGGCATTCTCATGGGACGACGTGACGGCACCTCAGTGCGTGTCGTCGCTCCTGTCCTGCCCGTGGGGAGCCAGCACCGCGAGCACCTGGTAGGCGCGCCGCGCCGGGTCGGGCGACTCCTTGGCCTCGGTGAGCGCGCGGTCCGCCCAGCGTTCGAGCAGGTCCGCCAGGTCCTGCGTCATCTCCGCGGCCAGCCCTGGCGTGAGGACGAGCGCGTTGATCGCGAGCAACCGGTCGCCCCGCCGGGCCTTCTCGTCGTTCGCCTCGACGAACAGGCGCTCGGCCCACACCAGCGCCGGGCGGACGACCTCCCGGACGGCCTCGGGCGACCCGGGGTCGACGACGTAGCTCTCGGCGACGTTGGTCCACACGCGGTCGCGCCGGTCGCGAGCGTGCTCAGGAGCCTCGGCGATCATGCCCGCCTTGGCCAGCACCCGCAGGTGAAAGCTGATGGAGTTCGCGGGTTCTCCGATCGCCTGCGCGAGATCCGCAGCCCGGGCGTGCCCGAGGGCCGCGAGCTCCGTGAGGATCCGCTGCCGCATGGGGTGCGCGACGGCCCGGAGCGCCGTGGGGTCCTGGACGTGGAAGGTCTCGCGCATCCCCCGAGGCTAGCAACGCCGTCGCCGTCCGCACGACCACTTGCGCAATGATCATTGCGCATTAGTTGTTGCGAGATTACCGTGTGTCGCATGTCGACCACCCAGAGCACGCCGCCACCTCCCCGCGCCTCGACGCACCCTGCGGCCCCGGCGGCCTCGCCCCTGCGCTCCCCCGCATCGGAGGAGCCCATCTCGCCAGAGACGCAGGTCGAGGCACCGCCCTCCCCTCCGCCCCTCCTGCGGAACCGGTCGTACATGCTCCTGATGTCCGGGCTGACGACCGAGTCGCTCGGAGCCGGCCTCGCCCTGTTCGCCGTCCCGCTCGTCGCCTACTCGCTGACCGGGTCGGTCCTCCAGGCCGGAGCCGTCGCCGCCGTCGGCCAGGTCGGGGCCCTGCTCGCGACGCTCCCGGCCGGCGTCGTTGCGGACCGCGTGGACCGGCGCCGGCTCATCGTCGCCGCGAGCGCCGTCGGCGCCGCGCTCTGGGTGACCGTGGGCGTCGCGGCAGCGCTCGGATCGCTCACCGCCTGGCACCTCGCGCTGGTGCTGTTCGGCGCCTCGGTCGTGGGAGCCTTCGTCGATCCCGCGACGAGCGGAGCCTTCCGCTCGGTCGTCCCGACCCCTCAGCTCCCGACGGCGCTCGCCGCGTCCCAGGGGCGGGACGCCGTCGCGAGCCTGCTCGCGGGTCCCGTCGGCGGCCTGCTCTTCGCCGTCGGGCACGCCGTCCCCCTCGTCGCGGCCGCGATCGGGTCGGCCGCGACCGCGGCATGCACGTGGGCCGTGCGCGAGCCCCTCAACGGCGACACCGCGGAGGCCCGCGCGACCCGACCCGTCGAGGCGTTGCGCCAGGGGCTGCGCTTCGTCTGGTCGGTCCCGCTCTTCCGGACGCTCCTGGGCCTCTTCGTCGTCATCAACGTCGCGTTCGGCGGGCTGCTCGTCGGGATCAACCTCGAGCTCGTCCGGACCGGGGTCGCCCCCGTCCTCATCGGGGTCATCGACCTCGCCGTCGGCGTGGGCATCCTCGTCGGGGCCGTGCTCGCACCGCGGCTCGTCGCGCGCGTCCGGGCCGGGGCGCTCACGGTCGCCGCGCTGGTCACCCTCGCCGTCGGCGCGACCCTCATGGCCGCACTCCAGACGTACCCCGCCTACGTGGCCGTGCTGCCGCTCGCCGTCCTCCTGGTCCCGGCCGTCAACGCGGGCCTCGCAGGCTACGCCGCGGCGATCACCCCGCTCGAGATGCAGGGACGTCTCGCCTCGATCATGGGACTGACCGGGCTCGCCGCCGGACCCCTGATCCCTCTCGTCGGGGCCGGGCTGCTCGACCGGTTCGGGATCGGGACCGCGCTCGTGGCGCTCGCCGGGCTGCTCGTCGCCACGGTCGCCGTCATCGCAGCGGCACGCCCGCTCTGGCGCGTCGGCACCCCGGGCACGTGGGCCGACGACGCACTGCCGTCGGGCATCGAGAGCGGGGCCTGACCTCACGCCGGCCGGCCCCCGGGGTGCGCTCCGCCGTCGGGCACGGGTGTCAGGGCGAGCGTGCGCCCGGGGCCACGCTCGCTCTGACGGCCGCTCAGCGCGCCAGGTCCGCCGGGTCCGTGTTCGCCCCGCACAGCACGACCGCGACGCGCTCGCCGGGATCGGGCACGTACGTGCGCGACTCGAGCGCCGCGAGCGCCGCCGCGGCCCCGTGCTCGACGACGAGCCGCCGCTCGTCCCACAGGTGCCGGCGCGCGGCGACGATCGCGTCGTCGGACACCAGGACCGAGCGGACGTCGCCGTGCCGCGCGAGCGACAGCGCCGTCTCGGACGTCCGGCGGGCGCCGAGCGAGTCGGCCGCGACCGACGCGACGGGGACGTCGACCACGCGGCCGGCGTCGAGCGCGGCGTGCAGTGCCTGCGCGCCGACGGGCTCGACCGCCACGACCCGGATCCCGTGCGGCCGCGCCGCGGCGGCCACCCCGCTGAACAACCCGCCACCGCCGACGGCGACGACGACCGTGCTGACGTCCGGGCGGGCCGCGACGATCTCCTGCAGGAGCGTGCCCGCGCCGGCCGCGATCAGGGGGTTGTCGTAGGCGTGCGACGCCAGGGCGCCGGTCTCGGCCGCGAAGCGCTGCGCGGCGTCGAGGGCCTCGGCGTACTCGGACCCGACCTGGTGGACCTCTGCGCCGAGCGTGCGCAGTCGCGCGACCTTGACCGGCGGCGCGGTCTCGGGCACGAACACCGTCGCCCGGACCCCGTGCGCCCGCGCCGCCCACGCGTTCGCCATGCCCGCGTTGCCGCCCGACGCGATCACGATCCCGGCCTCGGGCAGCGTGCCCGCGTCGAGGTGAGCACCCACGAAGTTCAGGGCGCCGCGCGCCTTGAACGAGCCCGTGTGCTGCATGAGCTCGAGCGCGAACACACCCGTCGCGGCACCCAGGGCACCCGGGTCCATGGGAGCGAGCGCGACGGGCCGCACCTGCCCCGAGATGCGCTGCGCCGCGGCGAGGACGTCCAGGTGGTCGATGGTCATGCGGGGTCCTTCGTGGGTGGGCGGCGGACCGGGTAGGCCCAGAGGAACACTACGACGTGGCGGCCCACGGGCGGGCGCCGCGCCCCGGGGTCCGGCTCACAACCCCGCCTCGCGGTAGAAGCCCTCGATGTGCTCGCGCACGGCCACGACCGCGCCCGCCCCGTCACCGTTCGCGACCGCGTCGAGGATCGTGCGGTGCTCGGCGCGCAGGCGCACCGCGGTGCGGGGCCAGTCCTCCAGCCGTTCCGTGCCGGCCTCGACGTAGGACTCGATCGCCCCGCGGAGCCCGGTCATGACGGCCTCGACGAGCGCGTTGCCCGCGAGCCGGACGAGCTCCACGTGGAACGCCGCGTCGAGCTCGCGAAAACGGGCCGCGTCGAGGGCGGGGTCGTCCATGGCGTCGAGCAGCGCGACAGCCTCGGCGAGCCCCGCGCCCGCGGCCTTCGCAGCGGCCTGCCCGACCGCCCACGTCTCCAGCAGCACCCGGGTCTCCACGACGTCCCGGACCACGAGCGTCCCGGACGCGACGTGCAGCCGCACGGCTGCACCGAGGCCTGCGGCGGGCCGGTCGATGACGGTGGCGCCGGCGTCGGGCCCCGAACCGACCGCGGTGCGGACGATGCCCATGGCTTCCAGGACGCGCAGCGCCTCGCGGACCGAGGGGCGCGAGACGCCGAGCTCCTCGGCGAGCGCGCGCTCGGCCGGGAGACGTTCGCCGAGGCCCCAGCGGCCGGCGGTCAGGTCCGCCTCGATCCGGGCGAGGACGATCTCGTGGGTGCGCACGGGGTCAGCGTAGTGCCGCGCGAGGCTGGCCGGACGAGCGTGGCCGCGGTGTCGGGCCCGTTCTGACCCACCCTGCCGATGTGGTCCGACCACAGCGACGCGATGGTCTACAGTGGCTCGGACAATATGTGGTCAGACCACAGCCTGCTCATCGCCGAGCAGGGGACGGGAGGGCCGCACAGCACCTCCGACGGGCACTCGCCGTCCGCCGGGACCAGACTGAATCCCACCGCCCCCTGCCCGGCTGGAGTCCCCAGTGCGTATCGCCCTCGCCGCCACCTGCATCGCCGACGCGATGTTCCCCCAGGCCCCCCGGGCCACCGTCCAGCTCCTCGAACGCCTCGGCCACGAGGTCTACTTCCCCGAGCAGCAGACGTGCTGCGGGCAGATGCACGTCAACACCGGCTACTTCGACGAGGCCGTGCCCGTCATCCAGAACCACGTCGAGACGTTCGCGCCCGCGCTCGACGGGGAGTGGGACGCGATCGTCGTGCCGTCGGGCTCGTGCACCGGCTCGATCCGCCACCAGCAGGCCATGGTGTGCCGGCGCGCGGGGCAGGAGAAGCTGGGCGCGACCGCCGAGGCCCTGGCCGCCAAGACCTACGAGCTGTCCGAGCTGCTCGTCGACGTGCTCGGCGTGACCGACGTCGGCGCGCACTTCCCGCACCGCGTCACCTACCACCCGACGTGCCACTCGCTGCGCATGATCCGTGTGGGAGACAAGCCCCTCCAGCTCCTGCGGGCCGTCGACGGGATCGACCTCGTCGAGCTCCCCGGCGCCGAGAGCTGCTGCGGGTTCGGCGGGACGTTCGCGCTCAAGAACTCCGAGACGTCGACCGCGATGCTCAGCGACAAGATGTCGAACGTGAAGTCGACCGGCGCCGAGGTCCTCACGGCGGGCGACTACTCGTGCCTCATGCACATCGGCGGCGGCCTCTCGAAGCTGCGCACGGGCGTGCGCACCATGCACCTCGCGGAGATCCTGGCCTCGACGCAGGACGTGCCGACGCTCGTGGCGGAACCGGCGGGCGCCCACGCTCGCCCGGACGACGAGGAGGCCGCGCGATGAGCACCTTCCTGGGGTTCCCCACCCGTCGGGGCGCGAAGACCCTGCCCGACGGCGGCACGCACCACGGCGCTCCCGGCACCACCGCGGGCCCCGGCTGGGCCGACGACGTGCCTCACCCCGACGCGCCGCTGCGCTGGGGCGAGACCTTCCCCGAGGCCGCCAGGCAGGCGCTGCAGAACACGCAGCTGCGCCGCAACCTGGCCCACGCGACCTCGACCATCCGGGCCAAGCGCGCGGCCGTCGTCGGCGAGGTGCCCGACTGGGAGGCCCTGCGCGACGCGGGCTCGACCATCAAGGCCCACGTCATGAGCGACCTCCCGCACCTCCTCGAAGAGCTCGAGCGCAACGTGACCGCTCGCGGCGGCGTCGTGCACTGGGCCCGGGACGCCGCCGAGGCCAACCGCATCGTCGCGGACCTGGTCAAGGCCACGGGCGAGACCGAGGTCGTCAAGGTCAAGTCGATGGTCACGCAGGAGATCGGGCTCAACGAGGCGCTGGCCGACGAGGGCATCGCGGCGTTCGAGACCGACCTCGCCGAGCTCATCGTGCAGCTCGCCGACGACATGCCCTCGCACATCCTCGTGCCCGCGATCCACCGCAACCGCTCCGAGATCCGCGAGATCTTCCTCGAGCGCATGGGCGACGCCCCACCCGACCTGACCGACGCGCCGCGCGAGCTCGCCATGGCCGCCCGGGCGCACCTGCGCCGCAAGTTCCTCTCCGCGAAGGTCGCGATCAGCGGCGCGAACTTCGCCGTCGCGGACACGGGCACGCTCGCGGTCGTCGAGTCCGAGGGCAACGGGCGCATGTGCCTCACGCTCCCCGAGACCCTCATCACCGTCATGGGCATCGAGAAGCTCATCCCGACGTACCAGGACCTCGAGGTCTTCATGGCGCTCCTTCCCCGGTCCTCGACCGGCGAGCGCATGAACCCGTACACCTCCCTGTGGACGGGCGTCACCCCGGGCGACGGGCCGCAGGAGTTCCACCTGGTCCTGCTCGACAACGGGCGCACCAAGGCCCTGGCCGACGAGGTGGGCCGCGCCGCGCTGCACTGCATCCGCTGCTCGGCGTGCCTCAACGTGTGCCCGGTGTACGAGCGCGTGGGCGGGCACGCGTACGGCTCGGTCTACCCGGGCCCCATCGGTGCGGTCCTCACGCCCCAGCTCACGGGGTCGACGGGGAAGTCGGACCCCAACAACTCGCTGCCGTACGCCTCGACGCTGTGCGGTGCGTGCTACGACGTGTGCCCCGTCAAGATCGACATCCCGTCGCTGCTCGTGCACCTGCGCGCGCGCGAGGTCGACCAGGACCGGGGCCGACCCACGGCCTGGGGAGCGGCCATGAAGGCCGCGTCGTTCGTCATGGCCAAGCCCGGCCGGTTCGAGCTCGCCGAGAAGGCCGGCGGCGTGACCCGGGTCCTGGGCGGCAGCAAGGGCCGCATCACGTCGCTGCCGTTCCCGGGCTCGAGGTGGACCGACGCCCGTGACCTGCCCGTCCTGCCCAAGCAGAGCTTCCGCGAGTGGTGGGCCACCGACCACGCTGCGCACGAGCCCGCCCCTCCCGCCTCGCCTGAGGACCCCGCCTCGCCCGACACGACCGGAGGCCCCCGATGAGCGCGCGCGACGACATCCTGGCCCGCGTGCGCGCGGCCGTCATCACCGACGGCGCGCACCTCGGGGACGCCGTGGCCGCACAGGCGCCGATCTCACGTGAGTACCGGACGACGGGCGAGCACTCCCCCGGGTCGGCCGAGGCGGTCGAGATCCTCGTCGACCGGCTCGTGGACTACCGCGCGATCGTGCACCGGGCCGCGACCGAGACCGACCTGGCCCGCACCGTGGGCGAGCTGCTCGCCGACGCGCGCTCCGTCGTCGTGCCCCCGGGGGTGCCCGCGGGCTGGACGGGCACGCTCGGGGACGGCACCGCCGTCGTGCAGGACTCGCGCGAGGACCGGCGGACCGCGGCCGAGCTCGACCAGGTCGACGCGGTCCTGACCGCCTCGCGGCTGGCCGTCGCGGACACCGGGACGATCGTCCTGGACGGCGAGGACGACCAGGGGCGACGCGCGATCACCCTGGTGCCCGACCTGCACGTGTGCGTCGTGCGGACCGAGCAGGTCGTGCACACGCTGCCCGAGGCCGTGACGATCCTCGCCGCGCACCCCACGCGCCCGCAGACGTGGATCTCAGGGCCGAGCGCGACGAGCGACATCGAGCTCTCGCGCGTCGAGGGCGTGCATGGGCCGCGGACGCTCCACGTGATCCTGCTGGGCTGAGCGCTCGCTCCCTCGCTGCCCGGGCCCCCGCTCGGTGCCGAGGATGCGGTTGGCGTCGGTATCGAGCCCGAACCGGACCACGACCGCATGCTCGGCAGCGCGAGCGGGTGCTCAGCCCACCTGGCGTCGCACCGCGCGGCGCACGCGCTCGGGGTCGAGCGGTGGCCGCCCGTCGGGCCCGGTCGACAGCACGGAGTGCAGCACGAGCCCCTCGATGAGGGCGTCGAGGTCGGGCACGACGTCCGCGTCCACGTGCCGGCGCAGGGCGGCCCGGCTCGCGGCCATCCACCGCTGCGTGACGGTGCGGAAGGCGGGCTTGCGCGCCGCGAGCACGTAGAGCTCGAGCGCGACCAGCAGGTCCCGCTGGTAGTTCCCCGACTCGTCGCACACGAGCGCGACGATCGCCTCGACCGGGTCGCCGCCCTCGGGGACGGCAGCCATGGCCGCCTCGAAGCGCGCCGCGGCCTGGACCGCGTGCCGCTCGAACGCGAGGCGCAGCAGCTCGTCGAGGTTCTCGAAGTGGTACGTCATGGACCCCAGGGGCACGTCGGCCGCGGCGGCGACCACCCGGTGGGTCGTGCCCGCGACGCCGTGCTCGGCGATCACGTCGAGGGCCGCGTCGACGATCCGGTCCTTGCGGTCGGGGTCGACGCGGCGCACGCCGGTCACTCGTCGATGTGGCGCAGCACGCGGGCCGGGTTGCCCACGGCCACGACGTTCGCGGGCAGGTCGCGGGTCACGACGGACCCGGCGCCGACGACCGTGTTCTCGCCGATCGTCACACCCGGGCACACGGTCACGCCGCCGCCGAGCCACACGTTGTCGCCGATCGTGATGGGCTGCGCGGCCTCCCACTTGTCGCGGCGCGGGCCGGGCTCGACGGGGTGCGTGGGCGTCAGGAGCTGGACGTTCGGGCCGATGAGCACGTCGTCACCGATCGTGACGGGGGCGACGTCGAGGCACACGAGGTTGAAGTTCACGAAGACGCGGGCGCCGATCGTGGTCCGGTAGCCGAGGTCGCAGCGGAACGGGGGGCGGATGTCGCTGCCCTCGCCGAACGCGCCGAGCAGCTCGGTCAGCACCTCGCGACGGGCCGTGCCGTCGTTCGGGTCCAGGGTGTTGAGGCGGTGGCTGAGCGACATGGCGCGCTCGGAGTCGGCCGCGATCTGCGGGTCGTCGGCGAGGTAGAGGTCGCCCGCGAGCATGCGCTCGCGCATGGTGCGCTGGTCGGAAGGGTCCGGGAAGGTCATGTGTACAAGCGTACACATGACCCTGGGGTCACGTGTCAGGCGGACGCCCGACGGCGGTGCGTCATCTCCTCGAGGACGGTGCGGAGCCGCACGGGGAAGTCGTCGGGCGTGTCGGGCGGGAGCCGGTCGACCCGGAACCACGCGACGGCCTCGCTCTCGTCGCTGACCACGGGCAGGGCATCGAGCTCCGCGAACGCCGCATAGCCCACGTCCCAGTGGACCAGGCAGGTCCCGAAGCGCGAGGACAGCGCGTGCCGGTGCAGGTCCACGGGGGCGCCGTCGGGCTCGAACGGCACCAGCCCGACGATCCCGCTCTCCTCCCGGGCCTCCCGGAACGCCCCCGCCGCGAGGCTCTCGTCCCCCGGCTCGACGTGCCCGCCGACCTGGACCCAAAACTGGCCCTTGCGGTGGAAGCACAGCAGCACGTGCAGCAGGTCCGGGGTCAGCACGAAGCAGCTCCCCGTCAGGTGCTCGGCGCCGCCACGGAAGATCACGTCGCCCCTGCCCTCCTCGACGAAGGCCACGTACTCCTCGCGCAGCGCGGCCTGCGCCGGGCTGAGCGGGCTCCAGGACCGCATCGAGTCGAGGGCGGTGGCGGCGAGGGCGTCGGCGGAGGTCACCCGGGAAGCCTACGACCGGTGGCCCGGCCGCGAGCCCGCCGGCCCGGCGACGTGCGCGAGGTAGAGGGCCGCCGTCGAGGTAGAGGGCTCCAACCCTCTACCTCGACGCGATCCCTCTACCTCGGCACCGGCCTCAAGGGATCAGCACGCCCCCTCGTCCTTCCACGGCCCCCAGTCGCTGGCCACGGGGGCGTTGCCCTGCGTCCAGTACCTCGCGGACCACCTGTGGCCCGCGTGCGTGACCTGCGCTCCGCCGTTGTACGCCGTCCCGGCGACCCACGGGGCCGCCGAGCACCCGGCACCGCCGGTGCTCCCGCCCGGGGTGCCCCCGGGGGTGCCGCCCGTCGTCCCGCCGGAGACCACCGGGGTCACGACCTTCACGCCGCGCGGGTGGTCGTAGGTCGTGGCGTAGGTGTTCGTCCCGATCGTCACGCGGACGTTCGAGATCTGCGCCATGGGCAGCCGCCACGACAGCTTGGTGTACGCCGAGCCGCCCGCCGGGATGCCGCCCGAGGGCACCTTGAGCGTCGCCGAGTGCAGGTCCCCCTTGAGCCCGCCCACGTTGTTGCCCGAGTGCCCCGCGACCGTCGTGATGCCCCAGCCGTTCTGCTCGCCGATCGTCGCGGACGTGGTCGTCGCGAAATCGAACGCGATGGTCGACCCCGCCGGGATCGCGACCGTCGACCTGTTGGAGAACGTCACCCGGGGGTTGATCGGGTAGTTGTTGTCCCCGAGCGCGAACTCCGAGAAGGACACCCCCAGGTCGATCGCCTGCGCCGGCGTCGCGGTCTTGGACTTGGCCGCTCCGTAGGGTGCCGCGGTGGAGAACGTCGAGTGCATGCGCGTCACGAGGCTGTCACCCATGCCGTACTCGCCGCTCGCCGCGTCCAGGCCGTAGTCCCCGGCCAGCTCCCAGATCATCAGACCGCCGTAGCCACCCGCGACCACGTAGTCGGCCTTGGCCTGGATCGCCTGGTCGGAGTCGCCCGAGATGAACGACTTCGTCTGCGCGTTCCACCACCACTCGGTCTTGGTGACCGGGTCGAAGTTGTGCTGGTAGGTCCCGGTCAGCGGACCGGTCGGTGCGCCGTAGGCCGCCGCGTACGAGCCGACCTTGCCGTTCTGCAGGTTCAGCATGTGCCAGATCGGGTTGCCGCCCGCGGGGATCTTCGCCCCGGCCTTGTCGACGTCGTACCAGATGTTGTCGATCCCGCCCGCGCCGTTGCCGCACTTGGACGTGCCGCCCAGCGAGGGCCCGGTGCCCGGCGGGCACTTGGTCTGGTCGGGCAGCGCCGCCTTGCCCCACAGGCCGTTGGTCCCGCCCTGCACGTTGGTCCAGCCGCGCGTGTAGAACGGGACACCGATGTTGATGCGCCCGGCCTGCACGGCCCCGCGGAAGTAGTGCGCGGCCCAGTCGGCGTTGAGGTACCCGATCCCGTCGTACGCACCGTAGACGCCTGCGGCCGCCAGCTCGCCGTCCTTGCCGTCGTCGAACAGGGCGCCGTTGCCGCCCACGAAGTCGTTCCACGTCCCGTGCAGGTCGTAGGACATCACGTTGACGTAGTCGAGGTACGGCATGATCTGGAAGACCTCCATGCCGCGCAGCAGCCACCCGGACGCCGGGGCCGCGATGGTCAGCATGTAGTACTCGCCGTCCTGCGCGGCGGCCTTGTCGAGGGCCTCGCGCGTGGTCTTCATGAGCTGCTCGTAGTTCTTCCAGAGCTGCCCGCGCCGGGCGTCCGCGATCTGGAAGTCGTCCGGGTTGCCGGCCTTGACGTTCGAGGTCGGGTACTCGTAGTCGATGTCGATCCCGTCGAACCCGTAGGTCCGCACCATCGCGACCGCGGACGCCGCGAACGCGTCGTACTCGGCCTGCGTGTCCAGGGTGTAGAAGCCACCGGAGGCGACGCGGTTCCCGTCGACCCCGAAGTAGCCGCCGGTCTCGGCCCAGCCGCCGACCGACACGAGCGTGCGGACGCCCGGGTGCTGCTTCTTGAACTTGGTGAGCTGGTTGAAGTGGCCCTTGTAGGGGACGGTCGGGTCGAGCGCGTTCTCGGCGCCCGCGAACGTCAGGCCCGTCGCCTCGCTCGTCGCCGACTCGGCGTTCACCGAGATCTTCGAGTCCGGTCCGACGTGCGCGAACGCGTAGTTGATGTGCGACAGCTTGGTCCACGGGATGTCGCTCGCCAGGTACGACGGCGTCCCCTCCTTGCCGGTCCGCCACGACGTGAAGTACCCGATCACGCGGCGGTCGAGCCCGTTGGGCAGCTTCTCCCGCCCGGCCTCGTCGTACACGTCGCAGTAGGGCACGTCGACGGTCTTGTTGACGGCGAGCCCGTCGGGGCGACACTTCTCCTGCGGGTTCGTGGAGATGGGGGTGCCGGGGTCGGCGCCGGTCGGGTCTCCTCCGGTCGTGCCGCCCGTGGAGCCGGTCGTGCCACCGGTCGTCCCTGTCGTCCCACCCGTGGAGCCGGTCGTCCCGCCGGTCGTCCCCGTGGGGTCCGTCCCGCAGGGCCCGACGATCTTCCACGCCCCCCACTGCTGCGTCCCCGGCGTCTCGCCCTGGGTCCACCAGGACGCCTTGTAGTTGGACCCGCTGTACGACGCGACGCTCCCGCCCGTGTACGCCGACGACGCCGACCACGCCGGCGCGCACGCCTCGGCCGCGGACGCCACGGGTACCTGCGCGACGAGCGGTACCGCCACCACTGCCGTCGCGGCGACTCCTGCGAGCCACCGCCTCACGGACCGTCTGCTGCGTTGCATGATCGACCGCCTCCCCAGCACGGCTGCGGCACCGTTGCCGCGGCATCGTGTGCCGTCACGCTAGGCCGCGCGTCGCGGCGCCCACATCAGGGGCGCCCACACGGTTCGGTACGTACGTACTCCCGTACGGGCTCCCACCGAAAGTGCAGGTTCGGCGCCCGCGCCGGACCCAGCCCGTGCCCGACGGCGCCGCGCACCAGGTGCGTCTGCGGGCTGGGAGAATGGTCGGGTGACGAACGGCCTCTTCGACCTGCCCGAGGGCACGCGTGTCCCACCCCGTCGGATCGTCCTGCTGACGGGGCCGTCGGGCTCGGGCAAGACGTCGCTCACCCGGCGCCTGGGACTGCCGGTCGTCGAGCTCGACGACTTCTACCACGACGTGGACCACCCCGGGATGCCGCAGCGCTTCGGGATCGTCGACTGGGACTCCCCCGGGAGCTGGGACTCGGCGAGCGCCATGGAGGCGCTGCTCGCGCTCGTCACGACGGGTCGCTCGGACGTCCCGGTGTACGACATCCCGACGTCGCGCCGCACGGGCACGACGCAGCTCGACGTGAGCGGGTCGCGCCTCGTGATCGCGGAGGGGATCTTCGCGGCCGAGCTCGTCGCGGCCTGCCGGGCCGAGGGCATCCTGGCCGACGCGATCTGTCTGCGCAGGCCCCGGCTCATGACGTTCTGGTTCCGCCTGCTGCGCGACCTCGGGGAGTCGCGCAAGCCGCCGCTGACCCTGCTGCGCCGGGGGTGGGGGCTGCTGCGCGACGAGCCGCGCCTGATCCAGGGCTGGGTCGACAAGGGCTGCCGCACGGCGTCGCCCGGTCAGGCCGAGCGAGACATCCGGGCGCTCCTCGCGGGCTGACGTCCTGCCTGCGCGGTCCCGGGGGCCAGGTCTCCCCAGCACGCCCGACGGCGTCGCTCACCCCGGTCCGGTCCGGGCACGGACCGTCGAGTGTGCAGTTCGGGCTGTCCCGGAGGTCGAGAGACCTCCCGAACTGCACACTCGCCGACGCGCCGCCGGGCGCACCCGAGGCGCGTGACGCCGTCGGGCACCCCCGGTGGCGCAGCGCCCACCGCGGCGTGACTCAGCCCAGGTGCACCGCGACCTGCTCGCCCTGCGGCAGGAGGCGCTCGCGGGGCCCGCGGATCAGCACGGCCGCGAGGACGGCGCCCACGACCAGCGTGACCGCCGTCGCGACGAACGCTGCCGAGTAGCCGTCGACGAACGCCGAGAGCTGCGACGCCTCGTCCGTGACGACCGCCCCGGCGACGGCGCCCACGTAGAGCGTCGTGAAGACGGACAGCCCGATCGAGCCGCCGATCTGCATCGACGCGTTGACGGTCGCGCTCGCGGCGCCCGCGTCGTGCGGCTCGACACCCGAGAGCGCGACGTTCTGCAGCGGCACCAGCACCAGCGCCATGCCCGCGCCCAGCACGAGGAGAGCCGGCAGGACCTCGACCGCGTACGAACCCTCCACCGTGATCCGGCTCAGGTAGACGAGCGCGACCGCGGCGACCAGCGGCCCGCCGATCATGAGCGGCCGCGGCCCGAACCGCGCAAGAAGCTGCGTGACCACGGGCGCCAGGACGAGCGTCATGATCGTCATGGGCAGCGTGCCCAGGCCCGCCTGCAGGGGCGAGAGACCCATGACGATCTGCAGGTGGAGCGCGAGGTACAGGAGCGCACCGATCATGAGCGCACCGAAGATCGCCTGGAGCAGGAACGCCCCCGCGCGGACCCTGTCCGTCAGGACGCGCAGCGGGAGCAGCGGCTGCGCGACGCGCGACTCGATCCACACGAAGAGCGCCAGGAGGACGACGCCCGCCGCGAGGCACGCGACCGTCTCGGGCGCGGCCCAGCTGTGCTCGGCGAGCGTGAACCCGTAGACGAGCGAGCCGAGGCCGAGCACCACGACGACCGTCCCCAGGACGTCGTACCGGTTGTCCCCCTCGGCCTTGCTCTCACGGATCAGCAGCTGGCCCGCGACCAGCGCGACCACCACGACGGGGACGTTGACCCACAGGCACCAGCGCCAGTCGGCGAACTCGGTCAGGGCACCGCCCAGGACCAGCCCGACAGCGGCGCCCACCCCCGCGACCGACCCGAAGACCGCGAACGCGGTGTTCCGTTGGCGGCCATGCGGGAACGAGACCGTGAGCAGCGCGAGCGCGGCGGGCGCGAGCAGTGCGGCGAAGACACCCTGGAGACCGCGCATCGCGACGAGCTCGGTGCCGTTGCGCGCGAGCCCCGCGAGCAGCGACGCGACCCCGAAGCCCACCATGCCCAGCAGGTAGGTGCGCTTGCGACCCCAGTAGTCGGCGACCCGCCCGCCGAGGAGCAGGAGTGCGCCGAAGGCGAGCGCGTAGGCCGTGACGACCCACTGGCGCTGCGTGTCGGTCAGGCCGAGCTCGACCTGGGCCTGCGGGAGGGCGATGTTCACGATCGTGCCGTCGAGCACGACGAGGAGCTGTGTCAGCGCGAGGATGACGAGGATCCACCAGCGACGGGGGCCGGTCTCGACCGGCGCGTACTGCTCGACCGGCGCGGAGCCGTGGGGCTCGGCGGAGGGAGGGACCACCTGGGCCGAGGGCGCAGAGGTGGAGGGAGGAGAAACGGGCATGACCGACCTTCGGGGACGCAGCGGGGATCGTGGGGTTTCCAGCCCGGATCGAGACGTGTCGCGAGATGCCGCAGACCGTTCGACCGCCCCAACTACGAAGTCGGACAGACGAACCATCCTAACGTGTCGGCCCGTCAGGAAACGGTGTGAGGTCGCCCACGGCAGGTCCCTCGACGGGGCGGGAAACGCCCGGGCCGAGCGGCGCCGTCGGGCCTCCCCGATCGTCGAGTGTGCAGTTCGGGCTGCCACCTGCGCGGATCAACAGCCCGAACTGCACACTCGGCACAGTGGCAAGCTCCTGTCAGCGACGCCCCCGCCCGGGTAGACCCACTCCCCGACGACCGAGTCACCGTCGGCGTCGAACAGGCCCTCGAAGTAGGCAGGCCCACCCTTGGCCCCTGCCCAGATCGTCAGGCGGTCACCGGCGAGCTCGTACGCGTAGTCCAGCGTGTTGCCCAGGGAGTCGTAGAAGCGGGAGACGACGTCCTCGCCCGCGGGCTCGCCGAGCGGGTGGAGGTTGCCGATGACCTCGAGCCCGGCGACCGCAGATCGCCACGCTCTACCTCTGGCTCGAACCCCTCGCGCCGACAGGCCCGGTCCGCCTGGCGCGCGTCGTGGCGGTCGCGCGGGCGTTCGGCCCCAGGCGGGGCCTCGACCTCCTCGATGCGCTCGACCGCGAGCACGGGCTCGCCGTCGGGCCTTCCCGGCTCCCCCCGGCCGGCCCGCAGGCCCGGTGCTAGCGTGGAACAGCCTGATCCTCGCGGCCCTGCCACCCGCCGCCCGTCGCCACCCGGCGACCACTCACGGACACCGCCGTCCACCCTGCCGTCGCCCGAGCGAGGAGCTCCCATGGCCGACGAGACGATCTCCCGACGCGTGCGCGACCTCGCGCGGTCCACACCGTTCGACGTCCTGCTGGGCTTCTTCGCGCACGAGTATCCCGAGCGCCGGGCCCGCCCCGGTGTCCTCGACCTCACGTTCGGCAACCCGCACGACCCGGCCCCGGCCGAGTACGTCGAGGCGCTGCGCGCGAGCGCCGTCCCGCGCGACGAGCACTGGTTCGGGTACAAGGTCAGCGAGCCTGCCGCGCGGGCCGCGGCCGCGGAGTCGCTGCGGGACGTGGTGGACCTGCCCTTCGAGCCCGACGACGTGCACCTCACCACGGGCGGATTCACCGCCCTGGCCCTCGCGCTCAAGCTGGTGTGCGACCCGGGCGACGAGGTCGTCTACAGCGTGCCGCCCTGGTTCGCGTACGAGGTGATCGTGCGCGAGGCCGGGCTCGTACCGGTCAAGGTGCCGGTCTCCCCCGAGACGTTCGACCTGGACCTCGGCGCGATCGCGGACGCGATCACGCCGCGCACCCGCGTCGTGCTCGTCAACACGCCCAACAACCCGACCGGACGCGTGTACCCCCTGGACGAGCTGCGCCGTCTGGCGACGTTGCTCGACGAGGCGTCGGTGCGGAACGGGCGCCGCGTCTTCGTGGTGTCGGACGAGCCCTACCACCGGATCGTCTACGACGGCACGGAGTTCCACAGCCCTGCAGAGGTCTACCCGTGGACCCTGCTGGCCTACAGCTACGGCAAGACGCTCCTCGCGCCCGGCCAGCGCATCGGGTACCTCGCGGTCCCGCCGACCCTGCCCGGGCGGGAGGGCCTGCGGCCCGCGATCGAGGCGCTCCAGATCGCGATCGGCTACGCGTTCCCCAACGCCGTCCTCCAGCACGCGCTGCCGCTCCTGGAGCGCATCCCGTTCGACGTCGCGCTCTACCAGCGCAAGCGCGACCTCATGGTGGCCGGGCTGCGAGACATCGGCTACGACCTGCACAGCCCCGAGGGCACGTTCTACCTCTTCCCCCGCTCCCCCGATCCCGACGACCGCGCCTTCGAGGCCCTCCTCGCCGACCACGACGTCCTGGTCCTGGGAGGGAAGTACTTCGAGACCCCGGGCCGGTTCCGCATCTCGCTCACGGCGAGCATGGAGACGCTCGAGGCGAGCCTGCCGCGGTTCGCGGCGGCGTTCGGCGAGGTGGGCTGAATATCGCGCCCGACGGCGCGCTGCGGCGGTGCGGGTGGACGGTGCTCGTCGTCGACCGTGCGCAGCTCCTCCGCCCTGCCGACGTGGTCACCCTGGTGCGCGACGTCCTGGACGAGGCCGGCCGTGCGTGACGTCGTGGACGGCCGGGCCGGGTCGGTGCACGCGTCGAGTGTGCAGCTCGGGCTGTCGCCGGGCGCTCGAGACAGCCCGAACTGCACGCTCGGCGCGCACCCGCACGTGCCGACCCCCGCCCCGAGGGCTACGGTCGGGGAAAACCGCTCGAAGAGGAGAGGTCCCATGACCGGACTCGTCGCCACCGCCTCGATCCACATCGCCGCCCGCCCCGAGAGGGTGTGGGCCGAGCTCGTCCACCCCTCCGCGACCTGGATGCTGGGAGCCAACGTCGAGACGGACTACCAGCCGGGCAGCACCATCACGTTCGAGGGCCAGTACCAGGGCAAGCACTTCGAGGACCACGGCACCGTCCTCGAGGTCGACCGACCCCGGACGCTGCGCTTCACGCACTACTCCCCTGCGAGCGGCGTGCCCGACGTCCCGGAGAACCACCACGAGGTCGCGATCACGCTCGCCCCGGACCCCAAGGGCACGCGTGTGACGATCCGGCAGGACAACAACGACTCCCCCGAGGCGGTCGAGCACTCCGAGGAGCTGTGGCGCACCGCGCTCGCCTCGCTCGCGGGGCACGACTGACCCCGCCGGGAGGCGTCCGAGACGCCACGCGGCTCCGCCCCGGGCCCAGGCCCGGGGCGGAGCGGAGGCGTCAGGCTGCCGAGGCTGGTGCCCCCGCCCGCACGACGCTGACCGGGGTCGCGTTCATCAGGTTGTCCGCGACGCAGCAGCGTTCCTCGGCGGCCACGAGGAGTGCGTCGATCTCCTCGGGGGTCGCGTCGGCGTCGACGTCGATCTCGAGCCGGATGCCCTGGAAGCCCGCGCGGTCCGGGGTCGGCCGCCCCATCAGCCGCTGGGGGTTGAGCGATCCCGTCGCTGTGACGCTCAGGCTCCGCACCTCGATGCCGCGCTCCTTGGCGACCATGTGGGTCGTGATGTTGAGGCAGCCGGCGAGTCCGGACAGGACGAGCTCGACGGGGTTGGGGCCGGTGTCGTCGCCGCCGAGCGACGCGGGCTCGTCGATCGTGACGGAGAAGTCCCTGATCTGGACGTCGAGGCGCGTCGGGGACTTCGCGGTGCCGGTGACCGTCGCGGTGTACTGGGGTGCCATGTGCCTGCCGTTCTCCTTGAACTGATACCGATGTACCAGTTTCTCGCCGAGGAGCCGGCCGGCGTCAGGGACGTTGGTCCCGCACCCGCCGCCCTACGTCCCCACCCACACCACGTCCCCGGGCGCGCCGAAGGGCCCCGATCCGTGAGGATCAGGGCCCTTCGAGCCGGTCGGCGTCAGACGACCGGGGATCGACAGCCGATGGCTGCCGGGAGGATCACTCCGCGCCGGCCTGCAGCTCGCCGGTCGGCGGGAGGTCGGCCGTCGAGATGCCCGCGGGGGCGTTGAGCGCTGCCGTCGCGGCGACGCTCACCGGGCCACGCTCGTGGTCGTCCTTGGAGACGCCACGGAACGTGAACTCGCCCAGCAGGCCCTCGCCCTCGGCGTCGACCAGGACGATCTGACCGGCCTTGAGCTCGCCGAACAGGATCTTCTCGGACAGCACGTCCTCGATGTCGCGCTGGATCGCGCGACGCAGCGGACGAGCGCCGAGGACCGGGTCGTAGCCCTTCTCGGCCAGCAGTGCCTTCGCGGCGGTCGTGAGCTCGATGCCCATGTCCTTGTCGCGCAGGCGCTTGTCCAGCTTGGCGATCATCAGGTCGACGATCTGGACGATCTCGGTCTGCGAGAGCTGCGGGAAGACCACCACGTCGTCGACACGGTTGAGGAACTCGGGGCGGAAGTGCTGCTTCAGCTCGTCGTTCACCTTGGCCTTCATGCGGTCGTAGCTCGTCACCAGGTCGCCGCCGGCGTTGAAGCCGGTCTGCAGGCCCTTGGCGATGTCCCGCGTACCGAGGTTCGTGGTCATGATGATGACGGTGTTCTTGAAGTCCACCACGCGGCCCTGCGAGTCGGTCAGGCGACCGTCCTCAAGGATCTGCAGGAGCGAGTTGAAGATGTCGGCGTGCGCCTTCTCCACCTCGTCGAACAGGACCACGGAGAACGGACGACGACGGACCTTCTCCGTCAGCTGGCCACCCTCGTCGTAACCGACGTAGCCGGGAGGCGAACCGAAGAGACGCGAGACCGTGTGCTTCTCCGAGAACTCCGACATGTCGAGCTGGATGAGCGCTTCCTCGTCCCCGAAGAGGAACTCGGCGAGCGCCTTGGCCAGCTCGGTCTTACCGACGCCCGTGGGGCCGGCGAAGATGAACGAGCCACCGGGACGCTTGGGGTCCTTGAGGCCTGCACGCGTGCGGCGGATCGCCTGGGAGAGCGCCTTGATGGCCGTCTCCTGGCCGACGACGCGCTTGTGCAGCTCGTCCTCCATCTTCAGCAGGCGCGACGACTCCTGCTCGGTGAGCTTGAGCACCGGGATGCCGGTCGACATCGCGAGCACCTCGGCGATCAGGTCCTCGTCCACCTCGGCGACGGTGTCCAGGTCTCCGGCCTTCCAGGCCTTCTCCTTGTCCGCGCGCTGCTGCGTGAGCTGCTTCTCGGTGTCGCGCAGACGCGCGGCCTTCTCGAAGTCCTGCTCGTCGATCGCGGACTCCTTGTCGCGACGCGCCTCGGCGATCTGCTCGTCGAGCTCCTTGAGCTCCGGCGGGGCGGTCATGCGACGGATGCGCAGACGCGCGCCGGCCTCGTCGACCAGGTCGATCGCCTTGTCCGGCAGGTACCGGTCGTTGATGTACCGGTCGGCCAGCGTCGCGGCAGCCACCAGCGCGGCGTCCGTGATGGACACGCGGTGGTGCGCCTCGTAGCGGTCGCGCAGACCCTTGAGGATCTCGATCGCGTGCGGCAGGCTCGGCTCCGAGACGAGGATCGGCTGGAAACGACGCTCCAGGGCCGGGTCCTTCTCGATGTGCTTGCGGTACTCGTCGAGCGTGGTCGCACCGATGGTCTGGAGCTCGCCGCGAGCCAGCATCGGCTTGAGGATGCTCGCCGCGTCGATCGCGCCCTCGGCAGCACCCGCACCGACGAGCGTGTGGATCTCGTCGATGAACAGGATGATGTCGCCGCGCGTGCGGATCTCCTTGAGGACCTTCTTCAGGCGCTCCTCGAAGTCACCGCGGTAGCGGGACCCGGCGACCAGGGCGCCGAGGTCCAGCGTGTAGAGCTGCTTGTCCTTGAGCGTCTCCGGCACGTCGCCCCGGACGATGTCCTGGGCGAGGCCCTCGACGACGGCCGTCTTGCCGACGCCCGGCTCACCGATCAGCACCGGGTTGTTCTTGGTGCGGCGCGACAGGACCTGCATGACGCGCTCGATCTCCGAGGTGCGTCCGATGACGGGGTCGAGCTTGCCCTCGCGTGCGGCCTGCGTGAGGTTGCGGCCGAACTGGTCGAGCACGGCCGAGCCGGAAGGCTGGCCCTCGGCAGGGCCGCCCGCGGCGACGGGCTCCTTGCCCTGGTACCCGGACAGCAGCTGGATCACCTGCTGGCGCACGCGGTTGAGGTCGGCGCCCATCTTCGTGAGGACCTGGGCTGCGACACCCTCTCCCTCACGGATGAGCCCGAGCAGGATGTGCTCGGTGCCGATGTAGTTGTGGCCGAGCTGAAGGGCCTCGCGGAGCGAGAGCTCCAGGACCTTCTTGGCGCGCGGCGTGAACGGGATGTGCCCGCTGGGGGCCTGCTGGCCCTCGCCGATGATCTCGGTGACCTGCGAGCGCACACCGTCGAGGGAGATGTTGAGGGACTCCAGCGCCTTGGCTGCGACTCCCTCTCCCTCGTGGATGAGGCCGAGCAGGATGTGCTCGGTGCCGATGTAGTTGTGGTTGAGCATCCGTGCCTCTTCTTGGGCAAGGACGACGACCCGACGGGCTCGGTCGGTAAATCTCTCGAACATGTGCTGCTCCTCACGAGCGGCGTACACCCGCACCGGTGGTGCTCAGGCCTGACCGCAACGACTCTATCCGGGACCAACGGGGCCGACCCCACGGATATGCCCTTGTTCGCCAGGGGCGTGACGAGGGGCTCGCTCCGTGACCTTCGGCAGGACCGCGACCGGTGTCCGGAGGCTGTCCGTTCCGCCCGCCGGTGACCGTTAGGCGAGGTGGGGATGACCGAAACGCGAGGTCAGGGCACCACGGTCGCCGCGGCGCCCGCCTCTAGGCCACCCTGGCCGCCCGCACCGACGGCGACCGACCCTCCCGCCCCGACGGCGCCCGACGCGCCGGACCCGACCGCCTCGAACGTCTGCGGCAGCACGAGGACGACGACCGTCACGAGAACGCTCGCCACGACCTCGCCCATCCCGAACTGCATCGGCGTCGCCTGCGTGCGCGGCACCCAGACCGCACGCACCGTGAGCCCCGCGAACAGCGCGGCCGCGGGCCACCACACGAGCCCGGCCGCCGCGAGGGCGGCGGACGCGACCACGCCGGCCGCCAGGTGGTAGACCACCGAGGCGACGAGGTAGGAGCGCTCGCCGCGCTCACGGATCAGCGTCTTGACGTACAGGATCGTCCCCGCGAAGTACGCCAGCACGACCACGAACAGCGCCCACACCTGGAGCCACCCGATCCCCGCGACGCCCGTGACGCCGTCGGGCAGGGGCATGAGCGGCCAGACGCCGGGCCACGCCGCGCCGGGCCGCGCGCCGGGGCCCACGCCCGCCGCGAACGCGACCGGCAGCATGAGGCACGCCGCGAGGACCGTGGCGCCGTCGTTGAGCAGCGAGCGCTCGCTGCGCCGGTAGGAGCTCCACAGGCTCACCGCGACGAGCGGGGCGAAGAGCGGCACCCACGCCAGGAGGTCGGGGCGCAGGAGCAGGACCGCGACGGCTGGGACGACCGTCGCGATCCCGTACGCCCGCACTGGCGGCCACCAGCGCGCCTTGAAGCGGGACTTCAACCACAGGCCGGTCGCGAAGAACGCGAAGTACCCGACGAACCACAGCGCGGCGAGGGGCACGTGCACCCAGGCCGGGCTGCCGAGGAAGACCCCGACCAGCAGCGGCACGGCGAGCATCGCCCACGCGCCGTGCTGGTCGGGCACCCAGCCGGGGCCGCGGCGTCGTCGACGCCTCGTGGGACGCCGCTCAGGCTGCGTGCTCCCCTGGGTCATCCCCAGAGGCTGGCACGCGTCGTCGCAGACCAGGGCGTCGTCCCGGCGGGCGGACCACACGTTCCGCCGACCGGACTCACCCGCTCCCGACGTGCGCGACGGACGCGCCGCCAGCATCGTTGACCCCAGGACGCCACAGGGGCAGTCTCGAGGCAGGGGCACGCGCCAGTCCGAGGGAGGACGATGCACAAGCCGGACGAACCAGCAGGAGCCCACGAGTCGTGGGAGCAGATCGTCGCGCGCTTCGCCCGCTTCAGCGGTGTCGTCGGCGAGATCACGGACCCGCTCATGTGGGGCCTGGACCTCGAGGAGGAGACCGTCACCGGGACGGGGGGCGACGACCGCGACCCGACCGAGGAGCGCTTCCTGCGCGCGTACGTGTCGTTCGTCGGCGAGGCGGTCGACGTCGAGACGCTCCGCGTCGGGACGGACGACCCGCAGCAGGTCGAGGACATCGTGCGGGCCGCGCTCAGCGGTGCCCTCGCCGCTCCCCTGCACAACGACGCCCCCGACGGTACCGAGGGGCCGACCGGCGCCGACTTCGCCGACGCGTACCAGGACTACCGGTCCGCGATGCGGGCCATCGTGGAGGAGGTCGACAAGGCCCCCCTCCAGCACACGGCCTTCGTGGTCGACGACGTCTCGCACCCGTGCGTCCGGGTCGCCGTCCGGGCCACGGTCGCGGTGTACGTGCCGCTCGCCGACCGGGCCGTGATCGTGTCCGGGCCCGCGGACCTCGTGGACCGCGTGGACATCTCGACGGCCCCGATCCGCAACCTCCTGCACGGCGACGACGGGCCGCGCTTCTGAGGTCGTGGCACGGTCCCGGCGATGCTGACGCTCCCTCGTGATCAAGCAGACACGCCCAGGCGTGACGTCGCCCGCAGGACCGGCGAAGATGGAGGTGCGGACGGCGCACAGGAGCGCTGGACGGTCGTCGAACGAGAGAGCAGGTGACGTCGATGAGTGACGTGGTCGTCGGTGTGGACGGATCGGTCCAGTCCCAGGAAGCCCTCGACTGGGCCCTCGTCGAGGCAGGTTCGCGAGGCGTGCCGCTCACCGCGGTCCTCGCCTGGGAACCTTCTTGGAAGGACGGTCCGCGCCCCTCGGAGCCGGCCGACTTCAGCCACCTCGCGGACCTCAAGCAGGACCAGGTCCTGACCCTCCTGGACGAGGCCCGCCACCGTACGGGCGTCGAGGTCGTCACGCACGCGGAGCAGGTCCAGGGCTCGGCGGCCACCGCGCTGCTGGCCCGTGCGGAGCACTCGGAGATGCTCGTCGTGGGCAGCCGTGGGCTGGGGCGCCTGGGTCGGCTGGTGCTGGGTTCGGTGTCGTCGGCCGTGGTCCAGGGCGCGACGCAGGTCCCGGTCACGGTCGTGCGTCCCGCCGAGGGCGACGCGGCGGACGACGCCGGAGCCCCGGCCGCGGCCGACGCGCCTTCGCGCGTCGTCGTGGGCGTCGACGGCTCGCGCACGTCGGTGCACGCGCTGCGCCACGGGCTCGAGGTGGCCCGGCGCACGGGCACCGTCCTGGACGCGGTGTTCTGCTGGCAGATCGTCACGCTGGCCCCGCTGCCCGACTCGTGGGGCTGGACCCCGCCCGTCGACGACTACGAGAAGTTCGCCGGCGAGCAGCTCGACCGCGCGCTCGAGGCCGCAGGCGTGGACCTGCCCGAGGACCAGGTCCGCCGCAGCGTCGTGCACGCCCACCCTGCGAAGGGGCTCATCGAGGCGGCCGAGGGCGCCGAGCGCCTGGTCGTCGGCAACCGGGGGACGGGCGGGTTCGACCGCCTCCTGCTGGGCTCGGTCAGCCGCCAGGCCGTCGAGTACGCCTCGTGCCCGGTGACCGTGGTCCGCCGCCCGGCCGACTAGCTCGGTGGCTGGTCGATCGTGAACGTCGAGGTCACGACCGGCCCGACGGCGCCCGTCGCCCGGTCGACGTAGCGCAGCCCGAGCGTGTGCTGCCCCGGGTCGAGACCCGAGGCGACCAGGTCGATCGGCCTGCCCGACATGGTGTGCAGGTTGCCGGTGGACCGACCGTCGAGGAACGCCTCGGTCGTGAGTCCGGCGCGCCCGTCGATGCGCACCGTGACGGACGGCCCCCACGGGATCGACCCGCCGTCGGTGGGAGCGAGGATCGTCGGCAGCAGGAACGTGAACGGCCCCGGGACGTTCGTCGCCTCGGAGGTGGTGCCGTTGCGCTCCTGCGTCACGGTGAGCGTCTCCCACACGGTCGCGCTGCCCGACGGCGTCGCTCGCCACGTGCCGTCGGGCGCGACGTCCGCACTGGCCACCACGGCAGAGGTTCCGTGGCTGGTCGCCGACACCGTCACGATCGCGCCGGGCTCGCCCGTGCCCGAGAGCTCGGGCAGGAAGACCAGCTCACCCACAGGCGGGGCTACGAGGGTCGGCGCGGCGAGCTTCGGGTCGACAGGGTCGACCGGGGGTTCTGGGTCGACCGGTGGGTCCACCGGAGGTTCCGGGTCCACCGGTGGGGTCACCGGAGGCTCCGGGTCCCCCGGCGGGTCGACAGGCTCGGAGGGCGGTTCGACCGGCTCCACCGGTGGCACCACGGGAGGAGCGGCCGGGTCGGGAGCCGGGCGGACGGGGTTCGTCGCCCGACCGGTACCCGCGCCGCGGGACGGCTGGTCCGCCGTGGAGTCGTCGTCCTGCCCTGCCGCCGGTGCGGTGTCCGGGTGCACCTCGTCGGGGACGGTCGTGGGATCGGTCGGGTCCGTCCCGGGCACGAGGGCCAGCCCGTCGGCCGACGGGGCCTGGGACGCCCCGTCGGCCGAGGTCTGCGGGCCCGGTCCGGAGTGCTCCGCCACGACGGGCGGGGTGGCGCCCCACGGCTGCGCGACCGCGACCGCCCCGACCGCGACGGCGACACCGGCGGTGACGAGCGCGAGGATCGCCCCGCCGGAGAGCCCGGACGTCGTGGCCGCACCGACGGCCCCGGCACCTGCTGCACCCGCGGCGGCGCTGCCCGCAGAGCCGCCGGACCCGGTCGAGTCGCCGCCCGCACCGCCGCCGGACCCGCTGGCCGTTGCCCCGCCCGGGGCGCCCGCGGCGCCGAGGGCGAGATCCGCCGTCGGGTCGATGAAGACGCCCTTGGCAGCGACGAAGCCCGCTCCGCCGAGGGCCGCCGAGCTGCCGCCCAGGACGGCCGGGACGCCCAGCACCAGCGGGACGAGCAGGAGGCCCAGCCGCGAGGCGACCTGGTCGACCTCGTCGACCAGGATGGAGCACGACAGGCACCCCGTGAGGTGCTCCTCGAAACGGTCCTTGTTCCGTGCGCTCAGGGCGCCCCGGTTGTAGTCGCCCATCTGCTCCGCGGCCCAGCGGCACTCGTCGGAGACCGCGGCCGTGTTGACATGGGCCTGGAGCCAGGACCGGCGCAGCCCCTCGCGCGCCCGGTAGGCCAGGGCCGAGACCGACCCCGCGCTCAGGCCGAGCAGCGGCGCGACCTCGCGGGCGTCCATGCCCTCGACCTCGGTGTACCAGAGCACGGCCTGCCACCTGGCGGGCAGCGCCTTGAAGGCCGTGACGGTGACCGACCCCTCGACCACGACGTCGGCCATGTCCACGGGGTCGGCGACCTCGGGCACCTGGTCGACAGCGATCGGGTCCGGCGCGTGCGACCACGTGATCGCGACGCTGCGGATGGTCTGGTAGAGGTACGGGCGGAACGGACCGGTCGGTCCCTTGCCCGCCTGGATCGCGCGCAGGATCCGCAGGAAGGACTCCTGGACCAGGTCGTCCGGGTCGAACGACGACGTGACGCGACGGGCCGCGCCGCGCCCGGCACCCGAGTGACGCGACCACAGGACCGCGTACGCGTCCTGCGAGCCCCCGCGGACGGCGTCGACCAGCTCCTCGTCGGCCAAGGCCCGGAGGTCGGTCTCGCTCGTCGTCGACATGGGTGGGTCCTTCCACGGCGTGCCCGACGGTCGGGCGTGAAGCGCCTGTCAGGAGAAGAGACACGCTCGCGCGGCGATCATGACGCGAACGTGACGCGTCTCACCGGGGCGTCGGGCGTCGTCGGCGTGTCGTCGGCGGGCGCACGGCCCACCCGCACTCGGTGCGTCCGCACGGCCCACCCGCACTCGGTGCGTCCGCACAGCCCACCCGCACTCGGTGCGTCCGCACAGCCCACCCACGCTCAGTGCGTCCGCACGTCCAGGCCCAGGGCCTCCGCGACCACGAGCGCCTGCGCAGGGTCCACGATGGCCCCCTGCACGATGCTGCTCAGGGGATCGAGCGCGCTGAGGTCGCTGCCTCGCAGGTCCGTGCCCGTGAAGTCGGCCTTGTGCAGCCAGGCCCCGGACAGGTCGAGGTCGCGCAGCACGGCGCCCTGGCAGCGAGCGCCCGTCAGGTCCGCCTCGCGCAAGCGCGCCCCGGTGACGGTGACGCTGCGCAGGTCCGCCCCGGCCATCGTCACGAACGACCAGTTGCCGCCCACGACCTTGAGGAGGTCGAAGGTGCACTCGGTGAACGTCGACCCCACGGTCTTGCAGCGTGTGAACGTGGTGTCGAAGAACGAGCAGCGCGAGAACGTGCAGTTCGCGAAGGCCGAGTCGGTGTGGGTCGACGCGTTGAACCGGACGTTGCGGAACGTGCACTCCGTGAACGTGGCGCCCGTCGTCGTGATCTCGGAGAAGTCGCAGTCACCGAACGCGACGCGCTCGAACGTCTCGCCGTCGAGGTCCCGGCCGTACCAGTCCTCGCGATCGACCGAGGAGTCGGTGGGCGGGGTGGGGGTGCCTTGCGCGCGATCAGCCATGAGGTGGACCGTAGCGGGAGGCACCCACGGTCCTGGCGCCTACCTCCGACCGAGCCCCCGGCGCACCGCGTAGATGACGAACCCCGCTCCGGCGAGACCGACGAGCCAGCCAGCGGTGCCGAGCACGGGACCGGTGGTGCAGTAGGACGCGCCGGGCGTGACGGAGTCGACGCACTGGCCGGCCTGGACGCTCACCGCGAGGAAGGACACGACCGCGACCACCACGGCGAGGAGCAGCCAGCCCCAGCGGAGGCGGCGGGGTGCGTCGTCGGGCGCGTCGGGCTGGTCGTGCTCATCGGGCGCGTCGGGCATGCTCCGAGGGTAGTGGTGCCGAGCACGGGATTCCGCGCCGTCGAGCACGGGGAAGATGTCGCTATCCCCACGAGAACGACCTCAACCCCGTTCTCGACTGCCCGCAGCCGGCCGGCCACCGGCTCAGTGCACGCGCGGCGGGACCTGCACCCGGTCGAGATCCTCGGCGACCGTGAGCTCGCCGTCGAACACGGTCCTGGCCTCGGCCCAGAACTCGGCCGGGTCCTGGTACCGCTGCGAGAAGTGGGTCAGGACGAGCGACCGGACCCCGCACTCGGCCGCGACCGTCGCCGCCTGGAGCGCGGTCAGGTGACCGAACGCGTGCGCGAGGTCGCGGTCCCGGTCGAGGAACGTCGACTCGATCACGAGCAGGTCGACGCCGCGCGCGAGCGAGAAGACCGCGTCGCACAGCCGCGTGTCCATCACGAACGCGAACGACTGTCCCGGGCGCACGACGCTCACGTCCTCGACCCGGACCGTCCGTCCGTCGCCCACCTCGACGACGCCCTCGCGCTGGAGCAGCCCGACCGCCGGTCCGTGGATCCCGGCCGCCGCGAGCCTGTCGGGGACCATGCGCCGACCGGCGGGCTCGTCGAGCCGGTAGCCGAACGCCTCGACGCCGTGGTCGAGCCGCTCGGCCCGCAGCGTGAAGCCCGGGTCAGGGCCCACGGGCGGGACGACCCCGTCGGCGGACAACGGCTGCAGCGCGAGGTCCGCACGGTGGTGGTAGGACGTGGCGTCGAGCAGGTGGTCGACCCAGGTCGCGCCCGACGCCGGGAAGGACACCGGGACCGTGTGCGGCACGCCGTCCAGGCTGATCCGCTGCACGA
The DNA here is from genome assembly GCF_037145535.1 of Oerskovia sp. USHLN155. Taxonomy (NCBI): domain Bacteria; kingdom Bacillati; phylum Actinomycetota; class Actinomycetes; order Micrococcales; family Cellulomonadaceae; genus Oerskovia; species Oerskovia sp. USHLN155. The sequence continues at coordinate 105,949 of NZ_JBBCXG010000011.1, forward strand.
CGCCGGCCAGCCCCAGGCTGTGGTCGCCGTGCAGGTGCGTGATCGCGATCCGCGTGAGGTCCGTCGCGGACACCCCCGCACGCAGCATCTGTCGCTGCGTGCCCTCCCCCGGGTCGAACAGGATGGCCTCGTCGTCCCAGAACAGGACGTAGCCGTTGTGGTTGCGTGTCCGGGTGGGCACCTGGCTGGCGGTGCCGAGGACGACGAGCTCGCGGCGGGACATCTCCTACCAGCCCCTGTCCGCCGGGGCGCCGCGGAACGCGTAGATCAGCACCCGGATGCTGAGCACCGCGCCGACGAACAGCATCACGGCCCCGAAGACCGAGTACCAGCTCAGGTCGTTCGTGAGCTGCGGCCCGTTCTCCGCGATGAGCAGGAACACCCCGCCCACGACGCTCGCGGCCGCGATGATCGTCGAGATGACCTGCTGCACGAGGCTCGTGACGAACCTCCGGTCACCGGGGTCGGAGAACGCCCGGACGTTGACCGTGAACCTCCCCGCCTCGAGGTCCGACGTGATCTTGTTGAGGCGCCGCGGCAGGCGCTCGATCGACGGGGCGAACGCCAGGAGCTGGGCCCCTGCCTTGGCCCGGATCTTGCGCAGGCTGACCATGTTGCGCAGCAGCTCCTCGCCCTCGTCGCGCGCCGAGGAGACGAGCTCGAACGAGGGCGACAGGACGTGCAGCGTCCCGTCGAGCGCCGCGATCGTGCGGAACGCCGCGGCGACCTGCGGCGGCACCCCCATGCCCGCGTCGTTCACGAGGCGGACCATCGCGGCGAACAGCGAGCCGCTGCTCGCGGCCCCTCCCCCGCGGAACCGCAGGATGAGCTGCCCGACCGAGCGTTCGAACCGGCGCTCGTCGAAGCTGTCGGGCTGGTCGAGGAGCTCGATGAGCGCGTCGGTCGCCGCGATCGAGTCGTCGGCCTCGACCGCGAGCAGCACGGCCGCGAGCGCGACCCGCTCGGCCTCGTCGAGCCGGCCCACCGACCCGAAGTCCAGCAGACCGAGCGATCCGTCGTCACGCAGGAGGACGTTGCCCGGGTGCAGGTCGGCGTGGAACACCCCGGTCACGACGATCTGGTCGAGCGTGACGCGCAGCAGGCGGGCTGCGATGTCGTGGCGCGCGTCGTCGTCGAACGTCGCGAGGAGCTCGGCCGCGTCCCCGACGGGAGTGCCGTCGAGGCGGTCCATGACCAGGAGCGTCGAGCTCGACAGCTCGGGGTAGACGCGGGGGATCTCGACGAGGGGCACGTTCGCGTCGGGGTCGTCGACCTGGTGCGCACCGGGCAGCGGGTGCCGCTTGGAACGCCGGATCGTCGCGAGCGCGCCCTGCACGTCGAGCGTGTTCTCGAGCTCGGTCGTGTAGTCGAGCTCCTCGCGCAGCGAGGCCGCGAAGCCTTCGGCGAGGTCCAGGATGCCGAGCGACGGCCCCCACGACGTGTCGCGCTGGAGCCTGCGCGCGATCCGCAGCACGATCCGCAGGTCGCCCAGGACCTGCTGGCGTGCCCCCGGCCGTTGGACCTTGACGACGACCTCGCGGCCGTCGAGCAGGGTCGCGCAGTGCACCTGTCCCACCGAGGCGGACGCGATGGGGTCGGGGTCGAGGTGCGCGAACACGGTGTCCACGGGGGCGCCGATCGACCGCGTGACCATGGCCTCGACGTGCGCCCAGGGCGCGGGCGGGACCTGGCTCTGGAGCCGCGACAGCTCCTCGACGTACACCGCGGGCAGCAGGTCCGCGCGGGTCGAGAGCATCTGGCCGAGCTTCACGAACGTCACGCCCGCGTCGCTCAGCGCGGCCCGCAGCTCTCGCGCGACGGCCCTCTCCTCGGAGTCCGTGGTCCGCTGGTGGCTGCGCCGCCGTGCGCCGCGACCGAAGAACCCGCCCAGGCCGTGGCGGACCATGATCCCCATGATCTGGGTGTAGCGCCACAGGTCCTTGGACCCGCTGCGCAGCTCGACGATCGCGCGCCACGGGGTCGGGATGCTGCCCGTGGGCACCAGGAGCTCCAGGACGAGCAGCAGCCCGAGGCCGATCACGAACGACCACGCCCACGCGAGGACGATGATCACGAGGACGACCCCGGGGTGGACCGTGAGCGACCCGTCGGGCTCCTGCACCCCGAGCTGCTGGAACCCCTCGGTGAGGCCCCACGACCCGAGCGTCACCACGAGGATCGTCATGAGGATCGACCGGATCCACCCGACCGGTACCCCGAGGACCCTGCGAGCCGTCGCCGCGAGCAGGAGGACCATGACGAGCGTGGCGGCAGCGGTGAACAGCGCCGTCCCGATCGAGGAGAGGATCTGCATGGCCCCTACTCTCCCGCTCCCGGCGGGTGAGTGCAGGAGGACACGCGTCGGGTGAGGACGCTCCTCTCGTCGACGCTCGTGCGTCGAGGCCCCGGGGCCCCCGGGCCCCGAGGTGCATGTCCGACATGGTCGTGCTCGGATGGTCCCGATGACTTCGCGATCGACGACGACACGAGTCCGCGCCGCAGCGTCCACGCTGGCGGCGGTCCTTCTCCTGGGTGGCGTGCCTGCCGTGGCCGCCACCGGGCCGGGGGGTGATCCGCCGTCGCCGGGCGGGCAGGTCGAGGCCCCGGTGCCGCAGATCGCGTGGGGTCCGTGCGACGGCACGGGCCTCGAGGCGTTCGAGTGCGCGAGCGTCGAGGTCCCCACGGACTACGACCGTCCGCGGGGCCGGACGACGACGATCGGCCTGACCCGCCTCCCAGCGACCGACCCCGCGCAGCGCGTGGGGAGCCTGTTCACGAACTTCGGTGGGCCGGGCGGCCCGGGCGTCGAGGGCCTCCACCAGCTCGGCGGCATGCTGTTCGACGACGAGGTGCTCGCCCGGTTCGACGTGATCGGGTTCGACCCGCGCGCCGTCGGGACGTCCGATCCCGCGACGTGCTTCCGCGACGCCGGGCGCGAGACGGCGTTCCTGTCGGACGTGCCGGCGTTCCCCGTGACCGACCGCGAGGAGCGGCGCTTCCTCGGGCAGATGGCGACGCTGGGGGCGTCGTGCACGCTGTTCTCCGGGGACCGCATCTCGCACTCGTCGACCGCGAACGTCGCCCGCGACATGGACCTGCTGCGCCAGGCCGTGGGCGACGACGAGCTCAGCTACGTCGGCTACTCGTACGGCACGGTCCTCGGGGCCACCTATGCGGCGCTCTTCCCGGACCGGGTCCGCGCGATGGTGCTCGACGGGACGATGGACGTCGACGCGTGGTCGGGCGTCGGTTCCGACGAGCTGCTGGGCGCGCGCATCGGGCAGGCTGCCGGCGCGACGGAGACGTTCGAGGAGTTCGCGCGGCTGTGCGCCGAGGCGGGCCCGTCGGCCTGTGCGCTCGCGTCGCTCGGCGACCCGGCCGAGGTCGTCGAGGCGACGTACGCGGCCCTGCGCGAGGCGCCCGTCGAGGTGCCGCTCCCGGACGGGTCGACCGTCCCGATCGGGTATCCCGAGACCGTGGCGCTCGTCTTCTCCTACCTCTACGAGCCGGCCGCCTGGGGCGACCTCGACCTGACGCTCGCAGGCCTCGCGGTGCTGAGCGGCGCCGTCGGGCCGCCTGCCGCGGACGCGCCGAGCGCCCGCGGCGCCGCCCCGTCGCTCGGGGAGCTCCTGCGCCGGGCCGGGTACGCGCAGGACTACCCGTCGGTCGGTGGCGCGCTCGCGAGCCTGTGCGTGGACGTCACGACGCCGGGCGCCCCGCGGTCGTACGCGGCGAAGGTCGACGCGCTCGACGCGCAGTACCCGCACTTCGGCCGCTTCCGCGGCTGGGTCGGCATCCAGTGCGAGTTCGTCCCGGTGACCGACCGCGACGCGTTCACCGGTCCGTGGGACCAGACGACCGAAGCGCCGGTGCTCGTCGTCGGCACCCGGTTCGACCCGGCGACGCCCTACGCGTTCACGCAGCCGTACGCCGACCACTGGCCCGACGCACGCGTGCTTACGGTCGAGGGCTGGGGGCACACGATCATCGGCAAGTCCGCGTGCGCCGACGCCGCGGTGGCCCGCTACCTCGTCGACCTCGAGGCGACCGACGGGGCGACGTGCGCCCAGGACGTGGTCCCGTTCCAGGGGCCGACGGTCCCTCTCGGCGAGGCGCTGCGGCTGCCGGTGACGTAGGCCGCGACGGTGACGGCACGATGCGGGGCGAGGGCGGTCCGACCGCCCTCGCCCCGTCGCGTGCCGTGCGTGAAGATCTCGCGCAGGGTCGAGCCTTGCGCTGGACGCGTCGGCCGCAGCGCGGCGAGACTCGCCGGATGAGCCACCCCCTGCCCGACGACGTCACGCCCGCCGGTCGTTCGCGTGCGGCCACGTGGGTGGTCCGGGTCGTGGTCGGGCTCGCGGCCCTCGTCACGGTCGCGCTCGTCGTGGCCGTCGTGGGCTACGTCGTCCTGGTGAACCGGTGGGCCGACGCCTACGACGTCTCTCCGGAAGCGCCCCCCGCGGTCACCGGGTCGACGGACCCGACCCCCGAGCCGGAGAACCAGGGGCTCGACTCCTCGAACGAGGCCTACCGCGAGCGCCGCGGGACCCCCGCGTCGGACGCCGAGGCCGCGCTGTCCGTCCCGGCGGTCGAGGCCGCGCTCGCCCCGCTCGTCACGGGCGACCCGTTGCGCCACGACGAGGTCGTGGCCGCACTGACCGGCGCGGGGTTCGAGACGTTCGGCGTGACCCCTGGGACGACGCCGTCGGGCGACCCTGCGACGAGCTTCGGGGTCGGCGTGAGCGTCCCGGGAGGCTGCGTCTACGGCGGCGTCACCCCGGAAGGGGTCACCCTCGAGGCGGGCGGCCCGATCGCCGACGGCGGCTGCCTGGAGATGCCGACCCACTGACCCCGGCTGTGCCCCGCGGCCGTCCGATCCGCCGCCCGGGCCACCGGCACGCGTCGTCGGCGTGCTGGGTTCACCGTCACGCCCACCGAGTGTGCAGTTGTGGTCGTCCGTCGCGGCGGTCGACCGCCACAAGTGCACACTCGACGTGGCGCGCGGTTCTAGGCCGACGCGGCCTCGGGCTGGGACTCGCCCGGGTTCGCGCGCTCGAGCGCTGCCCGGTAGACGCGCAGGCGCTCGACCTGCAGGTCGGAGAACAGGGGCGCGTCGACGTCCTCGACCGGCTGCGTCCGCAGGAAGTCGAGGATCTCGGTCTCGGTCTCGTCGATCTCGGCGAGACGTTCGCGATCGGCGTCGTTGAGGAGCTGCCAGACGTCGACGAAGGTGGGCACGTGCATCACCCCATGCTCTGTCACCCGTCCCCGGATCGCGCGCCGACCTGCCGACGAGTGACGGGCGTCACACGATCCGCACGCGCCCTCTCCCAGGAGGTCACATCCGCAGGGCGCGACGACCGCGCGGGTGCGCGGCGCCGTCGGGCACCCCGCGCGCACCGGGCGAACCGGACGCCCGACCGCCATGATGGAAACCCCGCCCCCACCCGAACGGAAACCCCATGACGAACCTCGAGCTGCTCACCGACGCGCACCTCACGCGCGCCCGGGACGGCGACAACGGCCGCAGCGCGGAGGTCGTGCTGCACGACGGCGTGCTGCGCCAGACGATCATCGCGATCCTCGCGGGCGTCGAGCTCGGCGAGCACAACTCGCCGCCCGCCGCGAGCATCCAGGTGCTGCGCGGCCGCGTCCGCGTCACCGCGCTGGAGGGCGACGAGGAGGTCGGGCCGGGCGAGCTGCGCGTGCTCACGCACGAGCGGCACGCCGTCGCCGCCCTGGAGGACTCGGCGTTCCTCCTGACGACGGTCACGAGCGTGCCCACGGCACCCTGACTTATGCACCCGGGTGCCGAGAACGAGGTTGAGGTCGTCATCCACCGCAGAACGTCCCCAGTCCCGTTCTCGGGACCCCGGCTACGTGGGGACCCCGGCTACGCGGGGGCGCCGTCGTACTCGAGGGTCTCGTCGAGCCAGTCGTAGACGCGCTGGTGGAAGACCCCGCGGCCGATCATCTCGCAGTGGCCCGTGACGCCGTCCTCGGGGCCGAGCTCGACGTACTCGGTCGGGCACGTGAGGTTCTCGGCGAGCGTCCGGGCCGAGGCGGAGAGGTCGTCGCCCACGGTGCGGCACACGAGCACCGGGCAGCGGATGAGGTGCTCACGCCCTCGCATCGTGTAGTCGTGGGACAGCCGGATGAAGTCGAGCGGGTCGCGCACGCCGTGCGCCCACAGGTTCCGGCGCAGCGCCCAGCCCGCCGAGGGCTTCTTGAGGAGCTGGTGGAGCGTCGTCTCGACGACCCGGAGCGCGGCACCGCGGTCGTCGTCGAGGTGGCCGGCCAGGAGCGAGGGGAACTTCGCGGTGACCGTGCCGAACAGGTCGTAGGGTCCGCTGTCGGCGACGCAGGCCGCGAGGCGGTGCTCCCCGGACGCGGCGCGGGGCGCGAGGTAGCCGCCGAAGCTCCAGCCGTGCACCACGATGCGCTGCGGGTCCACCTCGTCCAGGGTCAGGGCGTGGTCGACGACGGCGCTCACCACGGTCTCCCAGTCCGGACGGAACGCGACGCCCTGGTCGAGGATCACGCTGCCCTGGCCCGGGCCGTCGAACGCGAGCACGTCGTACCCCCGGTCGAGGGCAGCGACCGCGTTCGCGAAGTACAGCTCCTCGGCGGTGCCGTCGTAGCCGTCGACGAGCAGGACCGTGGGGCGCGGGCGCCCGTCGTCGGCGGCCCGGAAGAAGTAGCCGGGGAGCGTCCCGCCCTCGAACGGGATCTCGAGCACGTCCGGCGGAAGGTCCAGGAGCGCGGCCCCCTTGCGGAACGTCTCGGTCTGGCGGCGCGAGCTCTCACGGAACCGGTCGTCGACGGGAGCCCCCATGAGGAAGAGCCCCGCGGTGCGGTAGTAGTTCGAGGCGCGCAGCCAGGCGCCGCGGGCACTGACCGGGTGACCTGCGATGTCGCTCTCCTCGGCCGTCTTCTCGACGCGCGCGGCGGTCGCGGACCACTCGTCGTACCACTGGTTCCCGTCGGTCCGGGTGATGCGGCGGGCCGTCTCGAGGCACTCGCCGATCTCTGCACCACCCTGCGCGGTATAGGCGAGCGCTCGGACGAGCTGCGCGTCGAAGAGCTCGTCGTGAAGGACCAGGGTCATGGCTGCTCCGCCCGTCGTCGGGCTTTCAGGCTAGGTCCGCAATCGGGGCACCGCGCGTCGGCGTCGCGCGGCTTGCTCTTGACGGACCGGGAATGCTGCGGCAGTATCAGGAGTTATCGATACCCCTAGGGGGTATGCCGGAGCGCCAAGGTCGCCCGGCGCGATACGAGGGAGGACGGGACAGTGAATCCCATGGACCACGACGAGCACGGTGACCACACGGGTCACGGCGGGCACGCAGGTCACGACCACGAGCACCACGTGGGCAGCGACGGCTCGCACGCGGGGCACACCAGCCACGCAGCGACCGCCGCGCCTGCCGCGAGCCACGACGCCCACGCGGGCACGGACCACGCCGGGCACGACATGTCGACCATGACCGCGACGGAGCACTCGGCCCACGCCGGCCACGCCGACCCCGACGACCACTCGGCCCACGCAGGCGGCCACGAGGACCACTCGGCGCACGGCGGCCACCAGGGCCACGGCGGCCACGGCGGCCAGGCGGGCCACGTCGCGATGTTCCGTCGCCTGTTCTGGATCATGCTCGCCCTCGCGGTCCCGACGGTCGGCGCCAGCATGATGTTCGCCTCGATCATCGGCTACTCGCTCCCTGACGTCCCGGGCATCGCGTGGATCTCGCCGGTCCTCGGCACGGTCATGTACGTGTGGGGCGGCAAGCCGTTCCTCACGGGGGCGGTCGACGAGCTCAAGGCGCGCAAGCCCGGCATGATGCTGCTCGTCGCGCTCGCGATCACGGTCGCGTTCGTCTCGTCGTGGGGTGCGAGCCTGGGGATCCTGTCGCACGAGCTCGACTTCTGGTGGGAGCTCGCGCTGCTGGTCGTCATCATGCTGCTGGGCCACTGGATCGAGATGCGCTCGCTCGCGCAGTCGTCGTCGGCCCTGGAGTCGCTCGCCGCGCTGCTGCCGGACGAGGCCGAGCGCGTGGGCGCCGACGGTCAGGTGACCACGGTGTCCCCGACCGACCTGGTCGTGGGCGACGTCGTCGTGGTGCGTCCTGGTGGGCGCGTGCCCGCGGACGGCGTGGTGTCCCAGGGGTCGGCGGACGTCGACGAGTCGATGATCACGGGCGAGTCGCGCCCGGTGCGCCGGACCGTCGGCGACCACGTGGTGGCCGGGACGGTCGCGACCGACCAGGCGCTGCGCGTCACGGTCGACGCGGTCGGTGACGACACGGCGCTCGCGGGCATCCAGCGCCTGGTGACGCAGGCGCAGGCGTCGTCCTCGCACGCGCAGCGCCTCGCGGACCGCGCCGCGGGCTGGCTCTTCTGGTTCGCGCTCGGCGCCGCGGTGCTGACGCTGGTCGCGTGGACGGTCTGGGGCACGCCGGAGAGCGCGCTGATCCGGACCATCACGGTCCTCGTCATCGCGTGCCCCCACGCGCTGGGCCTCGCGATCCCGCTCGTGGTGTCGATCTCGACCGAGCGCGCGGCCAAGGCGGGCGTGCTCGTCAAGGACCGCATGGCGCTCGAGCAGATGCGCACGGTCGACGCCGTCCTGTTCGACAAGACCGGCACCCTGACCAAGGGCGAACCCGTCGTGACGCACCTGGTCGCGACGTCGGGCAGCGAGGACGAGCTGCTCGCGCTCGCGGCGGCCGTCGAGGCCGACTCGCAGCACCCCCTGGCCCGCGCGATCGTGGGTGCCGCCGCGGACAAGGGCGTGCGGGTTCCGCGCGCCGAGGACTTCCAGTCCTCGACCGCGGTGGGCGTCTCGGGTCTCGTGGACGGTCGCCGGGTCGCGGTGGGCGGCCCGTCGCTCCTGCGGGAGCACGGCCTCGACCCCGCGCCCGACGCCGCCGCGTGGGAGGGCGAGGGCGCGACGGTCCTGCACGCGCTCGACCTGGGCTCCGGTACCCCGCGCGTCCTGGGCGGCTTCGCGCTGGCCGACGAGATCCGGCCCGAGTCCCGCGAGGCGATCGACGCCCTGCACCGGCGCAACATCCGGGTCGTCATGATCACGGGTGACGCACAGGCGGTGGCGCAGTCGGTCGCGGACGAGCTCGGCATCGACGAGGTCTTCGCCGGGGTCCGCCCGGGCGACAAGGGCGACAAGGTCTCCGAGCTCCAGGCGCGAGGGCACAAGGTCGCGATGGTCGGCGACGGCGTCAACGACGCCCCCGCGCTCGCCCAGGCGGACGTGGGCATCGCGATCGGTGCGGGCACCGACGTGGCCATCGCGTCGGCCGGGGTCATCCTCGCGAGCGACGACCCGCGCTCGGTCCTGTCGGTCATCGAGCTGTCCCGGGCCAGCTACCGCAAGATGAAGCAGAACCTGTGGTGGGCCGCCGGGTACAACCTGGTGTCGGTGCCCCTCGCGGCGGGCGTCCTGGCGCCGGTCGGGTTCGTCATGCCCATGGCGGTGGGCGCGCTGCTCATGTCCCTGTCGACCGTGATCGTGGCCCTCAACGCGCAGCTCCTGCGCCGGCTGGACCTCGACCCCGAGCGCGTGGCAGCCTCGTAGGCGATGTCCGAGATGTCCCCGATCGCCCCGGCCGGGGCCGTGTCGACCGCCCACCTGGGCGACGCGGTCCGGCCCTCCCGAACCGCCGGTCTCGTCCGGCGGTTCGTGGTGCTGCTCGGGATGGTGGTGCTGCTCGGCGGGTTCGTCGGGATGCACCAGATGTCGGGCAGCCCCGTGGCGCACGGGCCCGCGCACACCGTCGCCGCCGAGGCGGCTCCCCATGCCTCGGGCGACGTGGGCGCGGAGGAGGAGGCGCCGTCGGGCACGGGGCACGGCGAGATGGAGGCCATGTGCCTCTTGGTGCTCGTCGCGATGGTCTCGCTCGGTGGCCCGGCGCTGGTGCGTCGCCTGCCCGACGGCGTCACGCACCTCGCGCGCGTCGTCGCGCCCTGGTGGCGGCTCGGGTCGGTGCTGCGGCCGCCGTCGCTCGTCGCGCTCGGGATCAGTCGGAGATAGGAGCTCGGCCCGACCAGGGCCGCAGCGACCGTCACCGCCGCGGGGCACCCGTGGCACACCGACCGATCACCCGAAGGACGACTCATGAACAAGCACACCCTGACCAAGGTCGGCATCGGCCTGACCCTCGGCTCGACACTGGTCCTCGCGGGCTGCGCCGACGCCGGCGACGGCGCAGACATGGAGGGCCACGACATGGGCAACGGCTCGCCGTCGCAGGACACGGGCGCGGACGCAGCCGGGGCCAACGACGCGGACGTCATGTTCGCGCAGATGATGATCCCGCACCACGAGCAGGCGCTCGTGATGTCGCGCATCGTGCTCGACACGGAGGGGGTCGACCCTGCGGTCGTCGACCTCGCAACCCGCATCGAGAGCGCGCAGGAGCCCGAGATCGCGACCATGGAGGGCTTCCTCGACGAGTGGGGCGCCGAGCCGATGGGCGACCACTCGGGCCACGAGATGGACGGGATGCTGAGCGAGGCGGAGATCCAGGCGCTCGAGGCGGCGGACGCCGCGACCGTCTCACGACTGTTCCTCGAGGGCATGATCGCGCACCACGAGGGCGCCGTGGACATGGCGAAGGCCGAGATCGCGGACGGTGAGAACGCCGAGGCGCTCGCCCTGGCCCAGGAGATCATCGACGCCCAGGAGTCGGAGATCGCGGAGATGCAGGACCTGCTGCTGGCCCTCTAGCGGTTCCAGCCAGGTGCCGAGCACGGGGTTGAGGTCGTTCTGGGCAGATTGACGACCTCAACCCCGTGGTCGACCGCAGGAAAGGTCCTGGTCAGCCGCCGCTGCCAGACTAGAACCATGACGCGATCATCAGGCGCAGCGGTCGGCGGGCTTCTTCTCACGCCGGGGGCCGGGGCGGGTCGCGACCACCCGACGCTCGTCGCGGTCGAGGAGGCCGTCGTGCCGCTGCCCGTGCGCCGGGTCGACTTCCCGTACCGGCTCGCCGGGAAGCGCATGCCGGACCGGGCGCCGGTCGCGGTCGCGCACCTGGTCGAGGAGGCCGCCCGCTTCGCGACCGAGGAAGGCTTCGCGCCCGACCGGCTCGTGCTCGGCGGCCGCTCCTACGGCGGGCGCATGTGCTCGATCGCCGTGGCCGAGGGCCTGCCTGCGGCCGGTCTCGTGCTGCTGAGCTACCCCCTGCACCCGCCGGGCAAGCCCGACAAGCTGCGCGTCGACCACTTGCCGCAGCTCACGGTCCCCGTGCTGTTCGTGTCCGGGACGACCGACCCGTTCGGCTCGCCCGAGGAGTTCGACGAGCACGTCGCCGCGATCCCGGGGCCCGTCACCCAGGTGCGCCTGCCCGGCGCCCACGACGTGCGCAACGACCACGCGGCGGTGAGCGACGCCGTCGTGCGGTGGCTCGCGACGCTCTGAGCTCCGCCGCTCAGAGCCCGCGCAGCGGGGTCCAGCCGACCGGCCGCGGTCCGCGGACGTCGGCACGCTCGCGGTCGGCCGCAGCCGACCACCCTTGTGCTTCGAGCGCCCCGCGCTGCCCGACGGCGCCACGCGCCACCCGGAAGCCCACGTCCTCGAGGACGGCGTCGGGCGCGCTGCCCCGGCGTACCGAGGCGCGCACGCTCCACTCGCGGTCTGCCCACCCTCCCCCGCGCAGGCTGCGGTAGTCGCCGTAGCGGGCGGTGTCGGCGTGGTCCCAGCACCATTCCCAGACGTTGCCGAGCTGGTCGTGCGTACCGAACGCGTTGGGTACCTTGCGGCCGACCGGCTGCGGGCCCTGGACCTGGTCGGCAGCGGTCCAGGCGACGGCGGCCAGCGGCCCGTAGGTCGGAGTGGTCGTCCCCGCGCGGCACGCCCACTCCCACTCGGCCTCGGTCGGCAACCGGAACCCGTCGACGCCGACGTCCCACCGGACCGCACGGCCGTCGAGCACGTAGGCAGGAGCCAGGCCTGCGGCGGCCGACGCCGCGTTGCACCAGCGCACCGCGTCGAACCAGGTCACGGGGTGCGCGGGGGCGTCGCCGGGCCGGGAGCCGTCCGGGGGCGCGCTGCTCTGGGGCGTGCTGCCCGGCGGGGTGGGAACGGAGCGGAGCTCCGCCCAGGTGATCGGGGTCCGACCGATCTCGAAGCCCTGGAGGGTGACGTCCCGGGCTGATCCGGTGCGCGCGTCGCGCAGGGCGAGCGCGCCGCCGGGGACGGGGACGAGCAGGGGCGGGGTAGGAGCCGGGGGCGTGCTCGCGGGAGCCATGCGACGAGGGTAGCCACGTCGGTCGTCGCCCCTGGGCGAACGGACATGCGGGCGACACGCGAGCGACACGCTGGGAGCGCTTCCACAATCACCCGGTCCCGAGTACCTTTGGCGCTGATATGTCGCGTTCGCCCCGTCGATCCGAGCATGTCGGACGAGTACGGTGATCAACCGTCCGGCACAGCCCCGCTCGCACCCGAGAGCCGAGGGCGCGCCCCTCCGACCACCCCCCCCGAAAGGTCCTCCTCGATGCGCGCAGCGCCCGTCGCCCTCCTCACGGCAGCGATCCTCGTGGCCACCCCCACGATCGCGTCCGCAGGGTCCGACTCCCCCACCCCGTACACCGTGACCGCGAGCGGCGTGAGCCTGCCCGCAGGCCAGGTGTTCCGCGAGCACGGGCACGTCAACTACCGCGCGACCGCGCTCGACGGGACCGGCGAGCAGAGCTTCAACGTCCACCTCGAGACGGCCAACGGGCGATCGACCGCGGCCTACGTGGGCGCGAGCTTTCTCGACTTCGCGGGCGCCGTCGCCGCGTTCCCCGCCGGGTTCTGCGTGACGTGGGTCCAGGTCGAGGGGTTCGACGAGCACTTCGGCGAGGGCGGCCAGGCGCCCGAGTGCACGCCCGAGCCGACACCGCTGAGCCCGGCCCCGCCCGTCACGCGGCCCGCCCCGTCGCCGGTCCCGAGCAGCGAGGTGCCCGACGGCGGCACACCGGTCGAGGCGCCCACCTCGCCTCCGGTCGCGGAAACCCCGACGACGGCGCCTCCGGTCACCGAGCGCGAGCTCGCCGCGACGGGCCCCGCGCCCGAGGACGTTCCCGTGGCAGGTGCGACACCGGTCGCGCAGGCCGTCCCGTCGGCGGCACCTGGTGCGGCCACGCCTGGTGCGGCGGCAACCGGCACGGCGACGGCGGCCGACGACGAGGGCCTCGCGGCGACCGGCTCGAACGCGCTGCTCGTCACGGGCGGGGCGGTCGTGCTGCTGGCCGCCGGGATCGTCGCGGTGCTGCTGAGCCGCCGGTCGCGGCGCGCCTGACGCTTCCCCCAGGACGAGAGGGGTGGGGGGGGGGGGGGGGGGGGGGGGGGCGCGGGGGGGGGGGGGGGGGGGCGGCCGCGGGCCCCGCCCCGCCCCCCCCCCCCCCCCCCCCCCCCCCCCCCCCCCCCCCCCCCCCCCCCCCCCCCCCCCCCCCCCCCCACCCCTCTCACCTGTGATCCACAGGTGCGGTCAGCGCAGCGGCGCGGCCGGGTACTCGGCCGGCGTCTTGCCCAGGGCCTCGGACAGCTCGAGCCGCTCCTCCAGGACCCCGGGGCGCTCCCGGTGCATCTCGGCGATCACGGCCTCCTGCGCGGCGGGCGTGAGGTGGTCGAAGTAGAGCGTCCCGTCGAGGTGCTGCGCCTCGTGCTGGAGCGCACGGCCCAGGAAGTGCGACCCGGTGAGCTCGACCGGCTTCCCGTGCTGGTCGAACCCGCGCACGATCGCCTTCACGGGGCGGGCGAGCGGCGAGTACGCGCCCGGGATCGAGAGGCACCCCTCGTCGCTCTCCTCGATCTCGTCCTCGGGTCCGTCGAAGACCTCGAGCACCGGGTTGACCATGTGCCCGACGTGACGGTCCTCGTTCTCGTCCTCCACGTCGTACACGAAGACCCGCAGGTCCACGCCAACCTGCGGCGCCGCGAGGCCCACACCCTCCGCGACGAACATCGTCGTGAACAGGTCGTCGACGAGCTGCGCGAGCTCGGGCGTGCCGAACTCGGTCACCTCGCGGGCCGGGGTGTGCAGGACGGACTCGCCGATCTCGGTGATGCGCAGGATGTTGCCGCGCTCGACCTCGGGGGCGATCTCCGGGAAGGACTTGACCGGCTGGCCCAGGACGTAGGTGGCGGGGCGACGACGGCCGAAGGTGAACATGGGGACAAGCCTAGGTGGTGCTCAAGCGCATCGATCCGGCGGCAGGTACTCAGCGCTGCTCAGCGGACGGTTCGAAGATCTGGATGTATGCCTCCAGGGTGATCGCGAAAACTCCCAGGGAGAGAGCCGTCCACGCGAGCCACGCCGCAACCCCGGACAGCCCGTCATCGTTCGCACCGACCGCTGCGACCAACGTCATTCCTGCAGAGAATGCCACGTAGCCCAGGAGGAGCAACCTCGTGGAGCCCCTGAACGTCCGGGACTTGCGAAGCAGTCCCTGCCCGAGAAAGCCGGCGAGGAGGAACACCGGGATCACGGTAGCCACCAGGGCGCAGGTCGCACTCGTCATGCAGGGACAATACGGGCTGGTCGACACACTCGTCAGGTCATCGACCACTGGAGCGCGAAAGCGGCCACCCAGAGAGGCGCAGCTCGAGGTTCCCCACCAGCCCCGACAACGCGAAAGGCCCGGAACCGTTGAGGTTCCGGGCCTTCGTGCCTGAGCCGCCTATCAGAATCGAACTGATGACCTTCTCATTACGAGTGAGACGCTCTACCGACTGAGCTAAGGCGGCGCGTACCGGACGTCACGCCTTGCGGCGCTCCGTTTCAGCAAGCGTCGCAACTGTACCCAACGCGGGGGCGTGAGGACAAACTGGCTGCCGCGGCGCCGTCGGGCCGCCTGCGAGGCCGCCCGCACGAGGGGCCCGTGGGCCACCAGGTCAGAGCACCCTCAGCAGACCTTCCCGTCCTCCGGGACCTTCCCGTCGACCAGGTACGCGTCCACGGCGTCGGCGACGCACGCGTTGGACCGGCCGTAGGCCGTGTGCCCCTCACCCTCCCAGGTGAGGAGCGTCGCGGAGTCGAGGGTCTTGGCGAGGCCCTCGGCCCAGACGTACGGGGTCGCGGGGTCGTTGGTGGTCCCGACGACGACGATCGGCGCGGCGCCCTTGGCGTGGAGGTCGAGCTCCTGGTCCACGACGGGGTAGGCCCAGTCGACGCACGACAGGCCGCCGTAGGTGAAGAACGAGCCCATGGTCGGGGCCGCCTCCTCGATCTGGGCGGCCTGCTCGGCCATGAACGCGGGGTCGGGGTTGCCGCGCGCGTCGAGGCAGTTGACGGCTCGGAACGCCTCGGCCGAGTTGTCGTTGAACGTGCCGTCGGCGTTGCGGCCGTTGTACAGGTCGGCGAAGCCGAGCAGCATGGTGCCGTCGCCGTCGTTGAGCGCGGCGTCCAGGCCGGCCGTCAGGGCGTACCAGCTCTCGTTGTTGTAGAGCGGCAGCGCGATCCCGTAGAACGCGAGCGTGGACGTCAGTCGGCGGTCGCTCGAGGTCCGCAGGGGGCGCTCGGAGACCTGGTCGAGGAACGCCTTGACCTGGGCCATGCCGTCGTCGACCGAGCCGGTCAGCGGGCAGTCCTTGCCGCCCTGGCAGTCCTTCACGTAGGCGCGCAGCGCGTTCTCGAAGCCGACGGCCTGCTGTGCGGAGACCTCGTCGGAGGTCAGCGTGGTGTCGATCGCACCGTCGAGGACCATGCGCCCGACCTTCTCCGGGTAGAGCCCTGCGTACGTCGCGCCGAGCTGGGTCCCGTAGGAGAAGCCGAGGTAGTTGAGCGTCGAGTCGCCGAGGACTGCGCGCAGCATGTCCATGTCGCGCGCGGCGCTCTGGGTGTCGACGTTGCCGAGGAGGTCGCCCGTGTTCTGCGCGCACGCGTCGGCCCATGCCTTGAGGTCGGCGGTCATCTCGGCGCGGCCCTCGCCGCTGTCGGGGTAGGCGCGGGACAGCGAGGCGTCCTTGGCCGCGTCGTCGAGGCACACGACGGGCGTCGAGGCACCGACGCCGCGCGGGTCGAACCCGATGACGTCGTACGCCTCCTTGACGGGCTCGCCGATGCTGCCTGCCGCGCTCGTGACGTACTCGATGCCCGACCCGCCCGGCCCACCGGGGTTGGTCAGCAGCGACCCGATCTTCTCGCCCGAGGCGGGCAGCCGCTTGAGCGCGAGCTCGGTCTTGCCCTGCGCGGGGTCGTCCCAGCTCAGGGGTGCGATCGCGGTCGCGCACTCGAACCCGCCGCCGCAGTCGTCCCACACGAGGCTCTGCCCGTAGAACTCCGCAAGCTCGGCCGGCACGTCCTCGCCCGTCCCCGTGGACCCCGTCGAGGACGACCCCGTCTCGGCGGGGCTCTGCACCTTGGGCGAGGGGGCGCACGCCCCGAGCAGCAGGGCGACGGCGAGCGTCGCGGCGGACAGCGCTGTGGTGCGGCGGTGGGGCGTCTTCACCCGGCAACGGTAACGGGTCGGGCTGGGCCGGGGACCTCGAACGACGCCCCCGGCCCTGCCCTTTCACGCGAACTTCACGGGCGGCGGGCCCGCGCGCCGCCCCGGGCCACGACCGCCCCCGTCACCAGGTCAGGACTGGGCGACCCATGCGGCCTCGCCGACCTGCCCGGCGGCTGCGCGCGGCGCCAGCACGACAGAGCCTGCCTCGTCGAGGCGCACGGTCACGTCGGCCGACTCGTCGACACCCTCAGGGGCCTTGACGACCGTGGTCCAGGGGCGCAGGTCCATGGTGCAGGGCTTGGTCTCGTCGACCTTCTGGAAGGTCACGACGACGTCGCTCCCGTCCAGCGTCGCGTCACCCTCGGCGATGTGCGGGCACGTGCTCGACCCGAACGTCACGACGTACAGGTAGCCGTCCTCCGCGGTCCAGGCCGCGCCCGTGCCGCCGCTCGTGGGGGCGTCGATCCCCGCGGGCAGGTCGACGCCGTTCGCACCGGCCTCGATCGGCAGGTCGGCTGCGTCGAGGGGCGCCTCGGGCGACTCGTCGGAGGGCGTGCTCTCGTCCGCGGTGCTCTCCTCGGCGCTGGGCGTGTCCGAGGCGTTCCCGCCGGAGTCGGTGTCCGTCCCGCACGCGGTGAGCGCCAAGAGCGCGACGAGCGAGACGGCGGGGGCGAGTCGGCGCAGGGAAGTCATGGGCGGGGTCTCCTTCGGGCTTCGGCACGGGCGCCGCGGTGGCGTACACCCCTCACTCTCATCATGTCGTGGGGACCGCGGTTCTTGCGTGGCGACACGGCGCCGCTCAGCGGCCGGGCGCGCCGCCGTCGGGCGTGCCGGTGTCCACGACCCCCGCACGGAGCATCTCGACGAACGCCGCGAGCGTCGGCGAGGTGTTGTCGGGCGACCAGGCCGCGCCGATGTCGCGCGACGGCACGGGCTCGTCGAGGCGGATCTCGACGACGTCGTGCACGGGCTGACGAGCCGGCGGCAGGACGCTCACGCCGAGGCCCGCAGCGACGAGGCCGCGCACGGTGTGCAGGTCCTCGCCCTCGAACCCGATGGTCGGGCGCACGCCCGCGGCGGCGCACAGTGCGTCGACCGTCCCCCGCAGGCCGAACCCGTGCTTGAGCGTGATGAACGTCGAGCGGGCGGCCTCGCGCAGCGTGGCGCCGGGGCGCGACGCGAGCTCGTGCCCCGCGGGGACGATGAGGACGAGCGGCTCCTGGAAGAGCGTGAGGATCTCGCGACCGGCCGGGGCCGGGACGAGCCGGGACACGAGCGCGATGTCGGCCTCGCCCGCGTCGAGCGCGTCGAGGCACGAGCGGCGGGCGCCCTGCGTCATGGTGAACCGCACGGCAGGGTGGTCGGCGAGGAACTCCTTGATGAGGGCCGGGACGACGGACTCGCCGAGCGAGGTCTGGAACGCGACCGACAGGGTGCCGCGCGCGAGCGCCTCCCTCGACCGCACCGCGTCCACACCGGCGCCGAGCGCCGCGAGCGCCTGGCGGGCGTGCGGCAGGAGGGCACGGCCCGCGTCGGTGAGCCTGATGCCGCGCCCGCGGCGCTCGACCACGGGCACGCCCAGCACCTCGCCGACACGCGCGACGGCCCGCGACACGGTCGGTTGCGGGGCGCGGAGCATCGCGGCCGCGAGCGTGACCTGCTCGACCTCGGCGACCGCGACGAACGCGGGCAGCAGGGGCAGCAGGCGGCGGGTCTCTTCGTCCAGCGCGGCATCCATGCTCAAAGCGTATCGTTCACCATAGATACATGCATTGGACGCAAGAGTCGAAGGCTCCTAGCGTCGAAACCATGCACACACCCCCCGCACCGGGCACGACCCGTGCGCTCGTCGTCCCACCACACACCCCGTGGACCGGACACCGGCGCAGCTCCCAGGGCTACCGCAGGACGGTCGTGGCGCTCGTGTGCGCGGGGCTCGCGACGTTCGCCCAGCTCTACTCGCCGCAGGGCATCCTGCCGATGATCTCCTCCGACCTCCGGGTCGCCGCCCCCACCGCCTCGCTCACGGTCTCGGCCGCGACGCTGGGCCTCGCGCTCGCCGTCCTGCCCTGGTCCGTGGTCGCCGACCGCATCGGCCGCGTCCGCGCCATCCAGATCGCCCTGATCGCCGCGACGACCATCGGCCTGCTGGCCCCGTTCGCGCCCACGATCGAGCTGCTCGTCGTCGGTCGCTTCCTCGAGGGCGCCGCGCTCGGCGGGGTGCCGGCGCTCGCCGTCACCCTGCTCCACGAGGAGATCCACTCCGCGCACACCGCGGTCGTCGCGGGGATGTTCGTGGGCGGGGTGTCGATCGGCGGGCTCGCGGGCCGGGTGCTCGCCGCGGGCGTCGCCGAGCTCGCCGGCTGGCGCGTGGGCCTGGCCACCGTGTCGGGGCTGTGCGTGCTCACGACCGTCGCGTTCGTCGTGCTCGCGCCGCGGGCGCGGGGCTTCGTGCCGGACCGCGAAGGGCTGCGGCACGTCGGCTCGCTCGTCCTGACGAACCTGCGCGACCGCGGCCTGCTCGTCCTGTACGCCAACGGCGCCCTCGTCATCGGCGGGTTCGTGACGATCTACAACTACCTCGGGTTCCGCCTCGAGGCACCGCCCTACCTGCTGTCCCCGGCGGTCACGTCGCTCGTGTTCTTCGCCTACCTGGGCGGGACCGTGTCCTCCCGCCTCGCGGGCAGCCTCACCGTCCGCTGGGGACGCCGACGGGTCCTGGCCGTCGCGGGCGCCACGATGAGCGCCGGGGCCCTCCTGACGCTCGCCCCCCAGATCCCCCTGATCCTGCTGGGGCTCGTGATCCTCACCGCCTCCTTCTTCGGCGCGCACGCGGTCGCGTCGGGGTGGGTCGGGCACCGGGCGGTCGTGGGCCGCTCGCAGGCGACCTCCCTGTACAACGCCTTCTACTACGCCGCGTCGAGCCTGCTCGGCTGGCTCGGCGGCGTGACCTGGGTGCACGCCGGGTGGCCCGGGGTCGCGATCTTCGTCGCCGCGGTGACCCTCACGGCACCGCTGCTCACGCTGGGGTCGCGCTCGCTGCGCACGCCCGCTACCGGGACGACGCGACGAGCCGCCCGTCCGCGCCCTCGACCGACACCCGGCGGGGCAACGAGCTCTTTGGCGTCGTGAGACGCCCCGTCGACCCGTCGAGACGCCACACCGCCTGAGCGCCCACGACCGAGTACTGCCGCCCGTCCGCCTCGACCCCCGACGGGTGGAGGAACACCAGGTAGCGCTCGCCCTCCTCGGGCGTCGGCGCGGCGTTGACGTAGTGGCCGGAGTCCTGGCGGACCGCGACGACATCGTCCGTCACGAGCGGTCCACCGTCCGACGTGACGACCCGGACCTCGGTCACGGCGAAGGGCGCGGTACCGACGCGCTCGGTCCACGTCCGGCCCGTCGGCTCGACGACCGCGACGTCCGTGGCCTCGTCCGCCAGCTCGTCGATCGAGGAGTAGTCCCGGATCAGGTCGAGCTCCTCTCCCCCGCGGGCGACGAGCGCGGCGTCGGAGGACGTCCACCACACCACCGCTCCCAGCACCAGGACGGCGAGGACCCCGAGCCGGACCCACGACCCTCGGTCGAGCTCGCCCAGGTCCACGGTCCTCACGCGGTCGCCGGGGACGGGGCGTCGATCGCCAGCTTCACCCCGACGGCGCCCAGCAGCGTCCCGGTCGCGCGGCGCTGCCAGCGCATCCACGTCGGCCGCGCGCGCAGGAACACCGCGATGCTGCCCGCCGCGAGCACGAACGCGGCGTTGACGACCATGCTGACCCCGATCTGCACCCCGCCCAGCACGAACCCCTGCGCCATGACGCCCCCGGCAGCCGGGTCGATGAACTGCGGGATGAGCGCGAGGTACATGATCGCGGCCTTCGGGTTGAGCAGGTTCGTCAGCAACCCCATGCGGAACAGCCGGCCGCGGGAGTCGCGCGGCAGGTCCTGCGCCTCGAAGGGACCGCGGCCGCCCGGGCGCAGGGTCCGCCACGCGAGGTACAGCAGGTAGCCGGCGCCCGCGACCTTCAGCGCGACGTACAGCCACGGCACCACCACGAAGACCGCCGCGAGGCCCACGTTCGCCATCGTCATGTAGACGAGGAAACCCACGGCCGTCCCCGCGAGCGAGACCATGCCCGCCTGCCACCCCTGGCTGATGCTGCGCGAGACCAGGTAGACCATGTTGGGCCCGGGGGTCAGGACCATCCCGAGGGCGACCGCCGTCATGCCCAGGACCGCTGCCGTACCGACCATGCGTGGTCTCCTTCTCGTCCCGTGCATCCTGACCGCAGACCGGCGGAGGCACCCAGCGCTCTCGCGACGGTACCCGCTCACCGTGCACGACCACCACCCGCGAGGCAGGGTGGGACGAGACGGTGCGATGAGTTCCGACGACGCGGCAGGTCTTGGTTCCCATACCGCTGAGACGGCCGGCACCCACGCCGTCCCGCTCACCCGACCGAGAGGCACGACCGTGACCGACATCGAGACCCGCACCCTCGAAGCCCCGGGGGCGACCATCACCTACGACGTCCGCGGGAACCTCGCCGACACCACCCCCGAGGCCCCCGTGCTCCTGATCGTCGGCTCCCCCATGGGTGCCGACGGGTTCGTCACCCTGGCCTCGCACTTCACGGACCGGCCGGTCGTGACGTACGACCCGCGCGGGGTGTCCCGCAGCACCCGCACCGACCCGTCTGCGCCCGTCACGCCCGACCACCACGCGGACGACCTGCACCTCGTGATCGAGGCACTGGGTGCCGGGCCGGTCGACGTCCTGGCGAGCAGCGGCGGGGCGGTCAACGCCCTCGCGCTCGTCACCCAGCACCCCGAGCAGGTCCGGACGCTCGTAGCGCACGAGCCGCCGTCGGGTCCCGCGCTGCCGGACCGCGACGCTGCGCTCGCCGCGGTGCAGGCCGTCTCGCGGTCCTACCAGGACAAGGGGTTCGGCGCGGGCATGGCGCACTTCATCGCCCTCACGAGCTGGGAGGGCCCGTTCCCCGACGACTTCGCCGACCAGCCTGCGCCCGACCCGGGCGCGTTCGGGTTCCCCACCGACGACGACGGGTCGCGCGACGACGCCCTGCTGGGGCAGAACCTGATCAGCTGCACCCACTACGAGCACGACTACGACGCGCTGTCCCGCGTCTCGACCCGCGTCGTCCTGGCGGCCGGTGAGGAGTCGGGCGAGCAGATGGCCGCACGCGCGGCCCGCGGGGTCGCGAGGAACATCGGCACCGAGGCCGTCGCGTTCCCCAGCGGGCACGGCGGGTTCATGGGGGACGAGTACGGCATGCCCGGCGACCCCGACGGGTTCGCGTCCGCGCTCCGCAAGGTCCTCGAAGGGACGGACGTCCGCTGAACCGCCCGGCCGGCCGGGCCCCCTCGCAGGCCCCGCCGGCCGGACCCCACCCCCGGAGGTACGCATGGACCGCGAGTCCGTCATGAGCTGGGTGGCTGCCTACGAGGCGGCCTGGCGCGGCGAGGACCGGGGGGCCGTCGCGTCGCTGTTCACCGAGGACGCCACCTATGCGCGGTCGCCCTACGACGACCCGCTGCGCGGGCACGACGCGATCCGCGACTTCTGGCTCGCCGACGCCGGGGAGACGTTCACCATGACGGCCCAGCCCGTCGCGGTCGACGGGCTCGCCGCCGTCGTCCGGGTCGAGGTCCGCTACGACGGGCCGACGCCGCAGGAGTACCGCGACCTGTGGATCCTGCGGTTCGCGGACGACGGCCGCGTCGAGGACTTCGCGGAGTGGGCGTACTGGCCCAGCAAGCCGTACACCGCGACCTGAAGCGCCCGGCCCGGCCGGCCCGGCCCACGTCGTCGTGCGCATCGACCTGCACCCCGCGCCGCCGCGTGCCCCGCGTGCGAGGATCGCGACCATGAGCGCCGCCGCGCCCCGCACGGCCCCCTCCGGCCCGCCCGGCTCCTGGGGCATGCGTACCGACGTGCTGCGTCACGGCCACGGCCACGACTCGGACAAGGTCGGCTACGTCGAGCTGTTCTTCGACCTGGTGTTCGTCTTCGCGGTCACCCAGCTCTCGCACTCGCTCATCGCCCACCCCGACGGCACGACCCTGGTCCAGACGCTCGTCCTCGGAGCCGCGGTCTGGTACCTGTGGATCGACACGACGTGGGTCACCAACTGGCTCGACCCCGAACGCACGCCCGTGCGGACCCTGCTGATCGTCCTCATGCTGCTGGGGCTGCTCATGTCGAGCGCGATCCCCGAGGCGTTCGGCGACAAGGCGCTGCTGTTCGCGGGGACGTTCGTCGCGATCCAGGTGGGGCGCTCGGCGTGGACGGCGTACGCGCTCCACCGGCACTGGCCGGAGAACGGCACGAACTTCGTGCGCATCACGGTGTGGCAGGTGTCCTCGGGGATCCTGTGGGTCGCGGGTGCCCTGGCCCCGGACGGGTCGTGGCGCCTGCTCCTGTGGGTCGCGGCGGTGCTCGTCGACTACGCGGGACCCCGCGCGCTGTTCCGGGTCCCGGTGCTGGGGCCCACCGATCCCGCGACGTGGGTCGTGCGCGGCGGGCACATGGCCGAGCGCGTCGGACTGTTCATCATCATCAGCCTGGGCGAGTCGATCATCGTCACGGGGACCGCGTTCGGGGAGCTCGAGCTGACGGGCACGGTGCTCCTCGCGTTCCTCGCGGCCTTCGCGTCGACGGTCCTCATGTGGCTGCTGTACTTCGACCGCTCCGAGCGGCGGGCGACGGCGTTCTTCGCGGGGTCCGACTCGCCCGGCATGATCGCGCAGACGGCGTACACGTACGTCCCGTACCTGCTCGTGGTCGGGATCGTGCTCACGGCCGTCGCGGACGAGATCGTCCTGCTGCACCCTCTGGGCCACGAGGACGCGGGGCACTCCGACCCGTGGACGGCCGCGCTGATCTGCGGCGCCGGCATGGTCTACCTCGTGGGGAACACGCTGTTCCGGCGTGCGACGGGCGGGCCGTGGTCGGTGCCGCACCTCGCGGGCGTGGCTGCGCTGGGCCTGCTCTACGCCTCGTACCCGGTGCTGTCGCCGCTCGCGGTCAACTGGGTCTCGAACGGCGTGCTGCTCGCGGTGATCCTGGGGGACGTCGCGCTCTCGCGACGCGCGTCCGCCGCCGGTGGCACGCCCTCCGCCTGAGCCTCCGTCGGAGACGGCCCGACGGCGGAGGGTCGCCTAGCCCACCTGGCTCGCCCACGTCGGTGGTCGCGGGGTCTCGAAGAAGTGGTCCAGGTCGTCCCGGGTCAGCGACGCACCGTCATGAGCGCCCGCGAGGCTCGCGAGCAGCCGCTCCGCCAGCTCGCGGACCGGCTCGTTGGTGACCGACGAGTGATGCCGGAGCACCTCGAACGCCTCTGCGTCGTCCAGGCCGTAGACGACCATGAGCGCGCCCTTGGCCTGCTCGATCGTCGCCCTGCGCGCCGCTGACGCCGAGACGGCCTCGGTCGCTTGCGCCTGGGCGAACGCCTCCTGCGACCCGGTGAGATCCATGAAGTAGCCGGTGACCTGTGTGATCTCGCCGGTGGCCGCGTCGACGTCGCCCTGGCCGACGACCCCGAGGACGCGGGTCCGCCCGGCGGCATCGATGATCCGGTGCGTGCAGCTGAACGGGTCGCCGGTACGCGTGACGTCCGCGAGGATCCCGGCGACCCGCGTCACGTCGTCAGGGTGCTTGTGGGCCAACATGAGCTGCGTCGTCGGGACGACCTCGTGGGGCGCGAAACCATGCATCTCGTACAGCTCGTCGGACCACCACCACCGGCCGCTGGGCACGTCGAGCGTGTAGCGCGCGACCGGCTGCCGACCGCCGGAGAGGAGAGCCGCGTCAAGATCGCCGCCGTCCTGGTCCTTCTCGTCCCGTGCCATCACGTCGACGCTCCCCAGTGTTCCCCGGCGGCTGCCCTCCGCCTGGTTCCTTCCCTACCGATGGTAGGCACGCCCAGGATCCCCGCAACAGGGCTGCGGACGGGTCACCCGACTCGCCGCCAGGGCCGGTCGCCCGGAAAGACGATCTGCTCGACGTCGCCCCCGACCCCGCGGACCACGTGCTCGGCGCCTTCCCGGAGCGCCGCCTCGCGCGCAGCGAGCACCGCTTCCGCCTTGGTGTCGAAGACCGCGAAGACCTGGGCGTCGCCGGACCGGCGGTTCTTCCACAGGTTGTCCTCGTAGAACGTCTCGATCCGAGGGAACATCGCTCCGACCCCACCCTCCCGCTCCCGCGGGCACGAACGCCACGGCCCCGTCTCGACCTCCTTCCACCATAGGCCGGGCCGGTGCCCTCTCGCAGAGCGCCCGACGAGGTGCGCACACGCCTCCTGCGAACCGGTCGCGGGTGGTGCAAGACTTGTGGGGGGACGTGAGGAGAACGGACGGGGAGACGGAGGCAACGATGGTCGGCCAGGCGGCGATGCTCGGCCTGCTGGCGCGCTCGCTCGCCGGTGGGGACCTTTCCGCCCCGCTCGCGGTGCGGCTGTGCCGGGCCTGCGTGGAGATCCTCGCGGCGGACGGCGGCGCGCTCACGCTGTCCTCGACCACTCTGGAACGACTCACGGTCAGCACGTCGAACGGGACCTCGGCACGGTTCGAGGACCTGCAGGAGGTCCTGGGCGAGGGGCCCGGGCAGGTCGCGTACAGCGAGGGCCGGACAGTGGTGGAGGTCATCGACGGGGTCGACAGCGCCCGCTTCCCCGTCTTCAGCGAGCTCGCAGAAGACATCTCGGGCCCGGTGACCCTCTACGCGGTGCCCATGCGACCGGCAGGCCACACGATCGGGGTGCTCACGGTGTACTCCGTCGCCGGATCGCTCACCTACAGCACCCCGGACGCACAGTTCCTCGCGGACGCCGTCGGTGCGGCGCTCCTGGGGGACCCGGTGTCCGTCAACGCCCTGTCGTTCCCCACCTGGCCGGAGCGCGCCCGCGTCCATCAGGCCACCGGGATGGTCGTGGCCCAGCTCGGCGTCGGGCCCCAGGACGCGCTCGCACTGTTGCGTGCCAGCGCGTACGCCCATTCAGAGACACTCGACCAGGTCGCCGGAGAGGTCGTCACCGGCCACCTGAACTTCGCTCGCCGCGACGGCACGTCCGACGGGGTCGTCTCGCGCGAGACGCCCGGAAACGAGGAGACATGATTCCCCGCACGTCTGCCCAGGCACTGGCCGCCGTGACCTCGGCCCTGCTCCAGGACCACGACGTCACGGGGCTGCTCGCACGACTGGTCCAGGACAGTGCCCGCCTTCGTCCCCGCAGACGCCGCGGGACTCCTGCTGCGCAGCGAGAGCGACCAGCTGGAGTTTCTCAGCGCGACCTCCCCCCGGACCACCGAGCTCGAGCTCTACCAGGCGCAGCGCGACGAGGGCCCGTGCGTCGACGTCGTGCGATCCGGGGAACGTGTCGAGGCGCTGGGCGAGGATCAGGTCACGGGCCGGTGGCCGACGGTCGGTCCAGCCATCATCGAGGCCGGCTTCTCCTCGGTCTTCGCCTTTCCGCTGCATTGGCACGGCCGCGCGATCGGCGGCCTGAACCTGTTCGCCGTCAGCGAGGAGCCGCTCAGCGAGGACAGCCGTCAGCTCGGTCAGACGTTCGCCGACGTGGCGGCGCTCGTGATCGTGCAGCCACAGCACGTCGACGAGTCCGACCTTCTCGGTAACCTCCGTCGTGCGCTCGAGGGGCGCGTCGTGGTCGAGCAGGCCAAGGGGGTCCTCGCCTACCAGCTCGACATCGACATGGCGGCCGCGTATGACGAGCTCCTGAGGCGCAGCGAACGAGACAGCACGTCGCTCACGGCGGCGGCAGCCGCCACGATCGACGAGGCTCGCAGGCACTGACGGCTCGAAGGGCCGCGTGTCCCGGTGCGCCGGGGCCCCGGCGCACCGGGAACTCCCGGGGTCACCGGAGCACCCGGGCTCTCGCCGCGGGACGCGCTGCGGCGAGAGCCCGGGGCCTCACCCCTGCTGGGCGGTCGAGCGGACGTCGGACACCGCTTCTCTCCCTCCTTCCGCGACCGACGACGCAGCCTCCTTGGCGGCTTCCTGCACCGCGTGGGCGCTGTCCTGTGCGGGCTCCTTCAGGTGGTCGGCCACGGTGCTCGCCGCCTCCTTCACGTCGTCGACCAGCGGCGCCGCAGCATCCTGCACCTTGCTCGCGGCACGTTGCTCGGCCTGGGTGGCAGGCAGCAGGCTGGCGACGACCAGGCCCAGGCCGAACGCCACCAGGCCGACCCCGAGCGGGTTGCCCTCCGCCTGGTCGCGCACCGTGGACGCGGCCGACGAGATCCCTTCCGAGGTCGTGCCGGCAGCACCCTTGACACGGTCGGTCACGGAGGACGCAGCGTCCTGGGTCGAGTGCACGGCTGCGCTCCCCGTGCCCATCACCCTGTCCTTGACGGACGTGAAGGAGCGCCGCACCTTGTCGGTCTGGCGCCGGGCGACG
Organism: Oerskovia sp. USHLN155; assembly: GCF_037145535.1. Lineage (NCBI taxonomy): Bacteria > Bacillati > Actinomycetota > Actinomycetes > Micrococcales > Cellulomonadaceae > Oerskovia > Oerskovia sp. USHLN155. The sequence continues at coordinate 132,840 of NZ_JBBCXG010000011.1, forward strand.
TGCGTGGGGTTGACCTTGTCGCCCAACGCGTCCACGTCGTCGCTCAGCTCGCTGCGCGTGCGCTCGATGTCGTTCCTGAGCTGTTCCGGATCGGTGCTCATGAGTTCTTCTCCTCGTGCCCTTGCAGTGCGTGCGGGATCTTCTTGACGGAGTCCACGGTTTCCGGCATCCCCTTGATCTTCTGGGTCTCGGCTCGCCCCGCGAGCGCGAGCACGACCGCCACGACCGCCCAGACGCCGGCCACGACCAGCGCCGACCAGCCGTGCCCGATCTGCGTCCCCACCGACCACCACAGGGCGATCGAGAGGAAGAGCAGGACCATGTGCCCCGCGACGCCGGCGCCGGCGAACATCCCGGCCCCCTTGCCCGCGCGCCGTGCGGACGCAGTGGCCTCGGCCTTCGCGAGGGCCACCTCCTGACGCAGCAGGGTGGACATGTCGCGTGTGACATCGGCGAACAGCTCGCCGACGCTCTGCCGGGAGGGATCCTCCGGGGGGCCGTCAGCGGGATCCGGCCTCCGGGCGCGGTCGTCCTGGCCGGGGGCCGACGCGGGCGCCCAGCCGCCCGGCTCAGACGCGGTCGTCATCGGTCTCACCGTGCCTCGCACCCTCGGCCGGCGCGGAGGTCACCGGCGTCGTCCCCGACGCCGCCCCCAGCGACTCCCGATCGAGGAGGCTCGACGAGGACGACCAGCCGGCGCTGTGCGCGCCGCTCGTGTCCGGCTGCGCCGTCGCACCCGTGCCTGTGCTCCCCGGCACGCCGAGGTTCCCGGTCGTGCCGAGCGTGTCAGGCGTGCCCGCCGATCCAGCGTTGGCTCCGCCCGGCGCGGCGACCGTCGGACCTGTCGTCGATCGTTCCCCCTGCCCGGACGACCCTTGCCCGGACGACGGCGCATCCTTCATCCCCCTCGCGAGCCTTCCGACGAGGAGCCCCGCGCCGGCCGCCAGGGCGATGAAGAGTCCGGGACGCCGTCGGGCGAAGTCCTGGACCTCCCGGACGAGGGAGCCGGGGTCACGCTCGTCGAGCCACGACGCGACCCGGTCGGTCGCGTCCGAGGCCTGCTGGACGAGGTCGGTGGCGTAGCCGGGATCCTCGCTGCTCCGGGCCATGCTCGACAGCTCTGCGCTCAGGGAACGCAGGCCTTCCGCTGCCTTCTTCTGCTGCGACTGCGCTTGTGCGTCCAGCTCGCCACGGGCCTGGTCGGCGAGGCTCCTGACCTGCTTGGTGGCGGCGCCAGCCACCTCCGAGGCCTGGTCACGGGCCTCGTGCGCGATGTCTCCGAGCGACTCGGTCGCCTGGTGGGTCGTCTCTTTCACCCGGTCCTGGACGCCGCCCGTTTCACTGTCCTGGGGCGCCCCAGCCGACGGCGGGTCCTGCGACCGTGCCGGGTCGACGCCCGTCGGCGTCCGGGTCGGGACATGACTCTCGCTCATGGTGTTCTCCCAAGGTCGTCCTCGCCGTCCCCGTCGACGGTCGTCCCGTGAGTGGGCGGGTGGGCGAGGTGGGTGAGCCCTGCGGCGTCGGTCCCGGCTCGCGAAGTGATCGAGCGGTCCGGTGCCCGGGCTCCCTGTCGGCCACTTCATGACCTCTTCCGAACGTAGTCCTCTTCGGCGCGCTCGCCACCGCTCGGGCCATTTTTTCGCGACGTCGTAGCACGACGCTCTGCGGGCGCAGGCGGGCTCACGGCGCCCGTCGTGGCGATGCCTTCGACGAAGTTCCTCTGTGTCCGAAGGAGAACTGTGGCGATGGTCGACCATTTCGCCCTGGGACCCTCGGGCCCGGACTCCTCTCCTTTCCTCTCCTCGGAGAGGAGACGGGAAGCGGGAGACTCGCGGAAGCGCTTCTCCCCACCGCACCGCCCGAGCAGTTCAGTCGCCCGACCGGAACCCGTTGACCTTGTGGGTCCCGTCGCAGAAGGGCTTGATGGCTGACGCGCCGCATCGGCACAATGCGACCGTCCCGCGGCGCGCGTCGACCTGGTTCCCGTCGCCGTCGAGGATCGTGGGGCGCCCGCGGACGAGGAGCGGCCCGTCGGGGCACAGCGTGATCGAGAGGTCCTCCCCCTCGGCGAGGTGGGCGCCGTCCGCCGTGGCGTCGGGATTCATCGCCGGCTCGTCTCTCTCGACAGCGGGGCGGGCCTGGCCCTGCTCGCTCCCACGCTCCGGGTCGTCGGTGTCCCCGGTGGCCGGTGGCGCCGGATCCAGCGTTCGGAGTGCGCCGCGGTGCGCAGGCGTGATCCCGCATAGCCGATGCCTCCGGTCAGCCGGCACCCCAGAGCCGCCCAGGAGCACAGCGCACGTTCGACCACCCAGACAGGAGCGAACGCGAGGGCGGCTGCCGGGAACCGCTCCCGGCCACCGGCACGCAGCCGCCCGCGCTGGGCCACGAGGACGGCTGCGCAGGCGAGCAGCGCGAGGCGCCAGGGACGTCTGGCAGCCCAGAGCGTGGCGGGGAGCAGTGAGAGCTCGACGGCGAGGCGCGCGGGCTGCGCCTGGCTGTCGTAGGCCTGGCGGACCCGCTGCGCGATGAAGCGCGCGGTGGAAGGCGGTCGACGCTCCACGAAGAGGTCCTGCGCCCGGATCTCGCGCCCCCCGCCCGCCCGCACGGTGCGCACGAGCTCGAGGTTCTCGAACAGGACGTGCGAGTCGTAACCCTCCGGCAGCGCAGCACGCCGGAACCCGATCGTGCCGGGGTGGTCCCCACCGAGCGCCCGGTTGATCAACGTGCGCGCGGTGTCCCAGACGGCGTGCCAGGGCATCGGCCGGAAGACGTTCTGCGGACGGACGAGCTCGGCGTCGCCGAGCAGCTCGACCAGGCGGACCAGGTCGGCACGGTCGTACCGCACGTCGTCGTCCGCGACCACGACGAGGGAGCTCCGAGTCGTCCGCAGACCGCAGAGCACTCCGACGACCTTTCCGTTCTCGTCGTCCCCCGGCGGGCGGGGCGCGACGTGGGTCACCAGTCCCGCCCACCGTGCGTGATGCTCGGCGAAGACGTCGGGTGGCGAACCGTCGACCACGACGACCTCGATCCACGAGGAGAGCCGCGTCAGGTAGGCCGTGAGGTCGCCGTCGTCCGCCCGGGACCAGCGCAGCGGCAGCACGTACACGGCGTCGGCGATCCGACCGTCGCGGGGTTCAGTCATGCGAGACCTTCGCTCGCAGGGCGCTCTCGCCCCTCTGCCACCGTTCCAGGGTCCGCTCCCCCGCCCAGCCGTCGACCGCCAGGCATGCCGCGGCCCCGAAGAGGATGTCCGGCAGCAGCGCGGGCTCCTGCTCGGCGAGCCTGCCCGCGAGGTCGCGGCCTGCGATCTGCTCGTGCACCGCGTCGGCCTCCACGTGCTCGTCGAAGTACCGGGTGGTCGCAGCGTCGTGGCCGTGGCGTCTGAACCCGTTCCCGTAGAGCTTGTTGGGGATGGACGACGTCATCTCGAACGCAGCCAGGTGACCCACGATCGCGCCGCGCAGCCGACGGTGCAGACCGAACATCGACATCATGTTCAGGGAGGCCAGGGTCGAGGCGGGCACGAGGTCGACGTAGGCGCCGTACGTGTCGTCGAGGCCCGTGCCCCGCATGGCCTGCGCGAACAGCGCGGAGTGCATCCGCTCGGGTCGGCCGTCTCCGTACTCGTCCGCCTGGATCTCGACCAGCGCGGCCTTGGGGGCACCGCTCAGCCGCGGGATCGCCCAGGTGTGCGGGTCGGCCTCCTTGAGCTGGTACACCGACCGGAGGACGAGGAGCTCGCGCAGCTGTTCCTCCGTGGCCTTCTTGGCCACGAAGCGAGACAGGCTGGGTCCCCCGTCGTCGGCGGTCAGTGCGAACAGCGTGTCGGCGACACCCCGCGCGTCAGAGCGCTCGGACGCCGGTGCAACGACCCGCTCGTGCAGCTCGTCCTCGAACCGCTCCTCCAGGGCAGCACGGACGGCCAGGAGGTCCGGATGCCACTCCCACCGGTCGTCGACGCCCGCGAGCCCGCGATAGTGCAGCTCGTACAGGCACAGGAGCGTGTGCTGCAGGTCCTCGTCGTCGGTCGCGCGGCCGCCCTCCTGGGCGTTGCGGTCCGCCTGCCGACGGAGCCCGGCAACGTCGGTCGCTGCAGGGTGCCCGTGGAGGAGGGCCACCAGGGCCTCGCCCATCGGGCCGCGCGGACCAGGCATCGGCATCGACGCGCAGCCGACCTGGGGCGTCGCCGTCGCCGTCATGGCTTCCCTCCGAGAGCTCGTGCTCGACGGCGGGCGGTGGTCATCGTCATCGGTCCTCCCGGTGGCGTGCGCCGCCCGCGACCCGTACCACTGCGGCGGGTGCGACCGGAGCGTAGTGCTGCGACGGTGCCTTGGCTCGACCCCGATCTCACGCTAGCCGACCCCTCTGCCACTGGCACGGGCACGGGTCAGGGGCGGGAAAGGGCACCCTTCGCGGCCCGATGACCGGACTCCACACCCGGCGAGCTAGGGCACGAGGAACCTCAGGCCCGCGTAGTCCATGGTCAGCGGCAGCGGGTCCTGGGCGAGATACCTGCCGCGCGGGAGGTGCAGGTCCAGCGCGGCAGTCCGCGCCAGGAACTGCGAGGCGACGAGCAGGACGAGGTTACGGCCGGGACACGAGACGGGGCCCCCGCTGAACGGGACCAGGCCCCAGTCGTCGTCGGCCCGCCCGTCGAGCCAGGCGTCGGGCGCGAACGCGTCGGCGAGGTCGGACCGCTGGGGGTCGCGGTGGAAGAAGCTGCTGACTATCGCGAAGCCCGTCCCTGCGGGCACCTCGGCCTCTCCCCATCGCGTGACGTCGGTGCTGTCCCGCAGGATCACGAGCGTGGTGGGCCACAGACGCACGGACTCCAGCACGACCCCCCGGGTGTAGGGCAGCAGGGCCGCCAGCGGGCCGGGCGACAGCGCCTCCGTCCTGACCTTGTCCCGTTCCTCGGCCCGTGCGCCGAGGACCGCCAGCGCACGGAACGCGGCGATGCCCGCGGCGTCGAAGGCGAACAGCCAGTGCGGGACCTGCCCCACCGGGTCGACGCCGTCGCCGACGTCCTGGGCGCGTGCGGCGAGCGTCGGAGGCGTCGCGGCCTCCACGTACCCGGACAACCGCGACTCGAGCTCGCGGCGCAGACGCGGCCGCCGGGGCCGGAACGAGGACCAGTTCGCGTCGCGGCGCAGCGCGTTCAGGACGCTCGTGAGGCGGACGTCGTCGCGCGCGCTCTCCCCCAGGGTGACGGTACGCACGACCCGCCAGAACGCCGCCGAGAACGTCTCCCAGTCGAGGCAACCCTGCTGGTGACTCTCTCTCGCGAGCAGCGCGGTCTCGCGGTCGACGACCTCGGTGAACCACGTCGCGTCGCGGTGGACCGGCTCGTGCATGTCGAGAACCACCTCGTTGAACGGTCGTCTGCGCGCGCGCTCGGAGGTCGTCGAGATCAGCACTCCGTCGGGCTGGAAGTGTCTCAGCGCTCCCCGCTTCTCCTTCGACGCGGGCGTGAACGGCACAGGCGAGTCCTGGAGCAGCCGGCGCACGTCGCGAGCGTCGGTGGGCAGCACCATGGTGCGCGGTCCCAGGCGCAACCGGAGGGGCGCGGCACCGTGCTCGCGGCGCAGGTCGGTCAGGGTCGCCCGGCCGCGGGCGTCGACCTGACGCCGCTCGGCCCACCCGGTGACGCGAGGTCGCCGGATGATCGCGCCCTGCGCGACCATCGGTCCGAGCACGTCACGGACGACACGGACCGAGTCGCGCTTCGAGAGGTCCACGGGGGTCGAGCTCATACGGTCTCTCCTTCGGGCCGGGCGAGGGAACGGGGACGGTCACCGGCAGGGCACGCCGGACCAGGCTTCCAGCAGGCTCGCACGAGGGCTGCGGGCTCGCACCCGCGCCGAGGGTCGACGGCGCTCGCGACGCACCGATGCCGCCCGACCGCACCCACGGGCTCCTGGCGGCTGACGGTCAGGTGCCGTCGTCGCCGACGTCGAAGACCTGCCGGTAGAGGCGGGCAGCCTCGTCGAGGACCTGGTCGCTCAGGCGTGCGACCGGCCTGACCGACGTGAGCAGCGGTTCGCAGTCCGGGCCCCTGCCCACGACCGTTCCCGTGAGCACCCAGGCGTAACGGTCCCCTTCGGCGAGGTGGACGTACTGGCGCAGCTGCCGCGCCACCCAGTGCTGCACCGGCCGGTCCCACCACGGCTCGGGATCAAGAGGGTTGACCGACAGGCCGGGCAGTCGGCAGCCGCTCTCGTGGTCGACGCTCACCTCGCCCGCATCCGCCTCGGGTCCTCTGCTGTACCGGACGTACAACGGCACGCCGGTCTCGGCCAGCTCCCCCAGCTCGGCAAGCGACGTCACGCTGAACATGCCGTCACAGCGGGTTGCGCAGGAACTCGTCGACACAGTGCCGACGATGCTCGTCCAGGGGCAGGACACGTCCGAGGTTCACCAGGCGTTCGGCAAGGACCCGCACGGGGACGTTCCGCTGGTTCGAGGTGGTCCGCAGCGTCTCGAACGCCTGGTCGATCGTCAGGCCGTGCGTCACCGACAGGATGCCCTTGGCCTGCTCGATCACCCCGCGGTGCGCGGCCGCGGCGCGGATGTGGTCACCCGCCATGACCTCCGCCCGGTCGCCGACCTTTCGGGTCGCGTCCAGCAGGTACCCCATGAGCTCGACGACCTCGCCGGTGTCCGGATCGCGGCGGCCTTGGCCCACCACGACCACCACACGTTCGTGGCTCCGCGCGTCGAGGATCCGGTGGATGCTGTGGAACGGCGCACCGGTGGCCTTGGCCGAGTCGAGCAGCCGGCGGAACGCCTCCCGGTCCTCCGGATGCTTGTGCGCCAGCACCAGGGCGGTCGTGGGCACCACTTCGTGCGGCTCGAAGCCGTGGAGCCGGAAGCTCTCCTCCGACCACCACCATTGCCCGGTGGCCAGTTCGTACCGCCACTGGCCGGTGGTGGGCTGCTGGTGGTGCTCACCGGGACCGGGCGTGCGGCGTTCGGGTGCATCGTCGAGAGGGCGCACGAACGCCCGACGTTCGATGGACATGACAGTGCGTCTCCTGGGCGAAGGATGCGTGAGCCGGCTGCCTGACCCGCAGATCGTGCCCTCGATTTTACTCGTCTGCCGCTTGCCGTGCCATGGGTCCTGCGCGACCCTCCGGTCAGGCATCGTGTACCCGGCCGCCAACGGGCGCGCGGGCTGCCGGGAGTGTCTGAGCAGGGTCCCGACCGACATCGTCGCGGCAGCCGCCGCGACGACGAACCAGGTCCAGTCGAAGGACCAGATGCCGAGGACCACCGTGCCGAGAGAGGCCACGGCCCACGGCAGGGCGACGGCCAGGAGCGGGCGACCTCGTGGAGAGCGCGTACCGGTGGAACGCGGAGGGCGCCCCCTGTACCGAGAATGCGGGGGCTGGTGGGTGGAGGACGTCATGGCCAGGTCTCCTCAGACCGGGAGGGGAGCCGCGTCCTGACTCGCTGCGTGCTTCCGACGGTACGACGCACGCCTCCCGCTCGCCAGAGCGGGTGATCTCGTCGCTCCTTGCTGGCGCCCGGGCGTCCCGGCAGAACACAATGAGAGCGCTTCGCACGACGGGGTACCCAGGAAGCAGCAGGCTGGAACTCAAAGAGCGGGAACCAGCACTGGGTGGGGGGGTCTCTTCGTGCCGGTGACGCGACCCCGTCCGCGCTGCTCCACGTGCCATGCTGCCGTCCTCGCCCGTCGGTTCGAGGTCTGCCCGTCCGAGATGCGGGCCCGGCGCCGGTGTGGTCACAGTGGACGGACCGTGATTTTCCAACGCGTCGAGACCAGTGCGCGCCTCCCCCTGGCACTGCTGCCACGCGACGGGAAGCCGTGAGCGGGCCGGTGCCGGACCACCTTCTCGAAGGAGCCGGTCCATGTTCTTCCACAAGCAAGAGCTTCAGCACTCCGCGACCCCCGAACGCCCTGACGCGGTCTATGCCCGCAAGCTGCAGGAGGTGCTCGGCGGCCAGTACGGCGAGATCACCGTGGCCATGCAGTACGGGTTCCAGTCCTGGAACGCCCACCTGCCCGGGAAGTACCGCGACCTGCTGTACGGGATCGGGGCGGAGGAGTTCGGGCACGTCGAGATGCTCGCGACCATGATCGCCCAGCTTCTGGCCGACGCTCCTCTGGGCGTGGTCGAGGGAGCCGTCCAGGACGACCCGACCGTCGCCGCCGTCGTGGGGGGCACCGACCCCCAGCAGGCCATCGTCGCGGGTGCCGGAGCGCGTCCGGTGGACTCCAACGGCAACCCGTGGTCCGCCGGGTACGTGACGGCGAGCGGCAACCTCCTGGCCGACTTCACCGCCAACGCGAACGCCGAGATGCAGGGTCGTCTGCAGGTCGCCCGGCTCTACCACATGACCGACGACCACGGCGTCAAGGACCTCCTGGCGTTCCTCCTGGCCCGCGACACCATGCACCAGAACCAGTGGCTCGCCGCAGCTCAGGAGCTGCGGGACGAGGGGGTCGAGGAGCTGCCCGTGCCGAGCACGTTCCCGCTGTCGAACGAGGACCGTGACGTGTCGTACCAGTACATCAACTTCTCCGACGGGGAGCACGCGTCGGAGGGCCGCTGGGCCTCCGGCCCCACGCCCGACGGAAGGGGCGAGTTCGAGTACGTCCCGACGCCGCCCGCAGGGGTCCCGATGCCTGCGCCGACCGTGCCGGACCCGAGGTTCCACGGCACCACGCCGACGTCGAACACCCTGGACAAGGCCAAGGGCGTCGTCAAGGACGCGCTGCACAAGGACTGACCCTCGGGGTTCGCGCAGCCGCCGGATCCGCCCGGCCACCACGCCCGACGGCGCCGCTCCCCCGGGGAGGGGAGCGGCGCCGTCGGGCGTGGGCGTGGCGCGCGCTACGGCGCGTCGTCGCCCGTGTCCCCAGCACCGCTCGCGGGGGCGCTCGCCGTGCGCCGGGTGCGCGCGACGAGCACTCCGCCGCCCGCGACGAGCAGCAGCGCGAGCCCGACGAGGAGACCCACCTGGGTCCCGGTCGCGGGAAGCCGGGAACCGTTGCCGGCGCTCCCGCCGGTGCCGGATCCCGCTCCCGGGTCGGTGGTCGAGCCACCGGCTCCCCCACCGCCCGTACCGCCCGTGCCGCCCGTCGAACCGCCGTCACCGTCACCGCCGCCGGTGACCTCGGCGAAGTTCACCAGGTACACCTCCGAGGAGTCGGTGCCGCCGTACGGGTCGGCGGTCACGACGTACCAGCCGTGCTCGCCCGCGCCGGGGCGCTGCCAGGTCGCGGACAGCTCGGTGCCGCTCTCGACGTCGTCGAACTCGGCGATGGACCGCGTCATGAGGACCTCGGCGGTGAACGCGTCCGACGTGAGGGTCTTGGTCCGCGGCTCGATGCCGAGCGCCGCGTACGGGATCACGAAGTCCTGGTGCTCGGGGGCGAGCGACGGGTCGTCGGACCCGTACCGGTCGAGGTACGGCGAGTACGTCCGGGCGTGGACCGTCCGCCCCTGGTTGTCGAACTGGAGCAGCCGCAGGAACGACTGACCGCCCTCGGGGAGGCCCTGGTAGTCGAAGAGGATCTGGTGGACCGAGCGGTCGGTCACGCCGTCCCCGTCGTCGTCGAACGCGTCGACCCGCGTGAACGCGTCGTGGTAATGGCCCGAGAAGACCATCTTGACGTTCGGGTTGGTCGCCACGACCTCGTCGTAGATGCGCTGCGGCACGGGGCCCAGGCCACCGGTCGTGAGCATGTACTCGTGCAGGTTGATGATCGCCTCGCGCTCGGGGTAGCGCGCGAGGACCTCGTTCATCCACGCGATCTCGTCGTCACCCGGCCCCCAGCCCATGTAGAGCATGAGGAAGTCGATGCCGCCCGCGGTGATCAGGTCGTAGTGCCCGCGGTTGTCCTGGTACGAGCCGCCGTACCAGGGGTTGGCCGCGTAGCGGGCCTCGCCGAAGAGCTGAGAGTACGGCCCGTAGTCGATCTCCTTGTGGCCCACGTCGTGGTTGCCCGCGAGCACCCCGTAGGGCAGTCCGGCGTCGTCGAGCATCGAGTACGCCGCGTCCGCGTTGGCCCACTGGTGGGGCTGGGTGTGGTTGTCCACGATGTCGCCCGTGTGGAAGACGTACTGCAGGTTGACGTCGTCCCGCTGGTCGAGGAAGTAGTCGTGGATGTCGAGCTGACGGTCGTAGTACGAGTCGTTGTAGTACTGGGTGTCGGACTCCCAGCCGAGCGTGAAGTCGTACGACGAGCGCGGCGTGTCCTCGGGGTGGTTCGGGGTCACGGGCGTCTGGCGCGTCGAGAGGTCCTCGCCCGCGAAGCCCTCGGAGTGCTGCACGAGCACCGTGAGGACGCCGTCCCGCGCGTGGTCCTTCGCGGGGACGGTCGCGGCGAGGGTGAACGCCTCGGGCTCGGTCGCCGCGGCTGCGGTGACGTGCCGGTCGACCTCGTCCCAGTCGCCCGTCGCGGTGTTGAGCACGTACAGGAGCACCTTGGCGTCGGCGTTGGCCGACCCGTCCCACGTGAGGCGCGTCGCGTAGTCCTCGCCGGCGTCCTCGGGGATCGTGACCTGGTAGGTCCGGTAGGGGAACTGGGAGTCGGAGGCCGTGGTCGCGCCGCCGGCGCGGGCGCCGGGTCCGGGCAGGGCGAGCGCGGCGTCGGCGGCGACACGCGTCGTGCCCGACGTCGTCACGACCGCCGCGTCCTCGTCGTCGAGCCGGTAGCCCTCGCGGAACGAGACGTCGAGGCGGTCGCCGCTCGGGTCGGTGACCTTGGCGCGCAGCTCGACCTCCTCGCCCTCGACCGTCGTACCGCCCGCGGGCGAGACGGCCTCGGAACCGGGGTTCTCGACCGGGGTCGTGAAGGTCACGGTCCGCTCGCTCCGGTTCCCGACGACGTCGCGCGCCGTCAGCGCGAACGTGTGCTCGCCGTCGGGCAGGACGAGCGAGGACGTCGCGTACGGGAGCGTGACGGCCTGGCCGTCGAGCGTCGCGGTGAGCGACGCGAGCCCCGAGCCCGTGTCGGTCGCGGACGCGTCGAGCGTGAACTCGCCGCGGTAGTCCGTGCCGTCCACGGCGTCGGTCGCGATGACCGGGCTCGTGTTGTCGACGACCACGGTGGCGCGCGCCGAGCCGGTACCGTCGGTCGCGGCGACCGTGTGCTCGCCGTCGGCCACGGCCGTGGTGTCCCAGGCGTGGGACACCGCGGTGAAGGCGTCGTCCGGGAGCGTGAAGCGGGCGTCGAGGAAGTCGAGCTTGCCGACGCTGTCGCCCATCTGGAGGACCGTGGTCGGGTCGTCGTACCCGGCGGGGCGCAGCGTGCGGCCGTCGGGCAGGACCAGGCGAAGGTTCTTGATCTGGAAGTCGTCGTTGTTCTCGTCGGGGTCGATCTCCGGGGCCGCCTTGGTGCCCGCGTAGACGCTCACGACGAGCTCGTCGCCCTGGCGCACCATGCGCAGCGGCACGTCGGTCGCGATCGTCTCGTAGCCCTCGTAGATGCCGTCGTCGAAGATGTTCAGCACCTCGCCGCCCGACAGCACGCCGTTGCGGAAGAAGGTGTTGACGCCGCCGGCCTCGAACGCGAAGACGGGCTCGTCCTCGAGCGCGGGTGCCACGGGGGCGACGCTCGTGCCGTCGATCGTGAGCGACAGCGGGCTCGGGTACGTGTCGCCCGCAGCGGCGACGGGCGTCGTGCCCGTGACGAACTCGCCCTCGTCCACGTTCAGGCGCACGGGCGCCGTGTCGACCCCCGTGATCTCGATCCGGCGCGGGGTCGTGCGGGTCTGGTGGGTGCCGTCGGAGGCGACGAGCACGTACTCGTACCAGCGCTTGCCCGTGAGGTCGGCCGGGTGGATCGCGTGCCGGAACGCCGTCCGGGCACCGGACCCGTCCGCGGCGAGGCCCGCCGTCAGGTCGATCCGCTGGTAGTCGGCGTCGACGTCGCTGCGCAGCAGCAGCCGCACCGAGCGCACCTGGACGTCGTCGGTCACGGTCGCCTCGATCGCGAGCTCGTCGGCCGGGTCGACCTGCGCCGGGGTCGTGTCCGCGACCTTCGGCGCGACCGTGTCGGCCGGGACCTCGACGGGCGTGGCGGGCCTCTGCGCGGCCGAGACCGCGCCGGGCGTCGCGGCGCTCACGCCGATCTTGCGCTGGACCATGGCGTCGGCGGCGTCGGCCGCGTACTGGATGCCGCGGTCCGCGACAGGGTCCTTCACGCCGCCCAGGTTGTAGTAGGCGCGGTTGAGCGCGAAGCCCGTGCGAGTCGCGATCTCCAGCCCACGGGGCGAACCGTTGGCCATGCCGCCCGAGTGGATCTCCAGCAGGTCGGTCCCGGCCACCAGGTGCGTGCCGAACTTCGCGTTGAAGTCGGCCCCGGTGAGGTGGTCGTTCTGGCCGTTCTTGACCCACAGCACGAGCGTCCCGCCCGCGGGCACGACGACGTCGCCCGGCACGGCAGGCCACTCCACGACCTGGCTGTTGGTCAGGTCGTCGAGCGGGTAGAGGTAGTTCAGCGTGTAGTCGTCGAAGTCCACGGGGGTGCTCGACGCGTTGTACAGCTCGACGAACTCGTAGCCGTCCCCGGTGCCCACGTTCGAGGAGTCCGGCAGGAGCTCGGTCACCTGGAGGTGCGCGCCGTTCCCCGGGGCGGGCTCGGTCGTGGGCGGGTCGGTCGGGGTCTCGCCCGGGCCGGGCGTCGGCTCGGTGGGCTGGTCCGTCGGCGGGTCCGTCGGCTCGGGGGTGGGCTCCGGGTCGGGCGTGACGGGCGGGACGAGCGCCTCGGGCGCGACGACCCCGGGTGACGGGACGCCCTTCGCCTCGAGCAGCCCCGCCGACGCCGCACCTGCGGCCGGCACCTGGAAGTGCGCCGTGCGCCCGGCCGCGACCGACCCGGCCGGGTAGAACGACCAGGTGGGGGACGCGCCGTCGGGCCCGAGGACGCGGATGCCACGGTCCCCACCGTTGGCCATGCCCGCCTGGCCGCTCACCCGCACGAGCACGTAGTCGCTCGCGGTCGCGCCCGCGGCGGCGTAGTGGTCGCGGAAGTCCTGCTCGGTGCGGACCGAGGTGTCGACGTTGCCCGACGTGTAGTCGAGCCACAGGACCACGGCCTGCCCGGCCGGCACGACCGTGCCCGCCGGGACGTTCAGCGGCACGTCGCGCGAGCGGTCGTCCGAGTCGGCGTACGTGTACGCGAGCCCGATGCCCGCTGCCGTCAGGTCCACCGGCGCGTCCGAGCGGTTGAAGAGCTCGACGTACTCGAAGTCGTCGACGCCGGCGTTGTCCGGGGCGAGCTCGGAGACGAAGAGCGGGAACGGCGTGCTCGCGGCAGCGTGGGGCAGGGCCGCCAGGGCCGCGGGCGCTGTCGGCGCACCGGCCGTCGCGACCGCCGCGGTGCCGACGGCCGTCGTGAGGCCGATCGACACCACGGCGACGCAGCCGGTGAGTCGTCTGGTCAGGGACATGCGGGTTCCTCCGGTCTTTCCCGGTCGTGGGGGTTCCGCTGGACCATAGGAAACCGGTGTGAACCGGAGGTGGCCCGACATGTCGGGTACCTGAACGACGGATGACCGAGGCACCCGTTCCGGGGCAGGAGTGACGCACGCCTCACCGGGCGGTCGGCAGCGGGCGGGCGGCGGTCCGGCACCGTATGCGCGGCAGCCCCCGGCGGACGTGCCGCGAGTGCCCGGCGGACGCCCGGCCGGCCTCAGGCGGACCTCAGGCGGACAGCGGCGCCGCGGCCGGGGCCGCCAGTGACACAGCGAGCGATCCATGCCCGGCGACGTCGATCCCCGCGGCGACGACGCGCGCGACACCGCCCGAGACCTCGACCGTCGAGACCGAGGCGTTGGGCAGCGCGACGAGCCCAGTCGGGTCGATCGTCGCGAGCATCGCGCCGAGCGTCAGCCCGTGGCCCACGACGAGCACGTGCTCGTCACGGCCCGCGCCCGCCGCGTCGTCGTGCGCCGCGACGATGCGGTCGAGGACCGCCCGCACGCGCGCCATGAACTCCGCACCGGGCTCTCCCCCGCCGATGCCCGGGTGGGTGCCCGCGAGCACCGCGGGCACGAGGGTGCTCCACGGGACGACCGCGTCGAGCTCTCGCTCGGGCCGTCGCTCGAACGTGCCGAAGGACAGCTCGCGCAGGTCCTCGTCGACCGAGAGCCTCAGGCCGGGGTGGTGACGCAGTATCTCGATCGCCGTGAGCACGGCGCGCCCCTGGGGCGAGGAGTAGGCGGCGTCGAACTCGTGGCGCGAGAGGTGCTGCGCGGTGACGCGCACCCCCGCGCGGCCCGTCCGCGTGAGCGGCGAGTCGCACGCGCCCTGCAGGTGGCGGCGGGCGTTGAGGACGGTCTGGCCGTGGCGGACGAGCGTCAGTGTGAGGGTCATCGTCGAAGTGCCCTTTCCGGTGGTCCGGTGCGTTGTCGCTCGCGACGCTAGCCCCGACGTCCGGCGCCGCGGTGTCCCCCGCGGGGCGCCCGCACGACGATCCGATGAACGTCGCGTGCCTCCCGTCCTGTCAGGCGCGACCCCGCCGCGACGCCCTCCGAAGGGCCGGGACCACGAACGTCACGCCGATCCCCGCGACGATCCACCCCCACCCGAGGTCCGGGTGTGCCGGGGCGAGGACGTCCGAGAGGCCGGCGTCGGCGAGGCGCACGAGGGTGCCCTGCTCCTGGGCGAGCGCCGGCACGACGCCCACGGCGACGAGCACGATCCCGAGCCAGCCGGCAGTCGCCGTGCCGTGCAGGACGGCGCGCGCTCCTCGCGGGCCTCGCCGGGCGAGCAGGTAGGTGAGGAACAGCGCGACGCCGGCCAGCGCGAAGAACGCGATCAGGTCGACCTTGTCGAGGGGGCGGTGGAGGTAGACGTCGGTCCAGGGCATGGACTCCCCCAGGACGGCGGTCACCCCGACCTCGTCGGTCCCGACCTCCGCGGCACCGGTGGCCCTGGCGGCGTCGAGAAGGCGCACGTCGACGAGCCCGAGCGGCCGGGTGAAGCCGTTGACGAGGTGGATCAGCGCGAGGCCCCAGGCGATCACGGCACCCGTCAGGGCGAGCGCACCGGCCTTGCCCTCGTCGCGGGCGCGGGCCTCGCGACGGTCGGACGTCCGGGGGGAAGCACTGTCGGCCATGGTCTCGCTCTCGTCGCGGGGCGGGTCGCCACATCCTCCCGGAGGGCCGGGGCTGCGTCCAGCCCCGGCCCGGTGGGCCTCAGTGCGCCGCGGGGGCGGGCGCGTAGCTCCCGGTCTCGAGCTCCTGCGTGAGCGACGGCCGCGTGGGCGCCCAGCCCGCCGCACGCGAGCGCGTCGTGGTCGCGGCGCGCTGGTCGAGCAGGAGCGCGTCGGCGAAGGGCGTACCGAGCCGCTCGCGGCTCGCGTCGTCGCTCTCCGGCCCGACGGCGCCGCCCAGCCCGGCAGCACGGCTCGCGGCCCGCGTGAGGTCGGCGACCGTGGCGCCGTCGTCGCCCGTGCCGAGGAGGCGACCCGTGAGCCCCTGCTCGAGCGCGAGCACGTAGAGCTCGGCGAGGTCGTCGACGTGGACCGTCGCCCAGTGCTGGGTGCCGCTGCCGACCAGGGTGAGCGCGGCGCCGTCGGGACCTGTGCGCGGGGCCCCCGCGAGGAGGGGCGGGATGCCCGCCCCGTGGCCGTACACGACGCCAGGGACGACGACCGAGGCGACCACGCCGCCCTGGGCCGCGGCCGCGAGGAGGCGCTCCTCGATCGGGACGCGCCACGCGACGATCGCGGGCGGGTCCAGGGGCGAGTCCTCGACGATCGCGTCCCCGTCCCCGTAGACCCAGATGCCGCCCGTGTGGACGAACGGCCTGGTCGTGCCGTCGAACGTCGCGAGGACCGCGTCGACGACCGAGGTGTCGATCGCGAGGCTCGTGCCGTCGCTCGCGGCCGCCGCGTGGACCGCGGCGTCGACGTCGACGAGGAGCGCGCCGACGGCGGCCGTGTCGGTGATGTCGGCGACCACGGGCGTCGCGCCCGCGGCCTCGACCGTGCGCGCGGACCCCTCGCTGCGGACGAGCGCAGTCACCTCGTGGCCGTGCGCCGTGAGCGCGGTCAGCACCGCGGACCCGATGTACCCCGTGCCACCCGTGAGCAGAACCTTCATGTCAGCCTCCTCGACCCCACCCGGGGTGCCGGCGACGCCTGGCGCGTCGCGATGAGGCGACAGTATCCAGCGGGTACCAATGACTTCAACGTGCCATTATTACCTCATGGATACTGTTGCGGTCCCGGTCGAGGACGTGCCCGACGTGTTCTCGCCGTCCTGCCCCTCGCGGCTCGTCGTCGAGCGCCTCGGCGACAAGTGGACCCTGCTCGTCCTCATGGCGCTGCGACCCGGCGTGCTGCGCTTCGGCGAGCTGCGCGACAAGATCGGCGCCGTGACCCCCAAGGTCCTCACGCAGACCCTCCGCTCGCTCGAACGGGACGGGATCGTGACCCGCACCGTCTACGCCGAGGTCCCGCCGCGCGTCGAGTACACGCTGACCGACCTGGGGCGCTCCCTGCTCGAGCCCGTCGACGCGATCCGCGCCTGGTGCGAGATCCACGGCGACCGCATCGCCGCGGCGCGCGAGGCGTCGACGGTCTGAGGCCGGCCCCCTGCCGGCCCGCTCAGCCCTGCGGACGGAGCGCGATCGCCATCGCCTCGAGCGCAAGCAGCGGCGCCACGTTGCCGCCGAGCCGCTCGCGCGCGACGCCGATCGCGTCCATGCGGCGCACCGTCTGCTCGGGCGTGGAGTCCTCCGCGAGCGCCTGCACGGTCTCCGCGAGCTCGGCGTTGACGAGGTCGACCTGCGCCCCGAGCTGGACCACGAGCACGTCGCGGTAGAGCGAGAGCAGGTCCAGCATCGACCGGTCGAGGACGTCGCGCTGGTGACGGGTCGCGCGACGCTTCTGGTCCTTCTCGAGGTCGGTGAGCTGGGACCGGAGCCGGGGCGGCATGGTTCCTCCCGGCTCGACCCCCAGGGCGCGCAGGAGCTCGGCCTTCTCGATCGCGTCGCGCTCCTCGGTCGCGGCCTTGGCCTCGGCCTGCGCGACCTCGACGAGCTCGCCCGCGGCGACCACGGCGTCCCCGACGCCACGGATCCGGCGCGCGAGGGCCAGCACCGACGACCTGCGCTCGCGCGCCCTGCCGTCCCGGGCCAGGCGCCGGGCGAGGCCGATGTGGCTCTGCGCGGCACGCGCCGCGGCCTCGGCGACGACCGGGTCGACGCCGTCCCGCGCGACGAGCAGCCGTGCGACGGCCTCGACCGGGGGGACCCGGAGCGCGACGCCCCGGCAGCGGGACCGGATCGTCACCAGGACGTCCTGCGGGCTGGGCGCGCACAGGATCCAGACCGTGCGAGGCGGTGGCTCCTCGATGGCCTTGAGCAGGACGTTCGTGGTCCGCTCGGCCATGCGGTCGGCATCCTCGACGATGATGACGCGCCAGCGGCCCTGGGACGGACGCCTGCTCGCGACGCCCACGAGGTCGCGGACCTCGTCGATCGCGATGGTCACCTTCTCGGTCGCGACGATCGTCACGTCGGCGTGCGTGCCCGCGAGCGTGGTCGTGCACGCCTGGCACACGCCGCACCCGCCCTGCTCGCACTGCAGCGCGGCGGCGAACGCCCGGGCCGCGTTGGACCGCCCTGAGCCGGGCGGGCCGGTCAGGAGCCACCCGTGGGTCATGGCCGCGGGGTCGGTCGCCGCGGCCGAGAGCATCTCGACCGCGTGCTCCTGCCCGACGACGTCGTCCCAGACCGTCACGGCGCGGCCGTCTCTGCGGCGCCCGTGGCGGCGGGTCCTGCGGACGTCTCGGCGGCGGGACCGGGCGCCGGGTGCGTCACGGGACGCGTGACCGGCAGGTCGGCGAGGTCCGGGGCGTAGCCGATCGCGGAGTCGGAGTCGTCGAACCCGTCGTCGGGCAGCGCCTCGACCGTGTCCTCGGCCTCCTCGACCACGGGGGTGAGCTCGAGCCGGGCCGCGAGGTCGACCCGGATCTGGGCCTGGATGTCGTCGATCGACGCGGTCGCGTCGATCACGACCCACCGCTCGGGGTCCGCCGCGGCACGCGAGAGGAACGCCTCGCGGGTGCGCCGGTGGAAGTCGAGCCCCGCGCTCTCCAGGCGGTCGGGCTTCCCCTGGAGCCGCTCGGCCGCGACCGCGGGGTCGAGGTCCAGCAGGACCGTCACGTGCGGCATGAGTCCTTGGACGGCCCACAGCGAGATGAGCTCGACCTCGTCGACGCCCAGCTCACGGCCACCCGACTGGTAGGCGACCGACGAGTCGAGGTAGCGGTCCGTGACGACGACCGCACCCCGCTCGAGCGCGGGCCGGACCAGGTGCGCGACGTGGTGCGCGCGGTCGGCCGCGTAGATGAGCGCCTCGGTGCGGGCGTCCATGTCCCGGCCGTGCAGCACGGCCTGACGCAGCTCGACGCCCAGCTCGGTACCCCCTGGTTCGCGGGTCAGCACGACCTCGCGGCCGGTCAGCTCGCCCAGCCACTCCCCCAGGAGACGGGACTGGGTGGACTTGCCGACGGCGTCGCCGCCCTCGAACGAGATGAAGTAACCGGGTGTGCTCACGCGCCCACGATAGTCGGGCCACCCGACAAGGGAAGGTCGCACGGCACGGGACGGGCCGCGCGACACGGCCGGTAGCCTCGGTGGCATGTCCGTCCTCCCCGTACCCGGTCCTGGCCTCCCCGACTCCCCCGCGCTCCCCACCCCGGGCGTCGCGTTCGCGGGGCGCACGTTCGACGCGATCCTGTTCGACATGGACGGCACCCTGATCGACTCGGTGCCCGCGGTCGACCGGAACTGGCGCCGCTGGGCGCACGAGTACGGCCTGCCGGACGCGGACACGTTCCAGATCGAGCACGGCACCCCGGCGCGGACGTTCATCGCGCGCCTCCTGCCCGCCGACCTGGTCGAGGAGGCGTACCACCGCATCCACGACCTCGAGCTCCACGACACCGAGGGCGTGCGCGTCCTCCCGGGCACGGTCGACGCGTTCGCGTCGCTCCCCGCGACGCGTCAGGCGATCGTCACGTCGTGCACGCGCCCGCTCGCGGCGGCGCGCATCGGGGCGTCGGGCCTCGTGCCGCCCGCGGTCGTGGTCACGGCCGACGACGTGACGCACGGCAAGCCCGACCCGGACCCGTTCCTGCTGGGCGCCGAGCGGCTCGGCGTCGACCCGTCGCGCTGCCTCGTGGTCGAGGACGCGCCCGCCGGGGTCGCCGCGGGCCGGGCCGCGGGGTGCGCGGTGCTCGTCGTCGAGGGCACGCACACGCTCGCCCAGCTCGCGCAGGCTGCCGTGGCTCCCGACGCGGGCGCGAGCGGGCTCGACACGGTGCGCTTCGCCGTCGGGCAGGACGGGTCGATCAGCGTGACCGACGCCTGACGAGGACCTACTCCTCGCCCAGCGCCGCGACCCCGCGCCGGATCGCGAGCACGGTCGCCCCCGCGACGAAGTAGTCCTCGTCCGCGCCGCTGCGCACGTCGCGCACGGCGCGCCGCAGGCGCTCGGTCGTGTCACGGACGCGGTCGAGCGCCTCGGGTTCCGCGAGCGCCCCGGCCGTGGACCGCACGGCGTCCGCGTACGCGCGCAGGGCGTCGCGCACGAGGGGCCGCAGGGACTCGCCGAACGCGAGGTCGTCGAGGTCCTGCCTCTCCCACCCGGTGACGAGGCGTGTCAGGTCCCCGACGACCGACGACGTGACGCCCAGCGCGGCTGCCTGGGAGCCCTGCGCGCGGGTCGCCTCGGCGTACCGGCGGGCGCGACGGTTGATGTGCGCCGCCTCGCGCGCCTGCTCGGCGGACCGCTGCGACCGGTCGACCACCGGACCGAGGTGCAGGCGCCGCTCGTCCCACTCCTCGGGTGAGGGCGCGACGTCGCTGTCGAGCCCGTCCGCGAGGTGGTCGAGCTGGTCCGCGAGGGCGTCCTTGAGCCGGTCGAGGTCGACGTCGGACGCCGCGAGGGGCAGCGGCGGGAAGAGCAGGTTGATCCCGATCCCGACGAGCGACCCGATCAGGACGAGCCCGATGTACGCCCCCATGTACCCGACCTTGTCCGCGTTCCCGATGATGAGGACGAACAGCGCCGAGGTCACGGCCCACGACCCCATGTCTCCCAGGAGCCCCCACCCTGCGACGAGGATCGCCACGGCGACGACGAGCGCGATCGACAGGGCGCTGGGCGCGAGCACGAGGTCCACGCCGCGCGCCACGAGCGCCCCGACGACGATCGCGCCGACCGCCTGGAAGGACTCCCGGACCGAGCGGGCCACGGTGCTCGTGGTCGCGACGACCGCCCCGAGGGGCGCGTAGTACGGGTAGTCGGAGAAGGGCTGCGGTAGCACGATCCCGACGACCCAGGCGACGGCGGCGGCCACGGCGCCGCGCAGCGCCATGGCCCACCGGGGGTGCAGGTGCCACTGGCGGAGCGCGGCGGCGGCCAGGCCGCGCGCCCGGGTCGCCCGGGGGGCGGGGAGGGCAGGGGTGGTCATCGCGCCACCCTAGGCACGGCTCGGACGGGCCCGCAGGGGCGGGCTCCGGGTGGGTACGGTGTCGCCGTGACGACGACCTGGCGGGTGCGCCCCGTCCTCCTCGACGACGAGCCCGAGTGGCTCGACCTGTACGCGGGCTACCGCGCGTTCTACGAGATGCCCGCGGACGCGGCGCGGGACCGCCTGGTCTGGTCCTGGCTGCACGACGGCGCCTCGGGGGTCCGCGGTCTGGTCGCCACGGACGGGACGCGCCTGGGCGGCATCGCGGTGATGCGGACGTTCGAGCGCCCGCTCGACGGGTCGCACGGGTGCTGGCTCGACGACCTGTTCGTCGCCGAGGCGGCACGGGGGGCCGGGGCCGGGCGCCTGCTGCTCGGGGCCGTCGGTGTGCACGCCGGGGACCTGGGGGCGAGCGTCGTGCGCTGGATCACGGACCCGGCGAACGCCACGGCCAGGCGGCTCTACGACTCGGTCGCGACCGCAACCCCGTGGGTCACCTACGACATGTCGCCCGGGGACGGGCGCCCGGGCTAGATGACGCCGGCGCGCAGCGCGGCGGACACGACCTTCGAGGCCGCGGCGTGGACCTCCATGAGCTCGTCGAGGGTCAGACCCGTCGCGGCGGTGATGGCGGGCGGCACCTTCTCGGCCTGCGTGCGGAGGTCGCGCCCGGCCGGGGTCAGCGTCACGTCGACGACGCGACCGTCGTGCTCGTTGCGCGAGCGCGTGAGGTACCCCGTGGTCTCGAGCCGTCGCACGAGCGGGGAGAGCGTGCCGGGGTCCAGGTGGAGCCGCTCGGCGAGGGACGTGGCCGTGGTGCGCTCGCCGGCCGCGGCGTCCTGCCACAGCGCGAGCATCACGAGGTACTGCGGGTGGGTCAGGCGCAGGGGTTCGAGCAGCGGCCTGTACATGGCGACCATCGCGCGGGCGCCGGCCGACAGCGCGAAGCAGACCTGGGACTCGAGCGCGAGCGGGTCGGTACCGGGCAGCGGGGCGCTCTCGATCGACGTGGTCATGTCGTCATCGTAGCCAGTTCTCCCCTATGCTTGGTACACCAATCATTGGTGCACCATCTACTTGCACCGTTCTCGAGAGGAGAGGCGCATGGCCGACAAGCAGCGACGACGCCCCCTGGGCCTGCGCATGACCGAGACGTTCCTGCCGATCTTCGGACCGGCACAGGTCGGGAAGCAGGGCTCCCCCGGGCGCGGCGTCTCCGCGGCCGAGGCCGAGCGCGACCGCGAGCTCAAGACGCGCTTCGAGTACGTGACGGGCCCCGACGGCCGCAGCTACGTCGTCGAGCACACGGACGAGCCGACGGCGAGCTAGCCCCGCACGCCACCCCCGCCCGCGGCGTCGAGAACGGGGTTGAGGTCGTCCTGACGGGCAGAACGACCTCAACCCCGTTCTCGACACACCCAGGTCACTCGTTCGGGTAGACCACGCCCGTCTGGCGGCGGATCTCGTCCATGGTCCGCATGACGTCGAGCGTGTCCTGCCACGTCATGCGCGGGCTCTCGGTCAGGCCGGCCTCGAGGCAGCGCGCGACCTCGGCCGCCTGGTACTGCTTGCCCTCGCCGCGGAAACCCTCGTAGCGCCACTGCGCGCCGTCGTGCCGGATCACGCGGAACGACGTCGGGGCGTAGAACGTGCCCTCGATCTCGATGCGCCCCGCGGTCCCGGAGATCGACGCGACGTTGGGCGTCTGCGACCAGAGCGTGGTCGACAGCGTGGCCATGGCCTGGCCGTAGCCGAGCGTGATGCCGAGCTGGCCGTCGACGCCCGTCTCCGTGAGCGCGCCGACCGCCGTGACCGACGACGGCGCCCCCAGCACGTCGTGCGCGAACGACACGGGGTACACGCCCAGGTCGAGCAGCGCTCCCCCCGCGAGGTCGGGGGCGTAGAGCCGGTGCTCGGGGTCGAACGGGAAGAACTGGCCGTGGTCGGCGGTGACGTTGACGATCTCGCCGATCTCCCCGCGCGCGATCACCCCGCGCAGCGCGGCGACGTGCGGCAGGAACCGCGTCCACATGGCCTCCATGACGAAGACGCCCGCGGCCCGCGCCGCGTCGAGGATCTCGCGCGCCTCGGCCTCGTTGCGCGTGAACGCCTTCTCGACGAGGACGTGCTTGCCTGCGGCGATGGCCAGCAGCGCGTGGTCGCGGTGGTGCGAGTGGGGCGTCGCGACGTACACGACGTCGACCTGCGGGTCCTCGACGAGCTCGGTGTAGTCGGCATGCGTGGTGTGGATGCCGTGCTCGGTCGCGAAGCGCTCGGCCCGGACGCGGTCGCGCGAGCCGACGGCCACGACGCGCGCCCGCGTGTGGTCGCGCACGGCCTCGGCGAACGACCCGGCGATGTTTCCGGCGCCCAGGATCCCCCAGCGGACGGTGGGAGCGGTCCGCGGATCGGGCACGACGCCGGAGACCACCTCGGGCAGGTCGGCGGCGGTCGCGACGAGGTCGGGCAGGGAGGCGGGCTGGTCGGTCGGTGCCGCGGCGCGGGCGTCGTTGCTCATGGGTTCACGCTAACCCCGTGAGAGCGGTGCCACGGGGTATTGCCCGAGGCGTGGTCGCCCGGCGCCCAGGTGGGCCGCCGTGCCGAGGACGAGGTTCCGCGCGGTCGAACCCCGCGATCGAGGCCGTTCGCGCAGCCAGAACGGCCCCAACCTCGTTCTCGGCACCGCTACTCCCCCGGGTACACGACCCCCAGCTGCGCGCGTGCCAGGTCCATGACCCGCATCAGGTCGAGCGTGTCCTGCCACGTCATGCGCGGGCTCTCGGTCAGCCCCGCCGCCAGGCAGCGCGCGACCTCGGCCGCCTCGTACTGCTTGGCCCCCGTCGCGTACCCGTCGTACTCGCGCCGCGCCCCGTCGGCCCACACCACGCTGAACGTCGTGGGCACCATGAACCGGTCCACGACCTCGATCCGGCCGCCCGTGCCCGCGACCACGAGCGACGTCGCCGACTGCGCCAGGACCGACGACGAGAGCGTCGCCGTCGCCCGGTCGCCGTACCGCAGCACCACGGTCGACTGGGCGTCCACCCCGGTGGGAGCCTGCAGACCGACCGCCGTGACGTCGTCGGGCATGCCCAGGAGGTCCGTCGCGAACGCGAGCGGGTAGATCCCGATGTCCAGCAGCGCGCCGCCCGCGAGCTCGGGCGCGAAGAGCCGGCTCGCCGGGTCGTACGCCGCGTTCGAGCCGTAGGACGCCGTGACCGACCGGACCTCGCCGATCTCCCCCTGCGCGATCAGCGCACGGATCGCGGCGACGTGCGGCAGGTGCCGCGTGAGCACGGCCTCCATGACGAACGCTCCCGCCGCCCGCGCGGCGTCCAGGACCTCGCGCGCCTCGGCCTCGTTGCGCGTGAACGCCTTCTCCATGAGGACCGGCTTGCCCGCCGCGACCGCGAGCAGCCCGTGCTCGCGGTGGTGCGAGTGCGGGGTCGCGACGTACACGACGTCGACGTCGGGGTCCGCGACGAGGGCCTCGTACGACCCGTGCACGGTCGCCGACGGCGCGTGCCGCTGCGCGAAGTCCCGCGCCCGGTGCTCGTCGCGCGAGCCCACGGCCGCCACGTGGCCCTGCGTGAAGGCCCGCACCTCGTCGGCGAACGAGCCCGCGATCCTCCCCGCCCCCAGGATCCCCCAGCGCACGGGAGGGGCGTCGCCCGGGTCGAGCACGGCGTCGAGCACGTTCACCACTGCGTGAGAGACCATGCGTCCACGCTACTGCGGCCGTGCCGCAGCACCGCCGCGGCCCCTGGGCGACCGGTCGATCGCCCGGTCGCCCAGGGGCCGCGAGATGGCCGCAGCACTCAGGCCGCCGTCAGGAGCTCGACCCCCGACGACGTAGCGCCACGAGCGTGGCCCCGGCGCCGACGAGCAGCACGGCCGCACCGGCGACCAGGCCGACCGTCGCACCCGTCGTCGCGAGCGCACCACGCGCGTGCTTCGTCGTCGCCTGGGGCGTCGCCTTGACCGTCGGCACCTTGGTCGGCGGGACGACCGAGGCGGGCGGCGTCGTGACGGGAGGCACCGTCGTCGGAGGCACCGTGGTGGGCGGCACCGTCGTCGGAGGGACCGGCGGGGCCGGCGGGTCCACGGGGGCGACGGGGTTGTCGAGCGCGACCTCGACCACGCCCTCCGCACCGACCGTGACCTGTGCACCACCCTCGACCGGGGTCACGCCCTCTCCCGAGAACACGGGCTCTCCCCAGGTCACCCCGTCGATCGCGGCGGGCGAGACCTCGCTCAGGGTCACCACGGTCCCGGCGGCGAGACCGGGGATCGTGACCGTCGCACCGTCGGTCACCGTGAGGCGACCCGACGTCGTCGCACCGTTCCGGTCCGTCGTGTAGTCGACGGTGAACTCGGTGCCCGCCGGGACCGACGCCGCACCCTCGCCCGTGACGTGCTTGGTCAGGCGGAGCTCGCCGTTGCCGTCACCGCCGCCGTCTCCACCGGCGGCCGCGTACTCGAGCACGCGCTGGTCGTCCCAGCCGGTGCTGCCCGCGACCTGGTTGGCGAAGGTGTCGCCGTCCTGCACGCCCACGGGCAGCGACATCCGGTACGTGAAGATGTACATGCGCGAGCCGTCCGTGACGGGGTCGACGAACGTCAGGTCGAACGACGAGCCGGCCACGTCCGGGGTGTAGACGTACCCGGTCCCGGGGCTGAGGCGTACCGCGCTCGAGCCGTAGTCACCGTTGTTCCAGTCGGCCAGGGGGACGTACGCGACGACGAGCGAGTCGTCGCGCATGGACAGCCGCGGGTCGTAGGTGTCGGTCACGACCACGGGGCCACCGGCCGACGCGGCCAGGAACTCGCTCGGCACGTAGACCTCCCAGACGGCGGTCCTGCCGTCCGTGCTGACCCAGCCGCCCTTGACGGGCTGCTCCGGGGCGGACCAGCCGCTCCCGGGGACGACCTCGCCACCCGGGACGGGGACCTCGATCACCATCTCGTTGCCCGTGGTGAACGTGAACGTGCCGCCCTCGCCCACGCTGCTGACCTGCGCGTAGAAGAACAGCGTGCCGTGGACGTTGGTCGCGGTCTCGACGTACGAGCTGAGCGTGCACGCGAAACCGTCCTGCGTGACGTCACACGTCCCGACGACCGCACCGGCGGGCGTCTTGAGGTCGAACGTCTGCGCGAACCCCGTCACGCGGGGCGAGTCCGGGAACGCCAGGGTGAACGTGTCCCCCGCGTGCGAGCCGTCGGGCACGGCCCAGGTGGCCTCGATCCGCAGCGACTGCCACAGGTGGACCTCGTCCAGCGGCTGGGTGAGCGTGACCGTCTTGATGGCGTCGAGCTCCGCGGCGGACGCCGTGCGGGGCATCGCGACGACGCCCACGAGCACGAGCAGGGCCGCGAGCGCCGTCGACAGCAGGCGCCACGCGAGCGTGGGGGGCCTCGTCGTGGGGGGCACGGCGAGCACCGCCGCGTGCCGGGGGGATCCGGCCTGAGTGTGGTTCGTCATGATGGGCTCCTCGGGTGGTGCCCGGCGGGCAGGGGGGTCGAGCCGTCGGGTCGCACGGACGGGTGGTCCGTGGTATTGGGGAGGACCACGGCGCGGCAGGGTCTTGACGCGAGATCAACGGATGTGTCGCACGTCACCTGCCTTCGGGGCCACGATGGAGACGTTCCGACCGAAGGGAGCTCCGATGGAGCCCGCCCCGTCCTCGCCCGGCCCACCCGCGCCCACCCGCTCGGGAACCGGTGCCGCGCCAGCGCTGCCCCCGGACGCACCTGACGGGACGGCGGCCTGGGCGCGAGACCTCGTCAAGACGTACGGCCAGGGCGAGACGGTCGTGCGTGCGCTCGACGGCGTCGACGTGGACTTCCGTGCGGCCGAGCTCACGGCGATCATGGGGCCGTCGGGCTCGGGGAAGTCGACGCTCATGCACTGCATGGCTGGCCTGGACTCACCGACGTCGGGCCGGGTCGTGATCGACGGGACCGAGGTGAGCCGACTCTCGCAGCGGCGCCTCACGGCCCTGCGGCGGACGCGGATCGGGTTCGTGTTCCAGTCCTACAACCTGGTCCCGACGCTCACCGCGGCGGAGAACATCACGCTCCCGCTCGACATCGCCCGGGTCCCCGTGGACCGGGCGTGGTTCGACGAGGTCGTGGGCGCGGTGGGGCTGGGCGACCGCCTGCACCACCGTCCGTCCGAGCTCTCGGGCGGGCAGCAGCAGCGGGTCGCGTGCGCGCGGGCCCTGGTCTCGCGGCCGTCCGTGGTGTTCGCCGACGAGCCGACGGGCAACCTCGACTCGCGGTCGTCCGCCGAGGTGCTGGGGTTCCTGCGGCGGTCGGTCGACGAGCTGGGGCAGACGGTCGTCATGGTCACGCACGACCCGCGCGCGGCCTCGTACGCGCACCGGGTCCTGTTCCTCACCGACGGGCGGATCACCGCCGACCTCGCGGCCCCGACGCGGCGCGACATCCTCGACGCGCTCGGGCAGGCGGAGGAGGACTGATGCTGCGGGTCGCGCTGCGCGGGGTCCGGGCGCACCTCGTCCGCTTCGTGCTGTCGACGCTCGCCGTGATGCTCGGGGTCGCGTTCGTCGTGGGGACGTTCACGTTCCGCGCGATGCTGTCCTCGACGTTCGACGAGATCATCGCGACCACTCTCGTGGCCGACGTGTACGTGCGCGGCGCCGAGGAGATCGACGACTCCACCACGGCGGGCAGCACCTTCGGGACGCCACACTCCCCGGTCCCGGTCTCCCTCGCGGACACGGTCGCGGGGATCGACGGCGTCGCTCGGGCCGTGCCCGACGCGTCGGGTCCGATCGTCCTGGTCGCGGCGGACGGCACGGCAGTCACGACGTCGGGCCCGCCGAGCATCGGGATCGCGGTGGGGCCCGACGAGCCGACCGTGACGCTCGCGAGCGGCGCGTGGCCCGTGGGGCCCGCCGAGATCGCCCTAGAGGAGAGCGCCGCGTCGGCCGCCGACCTGACCACCGGAGACACGACGACCGTGGTCCTGGCGGGCGCTCCCCAGCCCGTCACGGTCACGGGGGTCTTCGCGATCGAGGCGGCAGCGGCCGGCACGATCCTGGTGGGCCTCGACCCTGCGACCGCGCTCGCGACCTACGCCCCCGACGGCACGGTCCCCACGATCTCGGTCTACGCCGCGGGAGACGTGTCCGAGGAGGTGCTCGCCGAGCGCGTGGCCGAGGTCCTCCCGGCGGGCGCCGAGTCCCTCACGGGCGAGGCAGTGCGCGAGGAGGCCCGCCAGGGGGTCGAGCAGATCCTCGGGTTCATCGAGACGTTCCTGCTGGTCTTCGCCGCGATCGCGCTGTTCGTGGGGGCGTTCATCATCGCCAACACGTTCGCGATGTCGGTGCGCGAGCGTCAGCGCGAGTTCGCCCTGCTGCGGGCGCTGGGGGCCTCGCCCGCGCAGGTGTTCGCGTCCATCCTGGCGCAGGCCGTCGCGGTCGGGGTACTCGGCGCGGCGACGGGCGTGGTGCTGGGCCGGGTGCTGGTCAGCGGCCTGCGCGCGGTGTTCGGCTCGACGGGCATGGAGCTGTCGGGGCGTGTGCCGCTGAGCGCGACCTCGGTCGTGGTCGCGATCTCGCTGGGTGTCCTGGTGAGCGTCGTCGCGGCCGCGGTCCCGGGCCGCCGCGCGGCCCTCACTCCCCCGGTCCAGGCCATGCACGACGACGTCGCACCGGACCGCGGGACCGGCACCCGGGCGGTCGTCGGGCTCGTGCTGACGGTGCTCGGCGCGGGGCTCCTGGTCCTGGCCTCGCGGCTCGGGAGCTCGGCCTCGGCCGACCCGACCGGGTGGGCCCTGGTCGACGACCTCAACCCCCGGGTCCTGCTCGCGGTCGGCGCGAGCGCGGCGCTCGTGGGCGTCCTCGTCCTGTCCCCCGCGATCGCCGGCGCCGTGATCACGGTGCTGGCCGTGCCGGCGGTCGCGGCGATCCGGCCTCTCGGCCGCCTGGCGCGCGGCAACGTCACGCGCAGCCCGCGCCGCACCTCGAACACCGCGGGGGCGCTGCTGATCGGGATGGCGCTCGTGAGCGCGACCGGGGTCATCGCGGCCTCGACGCAGGCCTCGGTCCGGTCGATCGTCGACGAGCAGATGCGGGCCGACTACGTGGTCCAGGGTGCCGCGGCCACGGGCGCGCTCCCCCCGGGGGTCACCGATGCCGTGACCGGGCTCCCCGCCGTCGGGCAGGCGCTCCCGCTGCGGCTCGGGACGCTCGACGTCGACGGCGAGCCCAGCGGGGCCACGGTCGTGCCGCCCGGGTTCTTCACCGAGGCCCTCGACGCTCCCGTGGTCGAGGGCGACCCCGACCAGGCCCTCGCCGACGGCGAGGCGGTGGTCCGCCGGACCGCGGCCCGGGACAAGGGGTGGGCGGTCGGCGACTCCCTGACCCTCACGAGCGACGACGGCACCCGGACCCAGGACGTGCAGGTCGGGGCGATCATCGACACCCAGGTGATCTCGTCCGACCTGGTCCTCGCCGACGCGACGTACGCGGACGTGGGGGCCACGGAGATCCCGACGTACGCCGTGTACGTCACGGCCGCCCCGGGGACCTCGACCACCGAGCTGCGCGCCGCGCTCACCGAGGCCGTCAAGCCGTTCCTCGTCGTCTCGGTGCTCGACCGCGAGGAGCTCGCCAACGCGGCCGCGGCGCAGGTGGACCAGGTGCTCGTGATCCTCTACGCGCTGCTCGGGCTGTCGATCGTCATCGCGCTGCTCGGCATCGTCAACACGCTCGCGCTGTCGATCATCGAGCGCACGCGGGAGATCGGGCTGCTGCGGGCCGTGGGGCTCGGGCGCCTCCAGCTCGCGGGCATCATCACGATCGAGTCGGTCCTGACCGCGGTCTACGGGACGGTGCTGGGCGTGCTCACGGGCATCGCGATCGCGGCCGCCCTGCCGGGGGTGCTCGCCGAGCAGGGCCTCACGAGCCTCGCGATCCCCTGGGGGCAGGTGCTCGCGGTCCTGGGGCTCGCGGTCGTGATCGGTCTCGTCGCGAGCGTCTGGCCTGGCATCCGGGCCTCGCGCCTGCCCGTGCTGGAGGCCGTCACGGTCGACTGACGCGCCACGTCTCGGACCGCGGGACGACGACGGACGTCACACGGCCCCACCGGGCGGTCGGGCGTGCCTAGACATAGCGTCGAGGTGTCGGCGGTCCGCGAGGAGCGACCCTCCGTGCGGGTCCGGCGACGCCCTGTCCAGCACTTCGAGGAGGTCCCCATGTCCGAGGTCCCGATCCGCACCCTCATCAGCCCCCTGCGCTACGTGCAGTCGCGCGGCGCGCTGTCCCGGCTCGGTGAGTTCGTCGCCCCAATCGGTACCAAGCCGCTCCTGGTGGCCGACGACGTGGTCTGGGAGATCGTCGAGGACACCGTCGCCGAGTCGTTCCAGGCCGCGAACCTCCGCCGCGAGCGCGAGGGCTTCGGCACGTACGCGACCGCGGCGGCCGTCGACCATCTCGCACGGCGCATCCGCGAGAGCGGCGCCGACGTGATCGTGGGCATCGGTGGCGGCAGCACGATCGACGCGGTCAAGGCCGCCGGACACCTCGAGGGCATCCGCTGGGTCTCGGTACCGACCGTCGCGTCGACCGACGCCCCCTGCTCCGCCCTGTCGGTCATCTACACCGACGAGGGCGCGTTCGAGGAGTACCGCTTCTTCCCGCACAACCCCGACCTGGTCCTCGTGGACACCCAGCTCGTCGCGAACGCCCCGGTGAGGTTCCTCGTCGCGGGCATCGGCGACGCGCTCGCCACGTGGATCGAGGCCCGTGCCGTGGCCAAGGCCAACGCGACGACCATGGCGGGCGGCCTGCCGCTCATCACGGGCACCGCGCTCGCCGAGCTCTCCTGGAAGATCCTGTGGGAGAACTCGCTGCCCGCGATCGAGGCCGTCAAGGAGCACCTCGTCACGCCCGCGGTCGACGCCGTGGTCGAGGCCAACACCCTGCTGTCCGGGCTGGGCTTCGAGTCGGGTGGCCTCGCGGCGGCCCACGCGATCCACAACGGGCTCACGGCCGCGCCGCAGACCCACGGCCTCACGCACGGCCAGAAGGTCAACATCGGCTCGCTGACCCAGCTCGTGCTGGAGGGGGCGCCGTCGCAGGAGATCCGCGACTTCGTGGAGTTCACGACGCGCGTCGGGCTGCCCAACACGCTCACCGAGATCGGGCTCACGACCGCCGACGTGGGCGACCTGCGCCGCGTCGCCGAGGCCGCGACCGCCCCGGGCGAGACCATCCACGCGATGCCCTTCGAGGTCCGCGTGCCCGAGCTCGTCGACGCGCTGCGCTCGATCGAGGGGCTGTCGCGCGCGATCCGCGCGGACGCAGGCCTGCCCGAGCCGGTCAAGCACACGCACCACTGACCCGGTCACCCCGGCCGGGGGGGGGGCGGGGGGGGGGGGGGGGGGGGGGGGGGGGGGGGGGGGGGGCCCCCGCGCGGGGGGGCGGCGGGGGGGGGGCGCGGGGGGGGGGGCGGCGCCGGCCCCGGGGGGGGGCGGGGG